>CAYJIM010000001.1:0-62171 GCA_964370215.1 uncultured Oscillospiraceae bacterium
ATGATACGGTGGGATTCCGTCCCGTGTACCAAGACAAGATCCAATGAGAATTCTTCTGAAAGGCGCAGAGCGGTGAAAATATCGTCGGCACGGTGTGCGTGGAAAAATGCCTTCATCTTGCCTTGAAAGAGGGGGCGTAATGCTTCGCATTTGGCATCAAAATCAGGTGGATCAACATTTTCCTGTTTTTTGGCACGCTTTTTGTCCTTATGATATTGCTTTGCTTTTTGCAGTTCCTCGCGTATGAGCGAAGCGATTGCCATCCGTGTCACAGGGGTTTCACCTTTACCGTGATAGGTCGTTTTGGGGTTTTCCCCCAACGCAAACTTCATGCCAATGGCAGGGTGGATCGCCATTTCATCAACATGACAACCAACAGTCTTCATCGCCACCCAACGACCCGCAATGGGATTGGTGCTACCGGGGCCTGTTAGCACGGTGGTAACACCTGAAAGACGTGCTTCTTCAAAGCAGAAGTCCAGTGGGTTGATACCGTCCATCGCAGACATTTGAGGAGTGATGGGATCGGTTTCTTCATTGCCGTCATCCCCCTCAAACCCGAGTCCATTCTCCCACATACCGAGGTGGGTATGTGCGTCGACAAAGCCGGGCAGGATAATAGCACCCTGCAAGTCATGGGTGGGTAGGATATTTGGACAATCGGACATAGCGCCCATTGCCACAATTTTTCCGTCATCAATTTGCATAAAACCAGGATGAAATTCTAAAAAGGAACCGTCTTCCAATCGTGTCATTGTTTTAATGTGCGCATTTTGCAATAAAATCATTGTCGTTCTCCTTTGGCACTGTCGTGTTTCGACAAACTTTGCCATTCTAATATGCTATACTGTGGTTGTAGCAATGAAAGGCGGCAGATGTTTCAAGTATCACCTTTATTTAACCACAAAATAGGGTTTTTTTCAATAGATGATCTCCCATTCTCGTTGAAAAAATGCGGAAGCCAAAAATTGCTTACCCTTCCATTCTTTCTATCTTTTGACAAAGACACCTTGCAGATGCGGCAAGGTGTCTTTGTCGTGTCAATGGGTACAAAAGGTGTTTTAGGATAGTACGTCTTCTGTTGTAGCGTTGTTTTTTTGATAGCCAAGACCCCACTCTGCCATGGAATCCAGCACGGGTTGCAAGCTTTGCCCCGTTTCGGTTAATGTATATTCCACACGGGGTGGGACTTCGGCATAGACAGTGCGTTGGATGAGACCGTTGGCTTCCATGTCACGCAGTTGTGCCGTCAGCACTTTTTGGGAAACAGCACCAATAGATTGCTTGATTTGTCCGAACCGCTTGGTACCATCCATGAGGTCTCTTAAAATCAAAACTTTCCATTTGTTTCCAATTAAACTGAGCGTCGTTTCAATCGGGCAAGCAGATAGTAACTGCATGATAGTTTCACATTCTTTCAAAGGTTAAATAATAGGGAGATCTAAGCTAAGTTTTGCTTCCACTTCATCGACAAACTGGGTGGCAACTCTGCCTGAATAACTTGCCTTACGTACAGCAAAGGCTTTGGCAGCACGCTGTAGCAATGCACTCTCAACAACTAAGCCACGATCGGCGACAATGGCTTCGACCATTTGTAAAAACTCCGGTGGAGTCGGTTTCATAAAGGTCAGCGTCAGCCCGAAACGGTCGGCAAGGGAGGCACTTTCATCACGGGTATCACTGGCATGCAACTCGTTTCCTTCACGTGCTGAAAAGGTTTCTTTGATGAGGTGACGGCGGTTGGTTGTCGCATAGATACGCACATGCGCTGGCAGTGGCTGTAGCGACCCTTCTAGGACCGCTTTTAGAGTGTTGAAAGTCGGATCAGTGTCCAGAAATGTCAGATCATCAATGAATAAAATAATGGGGATAGACAGGTCACGCAGTTGATCCACCAATATATGCAGATGTAAAATATCCTCTTTGGTGATCTGAATCATCCGCAGTCCTTGATCTGCAAAAGTGGAGAGCATGGCATGTACCAAGGTGGACTTGCCGGTACCACGGTCGCCGTATAGCAACACGTTGTTGGCAGGCTTTCCTTTGAGAAAACTCTTGGTATTGTCCACCACACGTTTTTTCTGTAAAGCATACAGTTTAATGCTATCGAGATGTACCGTACGTGGATTGGCAATCGGCTGTACTGTTTGATCTTCGGTAAAGTAAAAGGCACGGTATTTGGAAAAGAGTCCGACTCCATGCGTGCGATAAAAAGTACTGACCGCTTCTACCGTGAGCGGAATCGGCAGTATCGTTTGATCTGTCACAAAAGACGGCAACATGCCAATGAATGCGGTATGCTCTGGGTACTGTAGTTGTAGGAGCGCTTTGAATTGATCGCTTGTCAAGGTAGCAAGCGCCGCAATAGTTAAAAGATCCTGTTTTACAGTATCGATCAATGCAATCGGCAGGGTAGTAAGGTTGCCTTTCGAAGCCTCTGTCGCAAAAACATGATCAGCGGTAGAGACTTGATCCCACAGCAGTGCTGTCAGATTGCCACGGTACTCACTTTGATACAGTGCCTGACAAAAGGTGCTGTACTGTGAGGCTACCTCGTCAAAAGAACGGTGCTGCTGTGCTACCTGACAACAAGTAGCAAAGTGACAAAAAGTCGGATCGGACAACAATTCACGATAAAGGCAAAGGGTCTGCAAACGCAATGATAGGGTGGACAGGCCGTCCACTTCCATACCGGTATTCGTCGGGATACACGCTTGACTCATACTAATTTGCCTCCGCCAAAGCGACGATGAC
This sequence comes from uncultured Oscillospiraceae bacterium, assembly GCA_964370215.1. GTDB lineage: Bacteria > Bacillota > Clostridia > Oscillospirales > Ruminococcaceae > Massiliimalia. The sequence continues at coordinate 2,755 of CAYJIM010000001.1, forward strand.
GGCTTGTTTAATCAGCTGTAAGCCTTCTAGCAACTGCTCGGTTGGAATGGTGAGCGGTGGCAGGATCTTCAAGACACAATCGCCACGTCCGGCGCGTTCAATGATCAATCCATTTGCCACACAATGGCGCATAGCAATTTGAGATAGACTGCTATCAACACCAGAAAAGTCAATACCCCAGATCATACCAAGCCCTCGTGCGGTCAAGCGGCTATCGAGTGGCAGAATTTCGTTTTCTAAAAATTCTTTGATGACAGCCTCTTTGGTTACAACCATTTGCGGTAGGTTGTGTTCTTGATAGTAGCGCAATCCTGCCGCCGCACCAACAAAAGCAAGCTGATTGCCACGGAAGGTACCATTGTGCTCTGCAGGACGGAAAATATCCAATTCAGGACGGATCAACAATACCGACATTGGCAAACCAAATCCACTCAAAGATTTTGATAGAACCACAAAATCAGGTAGGATTCCTGCACGTTCAAAGGAGAAAAAGTTTCCGGTTCTGCAAACACCAACTTGGATGTCATCACAGATCATCAAAATATCATGTTCATCGCAGATGGCACGCAGTTCTTGAAGCCATTCGATCGTAGCGACATTGATGCCTCCTTCGGCTTGTATTGTTTCCAGCACAATCGCCGCAGGCTTGTCTACACCGGAATGATCATCTTCTAAAATAGACCGCAGGTATTGTACAGACCATTGGTTGCAGTAAGGTACAAAGGTGACGTTTTGTAAAGAAACCCCGGCCCCTGTTCGGCTAAAAGTGTCGCTGGTCAAAGCAAGGCTTCCTAAGGTCATCCCGTGAAACGCACCCGAAAAAGCAATGATATTTTGGCGGTTTTTATTTTTTCGTGCCAACTTCAATGCCGCTTCTACCGCGTTGGTGCCGGTAGAGCCACAAAACATCATCTTGTAGTCGAGGTTTTTAGGTTTCAAAACAACCTCTTCAAAGGTGGTCAAAAAGTCTTCTTTGGCAGCGGTGTACATATCGAGTGCATGGATGATGCGGTCTTCACTCAAATAGTCCAAAATTGCCGCTTTGATATCGGGGTTGTTGTGCCCGTAGTTCATCGCACCTGCACCGGCAAAAAAGTCCAAGTATCGCTTACCGTCCTCTGAAAAGAGCTCGGCGTTTTTTGCCCCTACCCAAGAGACGGGGAAATTTCTACAATAAGAACGCACCTCGGATTCACGGCGCTCGAAAATATCAAACATGGTATAACTCCAATCTGCCATCCTCGTATGGCAAAAAAATAGTTGCAATGGAGTCGTCACATACGAGGAAGTGTCAGGGTGTGACAAACCACTGCATATAAAATCTATTATAGCTTGTTTTGCAAGGAAAGGCAAGGGGGAAAATGTGTTTTTGTGTGACATTTATTGCAAAAGAAAAAGGAAGTATTGTTTTGCAACAAACCCCAAAAGCTAGATCTAAAAATCTAACAATTGGGGTAGTGGCGAAGATACTTCCTTTTTCTTTTTGATGTTATAGCGTTATTGGGCACTGCCATTCAGTTTAAATTCTGAAACCAAATTGGTCATATGATCAGCATAACCTTTTAGCTTGGTGCTAATTTGCGTGCTTTCTACACTATTGGTTTGGTTTGCCTGCACGACATCGGAAATTTGAATGACTTCACTTTGAACGGCGCCAATAGAAGTGATTTGTTTTGTAGTGGAATCATTGATTTTTTCAATGGACGAAGAAATGTCGTTGGTGCTGGAAAGGACATCGTCAAGAGCCTGTGCAACACTCTGTGCAATTTTTTCACCATATTGAACGGCGTCAGCAGAATTGTCAATGAGCGAAGCTGTTTGCTTTGCAGCCTCGCTGCTCTTGGTAGCAAGGTTTCGCACCTCGTCCGCAACAACGGCAAAGCCTTTTCCGGCAGACCCTGCTCTTGCCGCTTCCACCGCTGCATTGAGTGCCAAAATATTGGTTTGGAAAGAGATGTCCTCAATAGTTGTAATGATACGTTGAATTTCGACGGAGAATTTAGAAATTTGCGACATCGCGTCAATCATTTTTTGGACCCGATCATCGATGGTATCAATATCACCAGACATTTGGCCGGCAAGTTTTACCGATGCTTGTGCTTCTTCAGCACTATCTTGAATTTCCGTCGTGATATTAGTGAGCAAAGAAGAAAGCTCTTCAATAGAAGTTGCTTGTTGTGTAACCCCTTGTTCCAATGTTTGTGCATGCGCATAGATGCTTTGGGATTCAACCGATACATGATCTGCAGCAACGATAATATCTTGTAATACATTGTTGTTGGAAATCACCATAGAACGTAAACTTGTCGCCAACGTGTCCTGTGCGGACTTGACAGGGACATCGACCTGATAATTTTTTGCAGCAAGAGAATTGGTGATAGAGGAGTAGACTGTGAGCATCTTTGTCAACTCTTTCATTTCTTTTGCAATGGCACCGACTTCATCTCCTGTCAGTAGATTGCTCGGGATTTCAATGCTGGTATTGCCTGTATCAACAATGTCTAATACCGTCTTTTTCAAAGAAACCAACTGCTCATTCATGGCACGCTCAAATGTTTTGATCAACACAATCAATACAAGGATGACAAAGAAAGCAAGGCCAGCACCGGCAAGAGAGACGATCTGTACGGTCATGGTGTTACTCGCAGCAACGGTATCCATAATCGTTTTTTCTTCGTCTAAAAATACCGCAATGTCTCCAAAAAAATCTGTTGCAACAGGGGTGACACTACGCAGTGCAGCCAAGGCTTCAGCATCCTTGCCGCCGTCATTTTTAAGATCGGCAGAAAGAATCATACTATCTTTATATTGATTTTTGCTATCAATAATTGAAGCAAAGGTCGCTGCGCGCTCTCCCTCAAGTTTTGTCAAAAAAGTATCCATTTGCGTGTCTAAACTATCAAAATAGTTGAGGTATTTGTCATATAAATCCATGCGAAGTGCTTCATCTTCTTGCAATAAAATATCACGGCCGGTGACACGACACAGGTACATGGTTTCGATGATTTCATGTAGATCATCGGTGTTTTGTACGTTTTGTGTCAAAAGACTGTTGGACAATGAGTTTACGGTCAATAGCGATGCGATTGATAAAACAGCCATCAAGACCACCAAAATACAGGTGATGACCTGTGTTGGGATCAACTTTTTACTCATGGCCGCATTGACCAACCAAAGTTTGTAATTCTTCATAAAAATCCTCCATTTTCAATACTTTGATGAATTTGTCTTGGTGCTATCAAAATTCGTGATTTAATAACTAAATTATAACATAATGTTTTATCTTTTTCAATTAAATTCTTCTAAAAAAGATAAAATAGTCCACATATTACATAATCTTACAGTCAACTATTTGAAAAGAAGAGAAATCTTGACAGAACGTACCCCCCATAGAAAAGAAGGAGTTCCTTCTTTTCTATGGGGGGTGATTTTGATATTATACTTTTTGGTTGGCAGGGAAGAGGTGTTTTGTCTTATTTGCAAATCGGACAAGCATCAGCATGACAGGTACTTCTACCAGAACGCCTACAATCGTTGCGAGTGCCACCGGACTGTCGGCACCAAACAGGGCAATGGCAACAGCAACCGATAACTCAAAGAAGTTGGATGCACCGATCATGCCGGCAGGTGCTGCAATGTCATGCGGTAATTTCATCGCTTTTGCACCAATGTAGGCGATGCCAAAGATCAACACTGTTTGTAGGATGAGTGGGACTGCAATCAATACGATGTGCAGTGGGTTTTCCAAGATCACCTCACCCTGTGTCGAGAAAATGATGGTCAAGGTCAGTAGCAACCCGATGATGGTAATATTAGAAAATTTGGGAATGAATGTTTTTTCTAAATAGTCTACACCTTTTTGTTTGGTGATGATTGTTCTTGTCAAAATCCCACCCGCAAGTGGAATGACCACAAAGAGTACGACCGATAAAATCAAGGTGTCCCATGGAATGGTAATACCGGTCATACCGAGCAAAAACGCCACGATAGGAGTAAAAGCGATCAGAATGATCAGGTCATTGGTGGCGACCTGTACTACGGTATAAGCGGGGTTTCCTTTGGTCAGGTGACTCCAGACAAAGACCATCGCAGTACAGGGAGCAGCACCGAGTAGTACCGCACCGGCAAGGTAGTCTGTTGCAAGATCGGTGGTGATAAAGCCTTTGAATAGCACAAAGAAAAAGAGCCACGCAATCCCGAACATGGTGAATGGTTTGATCAGCCAGTTGACCACCCAAGTGAGAAATAAACCTTTTGGATTTTTACCAACATTTTTGATGCTTTGAAAATCAACTTTCAGCATCATTGGGTAGATCATGAGCCAAATCAAAAGGGCAATGGGGATGGATACGTTGGCAAATTCCAATGTGCCCAAAAATTCTGGGATGAACGGCAAGAATTGTCCGATCAGTACACCGGCAACCATACAGAGCACAACCCAGAGGGTCAAATAACGTTCAAAAAAGCCAATGCCGGATGTTTTTTGTTGTTTCATAATAATCAATAACTCCTATTAGGTCGATGTTTCTTAGATGACTTTTTGTAAAAGGACAACCACTTCGGCGGGCTTTAATACTTTACCGACCGATACAACTTTGTCGTTGATAACCAGTGCAGGGGTGGACATGACACCAAAGGTGGCAATTTGAGTAAAGTCAGTGACATGCTCGATGGGGTAATCTTTGCCAAGTTCAGTACAAGCAGCTTTGACTGCCGCTTCCAAATCATTGCATTTTTTACAACCAGAGCCCAATACTTTAAGGACAACACTACCCTCTGCGGTCAGTGCTTCTGCTGCCGCCTTGCTTGCTGCAATTTCCGATGGGGTACACATCCCACCGCAAGCGCAAGGCACTTTTTCTTCCTCTTGTGGTGCAGTGTTACAGCCACAGCCTTGTGTTTGTGCAGTAGCGTTGCAACCGCAACCTGCTTCTGCTTTTTTCTTCTTACCAAATCCAAATAAATTCATCCTGATATCCTCCTTAAAATGATAGATGTTTATGAAAAAGCAAGTGGTTGACATTACTTACTTTCTTTGAAAAATTTATGACCGCCCGACAGGTTGTAAACGGATTCAAATCCGTTGCCCAGTAAAATATTTTGGGCGGCATTGCCGGTGACCCCTTTGTTGCAGAAGGTGACGGTCGGCTTTTTGGGATCCAGCGCCTGCAATCCCTCGCGCAATTTTGCATGTGGGATATTGACCGCATCTAGCACGGTTCCTTTTTTCTCATAATCTTTGGCACTTCTGGCATCTACCAACTGTACCTCGTCGCCGAGTGTAGCCAGTTCAGCGGCGGTTACCAAGGGGCGGTTCTGGTGGATGGCGTTGTCTAAAATCATGCCGGTATAGTGTACCGGATCTTTGGTGGTAGAGAAGGGAGGTGCATACGAAAGATCAAGGTGAAACAGTTCTTCTACCGTTGCCCCGTAGGTGATCAGCGTTGCAAAAATGTCAATTCGCTTGTCAACCCCAGCACCGCCGATAATTTGAACACCGAGCAACCTGCCGGTTTCACGGTCAGCAATTCCTTTGATGACCATTTCCGAACCACCCATGTAAAACGGTTTATCCGGCTTGATATTGTGGCAAACCTGCACGTGATACCCTTCGGCAATGGCAGCTTTTTCTGACAGTCCGGTAGTCGCAACGGCGAGATCAAATAGTTTAAAAATACCAGTGCCGAGATTGCCACGGTAACGCAGTACCCCACCACTTAAAACGTCGCCTGCAATGCGACCGGTCTTGTTGGCGGTGCTACCAAGCGGACGATAAACAGGCTTTTGGGTGATACTACAAAAGGTCTCCACACAGTCACCACAAGCGTAAATGTTTTCTACATTGGTTTGCATGCGATCATTGACCTGAATGGCACCCTTCACCCCAAGTGTTACCGAAGCTTTCTTGGCAAGTACGGTATTGGGGCGCACGCCGGTGGCGAGCAAAACAAATTCTGCATCTAGCGTACGACCATCTGAGAGCAGTACCGCATCCTCGTTGATCTCTGTAATCGCGACACCGGTGTGAATGGCAATCCCTTTGGCAGTCAATTTGTTTTGTAAGAGTGTGGCCATATCTTCATCTAAATTTGGCGTGATATGAGGTGCTACTTCGACTACCTGTACAGCAATCCCGAGGTTAGTGAAGTTTTCCAACAGTTCCAATCCGATAAATCCTGTCCCTGCAATGACAGCAGTCTTCGGCTTTTTCAGTTGCAACTGTTCTTTGATGGCAATTGCATCACGAATATTTCTGAGGTAGTGTACATGCGCTTGCTCGCTTCCTTGAATGGTCGGGCGGGCCGGAGAAGCCCCGGTAGCAAGCACCAATTTGTCATACCCATCCTCAAACACTTCTTCGGTTTGTAAATTTTTGACTGTGACGACTTGGCGAGAAGGATCAATATCTAGAACCTCATGCCCGATGTGAATGTCGATGTTATACTTTTTTTTGAAAAACGCAGGATCTCTTGGGGTCAATTCCGAGACGTCGTCAATCTCTTCTCCGATGAAATACGGCATGCCACAACCGGAGTAGGAAATAAAGGTGTCCTTTTCATAAATGGTGATGTTGGCGTGGTCGTTGTTGCGACGTGCTTTTGCAGCGGCGGAAGTTCCTGCCGCAACGGCACCAATGACAATGATGTTCATAGTTAAACCTCGTTTCTTTTAAATCAAATATCCTTGTAAAAAGTTGAAAATATATCCTACAACAATGATGCCGACCGCACAAATTGCCACAAACATGGCAAGCAGTTTCGGTTTGACGGCCTTTCTTAGCATAATCAAAGAAGGCAGGCTCAACGTGGTCACCGCCATCATGAAGGACAGTACGGTACCGAGTTGTGCCCCTTTACCGAGCAATGCTTCTGCAATCGGGATGGTACCGAAAATGTCAGCATAAACGGGAATCCCGATGAGGGTTGCAAGCAATACACTAAACAGGTTGTCGCTCCCTAAAACTGTTTCGATGACATCCTGTGGAATCCAGTTGTGGATGAGTGCGCCAATCCCAACCCCGATAAGAATGTAGGGGAGCACCTTCTTAAATGTAGCAACAACCTGTTCTTTTGCATAAATGACACGGTCTTTTTTGGTCAAGGTCGGCGACTCAATATCTACACTGCCGGCAGAAAGGATAAAGTCTTCTACATAGCGCTCCATTTTAAACTTTTCAATGATGGTACCGCCGACAACCGCAACGATCAATCCAAAAATGACATAAACAACAGCAACCGGTGCACCGAAAATACTCATCAACAACACGAGACTGCCGAGATCCACCATTGGAGAAGAGATCAGAAAGGAAAAGGTCACCCCGATGGGCAGTTTTGCACTGGTGAAACCGATGAACAACGGGATGGAAGAACAGGAGCAAAAGGGGGTAACGGTACCGAGTAGCGCCGCTACAATATTTGCGCCCACACCGTGAAACCGTCCTAAAATTTTCTTGCTGCGTTCCGGTGGAAAATAACTCTGGATGTAGGAAATGACAAAAATCAAGGTGCAGAGCAAAACGACGATTTTGATAACATCATAGATGAAAAATTGTACACTGCCACCGATGGCAGTCGTGATGTCCAGTCCCAGTGTGGTGAGCAGCGTTCCCACCAAATCATTCAGCCAGTGCATGCCAAGAATCTGATTTTGGAAAAAATCCCAAGCAGTTTGTAAAACGTTCAAAATAGTGTCCTCCTTTTGTTGTGGTACTCATTGTTATTCAAATTGAAAAAAGTTGATACATTGTCCGAAAGAAAAACCATCAAGCAGATGGTTTTTCCAACTGTCCCAAATAGCAATCATTGGCAGTCAGTGTGGTATTGAGGGTGGTGATCTGGCGCAGCCGTTCCGATGCTGTTTGGCAACCGCTTTCATCTAATGAATAATGTGTCCACTTGCCATCCTGTGTGGCACGCACAATACCGGATTCACAGAGGATTTTCATATGGTAGGAAAGAGCGGATTGTTTGATGTCGGTCAAATCCATCAATACGCAGGCGCATTTGTCACCGTCACGAAGCAATTCTAAAATGCGTAAACGCTTTTCATCACATAGTGCTTTGAAAATGAGGGCATCTTGTTTGTGGTTCATGATATAACTCCTTACATAAAATATTTTTGATTTGAATTTATTATAAAGCAAAGAGCTGTGTTTGTCAATAGAGAAATTGATTTTTTTTGATATGAAAAGTAAAGAAGATGTAAAGTTTTTGGCAACCAAGGATTTCTTGTCGACAAGGGATTGAAAAAAACTTCATTTTTTGCTATAATATTAAAACGACTTTGAAAAGAATCAGTTCATCAGAAGAAAACTTGCAATTTTTGCACGAGAAAAAATACATGACTATCAATACAGAGAATCAAGGAGTAATAAAGATGAAAAAAATTTATACTGTTGTTGCAATGATGTTGACAACCCTTTTATTGTTTTCAGGATGTGCCAGTGTACATTATGATTTGGATATTCAACAGGATCAATCGGTACAGGTGGATGCGACCCTTTTGATGGATACCACGGTGTATGCCCTGTTGGACGAGCTGGGGGTTGAGCCTTACCGTCAACAGTTACGTGCTTCAGGGTTTGAAACAGAATATATCTCGGAAGAAGGAAAAGAAGGGTTTACCGCATCTATTACACTCAACAATTTAGAAGCATTGACCAAAAGCCCAACTCAAATCTTACCGATAGAGTCGTTATCTTATGGTAGTAGCTCTTTTTTGTTTGGAGAACGGTTTTCGATGGTCGCACAACTGGATATGACAGATTTTGTCTCTTCACTACAATTACTACCGATTGAAACGACACCGGTGGAGGGGGAAGAATCTGACGACACTGAAAGCGAGGAAGAGGAAGACGAAGAGCCGACCGCGGAAGAACTTGCGGAAGAACAATTGAAACAAGCCATTCAAGCACAGTTTCAAACATTATCCGCCTCCGACCTTTCGATGACCGTGACCATCACCATGCCACAAGCGATGGTGACAGAAGACGATAATGTCATTGAAACACCGCTGGTAGATGGAGAAGTGTCGACGGCGGCAAGTCAAGGGCGCAGTGTGACATGGCAAATTTCCAGTGCAGGGCCAGATGAAATCCGATTTGAAACGGTACGTTGGAACGTACTGATGATTGTTTTATTTGCGTTACTAACGTTATTGCCACTGGTCGGTGCACTTGTACTGTATGTCCGTTATCGTCAAGGGAGACAATTGACCTGTCGTGCTTGTGGTACCAAAAACTTTTATAAACGTCCTTATTGTCGCAGCTGCAACAATAAAATCCCATTGGGAAGAAGACGTGTCGTACATAATCGGATGCTGTTGTCCGTGGTTTCCGCGGTGGTTGGATTGGTACTCGGGGGATTTGTTGGCGTGTCCATCATGACGATGCAGTTGAGTGTCGTTGAAACGAATCACACCGGTGTTTCAGATGCCGACTTGGTTTCTCTCATCAATCAAATCGCACAATCGCAACAGGTGGTGGATCCAAACGGACAAGCCACACCAGAGCAAACCACCTCTGAAGAAACAAGCTCAGAGACCAGTGAGCCAACGGAAAGTGCGGCTTCGCAAATAACAGAATTGACCGTACAGGAAAAAGTAGACATCTTGATCGCAGTGGCAACCGAACAAGAGGAGGCATTGGCACAGTATGACAGTGATGATTACTGGGATGCACGCACCTATTTGGGGGATGCCTTTCAACCGGTGACCGTGATGCAGGCGCTGTTCACTGCAGATGAGGAAGAAGTCGATACCATCTTCAACAACTATGTCATTGCAGGGATCATCGACCAAACCGGTACGGTGCAATCGCTGTTGAAAGGGTATCGTCCAAGCACCCAATCGGAGGCAATCAGTGAGCAGGAAGCCATTCAAAATGCGGAAAGTTATCTAAACAACCTTGCGGTCTATGTGCCGGCAAATGTGGAAATTTCGGAATCGGATGATACGACGTACACCGTTCACTTCTATGACGGCAATGCAGATGATCCGACCAATGAGATCTTCCATCGTGTTGATAAATTTACAGGACAAGTGTTGGCAGATTATTAAGGAGGAGCATTCATGAAAGAAATTACAATAGGACAGCAACTGCAGCAAACAGTGATCGTCACCGATTCGTTATTGGCGTGCCATGTTGGTAGTGGTACTGTTTCGGTTTATGCGACACCGATGATGATCGCTTTGATGGAAGGGGCAGCAGCAGCCTGCTTGCAACAATTCTTGGCAGCGGAACAGACCAGTGTGGGTACGGCGATCAGTACCACCCATGAAGCGGCAACACCGATCGGAATGGAAGTGCGGGCGACAGCGACCATCACTGCTGTGGATGGAAAAAAAGTCAGCTTTTCCATTGTGGCAGAAGATGAAGTAGGTGTGATTGGCAAAGCAACACATGACCGCTTTGTTGTAGACAAAGCACGCTTTGAGGCTCGTGCACAGCAAAAGTTGAACGGCAACTCATAACAACAGAAGAAAGACATCTACTGTAACGTTACAGTAGATGTCTTTTTTTCTGCCTTCCTGCATATCATTCTGTAAAGACTTTTAGGACTGGAGGAAACAGGATGAAACAACAGCAAGGAGGCAATGGAGTGGTTGCAGTTGCCATGTTATCCCTCGTGGCAATGGTATTGTTTTTGCTACTGCAACCCGTTTTTCAAGGAAGGGCAACAGACATCGTAGCAGCAGAAGGGGAGTCGCAGGAAGATATGGTAGTATCGACCGCAATCCCTACATCCGACGTGTCATTACAGACAGAAGAAGTACAAGCAGTGTCGGCTGAAGTGAATCCCATGCGGGGTGTCTGGATTTCTTTTCTGGAATTTCAGTGGATGTTGACAGGCAAAACAGAGGAGGAGTTTCAACAAGCGGTGGCACAGGTCTATACGACGTGTCAAGAAAAGGGGCTCAATACCGTGGTGGTGCAGGTACGCAGTCATGGAGATGCCTATTATCCATCTGATTATTATCCATGGTCGGCGTATGCCTCCGGAACAATCGGCGTTTCACCTGGATTTGATCCGTTGGCAGTCATGGTGACCCTTGCAGAATCCTATGACCTATCCATCCATGCGTGGATCAATCCTTATCGACTGTCCACGGAGGAGCATATGCAAGCAACCTCACAGGAGTATTTGACGGCACAATGGTACCAAGCCGGCATCAACATGAAAAAGCAAGACAACTACTATTATCTTGATCCGGGAAAAGAAGAAGTCACCACTCTTATTTGCGATGGGGTGGAGGAATTGCTCACCACCTACAAGTTGGATGGCATTCAGATTGACGACTATTTTTATGTCGCCGATCCAACGGTATTTGGACATACGCCGGAACAGGCAAAGGAATATACCTCGCATCTTGTACAATCTCTTTACACCACAGTCAAATCGGTGGATCCACAATTGCAATTTGGCATCAGCCCTTCCGGCAACTTTGGGGAAGTGCCGAAGTCGGATGAAGAGCAGCATACCGATTTGGTGCGTTGGTGTGCGGAAGGGTGGATGGATTATCTTGCCCCTCAAATTTATTGGGATTACAACGATCCAATCGCACCGTTTTTGCCAATCTTACAAAAGTGGGAAGGGCTTGTTGCCGACACCGATATCGCTTTATATGTGGGTCTTGCACCTTATAAATATGATTGGGCGGTCATTGAAAGTCAGATCGCAGTAATACAGGAATCAGTTGTGGCAGAAGGTTATCTGCTCTTTCGATATGACTACATACTACCCTGATTAAAAGTGTCCCGTCGCGATCTACACGACGGGACACTTTTGACTTATGGTTTTTGATAATACTTTCCCTGATAGCTGTCTCTGCGAACCAGTTCTTTGTCAATTTCATTGAGTACAACAAATTTTTTCAAACTCCACAATGGGCCAATCAGTTGATCGGGTGCACCATCGCCTGTCAAGCGCTGGACGATGACTTCGGGTGGCAAAATTTCCAATTGATCGCAAATGATGGAAACGTACTCCTCCAAGGTCAAAAGGGAGAATTCGCCCGCTTCAAATTGTTTGGACATCGTCGTACCGGCAATGACGTGCAGGAGATGGAGTTTGATCTCTTGAATGCCAAGGTTTGCCACCAAATGTGCATTGGTGACCATCATTTCTGTCGTTTCACCCGGCAACCCATTGATGAGATGCACACAGACACGAATATTACGGCGCTGCAACCGCTCCAGTCCTTTTAAAAAATCGGCATAACTGTGACAGCGGTTGATACGCTCTCCTGTTTGATCAAAGGTCGACTGCAATCCAAGCTCTACTGTAAGGTGTGTCTTTTGATGCAGAGACAGTAAGAGGTCGGCCACCTCTTCACTGATACAGTCGGCACGGGTGGCAATAGAAAGACCGACCACTCCCTCAAAGGAAAGTGCTGTTTCAAAACATTCTTTGAGTACTGCAACGGGGGCATAGGTGTTGGTGTGTGCTTGAAAGTAAGGGATATACAAAGCGTTTGGCCATTTTCGGTGCATGGCGGTTTTGACCGTCTCGAATTGTGTTTTTAAAGTGTCTTTTGGATTTCCGGCAAAATCTCCACTCCCCACATCGGAGCAATAGGTACAGCCGCCCACCCCTTTTTTGCCGTCAATATTGGGGCAGGTAAAGCCTGCATTGAGGGACACTTTGAATATTTTTTGCCCAAATCGTTGACGTAATGCGTAGTTTTGGGTGTGATAGCGTTTATTGGAATCGGTATGAAAAAATGGATTGTTGGTCGGCATAAAAGCTCCTTTTTGGGTTGTATTAGGCGTTGACCGAATTGTTATCTGTAGTATAACATAAAAGTTTCGGAATGCAAAGAAAAAGTTACAAGTTGCATTTGATTATTTGATCGATTTACGCTATAATATTTATAAGTATGTCCTTAGTACCCTGAGTATTGGTGGACAATCAAAAATAAAAGCTGATCGACCACGGCAGAATGGAGTATCGTTATGAAACAAGTACAACTGGAGCGTGTGCAACAGGCACTGGATAAAATGGAGGTTTCCTATTTGATCGATGAACCATTGTCCAAGCATACGACCTTTCGTGTTGGCGGTGCAGTGCCGCTCATGATATTTCCACAAAATGCAAAAGAAGTCATTGCCACAAAGCTGCTGTTAAAAGAATTGGCGCAGGAATTTGGCATGGTAGTGCCGATGACTGTTTTGGGCAATGGGAGCAATGTATTGGTGGCAGACGAGGGGCTTGACGGCATTGTCATGATTCTGGACAGCAACTTTGCCAACATCAAAGAGGTTGGAGAACACCAATTGTTTGTGACAGCCGGTACCAATCTCAGCCTGCTTTGCCAGTATGCCAAAGCAAAAGGACTTTCCGGTTTGGAATTTGCCTACGGCATTCCGGGCAGTGTCGGCGGAGCAGTTTACATGAATGCAGGCGCTTATGGCGGCGAGATGAAAGATGTTGTGGATGGTGTCAATTTTGTTGACAGCAAAGGTGACGTGCGTACTTACCAGAAAAAAGACTTGGAATTTGGTTACCGACAAAGCGTGTTTCAAGGAAAACAGGATATTATTCTCGGTGTGTTGTTGAGTTTCACACCGGCAGATCCTTTGGTGATTGAGGAAAAAATGAAAGAGATTTTGTCTCGTCGTCGGGACAAACAACCATTGGAATATCCAAGTGCAGGGAGCACCTTTAAACGTCCGGAAGGGCATTTTGCGGGCCAGTTGATTCAAGAAGCCGGCATGAAAGGATATGCTGTCGGTGGGGCACAGGTGAGTGAAAAGCATGCAGGCTTTGTGATCAACAAAGGGAATGCAACCGCCAAAGACATCGATCAGTTGATGTCCTTAGTCAAATCTCGTGTCAAACGACATTCCGGTGTGACCTTGGAACCGGAGGTACAGCCACTGGGGTTCACCTTTACCGAATAATCACAAAAAAATATCAGATACAGGATGCAAAAAGAGGAGGAAAGACCATGGAAATGATCGTCATTACCGGCATGTCAGGTGCCGGCAAATCAAGTGTCGTAGACGCGATGGAGGATATGGGGTATTATTGTGTCGATAACCTGCCGGTACAATTGATTGGCAAGTTTGTGGAACTGGCAAGCCAATCGAGCGATCATATTACCAAAATGGCATTGGTGGTGGATGCAAGGGGGGGCGAAACGTTTCAAAGCCTTATTTCAGTGTTGGATCAACTGCCACAGGGGAGTTTTCGCCTCTTGTTTTTGGACTGTGTCGACGACAAGTTGGTGACCCGATTCAAAGAAACGCGGCGCAAGCATCCGCTGAGCACACCGGCAAACCCTTCTATTGCACAGGCGCTGTTACGGGAGCGTGCGATGTTGGAGGAGGCCAAAGCAAGGGCTGATTTTATTGTCGACACCACCCACCTGTCCCGTATTCAATTGCGCGAACAGATCAATCGTATGTTTTTGGGTAAGGTTTCACAAGGTATGCTCATCAACGTCATGTCATTTGGCTTTAAGCATGGATACCCGAGTGAAGCAGATCTTGTCTTTGATGTGCGTTGTTTGCCAAATCCTTTTTATATCAAAGAACTCAAACGACAAACAGGATTGGATCCTGCGGTCAGTGCGTACGTGATGCAGTTTGAACAGGCACAGGAACTGTTGAAAAAATTAAAGGATCTCATGCAGTTTTTAATCCCTCTTTACATCAAAGAAGGGAAAACCCAATTGGTCGTCGCATTTGGGTGCACCGGTGGAAAGCACCGTTCTGTCACCTTTGCAGAGCGCATTTTTGCCGATTTGCTGGCAAATGGCTCTTATGTGACGGTCAATCATCGTGATATTACAAAATAGAGATCAACAGATAAAGGATGCGAAACTATGACCTATTCACAAATGGTGAAAGAAGAACTGATGAATCCCAAATTCCACTGCACCGATTGCGAGATGGCAATGTCGGCAGGTATGCTCATGGGGGCAAGTGGAGATCTGTGTGAGTACCAGAGTGATCAGGAAGAAATTGTGTTTTTGCTTACCCAAGCGTTGGTGGCAAGCAGTGGCATTGTTGCAACGGTGCAATCCTTTCGACCGGAAGGGAAAAAAGGGGTACGGTACCGTTTGCACATTGAAGATCGCGAGGATCGATTGTTATTTTTGGATCGTTTTGCACCGATGGTCAAACGAGGAGAACTGGTGGCGCTACCAAAAGATTGCTGTAAGCGCTCTTTTTTGAGTGGCTTGTTTTTGAGCTGTGGTGTGCTGGTGAACCCGCAAAAGGAGTATCACTTTGAATTTAAACTCCCGGGGAAAGTGCAGGGGGAGACCGTACTTTCCTTTGTCTCGCAGATCGAGCCTGCCTTTAAATTGACCAAACGAAAAACCTATCGTGTCGTTTACCTCAAAGGCAGTGAGCAGATTGAGGAAATCTTAACATATATTGGCGCACAAAAGACGGCGATGGAACTGATGCAGGTCAAATTGGTCAAGGATCTGCGCAACAAAATCAATCGTCAAACCAATTGTGAAACAGCCAATCTCGACAAAACGGTAAAGGCATCCATCAAACAAATTCGCGACATTGAGTACATCATCGAAACCAAAGGGGAGGCGTACCTACCCGAACAGTTGCGAGAAATTGCGCAATGCCGTTTGGCAAATCCGGACGAATCACTGACGGAATTGGTAAAGTTACTCCCATTCACACTCTCTCGATCGGGCTTGAATCATCGACTGCGAAAATTGTCGGAACTTGCAGAAAATCTGCGACAGCAACAGAGGTAAGGAATACACTATGGAACAATTTGTACATCTACATTTGCATACGGAGTATAGCTTGTTGGACGGGGCTTGTCGCATCAAGAGTTTGGTACAAAAAATCAAAGCACTTGGACAACCGGCAGTCGCCATCACCGATCATGGGAATATGTACGGGGTGGTGGACTTTTATAAAGCTTGCAAAGCGGAGGGGATCAAGCCAATCATTGGCTGTGAGGTGTATGTTGCCCCCCGTACTCGTTTTGACAAGGTGCATAAAATCGATACCTCGCCTTATCATTTGGTGCTCCTCTGTAAAAATGCAGTGGGTTATCAAAATCTCATCAAGTTGGTATCTGCTGCAAACTTAGAAGGGTTTTACAACAAACCACGGATCGATCGCACATTGCTACAAGAGTATCATGAAGGGTTGATCTGTCTATCCGCTTGTCTGGGGGGAGAGATTCCAAGAGCACTTCGACAAGGGGACGAGGAAAAAGCAACGGAAGCGGCATTGTTTTATCAGTCGCTGTTTGGGAAGGATTTTTATATCGAATTGCAGGATCACGGCATTGCCGACCAGCAACGCATTCTCCCGAAAATGGCGACCCTTGCCAAAACACTAAACATTCCGATGGTGGCAACCAATGACTGCCACTATATTGACAAAGAGGATGCCAAAACCCAAGCGGTGTTGATGTGCATTCAAACCAATACCGTCTACGGACAGACCCAAGCGATGGAGTTTGAAACGGATGAATTTTATGTCAAGTCCAAAGCGGAAATGGAGCATTTGTTCGGTGCGTATCAAGGGGCAGTTGAAAACACCATCAAGATCGCAGAGGACTGTCAGTTTGACTTTGTCTTTGGTGACACAAAGCTACCTACTTTCACTACACCGGATGGCAGTGACAATGCTGTGTTTTTTGAAACACTCTGTTGGGAGGGACTTGCAAAGCGTTATGGACAGGCAGTGGATGAGTCGCTTAAAAAACGCTTGCAATACGAACTAAACGTCATCAACAAAATGGGGTATGTCGATTACTTTTTGATTGTTTATGATTTCATTCATTATGCAAGGGAGCATGACATTCCGGTGGGACCGGGCCGTGGCTCTGGTGCGGGGAGCATTGCAGCCTACTGTACCGGCATCACCGATGTCGACCCCATGGAATTTGAACTGCTCTTTGAACGATTCTTGAATCCGGAACGTGTCAGCATGCCAGACTTTGATATTGATTTTTGCATTGAAAAGCGACAACAGGTGATAGACTATGTGGTCAATCGCTATGGCACGGACCATGTGGCGCAAATCATTACCTTTGGGACAATGGCGGCAAAAGCGGCATTGCGTGATGTTGGACGGGCGACCGGCATGGCTTATCAAGCAGTGGACAGAATTGCCAAAATGGTACCGGCAGTACTGGGTGTCACCCTTGAAAAAGCCTTGCAAATTTCCAAGGATTTTCGCACACTGTATGAAACCGACCCTGCGGCGAAAGAACTGATCGACATGGCACGCAAGTTGGAGGGGATGCCCCGAAACGCATCCACCCATGCGGCAGGGGTGGTTATCACCCCACACCCTGTTGACCATTACGTACCGGTACAGAAGAATGAGGAAGTGGTAGTCACTCAATTTCCAATGGTCACCTTAGAAGAACTGGGACTGTTGAAGATGGACTTTTTGGGGCTGCGTAACTTAACAGTCATTGAGGCTTGTCAAGTAGAGATCCAAAAAACCGATCCGCAGTTTTCTATTCACAACGTGGGGTTTGATGACCAAGGGGTATATGAAATGCTCTCTGCAGGAGAAGCGGAAGGGGTATTTCAGTTGGAGTCCAATGGCGTGCGCCAGGTACTCACCCAATTGAAACCACAAAATTTGGAAGATATCATCGCGGTCATTTCCCTCTATCGTCCGGGGCCCATGGACTCCATTCCGCGTTACATTCAAAACAAACATGATCCTGCACATATTACCTACAAGCACCCACTCCTAGAGTCGATTTTGAAGGTTACCTATGGATGTATTGTCTATCAAGAGCAGGTTATGCAGATCTGTCAGCGACTGGCAGGATACTCCTACGGTCGTGCGGACTTGGTGCGTCGTGCGATGGCAAAGAAAAAACATGCGGTAATGGAAGAGGAACGACAGCATTTTATTTATGGCAAAAAAGCAGAAGATGGCACAGTGGAGTGTGTCGGTGCCGTTGCCAACGGCGTGTCAGAGCGGATTGCCAATGAAATTTACGATGAAATGTCCTCGTTTGCTTCCTATGCATTTAACAAATCTCATGCAGCTGCGTATGCCGTCATCGCCTATCAAACTGCTTATTTGAAGTACCGCTATATGAGCGAATATATGGCGGCACTGATGACCAGTGTCTTTTCCCGTACCGACAAGGTTAACGAATATATGCAGTACTGCAAGGGGAAAGGCATTCGTGTGTTGCCACCGAGCATTCAGACAAGTAAAATCGGCTTTACCGTAGTTGGCAAAGATATCAATTTCGGGTTGCTTGGCATCAAAAACCTCGGTCGTGGGGTGGTGCAAAATATTTTAGAGGAACGGAGACTAAATGGCACCTTTTTATCATTGCAAGATTTTTGTGAGCGCATGTACGGCAAAGATGTCTCCAAAAGAGCATTGGAAAACCTTATTAAGGCCGGGGTATTTGACAGCTTTTCTCACAATCGCTTTGAAATGCTCTCCGCTTATGAGCAAATTTTAGAGGGTATTGACAACAACAAACGGCGCAACATTGCAGGGCAGATGGACTTTTTCTCCACCGGCATCGAGGAAAAACCACGCTATCAAATTCAATCCCATGCGGAATTTTCCGCCGACGAGTTGTTGTCGATGGAAAAGGAAACGGTCGGATTTTACCTATCAGGACATCCGCTTGACCAAGTGTCTGCCCTTTACCGAGAAATGCAGTTGGATCATATCGGCACCTTTGTCTCAGCGGAAGAGGAAGAACAGCATCGGTTTGACAATCAACGTGTACGATTACTGGGCGTTGTCCAATACAAAAAAGCCATGGCGACAAAATCGGGTGGTATGATGGCGTTTGTACAATTGGAAGATCAGACTGCTTCCATTGAAGTGGTGGTCTTTCAAAATGCGTATGACCAGTACCGTACACTGCTAGAGGAAGGGTCTATCATTGCCGTCTCGGGGCGTATTTCGATACGTGAAGAGGAGGCGCCGAAATTGCTCTGTGAATCGGTTTGCGATTATCGACAATTGCAGCCGAGCGCACCACATGCCTCTCCTGTAAAGGAAAATACCGCCAAACGGCAAGGGCTTTTTTTAAAGCTTACCTCGGCAACGGATGAGCGGATTGCAAAGATCGAATCGATCCTTGCTCAATTTCCGGGCACACTTCCGGTGTACTTTTACCTATTGGATCAGAAGAAATATTTGAAATGCGGTCATGGTGGTGTGACGCCTGATACACACCTAACAGCACTGCTGACAGACCTACTTTCTCAGGAAAACTTTGCATTTCGACAGTAAAATTACTGTGAAACAGTTGACAGTTGGCGAAAATGTGATAAAATAGTAGTGGGTTATAAACTTAACAAAAAGACTATACCATCTTTTTAAAATTGGAGGAATTCATCATGGATCAAAAACAAAAAACAATCGGCGTATTAACAAGCGGTGGCGATGCCCCGGGGATGAATGCGGCAGTGCGTGCAGTTGTTCGTGCGGCACTCAAACAAGGGATGCATGTTATTGGGATTGAACGCGGTTACAACGGCTTGATCAATGGCGAAATGAGAGAGATGACCGCACGTTCGGTATCTGACATCATCCAACGTGGTGGTACCTTACTGTACACTGCACGTTGCTTGGAATTCAAAGAGCACGCAGGGGTATTAAAAGCAAAACAAAGCTGTATCGACAATGGCATTGACGGCATTGTTGTCATCGGTGGGGACGGTTCCTTTAGAGGGGCAGCAGACCTTTCCAAAGAAGGCATTCCATGTGTTGGGATTCCGGGCACCATTGATAATGACATTTCGATGACCGATTACACCATCGGGTATGACACCGCGATGAATACCGCTGCTGAAATGGTTGACAAACTGCGTGACACTGCGCAATCGCACGACCGTTGTAGCGTAGTTGAAGTCATGGGTAGAAACGCAGGGTACATTGCCCTCAACACAGGGATCGCTTGTGGTGCGACCTGCATCAGCACCACCGAAATGCCGATGACCAAAGAAGCGATTGTGGAAAAAATCAAAAAATCCCATAGCCTCAACAAACAAAACTTTATTGTTATGGTAGCAGAGGGGATTGGCGGCTCGATGGAGCTTGCAAAATACATTGAAGATGAAACCGGTATTGAAACTCGTGCAACTATTTTGGGCCATGTCCAACGTGGTGGTACGCCAACTGTCCGCGACCGTGTAGCGGCAAGTGTGTTGGGTCATCGTGCGGTAGAACTATTGGTGGAAGGCATCGGCAACCGTGTTGTCGGCTTCAAACAAGAACAAGTAGTCGATTACGACATTCAAGAAGCATTGAAAATGACCAAAGAATTTCCTATGGACCTTTACAACATTGCAGAAGAACTGTCCTTCTAAGACAGACTGATATAAAAGTGACCAGCATGACAACGTATCTTGCCTGTTGGTCGCTTTTATTCGTTTACAGCGGCAATAGGGTGGTGTTTGTCCACAGTTACGTCCCTTCACAAATGGTTGGGACTAAAATATCATTGTATTTTTCTTGACAAATCGGTACTAGTCCGATATAATATAGTCGTGGATAAACAAAGACGTTTATCAGATTGTCTGCACATAGGCTGTGCACCCGTACAATTTGGTAAGGGTCTTTTTCTCTTTTTCGGAGGTTTTACGACAAGGATAACATTGGTTTTGTGATAGTATAAGAGGTGAGGATATGACGACAACAATCAACGAAATATTGCAATTCATAGAAGAAGATGATGTCAAATTTGTGCGTTTAAGTTTTTGTGATCCATTTGGTTTTCAAAAAAATATTTCCATTTTATCAAGCGAGCTGTCAGATGCGTTTGCGCATGGCATTTCCTTTGATGCGTCCTCGGTGAATGGATTTAAAGATGTCACCGAATCTGATTTGGTGTTGTTCCCGGATCCGGCGACCCTGACCATTATGCCGTGGCGCCCTGATCCGGGACGTGTCATTCGTTTTTATTGTGACATCAAACATCCGGACGGCACCCCATTTTTACATGACGGTAGACATCTTTTAAAAAAGGTGTTGAAGCGTTGTGAAGATATGGGTTATCGTTGCAATATTGGAACGGAATGTGAGTTTTATCTCTTTTTGACCGATGAAAATGGCAATCCGACCGACCAAACGTTGGATTACGGTAGTTATATGGACATAGCACCATTGGATAAAGGAGAAAACATTCGTCGTGAAATTTGTCTTTGTCTGGAGGAAATGGGATTGGAACCAAAGGCTTCCTATCATGAAAAAGGACCGGGGCAAAATGAGATTGACTTTAAACACAGCGATGGACTTCGAGCCGCAGATAATCTGTTGACCTTCAAGTCGGTGGTGCGTGCCATTGCCAGTCGCAATGGACTTTATGCGTCATTCATGCCAAAACCATTGGTAAATAAAAGTGGTAGTGGTATGCACTTGAACTTGTCCTTATTAAAAAATGGGAAAAACATATTCAAAAGTGGCGGATATGAACATTGCCAAGAGGCGGAGAGCTTTATGGCAGGGGTTTTGGAAAAAGCTGCTGAAATGACTTTATTTTTAAACCCAAACATCAATTCCTATCAGCGTTTGGGCGGGTTTTTAGCACCTCGTTATGTGTCGTGGTCGCATCAAAATCGATCACAGCTGGTGCGTATTCCAGCGGCGGTCAATGGAAAAGTGCGCATGGAACTGCGCTCTCCGGACCCGTCGGTCAATCCGTATCTGGCATTTGCACTGGTCATTGAAGCGGGATTACAGGGGATTGAAAAAGGCTTGAAATTGCCGGAATCGACCGATTTAGACCTTTATCAAGCACCTGCGGAAATCACGGAAAAACTCACCCGCTTACCGGAAGATCTAGAATCGGCGATGACAGTCGCGAAGGGATCGGCGTTTGTCACAACGCTGATTGGGCAAAAGTTACTGGATCAGTATACTGCAATTTTAACAGAGGAATTGACCCTTTACAAAAACTGTGAGGACAAAGCACAGTTTATAACCGATCGATACTTCAAATATTTGTAATGACATCAGGATGGTAGGAAGGGGGCGATGGCTGTATGGTGGCGTTGATTGTATCACCGACACAAAAGGGCACGGACTATATTTCACAAACCTTAAAGGCCTTCTCGATACAACGTATTGTTGCAGTGAAAAGCGGACAGGAAGCAAGACGGTTTTTCGGTACACAGGACTTTGATCTGGCTGTCATCAATGCTCCGTTGGGTGATGAAACAGGAGAGATGTTATCTAAGGATTTTTCCACCAAAGGGATGTGTCAAGTCATTTTGATTGTCAAGGCGGAAAAGTATGATGCCATTTCCGATCAGGTCGAGGAATACGGTGTTATCACAGTACCGAACCCCATCAACAAGACGCTGTTTTTTGCGTCTTTGAAACTTGCAAGAGCAACCCATAATCGATTGCTAAAGGTGCACAAAGAGAACGTCAAACTCTCTCAAAAGATTGAAGATATTCGTATCGTAGATCGCGCAAAATGTGTGTTGATTTCGCATATGAGTCTGACAGAGCAGGAAGCACATCGATACATTGAAAAATTGGCGATGGATCAACGATCCTCACGGCGCAAGGTAGCGGAAGGAATTATAAGAACTTATGAAAATTAACGATAAATTACAGGAAGAATGTGCCGTATTCGGCGCTAGTGTCGCTGATTGGGAAGCAGCAGGGATTGTTTACAATGGACTGATTGCATTGCAACATCGGGGGCAGGAGGGTGCCGGCATTGCCGTGGCCAAAGACAATCAAATACTGTATCACAAGAACCTCGGTCTTGTCACCGAGGTGTTTTGTGGCGAAGTGATGGAACGCTTACCGCAAGGCACGGTTGCCGTGGGGCACAATCGCTATTCCACCACAGGCGGCAACAGTCAAAAAAATGTTGGTCCATTCATCACCGAATACCTGACAGGACGAATTGCAACTGCGCACAACGGCAACCTGACCAATGCAGCAGAATTGCGTGCACGTCTGGAAGCGGCTGGGGTCATGTTTGAGGCAACCAGTGACAGTGAAGTGGTTTCTTCCTTGATTGCCTACTACATCACCTGTGAAAACGACAGTTTAAAAGGTGTGGTGCGTGCAGCCAAAGAATTCAAAGGGGCTTTTTCTCTGATCATTCTCTGTAGCAACCACAAACTCATCGCTGTGCGTGACCCCGCAGGTTATCGCCCACTTTGTATCGGTAAAAACGAACAGGGCTTGGTGGTTTCTTCGGAAAGTTGTGCGTTGGATTGTTGTGGATTTGAATTTGTGCGTGACGTAAAACCGGGTGAAGTGGTCGTCATCGAAGAGGGAAAAATCACCTATGCCGAACAGGTGCTGCCCAAAAAAGAGACTGACTTAGGGTTGTGTATCTTTGAATATGTTTATTTTTCTCGTTCCGACAGTGTCATCGACAATCTCAGTGTATACGAAGCACGTTGTCGCATGGGAGAAGAACTCGCCCGCGAACATCCGGTAGAAGCAGATGTGGTTTGTGGTGTGCCGGACAGTGGCTTAGAAGCGGCAATTGGATACAGCAAGCAAAGTGGCATTCCGCTCGCTTCCTGTTTTGTCAAAAATCGCTATATAGGGAGAAGTTTTATCTATCCGACACAAGCACAGCGTGAAAGTGCGGTACGGATGAAATTGAATCCTTTGAGTGTCAATGTCAAAGGCAAACGCATTGTCCTTGTCGATGATTCAATTGTGCGTGGGACAACCAGTGCCAAAATCATCAAAAGCTTGAAAATGGCAGGGGCTCGTGAGGTTCATCTGCGCATTTCATCGCCACCGTTTAAATACAGTTGTCATTTTGGTACCGATATTGACGAAGAGGAAAATCTGATTGCAAATCGCATGACAGCGGAAGAAATTTGCAAGATGATTGATTGTGACAGTTTGGGTTACATCAGCATTGACGGCTTACAGACAGCATGTCATGACTCCACATTGCCATTTTGTACTGCGTGTTTTACCGGTAATCAAAAGGAAGTCATTCATCGGAAAAAATCACAATTGGAGTAGAAGGGATAAAGAAAAATCATGACGAAATTTATATTTGTAACCGGTGGTGTGGTATCGGGACTCGGAAAGGGGATTACGGCTGCCGGTCTTGGTCGTCTGCTCAAACAACGTGGGTTGAAAGTGGCAGCGCAAAAGTTGGATCCTTATCTCAATGTCGATCCGGGTACGATGAGCCCATTGCAACATGGGGAAGTTTTTGTTACCGATGATGGTGCCGAAACAGATCTCGATTTGGGACATTACGAGCGTTTTATCGATGAGGATTTGACAAAGTTGTCCAGTCTGACCTCGGGGCGTGTATACTACAATGTATTGGAACGAGAACGTCGAGGGGGATACTTGGGCGAAACAGTACAGGTCATTCCTCACATCACCAATGAAATCAAGCAGTTTATTTATGACCGTTCTGCACAAGGAGCGGATGTGCTCATCACCGAGATTGGGGGAACCATTGGGGACATTGAGAGTCAACCGTTTTTGGAAGCAATCCGTCAAATTTCCATTGAGGCTGGAAGTAGCAACTGCTTGTTCATCCATGTTACCCTGGTCCCGTATATCGGCGCTTCGGGCGAGCATAAATCCAAACCCACTCAACACTCCGTCAAGGAATTGCGTGCGATTGGGATTTCGCCGAACATCATTGTCACCCGTGCGGACGAGCCGTTGAGTCCGGGGATCAAAGAGAAAATTTCGATGTTTTGCAACGTTAAACTCGACTGTGTCATTGAAAATTCTACTTTGGAAAGTTTGTATGAAGCACCGTTGATGTTACAAAAAACAGGATTTGACGATGTGGTGTGTAGAGAATTGGCACTGGATTGTCCCGATTGTGACATGACCGAATGGACGGAGCTTGTGCATCGCATCAAAAATCCAAAGGGGATTGTCACCATCGCCATGGTAGGGAAATATGTCCAACTACACGATGCGTATCTGTCTGTCATTGAAAGTTTGAAACATGCCGGCTATGAATACGGTAGAGATGTACAGATCAAATGGATCAGCAGTGAAGAAGTCACAGCCGACAATGTAGAGAGTCATTTTGCCGATGTCGACGGCATTCTTGTTCCCGGTGGATTTGGCGGGAGAGGGATTGACGGCAAATTGCTTGCCTGCCAATATGCCAGAGAACAAGCCCTTCCATTTTTGGGGATCTGCCTTGGTATGCAGATGGCGGTCATTGAATTTGCCCGTCATTGTGGCATGCAGAATGCCAACTCCAGTGAGTTTGATGAAGAGACCGCTTATAAAGTCATTCACATTATGGATGACCAAAAAAATATCACCCAAAAGGGGGGCACCATGCGTCTGGGCGCATACCCTTGCCAGATTCAAGAAGGATCTCTGTTGCATCGTCAATATGGAAAAGAAACGATTTCGGAGCGTCATCGTCACCGTTATGAGTTTAACAATGCATATCGAGAACAATTAGAAGAAAAGGGGATGCACTTTACAGGCCTGTCTCCCGACGGCAGTTTGGTGGAAGCGGTAGAGCTGAAAGATCACCCTTATTATGTTGCAGTACAGTTTCATCCGGAATTTAAAAGTCGCCCCAACCGTCCGCATCCATTGTTTTTGGGACTGGTGCAAGCGGCGATGAATAAGAAAGAGGAAGTTTAAATGAAAGTCAATCAGCACTATCAAAATCTACAACAGAGTTATCTGTTTTCTGAAATTGCAAAGCGTATCAACGCACACAAAGAAGCACACCCACAACAAACCATTTATCGTTTGGGCATTGGCGATGTCACCTTGCCACTTGCACCTGCCGTTATTGAAGCGATGCAGTCGGCTGTAGCCGAAATGAGTCAAGCGGAAACCTTTCGCGGATACGGGGAAGAACAGGGGTATGCGTTCCTGCGTGAAGCGGTCAGTGGGTATTATGAGAAAAAGGAAGTCTGCTTGCAAGCGGATGAAATTTTTATCAGCGATGGGGCGAAAAGTGATGTTGCCAACATTCTTGATATTATGGCGGCAGACAATGTTGTGTTAGTACCAAATCCGGTGTACCCTGTGTATGTGGATACCAATGTCATGCATGGTCGTACCATTATATACGGATCAGGCACCCGCGACAACAACTTTTTGCCTATGCCGGAGGAGCGTGTCAAAGCGGACATCATCTACCTTTGCTCCCCAAATAATCCAACAGGGGCTGTTTACAATAGAGATCAGCTGAAAGCGTGGGTGGACTATGCCATGGCACAGGATGCTGTCATTTTGTTTGACAGCGCCTATGAAGTGTTCGTCTCTGATCCATCTTTGCCAACCTCTATTTATGAAATTGAAGGGGCAAAATCCTGTGCAATTGAATTTTGCTCCCTTTCCAAAACAGCAGGTTTTACCGGTACACGTTGTGGCTATACCGTGGTTCCACACGAATTGGTGCGTGAAGGTGTTCATCTCAACCGCATGTGGCTGCGTCGCCAAACCACCAAATTCAACGGCGTGCCTTACATTGTCCAACGTGGTGCAGAAGCGGTATTCTCCAAAGCGGCACAACAACAAATTGAGAAAAATATCAACTACTATATGAGCAATGCAAAATTGATGTCCAAAACGATGACCGCACTGGGTATCTGGCACACCGGTGGGGAAAATTCCCCTTATATCTGGCTTGCTTGTCCCAATGGTATGTCTTCGTGGGAGTTCTTTGACTACCTGTTGTCGGAGCACCAAATTGTCGGCACACCGGGTGCAGGCTTTGGTGAGAATGGGGAAGGCTACTTTAGATTTTCCGCTTTCGGCAGTCATGAAACGACAAAAATTGCAATGGAAAAATTACTGTCCGATCCAAAATTACAAGCATAATCGCATGAAACCGATCTCCCAAACAGGTAGATCGGTTTCATTACGTTCAGCTATTTGTAGTACGGGACAGGCCGATGAGTGCCCCAATGCTACCGGAAATGATGTCACGGTACATCGAAATGGTGACGATGTTGGAGGAGTTTGAAACAATCATCTCACTAAAGTTGCGGACAATGAGCATCGAGAGCAAGCAAAACACACAAACAGCGGCCAAAACAATGATTTGGATATTCACTGCCAATATTTTGTTGGTGCCTAATAAACTCGCTGTTTTTGGTACTTCCGTGATCGCTTCGGTGGTGGGGGTATCAGCGGTATCATTGTAAATCACGGCTTTTGGTATGACTTGATCAGATGTTGCAAACCCAATGGATGTTGGCTTTTGGGAGGTACTGACACGCTTTCCCTGCAACATAAAGTCACTGGTGGAAACCATACTCATGATGTAACCGAAAATGGAACTCAAGGCGGTTCTGAACACCGTGTCAATTTGCCCCAACTCTTCAAATTTTAATTCTACAAAGAGAGAAAAGGCGGATTGTAGTAGCAAAATGCCGAAAATTACAATGATGCTAAAAAAAGCGATGTTTTTACTGTTGGCCTTTTCGAGAAAGGATTTTTTCTCTTCCATAAATTGCTCCTTTCTGATAGAGGAAGATGAAAAATCGTGATGGTGGGTTCCACCATCACGATTTTTTTAATCTTTTGGTTACGGAACCGGATCAACCGGAGGTTCTTCCACGACCATTTGTGCCAATTCCACGGTATCTTCCATTTTCATGCCGATCAACATTTGGTTTTTGATGACGTCACGAAGCATTTTTTTCGCAGAACTGTTGACTTTCATAATGTCTTCCAAACTTGCTGCTGCATCTGCTGTTTCCAAAGTGCCAAGTGCGAATTGGATTTTTTCTGCTTCTGCGTTCAAGATGTGTGCAAGGCTTAATTCTTCCATCCCGATGGACGAAAGGATGATATTAACGGCATCATCACGGTTGATATTGACGGTTGAGTTAATATCAGGAATATTAGGCATTGACATAGTATTGAACTCCTTATAAGTTAAATTTGGGGTATACCCGTGTTATCCTATGTCATGAAAGCGCAAGTGGTTACAACAGGGTGCGCAAGAGCTGCTCTAACGTCTTCGCCATTTCTTCAAATCGTTTCGCCTGTAGATTTCCGTCCTGTAACAGTTCTGCTTGTTGTGTAAGGTGATAGCGGAGGTAACTATATTGTTCTGTGAGTTGTTGGTGAAGATATGGGTAGTGCTGATAAAGAGCTTCAATTTCCTGATTTAACAGCAATTCTTGTTGCAACGAGGCCTCTCTTTTTTCAGATAGTTTTTTTCCAAGAGACACCATCAATGGTTTTTTTCCTTCCCAGTCGATAGAAAGGCGATACTTTTGTGCACATTCCTGCACGGTCTTGGTGTACTTTTCAATTTCTGTTGTTAAGATGGCTTGTTCCGCTTTTAGTGTAACGACTTTGGCTGACGCCATTTGAAAGCGTTCTGCGCAAGACAAATAGCCATCGTAGATTGGCGCTAGTTCCTCCTCAGCAAGCAGTGAGGGGAGATGGCGGTGTAAAAATTGAAGCAAAGAAACTTCTGTAGACAGCATTGGGAAATCCACCAAGAGTGATTCGAATCTTTCAAAAGATGTGGGCGAAGAGTTATTGAGGATTTTTTGAAGCGCACTGATTTGATCCATGTATTGTTGTTTTAAAGGAATCTTGTTTGCCTCTACTTTGGCAAGTACGATCAAACGATCCAACAGTTTAAATAGCACTGCTCGCGGTAGACTGCTTTCAGCAATGGCGATGTCCAACTCCTCACCAATGGGTTTTGTTTCTTCATATATTTGTAGTTGTTGTGCCAGTGTAGACAGTGACTGGTGTATTTCTTTTTTTGACAAAGTCTCGCTGTTCTCTTCTGTGGCAGCCTGTTTTTTATCTGTAGGGGACCCTTGTGGTACCGGCATGATTTGGGGGTCGGATACCGCTTTTAGCGGCAATTGATCCCCCTTTTTTGACAGTTGTTTTTGATGTTTGAAAAGTCCCGAAAATAAGCGCATAGGAACACTCCTCTTTGATGATTTAGCGATGAGAATCGTACACTATACTATATTCTCGACAACGATTTAGTGTCAATCAATCGGTCATGGTAATAAGATAAGAGTAGCTTACACTGTTTTTAAATTGATGGAAGGAGTGGTTTGATGGGTATGCCACAGGTACCGGAGAGAGATTGTTTACCGAGTATGAATGAGGTTGTAGCACAAATTTTAGAGTCCATTGCACTAGAGGAATTGGCAATGGCACATATCATGAATGCCGAAGGGGAGAAGATGCAGGCATTGGTACAGATGCTGCATAGCGGAAATATCTGTTGCGATTGTATCCAATCGCTGTTTAAAAGCACCAATACCACACTCAATAATTTGATTATGAAAGAATGGATCATGTTCAACAAACTGAATACGGCGTTGGAGGTTTATCAGCAATGTGAAGAAAGCCCCTATGACCCTTGCAGACAACCCTGTCCGCTGTGCAAGGGGAAAGGGTGCACGACATGCCCCCGTTGTCACGGGTCAGGAATCAAACCGTGATGTTTGATCGGTGTATATCTGGGGTTATGTCCGCCTTGCATGACCCCCTTGTAAAAAACAGTTCAAAGCGGCAGAAGGGAGATTGTTATGGCAACATTAGTCACACAGGTAGATCGACAGATAGGAAACTATGAACAAGTGTTTGTTTACACCATCAATGCTAGTTTTAATGGTGTAGTAGGGGATATAGAGACAGCAGAAATTCGCGTTTTTTTGCCGGATTATTTCAATATGTTTTTAGGGGATATACAAAAGCCTGTCAAGGAAGTACGGGAGGAAATCGTTGTTGGTGGAAAAGTCGTTGTGTTTGATTTTGGGCAATTGACGGATCTTGGCGTTGCAGTGCGATTGGGCTTTGGGGTAACATTTCAACCTACTGCACAGAATGGGCAAATCTATACTTGTAGTCCCACACTTTGGATCAATGGGGAAGAGCAAATCATTTCTCAAAGTGATCCGATCACGTTACAGGTAGAACATCAATTTGAACTGACAAGACAAATTGTACTGCCGATAGCACCGCCCGCCGCAGGAAGTGCCGTGTTCTATAAAGTCACACTGGAAAATTTCGGTGACCTAGGAGCATCCATCCAAAACACACAGATCTTTTGTAATGGTTCTGATTTGGTCACGCTAGATGCCGACTATCCAGTAAGTGGAAAAGACGTGTCGGAAAAGTTTTCGGATACTTCTGCGGATGGATTGAGAGCAACCATTGAAAACAATGTACTCACCTTTTCGCTGCCTGCCTATCGCGGACAACGTTACGAATTCATCTACCGTGCGGTCATTGATGAAGCGCTGGAAGTGGGTACGGAACTGGTGACAACGGCAAGTCTTGGAATTGACACCGAACCCATGGTAGAAGAGGTGCATGAAGTGACCCTTGCGGATCGATTATATGATGCCAATATTTCGATGTATGCACCGGATTATAGCTTGCCGGCAGAGTATCTCTGTTACCGCATGAATATTCAGAATACCGGCAATCAAATCCTACAACAGGTAGTGTTTGAAAATAATCTCCCGCCGGAAGTGGATTATTACCAATTCAGTACCGGTGCATTTCATATTGCAGCAATCGATGTCAATTTGTCTGCCACCTACTTCATTGATTATGTGACAAAAAACAATGTCACCGGGCAGGTGGGGCCTTTCAACACCGATGCGAGTACCGTGGTAGATTTGAGTACTGTATTGCCGCAAGGAGATGGGCTAGCCACATTGTTTTGGCGCCTGCAAACGTTGGGGATTGGCGTACAAACCCGTGTGGCGCCGGAATTACGGGGAATTGTCAAACCTGATATTGCCATAGATACTTCGCTTGTAAACCACATTCACTTGACGTTTGTAAAGGACGGTCAAACGGTAGAGCAGGTCGAAAATGCAACAACATTGCTTGCAAACTACTGTACGCTACAACCGTCTTTGAGCTCGTCTGTGAATAAAAACCCGGTGCGTCCGGGCGAAGTGATACGATTCACCTTACAGGTAAATTGTCGGAATTCAAGATTGAAAAATCCAATTTTGGCTTGCCTATTGCCAAAGGAATTAGATTATGTTGGCAATGAAAGTTACAATTATACCGATATTTTTGAAAACACTACACCACCGACACCAGTGGTGCGACTGTTGCCAGACTTTGACGACGAGGGAAACACCTTATTAAAATTTGAATTCAAAGATGAAAACGCCTTTTCATTTCGCCAATTGGCAACCATTCGTATTCGTTTTGATGTGAGGGTAGCGGTTGGAGCAATTGGCAGTGTACGCACCTTTTTACTGTTAAACACATTTGGTAGCACCGGTGTCATTCCCCCGACAACAGATATTTATACCGATGTCGATAACATTGCAGAAGATATTACAGTGTCGAGAAATTATGCCAAAAGTAACACCATCGAAAATCGCATCCTATATTTTGTCAGCACCTCCTCTAACAAAAAGGTCAAGGGATTGTTGGATGATGCGTATATGGAGGAACCGACGGTTGGGAAAACGGTGGATGGTGGGAGTTTGATCTACTTGATTTCGGTGAAAAATATCGGCAATGCCACTTTGGATCAAATCGAAGTGGTGGATATTCTGCCGTTTGTCGGAGATACCGGTGTCATAGAAACAAAAACCCCGAGAAACAGCGCATTTCCAATTTATGCACTGAGCGAAGTGGTGGCTACCTTATTGCCGGAAGAGGAAGTCGTTGCCTTTGATATTCAATATTCTACCAGCACCGACCCTGTACGATTCGGACCCAACTTCAATGTCATCGGCACCGATGACAATTGGACGGAACAGCAGCCAAACGATTTGAGTCAATTAAGAGCATTCAAAGTAACGACAAAGGATACGACTGTAAAACCGGGGCAGAGCTTGAAAGTTTCCATCACGGCCTCAGTGCCGGTAGGTGTCGATCTTGGAAACGTCGCTTGGAATTCTTTTGCAACGGATGTGCTGTATACCGATTTGAGCGGTACAAAGCAACATCTGCTGGCAATGGAACCGGAAAAAGTTGGTGTAAGCATTGAAAATCCGGTATCCGGGATGGTACGCATTGCGGGGGATGCGTGGATAGATGGTGATTTGGATGGATTTTATACCGATGGGGAAGTGTTTGCAAATGACGTTACCGTATTGTTGTACGATGAGACAGGGCAGTTGATACGATTCACAGCGACACGTACCGACAGCAGCGGTATCGATGGACAATATCTATTTGAAAATCTTTCTGCTGGGAAATATTACGTCAAATTTTTAATTGATGATCAAAAATTAAAGTTTACCACTCAACAAGCGGATGCTCCCAATGGAAGTAAAGCCGACCGCAAAACAGGGATCACACCCTTGATTGACCTGACCGAACAGACAGAAGCCACTAGCGTTTCTGTGGGTATTGTCGCAAAGGGAAAGCACACCTTGCAGGAAATTTTTCAAATCAATCAGCAGGCGCGGGGTCTTGTGCGTGATGTTATCAAAAACCAAATGCTATTGACGATGAAGCAGGAAGACGTCATCGATTTAATAGAAAATCAATAAGACAACAAAAAAACTGCAATACCAATTGGTATTGCAGTTTTTTTGTATGGTGGGAACAACAGGGCTCGAACCTGTGACCCTCTGCTTGTAAGGCAGATGCTCTCCCAGCTGAGCTATGCTCCCATACAGCAAAACAAATAATTTGTTTTGTCAACATATACTATTATAGCATGAATTTTAGAAAAGTCAATACCTTTTTGACATTTTTCTGCTATTGCTAAAAAAACACAAGAATAGGAGAAGGTTTCGTTTATTTACCCAATAAATAGCAGGGTTTTAGCGGAATACTAAATTTTACAAATTATTTTGATATATTTTCCGCTTATAACAAGAAGTTTGTCGTTTATAATAATAACACAAACACGGAAACAAAAAAGAACCCAAATCTAAAGGAGAGAAAGACTATGACTAGCAAAAGCAATAACCGTCTTGTCGTGCCGGAAGCACGCGAAGCAATGGACAAATTTAAAATGGAAGCTGCATCTCAAGTAGGGGTAGACCTGAAAAGTGGTTACAACGGACACTTGACTTCCCGTGAAGCAGGTAGCGTTGGCGGACAAATGGTCAAAAAAATGATCGAGTCTTACCAAAACTCTGTAAAATAGTATAGCACCCAATGTCGTGTAAACACGATAAAAACTCCCACCAACGTTACAGTATCACTGTAATGTTGATGGGAGCATTCTTTGGGTTTATCACTTTGGATATTTTTCGGTACCACAAACTAAATAACCGATGACCCTTTGATAAAATTCAACGGGATCGGATAAAAATCGATTTTGAATCAATTCAGCCTGTGTCATGTCGGGTACAAACATCGAAAACTTCATCAAGTTGACATCCTTTTCATGGATGGTGAAACGCACTTCAAAGCCTGCACCCATCGGCACCGTTTCCACTTTGGTTTCCTGTTCGATTTTACGTCGATGTAACAGTGTCATTGTCGCACTTACTACCCGATCTCTGACGGTGCGTGGTAAAGAACTCTGTAACATTTGTGCAGTTGTCTCTCCAAGTGAAGTGAGGGTGAAATATTCCTCCCCGTGAATCGTTTCGACCTCCACCTGTTTTTGGGAAACAAGTTTTGCAAGAGCGTCGGAAAAGACGAAATACTGCACGAGGTTTTGTTCATTGAAAATGTGATTCAACTGTTCCTTGGAAAGTGGTTGTTTCACGGCATTGAGTAGATAACAGATGAGAATGCGCACCTCTTGGGTGTCACGAAAACCTCCGGGTGGCACACCTGCCACTAAATTTGAAGAGTCCATAAAAACCTCCTTTATGTCACGAGGGTGAAAATGTACTAAAAATATTGCTCTATATTCAGTATAAAGGCAATTTTACTTCTTGTCAATCATTTCATACTTGATTCTTTTTGTCTACTATGATACACTAAATAATATTGTGAAAATATATACAAGAACAATAAAAAGGAGTGTCCGTATCATGGAAATGAAAGCAGCAGTATTTCAAGGAAAGCACCAAATGGATATTTTGCAAAAGACCGTTCCAACCCCACACGCAGGTGAAGTGTTAGTCAAAGTCATGGCGTGTGGTATTTGTGGCACCGATGTACATATTTTTGAAGGGGATAAAGGGTGTGGTGACACCCAACCAGGCACTGTCTTGGGACATGAGTTTGCAGGTATAGTGGAAGCGGTTGGTGAAGGCGTAACCGATTTCACCGTTGGCGATCGTGTCTGTGTCGACCCGAATGACACCTGCGGCAGCTGCTACTATTGTCAACATGGTATGGCGCATTTTTGTACCGGCATGAAAGGCATTGGCACCATGCAGGATGGTGGCTTTGCACAGTTTGTTGTCGCGCCACAAAAACAGTGCCATGGATTTTCTGAACGCATCACCTTTGCACAAGCGGCAATGACCGAGCCGGTTGCCTGTTGTTTGCACGGTATGGATCTTTGCAACCTAAAAGCAGGGGATACCGTTGTTGTCATCGGCGGTGGGATGATTGGCCTTCTCATGTTACAATTGGCGAAACTAGCAGGTGCCGGTGTGGCAGTGCTATTGGAACCGGTAGAGGCAAAACGTGAAACGGCAAAAAAATTGGGCGCCGATCTTTGCATCGACCCATTGACACAGGATGTCAATGCAATCCTTGCAGCGGAAAAACTACATCAAGTGGACTGTGTCATTGAATGTGCAGGACTTCCCAAAACAGTGGAGCAGGCGATTGACATTGCCGGTAAAGGTGCAACAGTCATGCTGTTTGGCTTGACAAAGCCGGACGATACCGTGGCAATCAAGCCGTTCACCGTGTTTGAAAAGGAATTGAGCATCAAAGCATCCTACATCAACCCTTACACCCAAGAACGTGCGTTGACCCTCATTGACCGCAATCGCTTGGATGTCGCATCAATGGTGTACCGTGAAATTTCGCTAGAGGAATTGTCTACCGTACTATCCGATCCGAAACAGCGCGCACTTGGTAAATTTATTGTCAATCCGCAATTATAATACAGTATTTATTTGATTTGAATGCACGATCCTGTTATTTGATTAACAATGGATCGTGCATTTTTCTAAATTTTGCATGAAAAACCTACTACTTTCAATAAAAAATAGAATGGATTGAGAAAAATACTTGAAAAGTCATCACTAATCAGCTATAATTAGGAACTAGATATGTCAATTGTTCAGCAATGAGCAAGTTACGCTATCAAATGGTATGGAGAATTTGGAGGACTGAAAAGATGTTTCCTATTGTAAAAAAAGAAATACTCAATGATGCAGTGGTACGCATGGACGTGCTGGCACCATTTATCGCCAAAAAAGCACAAGCAGGACAATTTATTATTTTCCGTGTGGATGAAGTGGGTGAGCGTATTCCACTGACCATCGCAGATTATAACCGTGAGGCCGGCACGGTGACCATTATTTTTCAAACCATCGGGAAAGCAACCACCAGATTGGCGGCGCTGAACGAAGGGGATGAAATTCTCGATTTTGTCGGACCGTTGGGGGTAGCCTCCCATTTTGACGGCATCAAAAAAGCCTGTGTCATTGGTGGCGGGGTAGGTTGTGCCATCGCTTATCCGCAGGCAAAAGCCCTGCATGAAATGGGTGCAAAAGTCGATATGATTGCAGGATTTCGCAATCAAAATATTGTGATCTTAGAAGAAGAGATGAAAGCGGTGAGTGACCAATTGGTATTGACCACCGATGATGGCTCTTATGGGCAAAAAGGATTTGTTACCGATGCGTTAAAAGCACTCATCGATGGTGGCAGTGACTATGACTTGGTCATTGCAATCGGCCCGATTCCGATGATGAAATTTGTATGTAAAGTCACGGAACCGTACGGCATCAAAACCATTGTGTCGCTCAATCCAATCATGATTGATGGTACCGGTATGTGTGGTGGTTGTCGCGTGACCGTCGATGGGAAAATTCAATTTGCCTGTGTAGACGGGCCTGATTTTGATGGACATTTGGTAGATTTTGATGAGTTGATGAATCGTAATTCCGTCTACCGCAGACAAGAACGTGACGATCACTGTCGATTGTTGGAACAGGGGGAAGAATAATGGCAAACATGTCCTTGAAAAAAGTGGCAATTCCGGAACAGGATCCACAGGTAAGAAATCAGAATTTTGAAGAAGTGGCACTCGGTTATACCGCTGAAATGGCAATCGAGGAAGCAACTCGTTGTTTGAACTGTAAACATAAACCGTGTGTTGCCGGATGTCCGGTCAACGTGCAGATTCCTGAATTTGTACAAAAAGTGGCGGAAGGACAATTTGAAGAGGCTTATAAAATTGTGGCCCAAACCAATGCGTTGCCGGCAATTTCCGGTCGTGTCTGCCCACAAGAATGCCAATGTGAAGGGCTTTGTGTCCGTGCCATCAAAGGCGAGTCGGTCGGGATTGGTCGATTGGAGCGTTTTGTGGCAGATTTACATATGAGCACGCCACAACCGACAGTAGAAAAACCAATTAGCAATGGGCGAAAAGTCGCTGTGATCGGCGCAGGTCCTGCCGGACTTAGTTGTGCAGGCGACTTGGTGCGTATGGGATACGATGTCACTATTTTTGAAGCCTTCCACAAACCGGGTGGTGTGTTGGTATACGGCATTCCGGAATTCCGTTTGCCAAAAGCCATTGTACAACAAGAGATTGATCAATTGGTAGACCTCGGTGTGAAAATTGAAATGAATATGGTCATTGGGAAAGTCCTTTCTATCGATGAATTGATGGAGATGGGTTACGAGTCGGTGTTCATCGGTTCCGGTGCAGGCCTTCCCGGCTTTTTGGGGATTGAAGGAGAAGCACTAGTCGGTGTTTACTCGGCCAATGAATACCTCACTCGCATCAATTTGATGAAAGCTTATGATGTGGACTATGATACACCGATTCGTCAATCCAAAGCAGTTGCTGTTGTTGGCGGTGGGAATGTAGCGATGGATGCGGCACGCAGCGCAAAACGCCTGGGTGCGGATGTTTATATCGTTTACCGTCGCTCGGAAGAAGAAATGCCAGCACGTTTGGAAGAAATTCATCATGCAAAAGAAGAGGGCATCCAGTTTGCACTGTTGACCAACCCCAATAAAATTTTGGACGATGGTAGCGGACAAGTTTGTGGCATGGAATGCCAAAAAATGGAACTTGGTGAACCGGATGAATCAGGTCGCCGTCGTCCCAAAGCGGTAGAAGGCAGTGAATTTGTGTTGGATGTTGATACCGTCATCATGGCGGTGGGTACCTCGCCAAATCCACTCATCCGTACCACAACGGAAGGCCTTGACACCAATCGTTGGGGTTGTTTGGTCGCTGATGAAGAAACAATGGCAACCACCAGAGAAGGCATTTACGCCGGTGGCGATGCGGTAACGGGGGCTGCAACCGTCATCCTTGCAATGGGAGCAGGCAAAAAGGCCGCCAAAGCAATGGATGAGTATTTGAACAACAAATAAAAATGCCACTTCCCTGTAAAGTTTTGAATGAATCATAAACTTTTTGCAATTTGGTTGAAAGACAGGGGAACCTGTGGTATACTTAGCAAGTATTGTTACTAATTTATTTTGGAGGATCTAACTATGACAAACCTATTTATGCTCGCAACAACCACCGCAGATGCGGCAGCAACTGACCCAATGAGCCAAGTGCTCTCGATGGCAGTGACCTTCGGCCCTTTGATTTTAATCTTTGTTGCGATGTACTTTTTGTTGCTTCGTCCACAAAGAAAGAAAGAAAAAGAAGCACAAAAAATGCGTCAAAATGTTCAAGTTGGCGATGAGATCATCACCATCGGTGGTTTGATCGGTATCGTTGTCAGCGTCAAAGAAGACACCGTTGTCATTGAAACTGCCGGTGAGCGCAACAAAATTCGTGTGAAAAAATGGGCAATTCAGTCCAACGAAACCATTCACGACACCGAAGCGTAAACAAAAAATTGATGGCATGTTTTTCTCAACCATTTCATACAGTGTACCAAGTGAGAAATGGAAGGGGAGATCTGCATGCAATCATTTGATCGACTGAGAAAAAACAAAGGACGTGATTTATTCGCGCCTTTGTTTTTCAGCGTTATTGCAGGAATTGTAGCTTGTATGTTAACAGCATTGCTCTCGTCAATCCTATTGACCGTAACGGAGTTGCCGTCGTTTTTTGAGCCGTTTTCACTCCTTTCTTTGGCAGTGGGCAGCTTTGTAACGGGGATTTTGGTCACTCGTAGCAATCGTGAAAAGCGGTTTTTTTTGACAGGGGTTTTGACGTTAGTCTTTGGTTGTATCTTTTTGCTGTTGCGTTTGGCCTTTCAGTCCGCACCAATCACGATGTTTAGCGGACTCAAATTGCTGACCGTGATGGCGCCAATGTTTTTATCATCCTTTTGTGTTCCGACGCGCAAAAAGGTGAAGTTCTCAAAGTCTCGTTCTTTTGTAGGATAAATTGGAGCTTTTGCTTGAAAAAATATCCTATTTTTTATCTTGTCGTATCATCTTCGGTATTATTTATAGTTTGGTAACATATCTATAGTAGCAAACGTTTATGATAAGGATGATGAGAAATGAAGACAAGCTACTATTTTGATGCACAAAACTATCGAAAACAGCTGAATATGAAAAACACGCCAAAGCAGTTTGGTGAATGGTTGCGCACACGATTGCCATTTTTGTTTTTGATGATCGGGTTGTTGTACGGTGCAATGCTTCTACAGGAAAATGCGTTGTTGTTGGAACAATTTTCATTGTTGCAAGCAGAGACCTTAACAAAGCGGCTGGAAGCGCATTTTTTTGCTATTCTAGGCAGTGCCTTATTTTCTAATTTTCTGTACCTGTTACTGATTGCATTGTTTGGGTTTTGGGCATTTGGATCTGTGTTTTGTATCTTGTTGTTGTTTTTTAAAGGCATGAGTTTAGGTGCACTCATTGGCTCGATGTTTTTAACTTATGGCATGACCGGTATTGGGTATGCGACGTTGCTGATTCTACCGGGTGCAGTGCTCTCACTTTCGGCATTACTCTTTGCGACAAAGGAAAGTTTTCGGCTTTCGGGCATGTTTTTTTCAGCAATCGTGAAAGGTGATTTTGCTGCAAATGTAGCTGTTGTGAAATTGTATGGGCTGAAACAATTGGTGCTCTTATTGTTTATGACAGTGGCAGCAGTTGTAGACGGTATCACAGCTATGATTGGGGCACAGCTATTTTCATTATAGATCGGATGTAAAATGAGGAGGATGTAGTATGGCAGGAATCTTTGGTTTTTTCGATTACACCAGACCGGGGAAAGGTGTCGATAAAGGAGGACCGGAGAAAAAACGATTTTTCGTTTTTTGGGATCTCTATTTCCGTAAATTTTGGAAGCTCATCCAATTGAACCTGATCTTTTTATTGTTTAGCCTTCCGATTATCACGATAGGGCCTGCCTATGTGGCGATGTGTCGTGTCATGAAAGATATGGTCAACGAACGTGGGGTCTTTTTGTTCTCCGACTTTTTTGATGCTTTTAAATCAAACTTTAAACAGAGTATCGGATTTTGGCTGATTGATTTGGCTGTTGCCTTTTTATTGTCAGTCAGTATTCCTTTTTACTATGAACAAGCGGCAACAGACAATATTTTAATGTGGGTGATGTTTGGGGTTTCTGGATGTATTGCCATCATGTGGGTTCTTGTCAACTGTTATATGTTTTGTATGATTCCAATTTTGGACATGAAGTTGTTCCCGATGATGCGTAATGCCTTTTTGCTCTCGATTGTCGGATTGAAATCCAATGTTGTCACATTACTCGGTTTGGCAATTTTGTTTGTCGGGTCGTTGCTACTCTTTTGGTGGGGCGCGGTGCAAATGCTTATCGCCATGCTTGTGTTTGCGGTACTGTTATTTTCGACTTCGGCGTTCTTGGTGATGTTCAACTGCTACCCGATCATCAACAAACATATTATTGCCCCCTATTACGAACGTACCGGTGAACAACGTCCTGATGAATTTTACTTTGAAGAAGAGGAATTCGACGATATTATTTTTGAAGATATCGGAACGAAAGAGCAGCAACCGGCAAAGACAAAAGCAGTGGGTGGAGCCAAAGGGAAGACAATTAAATAACATAATAAAGGGGCGTCTGCGATGTGGACGTCCCATTTTCCAAGAGGAGATATAGCATGCAAAAACTGCAAAATATACGCTTGTTTTTATTGGACATGGATGGCACCTTTTATTTGGGTGATAAATTGTTGCCGGGTTCGGCAAGATTTGTAGCAGAAATGGAGAAGTCGGAAAAAGAATTTGTGTTTTTGACCAATAACTCCTCCAAAAGCCGCAAAGACTATTTGAAGAAACTCTCTCATATGGGATTTGACTTTTCGTTGGATCGTGTGATGACTTCCGGTGAAGCAACCATTCGTTATCTGAAAAAGGACGGGGATATGCCGACCGTTTATCTGGTTGGCACTGAAAATTTGCAACAGGAATTTTCGGAAGCCGGGCTCACACTGACGGATCAAATGCCGGATGTCGCAGTACTTGGGTTTGATACCGGACTGACTTATGAAAAATTATGGAAACTCTGTGATTTTGTACGACAAGGCATTCCCTTTATCGCCACCCACCCGGATTTTAACTGCCCCATCGCAGGAGGGGTCATGCCGGATATTGGTGGGATGATTGCTTTTGTTAAGGCATGTACCAAAAAAGCACCGGATGTCATTATCGGAAAGCCCAATCGCTTTATTGTGGAAGCAGCAGCACAGAAATTCAACATCCCCCTTTCACAAATTGCCATGGTAGGAGATCGGCTTTATACCGATATTGCCATCGGAAAAGAAGCTGGCATTACCTCTGTTTTGGTATTGTGTGGGGAAACAAAACAAGCAGATTTACTGCATTCCGATATTCAGCCGGACTATCAATTTGAAAATTTAGGTGCACTTGCGGATGCAATCTTTGGGAAAGAGAATGGAGACGAGAACTAATGTTTGGGATTGAAAATGAAATGATGATGATCCTGTCGGTACTGGCAGGATTTGCACTGACCTTTGTAATGTTGAAAGC
This sequence comes from uncultured Oscillospiraceae bacterium, assembly GCA_964370215.1. Taxonomy (GTDB): domain Bacteria; phylum Bacillota; class Clostridia; order Oscillospirales; family Ruminococcaceae; genus Massiliimalia. The sequence goes on from CAYJIM010000001.1 coordinate 43,661, forward strand.
CTTTGCAGGAAAGCTGCCAAAGGATGGCGGACGTGCATTTGCGGTTGACGGCAAAGTGGCACAGGGGCGTCCTCGTGGTGCTGGTTTGATTTTTATCATTGTATTTGCTGTGGTGGCAGTTGTACTGTTGCCGTTTCAACTGGAGACTGCCATTTATTTGCTTTTAACCGTTGCCGCAATGGTGACAGGATTTTTGGATGATGCGTCAGCAAATCCATGGAGTGAATACAAAAAAGGGTTGCTCGATTTGATTTTGGCAGGACTACTGACTTGGACTTATTATAATTTCAATGGATCGACCATCTCCATTCCGTTTGTGGCAGATCCTATCACACTGCATCCTGTATTATTTTTTGTGTTGTCCATCATCTTGGTGTGGGCTTCCATTAACGTGACAAACTGTACCGATGGGGTAGATGGCCTTTCCGGCACTTTAGGGATCATCACTCTTGGTGGTATTTACTTTATGTTAGAGGTTGTTTCGCCTACCTTTGCACCGGTGGTATTGGTGATGATTTCGGTCATTGTGGCCTATCTGTGGTTCAATGCCAATCCAAATGTCATGATGATGGGTGATGCAGGATCTCGTGCAATCGGTTTTTTCATTGCGATCGCCATTTTAAAAACAGGTAATCCAATATTATTTATTCCATTGGCATTGCTCTTTATCATTGATGGTGGGTTGGGCTTGATCAAAGTATCGCTCCTGCGCTTTTTGAAAATTAAAATTTTAGCCAATACCAGAACACCGATTCATGACCATATGCGTAAAAACAAAGGGTGGTCGAATACCCAAGTGGTGTTCCGTTTTGCCATTCTACAACTGGTATTGAGTTTTGTTACCGTCACTTGGTGGCTGAGTACGACAACGGTAGGGTAGAAAACAATGAAACGGCTGAATTTGATTATTGTGCTGGACCCAACAGCGCAACAGGTGTTGATGTGCAAGCGTGCAAAGGATCCCTATCAGGGACTTTACAATTTTGTGGGTGGTAAAGTTGAATCGGATGATGCGCTATCGGAAGCCTATCGTGAGCTTTCAGAAGAAACCGGTATTACCGAACAGGATATTGTATTGGCACCGCTGATGACTTTAATCTACCCACCATTTGCCGAAGAAATTGCGGTGTATTATGGTAGATTACAACAGGTGATTACATTGGTTGAGGAAGCCAATCCGCTGTTGTGGATGCCTATAAACGAAGACTTTTTTGACCACAGCCGATTTGCAGGTGAAGGAAATATTGGACATATGATGGCTTGTATACGGCTGTTGTTGTAAACACCTGTTGAAGACAATCTTATTTAAATTGATTTTTGAGGAAGCGTAATGAGTATGTTGGAAGTTGCAATTCTATTATTCATTCTACTGGAATTGAGTAATGTATTGATTATTTATTTTAAACCGAACTTCAAGTATGGCAATGGATTGTCGGTTTTTAAACAATGGAGTCAAGGGGAGATGGATCAGTCAACCCATCTTTTTCAGCGCTATATGGCAAATTGGGTGGCGAATAGCAAGATGATCTTTATCGCGTTGTTGGTAGTCATTTTGTCGTTTGGCGATGATAAAATCAAACTTGCAGCCGCGATTGCGATGATTTTATCCATTGCACTCTATTATCTTACATTGCACCCCTTGATGGTGAAAATGGATGCTGCAGATTTACTACAGCCAAAAGGATATGCCAAAACGTTATTTTTGATGATCACAGCATTTATTGTGATGTTTGGTGTTGCGGTGGTCTTTTCGTTATTATTGAATACGAATTTGTAAACTTGCAAAATAATAGAAAGTAAGCTATACTAGAATATAAATCGATTGAATAGATTTGGCTTGGAAAGATTACGACAAAAGAGAAGAGAGGGAATATTGTGATTACAGTTGCAAAAGCAATGGTGCGATGTTTACAAGAAGAAGGGGTGACAGTCGCTTTCGGGTACCCTGGTGCTGCTATCTGCCCTTTTTATGATGCGTTATCGGAAAGTACCATCCGTCATATTTTGGTACGACAAGAACAAAATGCGGGACATGAAGCGAGTGGGTATGCGCAAGTGACAGGCAAACCTGCGGTGTGTATTGCAACTTCGGGACCGGGGGCACTCAACCTCATTCCGGCGATTGCAGCAGCGTATGCCGATTCCATCCCGATGGTTGCCATTACAGGGCAAGTCACCCGTGAATTGCTCGGCAGTGACGTTTTTCAGGAAGCGGATATTACAGGAGCAGTAGAGCCTTTCAGCAAATACAGTTATATTGTCAAAGACCCTGCACAGATTCCACGTATTTTCAAAGAGGCATTTTACCTTGCAGGTACCGGTCGACCGGGTCCTGTCATCATTGATGTACCAATGGATGTACAGCAGGAGAAAATTGAATTTTCCTATCCGGAAACGGTATCGCTCAGAAGCTATAAGCCAACCATTGAAGGGCATCCGGGGCAGATGAAACGTGTGCTGTCGGCACTCAAAGCAGCAAAGCGGCCGCTGATTCTTGCCGGTGGTGGTGTTTTTGCGGCAGGGGCACGAGAAGAGATTTGTGCCTTTTCTAAAAAAACCAACATTCCAGTTGTTTCTACCATGATGGGGGTTGGCGCCTTGCCAACGGAAGATGCATTGTATTTTGGTATGGTGGGAACCCACGGCAAACGTGTGGCCAATATGGCTTTGTCTAAAGCAGACTTGGTATTGCTCATCGGGGCAAGAGCGGCAGACCGTGCTGTGCCAAATCCGAAAGCGCTCAACGAACATGCCAAAATCATTCACATAGACATTGACCCTGCTGAAATCGGCAAAAATCTTTTTTGCGACATCCCACTGGTCGGTGATGCCAAAGTGATTTTGACCGCATTACTTGAAAAAGCGGCATTTACTTGTGAAGACGCATGGGTTTCCTATCTCCATGAAATCAAAAACAACACGCTACGCAATGAACCAGCCTTTGAAGGGTTTGTCAATCCAAAAGAATTTTTGAGAAAACTTTCTGCTGCCGCCGATGACAATGCCATCGTGGTATCGGATGTCGGACAAAACCAAATTTGGACAGTGGGCAACTACCAAGTCAAACAGGGACGCTATCTCACTTCCGGTGGGATGGGCACCATGGGGTACTCTATTCCGGCCTCCATTGGGGCAAAACTTGCAGCACCAAATCAACAGGTATTTGCTGTCTGTGGAGACGGATCCTTTCAAATGCAAATGATGGAACTGGGGACCATTTGCCAACATGCAGTGGATATCAAAATTATCGTCATGACCAATGGAAAACTCGGCATGGTGCGTGAGTTGCAGGATAAATTGTATGCCGGCAATCAAGTGGCGGTTGATCTATCCGGTAGCCCTGATATTGTCAGTCTTGCAAAAGCCTATGGCATCGATAGCAAGCGCATTGACGGTACGGCGAACTTGGACGAAGAAGTCAACGCACTGTTACAACAAAAAGGACCATACCTGTTACAGGTCATGGTACATCAAAAAGAAAGTACTTTGTAAGGAGGGAGACCGATGAAACATACAATTTCAATGCTTGTAGAGAACCATGCAGGGGTATTGTCTCGTGTCTCCGGCTTGTTTTCGAGACGTGGATTTAACATTGATTCCCTAGCTGTTGGTGTGACGGATGACCCAACGGTGTCACGTATCACCATCATTGTGGATGGCGATGACTACACCGTCGAGCAAGTAGAAAAGCAACTCAACAAACTCATCGATGTCATCAAACTGAGACGTTTGGTGGTTGGGGAAACAACTAGTAGAGAACTGCTTCTCGTCAAAGTTGCGGCAACGGCAAAAACAAGAGGGGACGTCATTGATGTGGCACAGGTTATGGGCGCAAAAGTTGCGGATATTTCACCTGATAGCATCACCATTGAAATGTCTGACCGACCCAACCGTTTGGATATGCTGTTGGAACTGTTGGGGCCATATGGGATGTTAGAAGTTGCTCGTACCGGCACCATTGCCATGCAAAAGGGAACACAAGTCATCTAAAAAATCAAAATAGCGGATGTGAAGAAAAATCTTCATATCCGCTATTTTTTGTCATTGAGTTATTTGAAAATTCGTCTGGTATAACCGCTGATGAGTAAGACGATCAACACCACCCCTAGGAGGATGATCCATTCCTTTCCCACACTCCATTCAAAGGCAATGCCATATATGGCTTGCCCAAACGGTGTCGCAAGCATGGAAATAGTCATCAGAAACGCCATGACTTTACCGATCATCTGCGTGGTTGTTTGACTTTGAATGTAGGTGATGATTAACACAGAGATTGTTGTGACAACACACATGAGGGCGAAGGATGTCACCAATATGAGAATATAGGAGATGATCGGATTGTTTGCAAACAACATAGAACAGGTGAGTGGTAGTAATGTGACAGCGGTGTATACAAGGTAGCGTGAAAGTTGCTCTATTTTCAACTTGTCTCCAAGCACACTGGTCATGACACCACCACATAGTGCACCGAGTGCCAACACCCCTTGAGAAAATCCGTATAGTTCTTCGGACAGCAACAGTCGCTCGGTGATGAGCACAGGCAGTGCTATGATGATCATTGCACTGATAAAAGCATTCAGTAAGAGAACAATGCCAATCAACTTTCTCAATGTTGGTTTTTTGCGAAAGATAAAGGCGATTGCCTGCCCAGTATCTTCTTTGACCAACTGAAAAACCGACCCCTTTTGCGTGGATTTTTGATGTGGGATTTTGATAAAACATTCCAATACTGCCGATAGCAAGAAACAAATAATCGAGAGCGTGACAATCGGGGTGATGCCGTATGTACCGAACAACAACCCACCGATAATAGGGGAGAGGAGGTTGGCAAGTCCGCTAATACTGCTCACAATGCCATTGCCTTTTACAAGTACTGTTTTGTCTAAAAGAATGGGTACACTTGCTTGCACCGTTGGTTGATAAAGTCCACTGATGCTGTACAGGAGCATCAAGGTGATAACAAGCAATAGGGTGAGGGCAATGTTGCCCAGTAGCAACAAAAAAGCAAGCATAAAAATGCCGGTGAGCGCATCCAGTAGCACCATAATATTGCGTTTGTTGGCACGGTCGGCAAGGATACCGCCGATCGGCATGAGGATGATGAGCGGTAGAAAGGACAGTGCACTCACCAGACCGAAAACGGCAGAAGAACCGGTGACTTGCAACAGATAAAGTGGTAGGGCAAATCGCAAAATGCCATTGCCAAAAAGCGATATGATTTGCCCGATGACTACCAAGGTGAAATCTTTTTTCCATAATGTTGTTTGTTTCATAGAAACACTCCATTCTGCATTCATTTATTTTTTAACTGATACATTCCATTCTATTGACCCTTTTCAGCAGTCCGACAAAAAGTGTAGCAGAAACGAACAGCAGTACACCCCCGGCGACAATAAAAGCAATGTCGGCATTGCTTCCCAGTAACATAACAGCATTGCCGAACGGGGAAACGAGGATGGTTGCGCTCACGATTGGTAGGATGACTGATTTTTTGTAAAAGCCCAAACGTAAGGCAATCAATCCAATAAAGTTTGCTACAAATGCAAAGATCAAGGATAGTTTAAGCATGGAGGTTATGTCTGTGAAAGGCTGTGAGAGAAGACCTACCGTAGTCCCGACCCATCCGACAGCGGCACAAGCAAGCATATTGATCATGCATGTCATGACGCACACAAAGACAAAGATTAGTGTGAATTTGGCAATAAGAATGCAACTTCTTTTTTGCGGATAGGTAAAGAGCAATACGTTTTTTCGTCCGGTGTATTCTTCAACAATAAATTTTGCGTGCATGATTGATGCTAAAATAGAAAAGGCACTCATCGAGATGATGGAAATCATCGTGATCACCATATTGGGGTCTGAAAACTCCTGTGCTGCAGGGTCATTTGGCTCTAAAAAAGGCACAGCGCAAAACAATAGGCCCATGATTGTTATAGCAAAAAAGATACCAACCACAAAAAGCAAGTATGGTTTTAGATTGTTCTTTCTCAGTTCAAGTTTGATTAGTTTTGTCATATTAGCCACGCATCCTTTCGATGAGAACATTTTCAATTTCACTGCCATATGCCAGTTGTAAGTCGCTTACTTTTCCAAGGTCCGTCAAATGACCATTTGAAATAACAACCACACGTTCAGTGGTTTGCAGAATTTCTCCTAAAATATGACTTGATAGAAGAATGGTTGTACCGCTTTCTTTCAGACGGATAAACAGTTCTCTCATTTCTTTGATTGCCACAGGGTCAAGTCCATTGATCGGCTCATCAAGTAGCAGTATGTCTGGATTGTGGCTGATGGCTCTGGCAATACCAAGTTTTTGCTTCATGCCCATAGAAAATTTTGCAACAGGTTTATGTTCTATCTGCAACAGACCGACAGATTTTAAGATCTCGCTTATATCAGCAGTTGCATCCAGATATGCCAAATGAATGGCAAGGTTTTCGTAAGCGGTCAGGTGTTCATAGAAAACAGGTGTTTCGATCAGGATACCAAGACGCTTCAGTACCTTGTCACGCTCCTCCCAAGGGGAGTGGCCAAAGACGTTGATCACACCCTCTGATGGTTCAAGTAATCCTGCGAGTAGTTTGAGTAGGGTAGTTTTGCCTGCACCATTGCTGCCAAGTAGCCCGATGAGATCTCCTTTTTTTACTTCTAAATCGATCTGATTGAGGATAGGTGTGTGCTCGTAACATTTGCATAGTTGTGTTGTTTTTATAATGGTATCCATAAAGTCTCTCCTTTTTAAATTATCATACATTCGGTTGGTATGTATATGTTTAAAAATAATCTGCTCGGTGAAGAGCAGTTATTTTTTACAGCTGTTCCAGTTTCTCTATCAGTGCATCATCAAATAACACAAGATTGTATTGTGATACAAGTTCGTTGATCATCTTGCATTTATTAGCTATTCGACTTTTATCAGTTCCAAACAAAACAGGGCTAAGCCAAGTATTAAGTAATATTGTGATAAGCTCTGCAAGCTCATAAGGTTTATCACAAATAATTGAGCCATCATTTACACCTTGCTCTACAATAGGAAATAGATATTTCGGAACAACTTCATCCATATTAATTTTCATCTGAATTGCTAAAAGCTTTGGATTGTCCAAAAGGTTTGGTATCATACCAATAATTGCGCTTGAGGCTTCACTACAAATATTAAGCGCAAGGACTTTTTTTAGTTTTTCAGCACCTGTTAAAGTGCTATTATTTTTCATATCGATAAAAAACTGCCCATTAGCATCACCAAGTTTGGTCGCAACAGCATCGAAAATATCTTCTTTTGATTTAAAATGATGGTAGATCGCACCCTTTGTGAGATCACCGAGTTCATTGATAATGTCCTGCAAACTGGTATTGTCATAGCCCTTTTCGAGAAAAAGTCTTGCAGACACATCAAGAATGCGTTCCACTGTTTGTTCCGGATATTTATTTCTGGCCATAGTGTTACCTCCCATACCAATGGTATGTAAATATCATATCATACTGATAGTATGTTTGTCAACAAAAAAGTAGCGAAAAGGGAATATTTCCTTTTCGCTACTTTTTTGTTATATTCATTTAGTCAGCAGACTGTTTTTTGATAACCTTCAAGCGACTGAATTCTTCACGCTCTTTTTCTTCCAACGCATTGGAAATCATCTTGATGGTATCCTCAAATTGTGGAATGACAATGTTACTGAGCGCATTGGCGCGGCGCTGTGTCTTTTTGATTTCATTGGCAAGACGACACACGCTATTTTCCACCTCTGCAAGGGTTACGGTGAGATGCTTGACACGCTCAAACTCAATATACGCTTGGTCGAACTGCGAGTCGGTATCGTTGAACCCATACAAAAGGGAAGGCTGCGTACTCTCAAAGGTGACCTTTGGAATCTCCACCCCCATGACACTGCGGTAAGTAATATGAACCCCATTGTCAATTTCAATTCCTTCTGCCAACGGTTCAATGACTCCCATGGTGATGTTTGCTCGCTGTAAGGCACGATAAGCACGGGCATAGGTGTCCTCAATTTGGACACGCAACTCTTTGACTTGATCGATGAGTGAGACCATCTCACGAATGAGAATATTTCGCTTACGGTCCATCAAATCAAAGCCGAGTGATGCCAAACTCAGCGATTTTTTTGTACTGATCAGATTCCCTTTGGTCGGGAAAACCGGTAAAACGGCCACAGTGGCTCACTCCTTTAATAGGCAGAACGTTTGCGGAATCGATCTGCACGGTTGGAATCGTAGAATTGGAACAACAGGTCGGTGTCAATACGATCGAGCTCTTCTTTCGGCATCAAGCAGAGCAGATCCCACCCGAGATCTAATGTCTGTTCAATGGTACGATCTTCATCTTCCCCTTGTCCGACAAAATGTTTTTCAAATTGACGCCCAAACTCTAAATAAGCCTTATCGGTTTTAGAGAGTTCTTCCTCCCCGATAACCGAAGCCAACGCTCTCGCATCGGTAACCTTTGCATAACAAGAGAACAGCTGATTGGCGACCGACTGGTGATCCGATCGGGTATAGCCGTCCCCGATCCCATCTTTCATCAATCTCGACAAAGAGGGGAGTACCGCAATCGGCGGATAGACACCTGACTGGGCAAGGTTGCGATCCAATACAATCTGACCTTCGGTGATGTAGCCTGTCAAGTCGGGGATTGGATGGGTGATGTCGCCGTTCGGCATAGTCAAAATCGGAATTTGCGTAACCGAACCAGTGGCACCCTCAATGACGCCTGCTCTTTCGTAGAGCGACGCTAGGTCAGAATACAGATACCCCGGATACCCTTTTCTACCCGGAATTTCCCCTTTAGAAGAAGAAAATTCACGCACCGCTTCCGCATAGGAAGTCATATCAGTGAGGATGACAAGGATGTGCATGTTGTGCTCAAACGCCAAATATTCAGCAGCAGTCAGCGCACAACGTGGGGTCAGAATGCGTTCAATAATCGGGTCATTAGACAGGTTGACATACATGACAACGCGTTCCAATACACCACTCTCTTCAAATTTTGCTTTGAAATAATCTGCAACGTCATTCTTTACCCCCATGGCGGCAAAAACAATGGCAAACCCTTGTCCCGATTCATCGGCGATTTTTGCTTGTCGTACAATCTGTGCGGCAAGCTTGTTGTGGCTCAAACCGGAATCGGAAAAAATTGGTAATTTTTGCCCACGAATGAGTGTCATCAACGCATCGATAGAAGAAATTCCTGTCCGAATATAGTTTCTCGGGTATACACGTGAAACAGGATTGATGGGCTGCCCGTTGATGTCGGCATATTGATCAGGATAGATCTCACCAAGACCATCAATGGGTTTGCCAGCACCGCTAAAAATACGTCCAAGCATTTCAGGAGACAGTGGCAATTGCATCGGTTTTCCGGTGAATTTGGTTATGGTATTTTGTAGGGATAAGGTATTGGTCCCTTCAAAGACTTGTACCACGACACGACTTCCCACCAACTGCACAATACGACCGAGGCGGGTACTGCCATCCTGCAATGTGATTTCAACGAGTTCATCATAACTGGCATTTGGTACATCATCCAATACGACAAGCGACCCGTTGATCTCCTTTAGTCCAATATATTGCAAAGACAAATTTCTCACTCCATTTCAGTGGCAGTGATCATCAACGATCACTTTCTGCAATTTTTTGATCGATCTCCTGATAATAAGAATCGAATAATGACAATTGATCATTTGGGATATCATATTTGATACGCGCTAAGCGATCAAATATCCCGGTGGCAATCATGTTGGAAATTGGAATGTTGCGTGCCACCAATTCACCTGCACAATCATAGAGGTATAACACCACTTTCATCATTTGATACTGTTTTTCCATCGGAACATAGGTATCGTCTTTGTGAAATGCGTTTTGTTGCAAGAAGCCGACACGAATGGTTTTGGCAATTTCAATGATAAGTTTTTGATCGTCCGGCAATACATCTGCACCGATCAATTTGACGATTTCCATCAGGTTGGATTCTTCGGCAAGAAGAGCTGAAAAGCGTTGTTTCATCGCCACAAAATCCTCACCGACATGTTCTTTATAGTAATCGGAAAATTCATCGCCATACTCGCTATAACTGGTCATCCAGTTGATGGCAGGGTAATGACGGGCATAGGCCAAGGCTTTATCAAGTGCCCAGAAGCAACGAACAAAGCGTTTGGTGTTTTGGGTGACAGGTTCTGAAAAGTCTGCCCCTTGTGGGGAAACCGCGCCGATGATGGTGACAGAACCTTCTGTTTGATTGAGGTTGATCATATAACCTGCACGTTCATAGAAGCTAGAAAGACGAGACGGCAAGTAAGCCGGGAACCCTTCTTCCGCAGGCATTTCTTCCAAACGACCGGAAATTTCACGCAATGCTTCCGCCCAACGAGAGGTGGAGTCTGCCATGATCGCCACATGATAGCCCATATCGCGATAGTATTCGGCAAGGGTAATACCGGTATAGATGGACGCTTCACGCGCGGCTACTGGCATATTGGAGGTATTGGCAATCAGGACGGTACGGTCGGTCAACGCTTTATTGGTTCTCGGGTCAATCAGTTTTGAAAATTCTTCCAAAACCTGTGTCATTTCATTGCCGCGCTCACCACAACCGATGTAAACGATCAAATCCGCATCACACCACTTGGCAAGCTGATGTTGAGTCATTGTTTTACCGGTACCGAAACCACCCGGTACTGCAGCAGTTCCCCCTTTGGCAACAGGGAACATGGTATCCACCACACGTTGCCCGGTGATGAGAGGTTTGGTGATCGGCAGACGTTCCGAAACGGGTCTTGGATTACGGATCGGCCATTTTTGGCAAAGGGTTAAGGCATGCTCAACTCCTTGCTCATCGGTCAATGTTGCCACCGTTTGGTTGATGGTGTAACTGCCGTTTGGCATCACATTGGTGATCTTACCTGACAAGAGGGGCGAGAGCATACAGCGATGCTCAATGAGTGGTGTTTCAGGACAGGTGGCATAAATTTGTCCACCTACTAGTTGGTCGCCTGCTTTGACCGTGAGTGTGACATCGTACTCTTTTTTTGTATCCAAGGCATCGATATCAGAACCGATGCCGATGAAAGCGCCTTCAATCTCTGCCATATTACGCAAAGGACGTTCGATTCCATCAAAAATATTCGATAGAATCCCCGGTCCCAATGTGACACAAAGTGGTCCACCGGTAGCATAAACCGGTTCTCCCGGTTTCAATCCGGTGGTGCTTTCATAAACTTGGATCGTCGTTTCACGATCTGTAATGGAAATGATTTCCCCGATGATTTTACTTTCACCGACATATACCATCTCCAACATAGAAAAGTCTTTGGTGTCCCGCATTTTGACAACGGGTCCATTGATGGAATAGATGACATTTGACATGTGGTTCACTCCTGTTCCCTGTACAAGACAGTGGAGATTTAAAATTGCACAGACAAGTCGCAAGCAGCATAGAAGGCGGGCTTTTTATCTTCAAGTGCAGATGAAAAGGTTTGATCCAATAACAACCCCTGTTGTTCGTTTTTCAAAGAAAATCCACCCAATGTATTTTTTGGGTCAACCGTTACCGCAGTGATGATAGGGAAGGCTTGTTGCAATGCAGAACCAAGCGACAGATCTTCCTTTCGCAGTAGTAATGTTGCAGTTTCACAGGGGAATTGTTGTAATGCTACTTGTAACTTCTCTTTTAAAAATTCTGCATAAGCAAACGTCTCGGTAAATGCCAACATCTTTTCCTGGGCTTCATCAAAAATTTTCTGCGCAAGGGCATTGCGATACAGCAGCAATTCTTGTTTGCCGGAAAGAGTTTCTTTTGTGACAATTTTTTTGTATTTTGCTTTCAGCTCCTGCACCTGTGTCTGCATAAAGGAAAACAGCATTTGATACTCCGCTTCCTTTGCCTTTGCAAGCTCTTCTTTTTCATAGGTAGCAAGATCTTGTTCCAATTTGTCAATTTCTTGGGTTGTGTTTGATAAAATGGAATTTTCAAACGCAATCAACTTATCCTGTTGATAGGACATGGACACACCTGCTTTCTTAAAGCTTTACGCCAATCGCTTCTTGTAAGTAACGAGAAATGTTTTCGCCAATACTGGAATCACCATGACGGTCCGGGATTTCAACGATGAGCGGGGATTTGTTGTGAAGCTTATGCGTATAAATCATTTCATAGCAAAGGCTTGACAGTTTTTGTGTTACTAAGACAATCCCGACAGATTCATCTGCAAGCGACTGTTCCAACGCTTGTTTTGTCTCTTCAAATTCATGGACAACGATCCCGTCAATTCCAGCAAGGCGCATTCCCATTTGGGTATCGATATTATCGCTGATACAAAAGAATTTCATGATGATTATCCTTTATCCAAGATTGGTGATGATCATGAAGGAAATCAAAAGACCGTAAACGCCGATCCCTTCGCCCATGCCGACGAATACGATTGCACGACCAAATGCTTTTGGGTCTTCGCTACATGCACCGATCGCCGCTGGTGCACCTGCACCTACTGCAATCCCTGCACCGATACTGGAAAGGCCGGTAACCAATGCCGCTGCAAGGTAACCCAAACCAGAACCGACAGAAAGGCCTGCACCATCTGCTGCCAAAGCAATCCATTGGCCCAATGGGGTTAGGGTGGTTGCCAAGGCGACACCAAAGAAACTACAGAGATTTAAAATCATGCCAAAACGAGCTTTTTTACCGGTCATTTTTTTACGATAGATGTTGATTAAAGGCAACATCATCAATCCAACAACAACGAGTGGTGCGAGTAAAAACAATACAATATTCATGATAAAAGCTCCAATCTGCCCGATGGGCCATACAAGGTGGGAACGAATGAAATAAGAATAGAAAAAAGCGATAGGGCATCAATCATTTTCGCCATAGTGAATCTTAATAGGATTAAATGGTTTGCCGTCTCCTTCATAAAATCTACTAAAGATTTCATAGAAGGTTAATCTCAAGACTTGAATGGCGACCAGAAATGCCTCCAGTATCATAACAAAAACATTTCCTAAAATGATAACGGGAATAGAACCGGTACTGCCGGCTTGTTCGGCAAGGGTCATGACAACGGCCATCATACCGGCATGGCTCAAAACAAACCCTGCGATACGCAAGAAGGAAAGGGTGTTTGCGATATATCCCAGTAACATTTCAAAGACTTCAAAAAAGTTTTGCATGATGAAACCGGCAACACCACCTTCCAAATGCTGTTTTTTCTTGGTTACCCAATGGTAGAGGGGCTCTCGTAAAAACATGACAAGGAGTGGCAAGACAATGACAAATAGAATGAAAATTGGATTTAAGATGTTGATATTAGATAGCATCAACAACGCAACTGCTGCGATGACGCCGACATAAAAAATCAAACCAGCGACCCCATTGTTGGAGAAGAGCGCGCTTTCAAGATTTTTTTGCTTGAGTTTTAGTACAATGTTCATACTGATGGTCACAATCGTGATCAAAATGCCAAGTCCTAAAACCGCAATCAAAAAGCTCATTGTGACATCGGGGTCAATGGCATGGATGGGGAGCACTTCACCAAACCCAAGTGCGTCGTGCAATGGGTCAAGCAGATGTTCGAACCCAAAAACAGAACCGAACAACACCCCGAAAAAGGCACTGGACATGCCACAACGAGAAAGAATCGCCGCGAGTGGCATTTTGGTTTTACGGTAGTATAGAGCGCCACCAATTGCCAAGATAAGGCCTTGTCCAAGGTCGCCGAACATGATGCCAAAAATGAGTACATACAAGAAACCGATAAAACTCGTTGGGTTAATTCCGTTGTAATCTGGCAACCCATACATTTCGACAAAGGATTCAAAGGGCTTGAAAAACTTTGCGGTACGCAATTTGGTCGGTGGAATGTGTTCAGGATCGCTACTGCCATCCTGCAAATCACAAACCACTTGATCATTGCCCTCAAACAGCCTCAAAAATGTTTTTACTTTACTGGTCGGTACAAATCCTTCTAGGAAAAATTTGTTGTGACTGACGATGGCGTATTTTTGATAGGCACTGGTCGCTGCTTTCATCTGCAAGTAGGAGTACACCGACAATAAAAATTCTTTTTGCTTTTGCTTGAGCAGGGTCATTTCTTTTTCATTGTCATTGAGACGTTGATATTCCTTTGTAATGCGCTTTTCCAGTGTCTGCAAAGCGATTTCTGGAGTACCCGTTGCAAAGTCCGGTAAGACAATTTCTTCAAAATAGAAGGTTTCAAAGATGCGATCTACACTTTCAATTTCACGGGTTGGAGCAATGTAAATGCCCCAGTAATAATCGTCATCGTGATCGAAGTCTAAAAAGAAAAACAATTGTTTAGAAAAGTAAGCGAGTTTTTCGTAGCTTTCCACCGGCAATCGACCAAACCGCGTCACCGTATTTTTAGAACGCACCAGATCGTTGAAGCGCACATCCAATCCACGTAAATGAATGACCTGTGCACTGGCTTTTTGATAAAATTCCAATTTTGTTTTGATGGCCAGTTGTTGTTTGTGAAGCTGTTCCACCTGCTCCGATACCGTTTGCAATTGATCTTTTAAATGATCCGAAGCGATTTCCAGTTTGTGAAAATCATGATACTCCGGTGAAAGATTCAATTGATGTAGGAGCTGTGTTGTTGTCTCCAGCAAAGGCGCAAAAAGGTTTTTCTCTTGGGGAGGATGTAGTCCCATTGCCGCAATGGAGGAGGACGGTAATTCAATGTGGAACAATTCACTGTCACAACAGGTCATCAATGTCTGATTGAGTGCTGATAGATTGCCACCGATCTGTACCAATGACATTTTTTCGATAGACATTGAGATACACCGCCTTTTGTGTAAAGTAGAATTGGTCGGTCAGAAGATAGAACCTATAAATTAGAGGATTAAAAGTTGTCGGATCTCGTTGTCCTCCACATTATAGCGAATGCCTTCAATCACACTAACAATATTTTTTTGCTCGTTGCGATGTAAATTCCAGTAGGCATAAAAAGCAATTTCACTGCTGGTGGTAAAGTGTAGGGCATGTTGGCAGATGCGATGAAAAATGCCATCGGTATAATGCTCAAAATAATCGGTTTCCGGTAAAGGATACCGTCTGTGATAATAAGTCTTATAAAACACCTGTAAAAACTCTTCTTTGGTGGTCGCTTGACAAAGACCGTCGAGCTGTGCCGGGGTCAACTTAAAACGATGTAGATGAAGCGATTGCACCAATAACTCTTGTGGCATTTTTAAATAGACAACGCCACGATAAATGTGGGTCAAATTATGGAGTTCGATATAAGCGGAAATCAATGCCCGGAACTCTTTTGCCTCTGCACCATGATAACGATTGTCAATCATTTTGAACAAGCGTTGGTACAAATGTTCGTGAAATGCATGTTCAATGGCGACATAATTAAGCGGCTGACCGGCCTCAGGCAAAAATCGTCGTAGGATTTTTGCATACTCACCCTCACCCAAAACTTCGATCAGCTCCTGATAGGATTCTACTTTTGCAATTGCTATCAAATCAATATGAGTGCGATGAATGAGGTGACCCGGCAAATCCAAAATAAAGTTTTTCTGGCTGTTTGCTTTGAGCAATAGCACCATGCGCAAGAGTTCTACAATTTCCTCCCGCACAACAAAATAGTGAATCAAATCTTTATTGTGGCCGATATTATAACGATACAACTTATGATACTCTTCAAACGCATAGCGCCGCAGCAAACTTTCCAACTGTCCACGATGCACTGTTGTTTCCGCAACAGAAGACAATGCCTGACTAAAATGGGTGCTCCCCTTCAAAAAGCCTGCTACTTCACCAACGGTACGACAACGCAACAGTTCTTCATACTGTGTGGTGGTGATGCGCTTTCCGTACATGGCTCTTGCCTTTGCAAGAATCGCATGGGATGTCTTTTGTCCTGTCATGGCTCAAACCTACCTTTCTGTAAAAATACAATCAAATGGGAAAGGTCAGGGAAGAGGGATGATGCCCGTCAAAATGGTGTTGAGGTAACTCTCCTTTTGTGCGTGGTATACTTCGTCCAATCTTGCTTTTTCAGCAGAAACCCTCTTCTTGATCTCCGCTACTTTTTCTTCTGCAATTTCCAGCTCGATTTTATCTGCATCTGCAAGACGTTCCTTTGCATGGGCATCCATCTCCGCAGCTATGGCGATCTTTTGCTCTTGAATCTGTTTGAGACGTTGTGCCTTTTGTTCTTGTGCCTTGGTCAGACGTTCTTGTGCTGTTCGGTCAATCATCATGATGCGATCAATTAACTCTTTCATCACGAACCCCTTTCTTTACGATAAGCCATAAGCAGACAAGTTGACTGGGAAATCTACTTATTTTGTGGTAAAAAAACAAATTCTTCTTCCAATATTATAACATAAATTATAAAAATTACAAGGAGTTTTTGACGAATTAAAGTGGAAGTTTGAAAATAAATAAAATTTTCCAGAAGAAGTTTACTGTTTGTTAAGCACGGTAAAGTCATGTGATTTTTCTTTAAATAGTTGTTCAATCGAGGTAAAAACCGCAGTGAGAAAAAGGATAGGGTGGTTGTGAAATGGTAGGAAATATGTTATACTAAAAATAATTACCAAAGGAGATTTGTCGCACGCGGGAAGAGAGAATGGAAGAACATGAAATATCGTATCAATTTTGAACAGTACAAACATAGTTTTAGTTTGCCCAGTTGTATTGTGGTAGATGACTTACAGCAGATGAATTCTGACTTTTTAAAAATCATTCTTTTGATTTTTAAAAATGCAGATAAAGAATATAGCGTCAACTTGTTGTCTAATCTATTAAATTTATCGGAGCAGACCGTCAATGAAGCAATTTCCTATTGGGTGCAAAAGGGCGCTTTAACTGCCGATGAAACAGTGGCTACCAAACCGGTAGTCTACCATACGGAACAATCTAAGATTATTTTGAAAAAAGAAAGCAATGATGCAGAGCTAAAATTTTTATTGGAGCATATGCAACAATTACTGGATCGCCCGGTGACGTCCACCGACTTGCGCAACATCACCTATATCTATGAATATTACCGCTTGCCTGCTGATGTGATTTTGATGGCCATTCAGCACTGTGTCGAAAAAGGGAAAAACAGCATGAAATACATCGAAAAGGTCTGTGTTAGTTGGTATGACCAAGGTGTGACCACCCATTTGGCGGCGGAAGAATACTTGAAAAGTGCCGGACAGTATCAACAGCATGTGACAAAGGTCAAACGTATTTTCGGTGTCACTGATCGGGCACTATTACCAGCAGAGGAAAAATTGGTTGCAACATGGCTACAGGAGTATCAATCTGACTTTTCGCTCATCCAGCTAGCATATGAAAAGACGGTGAAAAATACCGGTAAAGCGGTATTTGCCTATGCCAATAAAATTCTGCAGGATTGGCATCAAAAAGGATACCGGTCGATCGAGCAGGTGAATACAAAGGATGTTCCCATCGTTCGTCACAATCAAAAGCAGCAAAGTTCTTTTGACATCCATTTGCTAGAACAGCTGACCAATCAAGTACCAAATATTCAAGACTAAAGCGTCATGGAGGACTGTCAATGACACAGCGAGAATTATATGAAAAAGCACATGCGATGGTACAAGCACGTCATCAACGTGCCATGGCTGAAATGGAGCAACGTCGTGAAAAAGTGTTGCGTGTCGTACCGCAAATCGCCACAGAAGAAGTGACGATGCGTCGATCGGCGGCAAAAATTTCTTCCTGTATGTTGCAGGCGAAAGAGGCTTTGCCGGAAGTGATCCAACACATCATGACAGAAAATTTACAGGCACAGAAAAAAGTTGAATTTTTACTCACAGAACATGGATTTGACAAGAAAGCCCTTGATATTCAATATCAGTGCACCATCTGTCACGATACAGGATACCATCAAGGGGATCACTGCAGCTGTGTACGTACGTTGGTGCAACAAATGGCGACAAAGGAGTTCAACAAAACTACTGTGATGGCGCTAGAAACCTTTGATCGCTTTGACCTATCCTATTACCAACAAAGTCCGCAGGAAGCGGAAACAATGCGGCAAATTTTGGAATTTTGCAAACAATATGCCAACACCTTTTCTGAAGAATCCAAAAATATTTTGATGATGGGCAAAACAGGCCTTGGTAAAACCCATCTGTCCCTTGCCATTGCCAACCAAGTGATGCAACATGGCGTACAGGTGGTATATGGAGGCGCACAGGACTTTTTTGGTAAAATTCAAAATGAGTACTTCAATCGAAACAAAGCCACAGAAGACACCCTTGCCATGCTGTTGCAGGCGGATTTGCTGATCCTTGATGACTTAGGAGCGGAATTTGAAAGCAATTTCAACACGTCCACCTTTTACAATTTGGTCAACGGTCGATTGAATCGCGGCAAACCTACTATCATCAACACCAATCTCACGCCACAAGAGGTACAGGCACGATACAGCGATCGCATTGCCTCAAGACTGTTGACCGGTTACAGTTGTTTGAGATTTGTCGGTGTGGATGTCAGACAGCAACGGTTTGC
>CAYJIM010000001.1:62271-194674 GCA_964370215.1 uncultured Oscillospiraceae bacterium
TTACTATTGTTTTAACTTAAATGTTTTAGGCGCAAATAAAAAGACGGCCGGTAGCAGTAGGGCAATGAATAAAATGGAAAAGGCACTGATGCCGATAGTGAATTGCAGTAGATCGAGTTCCATGCGTACCACCATCAAACATAGATAAGACACCGCAATATTGAGTGCATAATAGAGTGGGTTTTTGATTTCTGCATGGAGATTAAAGGGTTGGAGCAGATAGTAAAGACCTAAGTAATACACCGTGAAGAAAACTGACATGGATAGTACAGAAAGCGCCATCAACAGGTAATGTGTCCAGTCCGCCGCTCCTCCGGCGACAAATAAGAGAAGAGGAAACCCTATCGCTGCGATGAGGGCAGGCACTAAATTAAGGAGAATGAGGGAGCGTAAGCGCAACACAAACAGGGATAATAATGTTTGCCGTTGACGGTAAAAATTATAGGTTAAGAGGCTGTGATCACAGTTCATGAACATCACTTGTGCAATGGAAGAGGAGCGGTTGGTCAGATACAGTAGATAAATGGACAATGGAAAGAACGTAGGGAATACTTCCTGAATTGTTTCATGATATTGTGGTAGAAAAAGAATGACCACAGCACCGAGTAGAAACACGCCACTCATAATCAAACTGATCCGTGTGACTGCTTGTTTGAAAATTTTATGGTGACGTTTGAAAAACAATTCATTGAAAAATTGGTACCCCGACTTATCACTACCTTGTTCGGGGGTGTAGGTGATGTTTTTTTGCATCATCTTCATCTGTTGTGCTTGTACCTGTCCACGCTGCATTTGTAAAAAACTACCATCTGAAAATAGAAGCCGATAAAGATCACGATACCCCTTAAAGTGTAGGATGTAGCGCAGGCCAAACAGACAGGCGAATGGAACCAACACAGCGGTCGCTACTGGAATTACCCAGAGCGGGAGTGTAAATCCCCACGCAGGCAAACCAAAACCGAGGGTCAGACAAATACCACAAAACAACCAAATGACCCAAGTGAGTTTGTTTTCATTGGGAGAACGTTTCATTTTTACATATTGCAGTAAACTGAGAAAGACGACGAGTATTTTAGCGGAAGTGACAAACAACGGAAACAGCACCAAAAGCCAGATGGGTAGAGGTGTTAAGAATGCCGCCAAAACCGAAAATAACGAAAACCCAATGAGCGTTTTACCGAGGTAATAGACGTAACCTGTAATCGCAAAAGACTTTGCATCTGCCTTTAAATTATAAACGGCATAGTATTTGTCTTTGGTCGGATTGAAGATTTGGGTATTCATCATACACCCGACAAGGGTCGAAAAGAAAAATAGATGCGCAAAACTTTCCGGCGTGACAGTCGTCACAGCAGGCAATACCCAGACAAAAAAGATCAGAAAATAAAACACTTTGCCATAAAAAATGGTGCTGAATTCATACAGTATGCCAAGAACGGTGGCAATCATTTTCAAAACAGGATTGCCGTAGATGTCCCGTGGCAGGGCTTTTCCCAAAAGAGGAAACCGCTTGAAAAAATAAAGCACCTGATTGGCAACATAGGTATAGCGCAGTTGAATGGTGACTTTAAGCATCTGCATCATCGTCAGACACCCCTTTCAACGCCGTGATAATGGTTTGCTTGAACTCATGATCATCGAGGTAGTTTGTGGGCACTTCCTGTAACTCACCATCACTCAAAATAACAATTTCATCGCAAAGGTCGACGGCAAGTTCTAAAATATGTGTCGAAAAAACGATGATGTGATCCTTTTTTAAAGTTTTGAGCAGTTGCTTGATTTCATCTGCAACAACAATATCAAAGGAGGTAAGGGGCTCGTCCAGTAGCAAAATAGGGGGATTTGCGACAAAGTTGACAAGCATCTGCATTTTGTTTTTCATCCCGTGGGAGTAATCTTTGAGCAGAACATCGCGGTCTTCTTCGGCAATCATCATAAAGTCAAAATATTCATCCGCTGTTTTGATGTCTGGTAAGCGTTTTTGGTTGATGTCGATGAAAAATTTGATGAACTCCCGTGCTGTCAAAAATTCCGGTACAACGGGTGTGGAGAGGATATAACCGATGTCCTCGGGGATCAGGGGGCGAGTTGCACCATGTTCCCTAAGGTGAAAGCTACCACCATCCATTTTGATGTCTTCATTCAAACAGTTGAAAAGGGTGGTTTTCCCAGAACCATTGCGTCCAATCAACCCATAAATTTTGCCTTGTTCAAAGGTGAAGGTCGCATTTTTCAACACTTGTTTTTTATCAAAGTTTTTTTGAATGCCTTGTAATACCAATTCCATAACAATTCTCCTTTGTCCGGATAAGGTTATCCACGCAGTTGTCTTACGATGTATACAGTCCGTTGAACCAAGCACGTTGGACAAACGGTTTTTTCGCTACCTTGATGGGGACATCTTTGGCAAGTCCCACCGGCAAAAAGCAGACAAGGTCATATTCTTTTGGCACGTTCAGCATAGCTGCCATCTGTCGCCCAATGTGATCATCATCTGTGATATGGCCTTCCACCCAACAGCTCTCATAGCCGAGTTCAACAATGGCAAGGAGCATGTTTTGAATGGCGGCAGAATAGTCCTGCACATGAAAGCATTTGTCTCGATAAGGGTAGATCTTTTGCGTGAGCACACAGATTATGGCAGGTGCGGAACGAAAAGAGGGGACATCAATGAGGGTGTAAAGCCTTTGTAATAAAGTCGGATCATCCACTGCAATGAGGCTGGTGGTTTGGGTGTTACAACCGGAAGGGGCGTCTAATCCCGCTTGCAAAATTTTGATGAGATCCTCTCTCGGCACCGGTGTATCGTGATAAAATCCACGGTAGCTTGTGCGCGCTTGGATGACTTCAAAGGTAGTCATGAAGAACACTTCCTTTCTTTATCTATGTTTTAAGGTTTGGTAAATATGCATGAGCGTCGTCTCTTTGAACGGCGTACAATACCAGTCTGGGAAAAGATGGATGATGCGCTTTTCGGGCAGCTGCATCTGCAACATGGTGACTTGACTATGTTCGGCACCCACCGCAATGCACCCTTGCAACTGTTGACAGACTCGATACAGATGCAAAGCAGATACGTACTCGACGGTTCCATCAAAAGGTGTCTCGGTCATCTCATTGAGTAATAGAATATGATCGAACGGGTAGGGTGGCGCTGTTGCAAATGAGGAGATGCTTTCTTGCGCGACAGGGCAGTGGCAACCGCAATCACAAGTTGGTAGGAGTGGTTGCAAAAACTGACAATTTGGACAATCAACGGCATCCTGAATCAAGAGAATATGCCGGTCTGGAAACAAGCATTTTAACGAAAGTCCCATTTGTCGAATACCGCAGAATAGCAATGTTTTTATTGTAGTAGTCGCTACAAATGCTGCCAACGTTTTAAAGTCGCCGACACAATCGGCAATTTCAAGTAGTGAGATAGATTGGTAATGATGTGCCAAAATAGCAATCTGTCGGGTTGATTTTAACTGCAGAATTTGACGCTGTAATTGAACGGTCAACATCATACTCACCACCACTTTGTGTCAATACAATAATACACCATTTTAATAAAAATGTCAAGACTATTTCTATTTTATAAACCGATTAAGAAGACTTGGTAGCGGCAATATAATACGCTACCACAATGCCGGGAGCAAGCGAGATCAAAGCAGTACTGTAGAGCGCGAGGGTGATGGTTGCACCCCGTCCTACAATTGTTTCGGCCGTAAAATCACCAAACCCGATGGTGGAAATGACGGAAAAGCAATACCACATGGCAGAGGTGAATTCTTGCATGGTGGGTTCTGACCATTGTAGTAGTAGACAGGTGAGCAAAAAATAAAAGAGAAATCCAAGCACGAATAAATGAAGATGAGTTTTACGCAAAATGCCCCATAAAATCCAACGCCGTTTTTTGATCATAGCAACACCTTCCAAAATGACTTCTATACAAAATATGATGGCAATGGACTGTTTATCACAACCCATTGCCATTATGGCATGACATTATTGTTTTTGTTCGGTCAGGAATGGATCCAGCCAAACCAAGAAATCCTGCACCCAAAAATCCCAAAAACTCCATTCATGGGCACCACGAGCCTCTACGTAATGATAGGCAAAGGGGGAATTGGTGAAAAAGTCTCTGGTATGGTGGGCACTTTGCAGTAAAAAATCTTCACTACCGCAGACATGGTAAATGGCGGGGAGTGGTTTTTTCTCTTCCACTACACGGGTAGCGAGCACGTCAATATCAGCTTCAGTGCCAATCAAGTCCTCAATGCACGCAACACCCCAGTTACAACGAAGATAGGAGTTGTTGGTGGCATTGTCTTCCAACGAAGGGGTATGGTACACAAGATTGCCGGAGGAAAAACAGCCGATGGCGGCATAAAAATCGGGTCGGTGCAATCCTAAAAGGAGCGCACCATATCCGCCCATCGAAAGGCCGGCCACAAATTGATCCTCTCTTTTTTGTGAAAGAGGGAAGAGTGTAGCTAAAAAGGCAGGTAATTCCTCTGTCAAATAGGTGCGGTAGGGCACCCCGTTTTTCATATTTTCATAAAAACTCAAGTGAGCATTTGGCATGACAACCGCCAACCCCAAATCGGATACATAACGTTCAATGGAGGTGCGACGAAGCCATGTGGTATGATCATCCGACATGCCATGCAGGAGCCACAACACAGGATAGGGTTGCGTACTTTGACTTCCAACCATACCGATGCCTTGTTCTTGTTGGGGGAGAATGACCGTTATTTCGGTGCTCATGCGCAAAACATTGGAATAAAAATTTACTTGTATCAATGCCATCGTTTAACCCTCCTCTTGTACTGGTAACCAATCAAAGACGCGCTGAATGGCCTCATCCCAGTAACCCCACTCGTGATCGCCGGACTGTTCATGATAGGTGATATTAAGATCATCAGAAAAACGCGCGTAAAAGTCTTTGGTCATCAAATAAAGATAATCTTCTGTTCCACAATCGAAATAAAGTTTCGGTAAATCCACCTGTTTTTCGATGGCGATTTTTGCTTGATAGGGCAGGTCATTTTCCGATTCCAATACATCATCCAACGTATAGCCAAATGACAGTTGATGAATGTGATGATGTGTCGCCAAGCGATACCGTTCCGGTACATCAAGCATCCCAGACAGGCTGGCGACGGCACAAAACCGTTCCGGGTTTGCAAGGCCCAATTTCACAGCACCAAAGCCGCCCATCGACAGTCCTGCGGCAAAAGTGTGTGCACGGTCGGTGGCAAGGTTTGGCAGAAATTCCTTGATAAGTTCCGGTAATTCTTCCGACAAAAAGGTGAAAAAGCGTGGGCCATAGGCCATGTCGCTAAAATATCCCAAATCGGAAGACGGCATGACGACAGCTACCCCTTTTTTTGTCGCATAACGCTCAATGGAGGTCTGCCTTGTCCACATAGTATGGTCGTCACTCCCACCATGGAGAAGATACAGCACAGGCCACGGGGTTTTTGGAAGTTCGACCACCCCCGGTTCGATAAATGGTTGTGGGACAATCACATCCATCTGTCGCTGCATGCCAAGCACTTTGGAGAAAAAATGAAAATGTAGTACTGCCATGAAAAAACCTCCTTTAGTAATTCTATTTTTCTTCATTATAGAACGATTTTTGTGAAAAATCAATGGAGAAATAAGGCTATTTTGACTTGAGAAAGGATAGATTTTACGATCCGCCACCTTTCGGTTGCAAAGTGCGAGCAAACATGGTACAATCGAAACAGTACAGTAGCGCAAACAGCGCATCGGAAAGGGAATATTATGCAGTTACACGATAATGAAATAAAAATAGAGCGAGCCATTTTGTTGGCGGTAGAGGACGGCACCTTTGATTGTGATGAGTCACTCGAAGAGTTGGCGGAACTTGCCAAAACAGCAGGGGCAGAAGTGGTGGTCAAGGCAACACAAAAACGCCAAGCCCCCGATCATACCATGTATATGGGCAAAGGTCGTTTGGAGGAAATCGAAGCACTTTGTACCGAAATGGAAGTGGATCTTGCCATCTGTAACGATGAACTTTCCCCTTCACAAATTCGTCATTTGGAAGAGCGGTTGGACATTCGTGTCATCGACCGCACCACCTTGATTTTAGACATCTTTGCAGCAAGGGCCCGTACTGCCGAAGGGAAGTTGCAGGTGGAATTGGCGCAGGCAAAGTATGCCCTGCCACGACTGACAGGGAAAGGCCGTGCCCTCTCTCGTCTTGGGGGTGGCATCGGTACAAGGGGACCGGGGGAAAGCAAACTTGAAATGGATCGTCGTCACATCCGTCGCAAGATCTATACCTTGGAACAAAACTTAAAAGAGTTACAACAACGTCGCGATGCACAGCGTGCCAGAAGACAAAAAAGTGGCATCAAAACGGTGGCTATCGTCGGCTATACCAATGCCGGCAAATCGACACTCATGAATCTGTTGACACAAGCTGACGTATTGGTACAGGATCAGTTGTTTGCGACACTTGACCCGACGGCTAGAAAGTTGCTTCTGCCGGACGAGAGCAGTGTGATGCTCGTCGATACCGTTGGGTTTATCCGCAGATTGCCCCATCACCTTGTGCAGGCATTTGCCTCCACTTTGGAAGAAGCGGTGCAGGCGGATGTCATTTTGAATGTTTGTGATCTGTCAAACCCCTCTTATCAAGAGCATCTCTCTGTCACAGCAGAAATTTTACAGTCGCTACATTGTGGGGACACCCCCATCATAGAGGTGTTCAACAAAGCGGATTTGGTGCCGGATGCACACAAACCAAAGGGTCGAAAGCAACAGGTGCTGATGAGTGCCACACAGGGAATCGGTGTGGGGGAGCTGTTGGAGGCCATTC
This sequence comes from uncultured Oscillospiraceae bacterium, assembly GCA_964370215.1. Lineage (GTDB taxonomy): Bacteria > Bacillota > Clostridia > Oscillospirales > Ruminococcaceae > Massiliimalia. The sequence goes on from CAYJIM010000001.1 coordinate 69,110, forward strand.
AAAAGGCACTGCCACCGAGCAGAAAACAGGTGACCATTCTCCTGCCGTTTTCGGAAGGGAGCCTTGGTGCAGTGGTGCGTAAAGAAGGGAAAGTACTGAGCGAAGAGTACGTCGCAGAGGGACTTTTGATGACCGTTGTGGTAGATCTCACATTGTTACCAAAACTGGAATCCTTTTTACAAGAGGTCGAGTAAGCTAATAGAACAGGTAGGCTAGATCATATGTGATCCAGCCTACCTGTTCTATTAGCTATTTTTTGCGATTTTTTGGAGGAGTGCAGTCACTTCATCCAATCTCTCTTCAGGGTCATTTTCAAGAATTGCTTGACGGACACAACCACGAATATGGGCATCGATGATCTGGACATTCGCTTTTTTTAAAATGGAGGTCGTTGCCATCAACTGATTGGAGATGTCGACACAGTAACGATCCTCCTCTACCATTTTTAAAATGCCGTCAATCTGCCCTCGTGCAGTTTTTAACAGCGCTTCCATTTGCTTTCTATCTGCCTGCATGTTACACCTCTAATCTTGTATAGAGAGCAATTTATATCCGGCAGTCTCAACGGTGTGTTGCAAGACAGCGTCTTCCAATGGTTCCGAAGCAGTCACCGTAGCGGTTTTTTCTTCTAGGTTCATGACAACAGCTGTCACCGTTGGTAGTGCTGATAAAGCAGCTTCAACACGGCCGGTGCAGTGGTGGCACATCATGCCGTCAATGGTCATTACTTTTGTGGTAGTCATTGAAATCTCTCCTTTTTTTTGTACAATGGTTTGTTGTTTTGGTTTAAAACGGGTGAGACGCAGTGCGTTGAGCACGACACAGACGGAACTAAAGCTCATAGCAAAAGCACCAAACATGGGATCTAGTGAAATGCCCCAAATCGGCATCAATACCCCTGCCGCGATAGGAATACCAAGGGTGTTATAGATGAGCGCCCAGAATAAATTTTGCTTGATGGTACGAATGGTTGCGTGGCTGAGTGCAATGCCGTTGACCACATCCAACAGCTGATCCTTCATCAACACAAAATCAGCAGTCTCAATGGCAACGTCGGTACCAGCACCGATTGCCATACCCACATCAGCAATAGCCAGTGCGGGGGCATCATTGATCCCATCACCAACCATGGCAACGGTTTTTCCCTGTGCTTGATAATCCTTGACCAGTTTACTCTTTTCCTGTGGCAGTACACCGCTGTGTATAACATCAATACCTGCTTGCCCTGCAATATGCCTAGCAACAAGTTCGTGGTCACCTGTGACCATCGCGACCTGTAGTCCCATTGCTTTCATCGCTGCGACCGCTTCGATACTGGATGGTTTGATGGGATCAGCAATGGCAAGCAGTCCCAAACAACGGTCCTCTTTAGCAAAGAACAGTACTGTTTTTCCTTCTCCCGCCAACTGCTCAAAGGAGGGCTGTACTGCTGTGGTGTCTACCCCTTCTGCCTGCATCATACGAAGGTTACCAGCAAAGATAGGGACACCTTGTAATGTGGCAGAAACACCGTGTCCTTCTTTGGTTTTAAAATTGGCAATTTCAGCAAGGGGGATCTGCTGCTTTTTGCAATGTCGTACCACTGCTTGTGCCAAAGGATGTTCACTGGCATGTTCCAGCGCATAGGCGAGGGGTAGGAGGGTAGTATCGAGGGAGACGACATCGGTCACCGTTGGATGGCCTTCGGTGATGGTGCCTGTTTTATCCAAAATCACGGTATCGACTTTATGGGCAATCTCCAATGTTTCGGCAGACTTGATGAGGACACCGAGCGATGCCCCTTTCCCTGTAGCAACCATAATAGCGGTTGGTGTGGCAAGACCCAATGCACAGGGACAAGAGATGACAAGGACTGCAATGGCACTGCGTAGTGCCGACTCAAAAGGTGCACCGAAAAGCATCCAAACAAGAAAAGAAAGTATGGAAATGCCAATGACAATCGGGACAAACACGCCCGACACACGGTCGGCGAGTTTTGAAATGGGTGCTTTGGAAGAGCTCGCCTCATCCACCAATTGAATGATTTTGGAAAGGGTGGTATCCTGTCCTACATGGGTTGCTTGAATTTTCAAAAGTCCAGTACGGTTGATGGTTGCAGCCGTGACAGCATCGCCAAAGGTTTTATCGACAGGAATACTCTCCCCACTGATCATCGATTCATCGACAGAAGCATGTCCTTCTAAAATGACACCATCTACAGGAATTTTGCCACCCGGTCGTACGACACAACAATCCCCAACCTGTACTTGATCGATTGGGACTTCAGTCTCGATACCATCCTTTAGTAAAATGGCAGTGGTAGCAGACAAATCCATGAGCTTTTTGATGGCATCTGAGGTCTTTTGTTTGGAACGACTTTCTAAAGTTTTGCCAAGGGTGATGAGTACCAAAATCATACCGGCAGTTTCAAAGTAAAGATCCATTGTCAGTTGATGAGTGCTAGAAAAATCCTGTATTGCCAAGGCATACCCGAGACGATAGATGCCATAAATGCTGTAAATGATAGCGGCAGTAGAACCGATGGCAATGAGACTATCCATGTTGGGTCGACGATGCCAAAGGGCACGGAATCCTTTGATAAAATAGGATTGGTTGAGGAAGACAATCACGGTGGTGAGTAACAGCTGTGTGAGTGCGAAGGTCAACGCATGTTCGTGTGCCGAGAAAAAGGAGGGCAGTGTCCAACCCATCATATGACCCATGGCTAGATAAAAGAGCGGTATGCCAAAAATAAAGGAAGCGATACAGCGTCCTTTCATTGTACGGTAATCGGCGTTGGTCTGGGAAACATCGCCAGTTGTTATAGCGGCTTCTTGCTGTAAATCAGCTGCCTGATACCCAACGGCGTTGACCGCTTGTAGGATAGCCCCTTCTTGAATGCAGGTTTCGTCATAAGTGGCCTTCATTTGATTTTTTAAAAGTTGCACTTCAACAGAAGTGACCCCTTGTAGTTCTTTGACTGTTTTTTCCACAGCACTACTACAGGCAGAACAGGTCATACCCTGTACAGAAAATGTTTTTGTTGTCATATTCATCCCCCTCTCCCACCCTAGGGGGGTGGTTCATTTCAGTATAACACCAGAAGTTTATTTTGTCAACATCAAAAACAGATCCAACATGTAAGGGGGGAGTCGCTCACATGTTGGATCTGTTTTTGATGTTATCCGATACGATTGGTACGTACCTTCTCTCGATATTCTGTCGGGGAAGTACCAGTATGTTTTTTAAAAGCAAGAGAAAAGTAATTGGTGTCACGATAACCGACGAGCAATGCCACTTTTCCTGTCTTTTGATTGGTGGTTTCTAGTAGACTTTTTGCCATATCAATGCGCTGTCTGACAATATATTCATTGCAACCCTCACCGCACACCTTCTTAAATAACCTTGAAAAATAGTTGGGTGTGATGTAAAGGCTTTCTGCAATGCTTGCCACCGACAAATCCTCGGCCAAGTGCTGTGAGATATACAGCTTTGCTTTGGCAATGGTTTCGTGGGTTTCAGTGTCCTTATCCTCCAGCAACTGGGTCAGAAAAGTTTTGGTGAACTGACATGCATCTGCAACAGTTGCGGAAGAAAGACTGTTCATCAAAGAGGTCAAGCGTGTATCGCTATTTTTTCCAGATTCTGAAAGGTGACAGAAATAGATGGCAGAAGCAAGATCAAAACAATAGCGACGCACCGCCGGCGCGGACAAATGATAGGATTCAGTACAGTCCTCAAAGGCTTGAAAAGCACGCATCACTTGATCAAAATAGGTAATATTGGTCATCATATTTTGCTTCAACTCTCCAAATACTTCTTGGAACAAGCGCATTCTCCGTTCCAATTTCTGGCCTTGTAGAATAAAGTTGAGTGAATCACTTGCATGTGTCTGTAGTAGATTTTGCGCTTCGGTATAAGAATAAGAGAGGTCAGCGCAGTTATTGACGATGCTACCGATGGCCAACTTGACTGAGAGATCATATTCACTGAGTATCATGCGTCGTAAGTTTTCCATGCGTCGGGTCACTTCATCTTGCTGCACATCACAAAAGAGCACTATGCCAATATTGCCATGGCTGTCTTCGAAAGTAATGCCGGCTTCTTTGGCATCAATGAGATTGATACATAAATTTTTGACTGATAGGGACAACAATTCTCGTTCTTCGTGACGAGATGTAGATAGCTTTAATTCCGGCATCATCAAAACCAGCTGCATCGGTTTTGTCGTGTCGTAATGACAGGATTGGAGCATGGCAATCAGGTTTTCTGCAGTGCATTGACTGACAAAAAAGTTTTGTAATGTTTTTTCTAATTTTACCTGTTCCAACACACCTTGCGCACGAATCAGTCGCTGTTGCTGTTGATTTTGCAACTGCACTTCATGTATCTGATGGAGCTGCCTTTCAATTGCCTCTTGCAACTGCACCTCATCAGCAGGTTTAAGTAAAAAGTCCTGTACATGAAGTTTACAACAGTGTTGTGCATATTCAAAAGAATCATATCCGGTCAATACGATGATACGCAACTGTGGAAATTGTGCACGGGCTTTCTCAATCAATTGAAGTCCATTCATCTCTGTCATATTGATGTCAGTCAACATCAGGTGTATATTCTGTGTTGCAAGAATGTCCAACGCTTCGGCGCCACTTGCTGCTGTCAGAACAGTCGTGACCTGCATCTGTTTCCATGGCAATGTTTTGGCAATCCCATTGCGAATCATCAACTCATCATCTACAATCAATACATGGTACAAGTAAAATCCCCCTTATCGGTGTGGTGTTAAGACGGCCGGTAGGGCAGTTTGATGTCTACCGTGACACCACCGGTTTCATTGGCGGTATAAAACAAACCATATCCTCTTCCAAAGATCATTTCGATCCGCTTATGTACATTGCGAACCCCATAACCGAACGATTCGTCAAATTCCGAAATGGAACTGTTGATTTCAACAATTTCTTCTTTTGAAATGCCACTGCCTGAGTCTGCAACATGGATGATAATATCCGACCCGTCCTGACTGGCTGTGATTTTAACCGCTCCCTTTTGACCATTTTTAATTTTGATTCCATGATAAATGGAGTTTTCAATGAGCGGTTGCAGTGTCATTTTCGGCATGGGCACCTGTTGCAATTGTGGTGCAACATCAATGTCACTCTCAATAATATCCCCATAACGCAAGTTTTGAATGATGAGATAATTTTTGATATGTGCAAGTTCTTGTGACAATGGGATGATGTCTTGCCCCCGGCTGAGACAGAGACGATAGTAATTTGCAAGTGCCTTGACAAGTTTCGAGACTTGTTGGTTGCCGTCGGCCAGTGCCTGCCAATGAATGCAGTCAAGAGTATTGTATAAAAAGTGGGGCTTGATTTGAGATTGTAGGGCGTTCAATTCAATGCGCTCAATTTGTCGTTGGTCTTCCTTGACATGCTCGACAAGTTCATCCAATCGCACGACCATTGTGTTGAAGCTTTCACCCATTTCTTTGAAATCTTTACCCACTCCTGTCGTTTGTGCACGTGTTTCAAAGTTCCCATCCGAAACCTTTTTCATATGAAATTGAATAGAACGAATCGGTTCATACAGCTCATGTACCTGTCTGCGGAAGAAAAATAGACTGGCGAGTACGAGAATCAACACCATAACAAGGAGTTGCCACAACATTTGGTTGGTCTGTTCTCGGAAGAGTTGCAATGGACTTACTTCCACCAAGAAAAGATTCCATTCCTCAATTTCACTATAACTGTACCATTGATCATCGACAGAAAAGCTGCCACCATCATTTGAAAAAGTGGTAAAGTCAGCAGGGAGTGCGATATCACCGGTTTCGATCCCCGGTAAAGTCATGCCATTTTCCGTCATCAGGGTCATTTGAGTGTTATCAAACTCTAAAAACTGGGTCAAGGCAGCAAGATCAAGACTCATGCAGAGCAGTCCGATTTCTTTGCCTAAAATATATTGATGGTATACCGGACGGTAAAGATTTAAACTATAACGATTGCTTCCATTCAAAGAAGGGGTGATGGAATAACGCAAACTGCCAAATTCCTTTTGAAAGGCGGACTCATAATCCTGTTCTAATAATTCCACTAAATTCATTTCTGTAATAGTGTCACCATTGTAGATGAAATCTTGACGATCCGCTGTAATGAGGGTAACGTAATTGATGTGCTCTTTGGTGTTGCGTAAATTCAAAATAGTGGAGAATACCGCTTTTGTTGTCGTTAGCACTTGTCGCTCCTGCGGTGGTGCGTTCAAATAGGTTTGCACCATTGAATCAAGGACAAGGATCTGCATCAGTTCGTCGTAGTTGTCAAGACTGATGGCGGTATTTTTGGAAATGGTCGTCAGCTGTTGCGTGGTTAATTGCTGAGACTGATCGGTGATGGTACGAAATGCCAGATTGGTAGAGGTAAACAAAATGATGATGGAAGCTGACGTCAAGACAACAAACATCAATAATAATATTTTTTGATCCAAGGTTCTGGTCTGAAAATATCGATACACCTTTTGATATAAATTTGTCAACGGCGTCACCTGTTTCAAGATTTTTTAAAGAATGTGTGGCAATTAATACGACATTGTTACTATTATATATGTTTTTAAGTAGATTTGCAAGTAAATTATCAATAATATATCAAATGAACAGAAAAAGACCGTATCACAGATGGGGTTTCTGTGATACGGTCGCATGAGCTGATCTGATAAAAAACAATTTATCCTTTGACAGCACCTGCCATCATCCCTTTGACCAAACGATCTTGGAAGATGATAAACATCAAAATCATTGGCAAGACACTCAATGCCAAAACTGCCATGATAACAGGGGTGTTGGAGGAATATTGTCCTTGGTATTCCCAGATTGCAAGCGGTAAAGTTCTGTTTTCTACCGATTGGGTGAGGGTGAATGCAAAGCTAAACTCATTCCAAATGTTGACCCCATTGTAGATTGCAAGAGTGGAAAGGCCAGGAGTAGAGAGAGGAAGGATGATGCTAAAGAAGGTACGGTATTTACCACAGCCATCCATTTCAGCCGCTTCTTCCAACTCTTTTGGAATGCCACTCATGAAAGAAGTGAGAATGAATACCGAAATCGGTGTTGCGAATGCAATGGCAGGACCAATTAGTGCTAAGAGGGTATCATAAGTACCAAGTGCATTGGTCATGCTAAAAACCGGAATCAAAGTGATGTGAATTGGGACAGACATGACAGCAACGATGCCAGCATAAATAGGTTTACAGAGTTTGAATTTAAAACGAGATAGCGGGTAAGATGCACAAGCTGCAATGAAGAGCAGGATGATCAGCGAAACAGCAAGTACGATCACACTGTTGCGGAAGAAGAGAAAGTAATTTCCTTCCAGTACCTCGACAAAGTTTCTCGGATCGAAACTTTCCGGCATGGTGAATACCCCACTGGTCAACATTTCAAACTCTTCTTTGAAGGCTGCCATGATCATGAAAAAGAATGGGATAAATGCCATCACGAGCCAGACGAGTGCTAAAATACCGGCAATGGTCCAAGCAATGATGCTTTTGATTTTTGTTTTTTGGGTCTTTTCCATCTGATTAGTCCTCCTCTTTTTTGTTGATCAGTCGCATAGTGATCAATGCCATTAAGGTAATGAGGATAAACATCCCACCTGCAACAGCAGAACCGTAACCCATGCGGAAGTTTCTGAAGGAGTGTTGGTACATGTACGTTGCCATCAATTCTGTGGAGGTGCCCGGACCACCACCGGTCATAACATAGATCAAATCGAAGTATTTGAGTGATCCTACCATGGAGAGGATCGCGGCACTGCGCATCGAAGGGAACATGAGGGGGAATGCAATTTTCCAGAAGTACTGCCCTCTGGTTGCTCCGTCGATGATGGATGCTTCATATACATCAAAAGGAATTGCGGTGAATGCTGCCATGAAGTAAACCATATAGAAAGGAACAAATTGCCAACAAATAACGCCGATAACTGTTAAGAGAGCAGTGTCCTGATTCCCCAATAAGTCAATCTTGCCACCACCGAGCATTTCTGAGATGGTGGAGATGATCCCACCGTTGACACCCAAAGCATAACGGAACAAGAACCCGATTGCAACGGAAGACATCAAGAGTGGCAGGAACCAAATTACTTTAAAGATGTTGAACTTTTTACCACCGATGTCAAGGAACGTTGCCAGTGCCAAACCAATCGGTAGCTGAATCACAATAGAACAGACCATGATGATGAGGTTGTTTAAGAATGCTTTCCAAAAATCCTCATCGTTGATTAGTTCAATCCAGTTGCCCATACCAATGAAATCTCGATCAACGGCAATCCCATTCCAGTCATAGGTACTGGTGATAAAGGTACTGATGATGGGGTAGACGATGAAAATTGCCATCAGTATCATGACCGGTGTCAAAAAGATGGTTGCGGCAATGCGCGTAGACTTCATACGCTGTTTTGCCAATAATGAATGTTGTGTACTCATAATTATCCCTCCAATTTAATGTGAACAATTTGTTGTACTAATTATAACAATTTTAGAAGAAAATAGATAGCGATAAATATATCCATTTTATATAATAATTACACTTCATTGCACCTAAAACCATATAAATACAGATAATAGTAACAAAAAATGTTCTCTACCAACTTGGGTAGAGAACATTTTGAAGTGTTGTAAATTAGTTGCCGAGGTAAGAAGACATCGCCTCTTGATGTGCAGCTGCGACTTCTTCCGGAGTTGCGGAATGGTCGAATAGTTTTTGAGATTCAGATTTGTGCACTTCAGCAACTTCATTAGGCAGGTATTGGTCATACCACAGCTGAATAGAAGAAGCATCTTCAATTGCAGAAGCAATGGTCGCATTGATCGGATCTTCAAAAGTCAATCCTTGGTATGGTGGGATTTTACCAACATCCATCGCCATTTCAATCCACGCATCATCGCTGTAGTAGCTTGCGAATTGGAACGCAGCGTCCAATTTTTCATCGGTACAGTTGAAGCTGATGAAGGTATCCCCAATGGTACCAACCATGATAGAGGAATCTTCGTAGCCACCTTCAATTGCAGGGAACGGGAACCAGTCGATGTTTGCATAGAATTCTTCACTGTCGTCACGGTAAGAACCGACCATCCAAGAACCGTGAAGCTGCATGACAGCATCTTCGGTGTACATCATTTGTTTGGATTGTCCAGCATCTTCATCCAAGCCGTTGACACCTTCTGGGAAGTAACCGGCATCTACCCACTCTTGGATTTTTTCACCTGCATAGATGAATGGTTCGGATTCAAAGGTACCTGTCCCGGCAACTGCTTCTTGGAATGGTTCCAATCCAGCGTAACGAGCAACGAGGTACATGTAGTACATCGAACCTGTCCATTGAGAAGCATTTGCCAAAGCAAATGGAACGTAACCTGCAGCGACCATCGCGTCACAGTTTGCTTCCAATTCAGCCAAGGTAGCAGGTGCTGTCAGGCCGAGTTCATCGTAAATTTTCGTGTTGTAGAATACGCCTGCAACTGAGTTGTTGAGGATTGGCAAACCGTAGATTTCGCCATTATAAGTCCCTTGCGCAACAGCAGCTTCTACCAATTTTTGATCGATGCCATACTCTTTGACAAGATCAGTAACAGGTTGTGCAAAGCCGGATTCCACGTATTCGATCATCGGACCACCCGACCAGCTAGTGTAAACGTCAGGAGCTTCACCGGCACTCATCGCAACGATCAATTTTTGTTTGTATTGGTCGTTTTGAGTAGCAGTGGAAACGATGGTGTAACCGGTATCAGCATTTTCGGTGTTGAATTTATCGATGGCGTAAGCATACAAGTCTTTATCAGGGTTTTCAGTCCCGATGTTCCAGAAGCTGATTTCGCCGCCTTCGCTGCTTGGTTCAGGTTCATCCTCTGTAGTTTCCGCAGTATCGGTGGTTGTTTCCGGTTCAGCGGTGTCTGTGGTAGTAGCAGGTGTACCGCAAGCGGTAAAGGTTGCAACTGCCATGGTAGCAAGTAGGGTAATTGCCAACGTTTTTTTCAAAATGGTGTTCATGGGTAGTCCTCCTTTAATTTAGGGTCTCCGTTTTAGGAATATCAAGAAGTTTGATATTTTTAAAACATGTTCTTATTTTAACGCATGTCTATTAAAAAATAAATCAAATAATGTATCCAAAAACTATAAAAAATATCCCTATTTTTTATCGCAAAGCAATAATTTTATAGAAATTTTATCTAATGCGCTAGAAATATGCCTTATTTTGAAGAATGTTTTGAAAAATATTCGTGTAAAAAAGTCCTCGCTCACCAGAGGGTAAACGAGGACTTTTCAATTAGGATTTCAGTGGGAACCCCTGTTGTTCGAGGTTTTTCAAAACTTCTGTCAGATACGGTTGCAGTTCTTCTCTGGACAAGGTTCTTGTCGGGGAAGAGAAACTCAAACGGATGGTCATACTGGATTGTTCCCCTTGATAGAGGTCAGTCAAACGCACTGATTGTAGCTCTGTGCAAGGCACGGCATACAATTGGGTTTCAATTTCTGCATACTTTGAACCTTTTTGTAAGACAAAGGACAAGTCAATGTCAATGCCCGGGAATTTGGACGGTTCTTTGTATTTGTTTTCCAGCGGTGCAATCGCAGAAAACGCATCCATAGAAAGTTCCGCCATGACAATATTGGCCTTTTTATCAATCTTGTGTAGATTGGTTGGGTGGAGCATCGAGAAGGTACCGACGACAACGCCATCCACCAAAATAGATGCAGTATTGATCGGATGTTGGAATGGAAATTCCGCTTCACAGTTTTGGAAGGAGACTGTTCGATGTTTGAGATCCTTGCAAAGTACCATCAACAGGTCACGCAATTTGAGGTAAAGGGATTTTTCGTCAGTCGAACGGCTGTAAAGTGCGATCCCTAATGTTTTTTGCTCATCACAAAGACCATCTTTCATGCCTTTGACCACACGGGCAATTTCAAACATGCCAAAGTCAGGGGCAAAGGATTTGTTTTCCGCAATAAAGGAAAGCAGTGTCGGCATCATTGAATAACGAAGTACGGTATGCTCAGGAGTGACTGAATTGAGAATTTTGACATTCTCTTTCATCTCAATGCCGATTTCTTTATATTTTTTGCTGTCACACCAGAGGTAGGAGTGTACTTCATGCAGATTGTATTTGTAGACCAACAGATCTTTGATACGGTTTTCGTCCTGTTTTTCCACCGTTGGTACTGTTGGACGAAGCGGGCTTCTTGTGGTCGCAATGGCAAAGTTGTCATATCCGTAAATACGGGTGATTTCTTCGATGATGTCTGCGGTCAGCGTGACGTCTTTGGTTGCACGCCAGCTTGGGACAGTGACATCAAATCCTGCATCTGTCCCTTTGACAGCAAAGCCCAAAGCAGTCAAGGTGCGTTCAATCTGCTCATTGGAAATGTCAATGCCGGTATAACGGTCGACAAAAGCCTTGGTGATAGACAGATCGATGGTGGGATAATGACGCACATAAGCGTCGGACAGACAGGAGGTGATGGTGACACCGGGGTCGATCTCACAAAGTAGTTTCAAGAAACGTGCAATGGCAGTGACGGTGATTTCAGGATCCAAGACCTTTTCATAACGCATTGACGCATCGGTACGAAGCGACAATTTGGTGGAAGTTTTACGCACACAAACGCCATCAAAGGTAGCGGATTCCAACAACAGCGAATCGGTATCATCGGCAATTTCAGAATCCAATCCACCCATTACACCGGCAATTGCCACAGGAGCACCCTTGCTGCAAATCATCAGCATTGATGGGTCGATGTTGCGGCTGGTACCATCCAAAGTGTCAAAGGTAAAGGGGGTGTCAAAGCGTTTGACTTCAATGCAATCGACTTTACGTTTGTCAAAGGCGTGCATTGGTTGACCCAATTCCAACATGATATAGTTTGTCAAGTCTGCCAGCAAGTTGATGGCACGCAGTCCACAGTAATGCAGACGAATACGCATGGCAATTGGGCTGACTTTTTTTGTGATATTTTGTACCGTCATACCCGAGTAACGATAGCAAAGGGTGGTGTCTTGAATGTCAATCGCAACAGGGGAGAGGTGATTGTAAACGGCAAGGTCCAACCCATCAACCGGTTGCAACGGACGACCGGTGAGTGCAGCAAATTCTCTTGCGATGCCGTAATGCCCCCAAAGGTCAGGGCGGTTGGTCAATGACTTGTTGTCCACTTCAAAGACAATATCTTCAATGGGGAACAGTTTTTTGATATCGGTACCGACCACAGCATCGGCACAAAGTTCCATCAAGCCGCTATTGTCTTCACTGATGCCGAGTTCTGCTTCGCTACAGCACATCCCGTGAGATTCGTAGCCACCTACAACCGCACAAGCGATGGAAAGATCCCCCACTTTGCCGCCTTCACAGGCAAAGGGTACTTTCATGCCTTCACGGACGTTCGGTGCACCGCAAACACAGTCGACCACTTCGGTACCGTTGTCTACTTTTAATAGGTGTAGTTTTTTGGATTTCGGATGGTCTTGAACGGACAGAATTTGCCCGACAACCACCTTTTGTAAATGATCGCCCAAATGGGTGATTTCTTCCACTTCAGCGGTGGAAAGGGTAAAGCGATGAATGAGTTGATCGGCATCCAAACCATCAAGGTTGACAAAATCCCGAATCCAATTCATAGAAAGTAGCATGATGGTTCCTCCTATTTCGTTTCAAATTGTGACAGTGCTTTGAGGTTGCCGGAATTGAAGTCACGAATATCTTTGATGCCGTACTTCATCATAGCGAGACGGGTAAGACCCAAACCAAAGGCAAACCCTGTATATTTATCGGTGTCGATGCCACCGGCTTTCAATACGTTTGGATGGATCATCCCACAAGGGCAAAGTTCCAGCCAACCAGAGTTTTTACAGGAAGGGCAACCGTCACCACCACAGATGAGGCAGCTGACATCCAACTCAAAACCGGGCTCTACAAATGGGAAGAACCCCGGACGGAGACGCACGTTGACCTCTTTATGGAACACTTCGGAAAGCATGGTCTTCATAAAGTAGATGAGGTTTGAAATGGAAATATCGGTGTCAATCATCATCCCTTCCATTTGGAAGAAGGTGTTTTCATGACAGGCATCGATGGATTCATTTCTAAAACATCTCGAAGGGAAGACAGCACGCAACGGGGCACCGTATTTTTTCATGATGGAATTTTGTGCCGCCGAGGTGTGGGTTTTCAGTACTTGTCCATTTTCCAGATAGTAGGTGTCCTGCATATCACGTGCCGGATGGTCTTTCGGGATGTTAAGTGCTTCAAAACAGTTGTAGTCGTCCACAATTTCAGCAAAATCTTCTACAGTGAAGCCCATGCTAAAGAAAATCTCTTCCAATTCACGTTGTACCAATGTAATGGGGTGAAAGGATCCTTGAACGGTTTCTACCGGCAAGGTGACGTCATATTGCTCTGCTTTGTTGACAAGCGCTTCAATTTCCTTTTGCTGTAAGGTCACTGCCATATCAGAAAGGCGCTGTTCTACATCACGTTTTAAAAGGTTGATCTGTTGACCTGCCTCTTTTTTCATTTCTTTAGGCACATCTTTGAGCTGTTTTAACAGTTCGGTGACATGTCCTTTTTTACCAACAAACGATACACGCAGTTGTTCGAGCTCTGTCGAGGACAGTACAGCGGTAACTTGCTCTTCAAACTGTGTGCGAATGCTTTCAAGTTGTTGTTGCATGCTTAAAACTCCTTTATAGTTAGATAAGGTATTTGGGACAAAAAAATCGTCCCTTGTTTGTTCAAGGGACGCAAACGATCGAATCGGATACGCGGTACCACCCTGATTTTTGTGCAATGCACAAACACTCATTGAGCCTTGTAACGATGGCCAAACCGTTTTTGCCTACTAATCATTGATCAATATTCAACAAAACCGCTCCGAAGGGAAACTTCGCTAAAATCACATCAATCGCTCACAGCCAAAGGCGATTTTCTCTGAAAATGCTGTTAAATTTTAGGTACTGTACTTCATCTTAGCGTTTACTCTTACTAATATAACAAATTCTTTACAATTTTGCAAGCACATATTCAACAAATTATCTTGCAGTTTTTCACAAAATCCTTTATAATAGTGACAGACTTTAATTTGAAGGAGAATGGATATGGATGTATTTTACGAGCAAATTGTTGTAAAGCAAAGCACGCCGACAGACATTTTAAAGAAAGTAGGGCTGATTGTTGCGGCACTCGCCGTCATCGTTTTGGTGATGTTTATTTTGCCGGTTGTACCGGAACCAACCATCGCATCCATCTTTGGTAGCATTGGGCTATTCTTGGCAGCAGGGGCAATTTACGGTACTTGGTTTTTACTCACCTCGATGAATGTAGAATATGAGTACATCTTGACAAATGGGGAAATCGACATCGACAAAATCATCGCCAGAAGAAAACGTAAACGTTTGGTGACAGTCAACGCCAGAAATTTTACTGAAATGGGCAAGTACAGCCCGGCACAGCACAAAGGGAAATCCTACCCAGCCACTATTATGGCCTGTACCAACCCTGAAGCAGAGGACTGCTGGTATGCGGTAGCGGATCATCCAAAACACGGATCGTGCCTGTTGGTATTCAATCCAAATGAACACATTCGTTCGGGTATGAAACAATATGTCAAACGTGCCGCTTTGAAAGATGATTTGGTGTAAAGGATAAAGGAACGCATATGAAAATAGGACTGGATATGGTGGAAGTTGCACGCATCGAAAAGTCCCTTGAAAACCCTCGTTTTAAGACGGGGGTTTTTTCGAGGGAAGAACAGCGCTTTTTGGAGAGTAAAAGATGGAATCCACAGTCAGCCGCTGCTAATTTTGCAGCAAAGGAGGCTTTTTCCAAAGCCTTAGGCACTGGCGTGCGTGGATTTTCGCTCTGTGAGGTATCGGTATTGCGGGATGAATTAGGGGCACCCTTTTTTGTATTTCACGGCAAAGCGTTGGCACTGACCAAGGGAAAACAGTTTTCGGTCAGTTTGACCCATACCGACACCTTGGCACAAGCGGTGGTGTTGATGACCGAAGAAGCGTCATGCTAAGAAAATTTTAAGATTTAACACGAAAAAAACAAGGGGTTTTGGGGTTATACTGACAACAGTGACATGAGAAAGGACGAACAGAAATGGAACAATCAAGAGTACTTGTCGTGGATGACGATCATGAAATCGTCCGTGCCATAGCAACCTTACTGGAACGGGAAAACATCAAAGTTTTCCGTGCCTACAACGGATTGGAAGCATTGGACATCTTGTCGACTCAGACCATTGAATTGGTTATTATGGATGTGATGATGCCGAAAATGGATGGACTATCTGCTACCATGAAAATTCGCAGTCAAAAAAATATTCCCATTATCATCCTATCCGCAAAATCAGAGGATAGTGATAAGGTTTTGGGACTGTCCATCGGCGCGGATGACTATGTGACAAAACCCTTCCATCCGCCCGAATTGGTTGCAAGAGTGCAGTCTCACCTGCGTCGTTATATCAATTTAGGCGACATTCAACGCACCCAACAGGCGGAAAATCTCATCATTGGTGGGTTGACGCTGGATCGCACCGCAAAGCAAGTGCTCGTAGATGGGGAAGCGGTAAAGATGACGGCGACGGAGTATAAAATCCTAGAACTGCTGATGAAAAATGCAGGGCAGGTATTTTCCGCAGAGGAAATTTACCGTCTGGTATGGAATGAAGATGCGTTTTCTGTCGAAAACACCGTCATGGTGCACATTCGACACATTCGCTCTAAAATTGAAATCGATCCGAAAAATCCAAGATACCTCAAAGTCGTTTGGGGCATCGGTTACAAAATTGATCCATAAATCCTAAAAGGAGGCTTTTTGATGAATCAGGTACCAATATCGCCGACAGGAGAGGGGGACCATCAAAACCACATCCAGACAAGTCCGCCAACGACACCACCGCCTACTCCAAGCCCTATGCTACAGGCAAGTCATACCCCACCGATCTTACCGCCAAAACAAAAAAAGAAAAAGCGGTACAGTACCACACGATTGATCTTTACCTCCTGTTCGCTGATTGGCTGGATCATTTCTATTGCGGCGATGTATTCGATGGTGGATAACACTGAACTGTCCTACAGCATTGAATTTGCATTACTACCACTCTTCACTTTTTTGCTTTTTGGATTTTTATCTTTTGCAGGTCTCTTTTCACTTGCAAAACAAATCAAAAGGGAAAAAGAACCGCGTGTGGGGAGATTGGAAAAATTATATGTAGAAATCCATGCGCTCATTCTCTTAGCCGGTACACTATTATTGTTTGTCATTGCAATCAATACTTGGCTTGCGGTATATTATTCCATCTCGGGTACGCTTATGTGGCCGATCTATTTTTTGTTTGGTATGCCTGTCATGTTGCCGATGCTACTGTGCTTTCTTTCGGTGATACGGCAATTTTGCATGAAAAACCCAAAATTACTGTTGGAAGAATTTTATCAGACATTTTGGCGATCCATCAAGCGGAGTTGGATGAGAACGACCAAAGGGATTTTGCGCATGCTACACCCCAAAGGATCCCAGGGGGAGCATCCGCTACTCACAGCGCTTTATCGTGAACAAGCGTTACTTGGACTACTGCTAATTTTACTTTTTATTAGTGTAGTGGGCTGTTTTCTACTTTTTTTGCTGTTTGGCTTGGTGGCCTTGCTGTTGCTGTTTGCCATCCTCATTCCGGCGGCGGTCATCATCCCACTGATTGTGATTCAGCGTCAAAATAAGCAATATGAAGAACTTTCAAAACTATTGGATCAGATTGAGGCAGCATCTAAAGGGGACTTTCAGTATGACCCACAGATTGACAAAAAGTCGGTCTGCTATGAAATTTCTAAACAGATGAGTGGTCTTACCGATAGCTTCCAACACACGGTGGAGGAACAGGTCAAGAGTGAGCGTACCAAAATTGCATTGGTGACCAATGTCTCCCACGATTTGAAAACACCACTCACTTCTATCATCAGCTATGTCGACTTACTGGGGCAGGAGGACTTGCCGGACGAAGCGAAAGATTACGTCAAAATTCTACAACAAAAATCCGAGCGCTTAAAAAATATCGTTGCCGACCTCTTTGACCTAGCCAAAGTCACCAGTGGAGAGACAGAAATGCAGGTAGAGGCATTGGATATGTCCACGCTCGTTATTCAAACCATCGGTGATATGGAAGACACTATCACACAATCAGGGCTACAATTGCGTCAAGCGGTGACGACCCCGCCGGTACCCATTTTGGCAGACGGTGGGAAGCTGTATCGTGTCCTGCAAAATGTCATTGACAACGCGTTGAAATATTCGATGGAGGGGACACGGGTCTACCTCGATTTACAGGTAGTGGATGAAAAAGCGGTCTTTTCCGTCAAGAATACCGCACAATATGAAATGACCTTTACCGCAGACGAAATCATGGAACGCTTTGTGCGTGGTGATGAATCTCGCTCTACTGAAGGCAACGGGTTGGGTCTTTCCATTGCCAAAAGTTTTACCGAAGCAAATGATGGCACCTTTGAGGTATTCGTCGATGGTGACCAATTTAAAGTCATCATTGCCTTTCCGATTACGACACAGTCGGTACCAACGGAAGAGGAATAAACAAAAAAGACAAAGGGAATCCCCCTTTGTCTTTTTTGCATCGCATCGATCGATGGATACTCTATTTTAAAACCAAACTTCAAAGTGCTGTACTCGGAAGTGGTTGTATCTTATCTTATGCGACAAGACAGTAAATGCCCCTCTCGTTTTTTGTAAGCGAGAGGGGCATTGATAGGGTTTTGTCTAAAAACAACGATCCGATGAAAGTCACCAGACAATTTCGGGAAAATCAACGCACAAATTTATTTTGTAACTGCAGTGACAAGGCTGTCAATTTCTTTCAAGTGAGTTGGAATATCGATGTGTTGTGGACATTTGGCACTGCAAGCGCCACAGTCAATACAATCAGCAGGCGTATGACCGGCACTCTTGATATTGTTTGCAAAATCCGTGTCACTCTGCCCGATACGATACACATTATAGAGTTTGAATACTTCGGGGATGTTGATGCTGACAGGACAATCGATGCAGTATTTACAATCGGTACAGGGCACGAGATTTGTCTGTTTGTAAATGGCAAGCGCTTTGTCAATGGCGACTTTTTCATCATCGGTGAGTGGTTTGAAGTCGTCAAAGGTTTTGAGGTTGTCCGCCACCTGCTCCATCGTGGTCATTCCGCTGAGTACGGTGAAGACGTTTGGCAAGCTCGCACAGTAACGCATGGCAAAAGATGCTTGTGATACATTAGGGTTACAGGCATTTAGCACAGCGGCAGCATCGGTCGGCAGATTGGCAAGTACACCACCACGTACCGGCTCCATGACGATGCAAGGGATGTTGTGTTTTTCCAAAATTTCGTATTGATCTTTTGCTTGTTGGAATTCCCAGTCGAGGTAATTGAGCTGTAGCTGAGAAAAATCCCATTGATATTTTTGACATACCGTTTCCAATACGCTCGGTACATCGTGGAAGGAAAAGCCCAATTTCTTGATGCGACCGGCTTTCTTTTCCTGTTGCAGATATTCAATGACACCAAATTCTTCTGCGCGCTTGAGCCATCTGTCAGAAACAGCATGAAGAAGATAAAAGTCAAAATGCTCTACCTGACATTTTGCCAATTGATCTTCGAAAATGCGTGCCACATCTTCCTTGGTATCAGCCATCCAAACCGGCATTTTGTTGGTGATAAAAAAGCTATCTCTGGGATATTTTTTCATGGCCTCGCCCAAAAAGGATTGGGATTCTCCATCGTGGTACATGTAGGCGGTGTCAAAGTAGTTGACCCCATTTTGGTAGGCAAGATCCAACATTTTGATCGACTCTTCACGGTCAATTTTACCGTCATCTGTGGTTGGGAAACGCATAGCACCAAATCCTAAGAGTGACACTTTTTCTGTAACAGGTCCAATACTGCGATAAATCACAAGCAATTCCTCCTCAAATGTTGTTATGAATGTTATTGTATATTGCAATGAGCCTAACGCTCTATTTCATTATAGCGAATAAAGTTGGGAAAGGCAAGATTTTTCAAATAAAAAAAAGCACAAAGTTTATACAATTTTTTAGATTAACAGGAAATATATCTTGATTTTTGGTGATTTTGTGATACAATAGCAGTAAGAAACCAGACCAAAGAAGGGGGAAATGACATGATCATTGAATGTTTGGCGATTATTGCCGTGCTGGGTGCGACGATATTTGCCTATTTGCGCATCGGCAAAAAGGTATACGCCTCAATCGTTGCAGTTCTTTTACTGCTCCCCGGTGTGCATTGTTTGATTGAGTTGATCTTTCGCCGACACCTCGTTGCCATGGATCCACAACGGGGCATAGTTCTTTGGATATTGGCAGATGTGCTGACCATGGGGCTGAGCTGTGTCTTGATTGGATGGCTTGCTCGTAAGGTAGAAAAGCGTAGTCAGCGAATCAGCCTGATCGTGATTACGGGAATTTACATCGCGGTATTAACCGTTGTGCTATTATTTGAAATTGTAGGGCAGTTTGGTAACGCCTTCATCTCTGCATAGGAATACAAAGTAAATGCGGTGAGCTGTGTGCTCACCGCATTTATTTTGTTATACAAGATTGCCAAAAAACAAGAAATAGATCAGTACAATTGCACCCAGTCCGATGCGGTAGTATCCAAATACTTTGAAATCGTGCTTTTTAATATACTGCATTAAGAATTTAATCGCAAAGATGGAAACGAAGAAGGCCGACGCCATCCCGACGATCAAATATACTGTTTCCGCAGTGGAAAAGGTGGTACCAAACCCGACAAGTTTCAATAGACTTGCCCCGAACATGACAGGGATGGCAAGGTAAAAGGTGAACTCTGCGGCAACGGCACGAGAACAACCCAGCAAAATCCCGCCAATGATGGTAGCACCGGAGCGTGATGTACCGGGGATGAGCGCCAACACTTGAAAAACCCCGATCAAGGCTGCTGTTTGAAAAGTCAACGATTCGATTCTTTTGACGCGCGGTTTGATGCCGTTTCTTTGATTGCGACGTTCAATCAAGATGAAGAATACTCCATACAGGATGAGCATCAGCGACACCGTGAGTGGATTATAAAGGGTAGCTTCCAGCCAATCATCAAACAACAATCCGATGATTGCAGCAGGCAAGACACCGACCAATACCTTACACCACATCCGCATGATTGGAATGTTCATGTAATAGTCTTTTTTGTTGGTGGTAAAGGGCCAAATTTTTTCCCAGTAGATGACCACGACCGCTAAAATTGCCCCCAACTGAATGACGACCAAAAACATCTCCATAAACGCATCCGATACCTGTAGACCGATGAATTCATTCACCAAAATCAAGTGACCGGTACTACTGATGGGAAGCCATTCTGTAATCCCCTCCACAATTCCTAAAAACAACACTTTAAGCAGTTCAATAAACGACATAGCACAGCTCCTTTTGTGCAGCGAGTATGATATAATAACAATCATCATTTGTTGCTACAATCAATAAAAGTATATCATAAAAAAATGTGCTTGTAAAGTTTGATATGATAAATGATATTTCCGATCAATTTACCCAAAAAATTACTATTACTTTTAGAAAAAGTTTGAGGATCTACACTTGCACCCTTGTGTCATATTCGGTATAATGAGAGTAATGAAGCGCCAAAAAAGAAAGGATGTTTTGTATGCTAGCTGTTTACTATACTGTGCAAAAAATCAGCGGAGATTATGCCCATATGATTTCTGATGACGGTGTTGAAAATACGGTGGCCATGGCATTGTTGCCGATGGAACTCTGTGAAGGGGATCGCTTGTTATGGGAAAATTTTGAATACACCATTGTTTCCTGACACTCATAATACGCAATGCTGTTTCATTTTTCAAAATGCAGACAGGTTTCAATATGTACATATTTCAATGGAATTGGGGGAAACTTTTGAGGTATTTGATTGACTGAATTGCTTATAATACACAAAATTAGTATATATTAAAAGGCGATGTCAGGTCAATTCTCAAAAAAGATTGATAAATGCTTGACAATCTTTTTTGAACCTGTTACAATGACATTGTTACAACGACCAAGTGATCTCATCCATTGGCATGTTGTAATGGGTGGCGATGAAAGGTAAATCGCCTTAGAAACACAAACGTACGTAAAACGAAATAAAGGAGTTCATGATGACAAAAACAGTACCGGAATGGCAAGGATTTGTAGCGGGGCGTTGGAGCACCACCTCCGTAAATGTAAGAGATTTTATTGTGTTGAATTACAAGCCCTATGAAGGCGATGAATCCTTTTTGGCAGCACCGACAGATTCCACAAAAAAATTGTGGGAGCAAGTTTGCGGTCTGACAAAAGAGGAATTGGATGCCGGTGGTGTATTGGATATGGATACACGTATTATTTCTACCATTACCTCGCATGGACCCGGTTATTTGAATGAATCATTGGAAAAAATTGTTGGGTTTCAAACCGATAAACCATTTAAACGCTCACTACAACCGTTCGGTGGTATCCGCATGGCAGAACTTTCCTGTAGCGAAAATGGATATACCGTTGATCCCGAAGTGGTTGAAATCTTTACAAAGTATCGCAAAACCCACAATCAAGGGGTATTTGATGCCTATACACCGGAAATGAAACTTGCTAGAAAATCGGCAATCATCACCGGTCTTCCGGACGCTTATGGACGTGGCCGTATCATTGGCGACTACCGCCGTGTGGCGTTGTATGGGGTGGATCGTCTCATTGAAGACAAAAAACACCAACTGCAAACAGCACATGCCCGTATGACTACACCAAATATGCGTTTGCGTGAAGAACTTTCGGAACAAGTGAGAGCATTGCAAGAACTCAAAGAGTTGGGAGCCATTTATGGATTTGACATCTCTCGCCCTGCTGCCAACGCAAAGGAAGCCATCCAATGGCTCTACTTTGGTTACCTTGCAGCAGTCAAAGAGCAAAATGGTGCTGCAATGAGTTTGGGTCGTACGTCCACTTTCTTGGATATCTATATCGAGCGCGATTTGGCAAGCGGGCTCATTACAGAAGAACAAGCACAGGAATATATCGATCACTTCATCATGAAATTGCGTCTGATCAAATTTGCAAGAACACCGGAATACAATGCGCTGTTCTCAGGTGACCCGACTTGGGTTACCGAATCGCTTGCAGGGGTCGCAGTAGATGGTCGCCATATGGTTACCAAGAGCTCGTATCGCTACCTGCACACCCTGGACAATCTGGGGCCTGCACCAGAACCAAATTTGACGGTATTATGGTCGACCAATTTGCCACGTAAATTCAAAGAGTACTGTGCGAAAATGTCGATCGCGACTTCTTCCATTCAGTATGAAAATGATGATTTGATGCGTGTTTCCCATGGGGATGACTATGCCATTGCTTGCTGTGTATCCTCCATGCGTGTCGGTAAAGAAATGCAATTTTTTGGTGCACGTGCCAATATGGCAAAGTGTTTGCTTTACGCCATCAATGGTGGGGTAGATGAACGTATGAAAGTGCAGGTAGGCCCGAAATATCGTAAAGTAGAAGGGGAGTACCTTGACTACGACGATGTGATGGAAAAGTTTAATGATATGATGGATTGGCTTGCTGAGTTGTATGTCAATACCCTCAACGTCATCCACTATATGCATGATAAATACAGTTATGAACGTCTGCAAATGGCACTTCATGACCGTGAAGTGAAACGTTATTTTGCAACAGGGATCGCAGGGCTTTCGGTTGTTGCAGACTCCTTGAGTGCCATCAAATATGCCAAAGTCAAAGCAATTCGTGATGAAGATGGCATTGTCGTAGATTATGAAATTGAAGGGGATTTCCCCAAGTACGGAAACGACGACGACCGTGTTGATGATATTGCAGTGGATTTGGTGCGTTCCTTTATGGATAAAATTCGTAGACACCACACCTATCGTGGTGGTGTGCCAACCATGTCCATTCTGACCATCACATCTAATGTTGTGTATGGCAAAAAAACCGGTAACACACCGGATGGTAGAAAAGTGGGGGTACCGTTGGCACCGGGTGCTAATCCAATGCACGGACGTGACACGAACGGGGCAGTGGCTTCTTTGGCTTCCGTTGCAAAACTCCCCTTTAGACATGCACAAGATGGGATTTCTGAGACATTTTCCATCATTCCGGGTGCACTGGGCAAAGAGGATCAAGTATTTGTCGGCGATCTCGATTTTGATAAAATGCAGGAAGAGATGAACGATGACACAAAAAAATAAGAAACAAGTAGATGAGTTGGTGGCCATGCTCGATCACCTGATGCAACAGGGTGGCGGTCATGTCAATGTGACGGTTGAGGAAGATGATGCCTCAATGCGTGTTGAGACCACAAAATCTACCGATTGTAGCAATGGGGAAATGGCTTGTGCCCAACCCACAGAGTATTTTGAAGAAGAGCAATCGTCAGAAGAAATAGAATAATGATAGGATGATAGGAGGACAAGATGGCAAATCAACAACAAATCGATAATTTAGTGGATTTATTGGACGGATACGTTGAAAAAGGTGGTCACCACCTGAATGTCAATGTTTTTACCAGAGAAACGTTACTGGACGCACAACAACATCCGGAAAAATATCCTCAATTAACAGTACGTGTGTCGGGCTATGCGGTCAACTTTAATAGGTTGACAAAGGAACAACAGGATGACATCATTTCACGTACCTTCCACGACAAAATTTAACAACGAGACGATAGAAGAAAGGGTAACGACACCGTTGCCCTTTCTATCTTATTTTAAAGAAGTAGGTGCTCATATGACCGGATATATTCACTCAATAGAAACGTTTGGTACGGTAGATGGACCCGGCATTCGCTTTGTTGTTTTCTTTCAAGGATGTCCATTGCGTTGTTTGTATTGTCATAACCCTGATACTTGGGAAACAGGTGTTGGTAATACCATGACTGTAGATGAGATTTTAAAGCGCTATGATTCCTGTAAGGAGTTTTTGAGAAATGGTGGTATCACAGCAACAGGAGGAGAACCGTTGCTACAGATGCCCTTTTTAATTGAATTGTTTCGTGCAGCAAAACAACGTGGTATTCACACCTGCTTAGATACCTCCGGAATTACCTACCGTGAGGTATTGGAGCCTGATTTTTTGGCGCTCATAGAAGTGACCGACTTGGTGCTCTTAGACATCAAACAAATTGACACGATAGCACATGAAATGCTCACCGGACACCGCAACGAGCCGATTTTGAACTTTGCACAGTTTTTGGCAATCCACAACGTGCCAACTTGGATTCGCCATGTGGTGGTACCTGATAGAACCACCGATCCCATACAGTTGGAAGCACTGGGGTATTTTTTAGGAAGATTAAAAAACATCAAGGCCTTGGACGTCTTGCCTTATCATGCCATGGGTAATGAAAAATATCAGGCACTCGGGATGACGCCGCCCTTGTTGGAAGTACCGGAGGCCACAAAGGCACAAGCAATTACCGCCAAGGAAACGATTTTAAAGGGTATTAGAAAGCGATTGTCTGAAGAAAAGAACAAGCATTAAAATGCCATAAAATAGAATATAAAGTACTCTTATGGACATACTATGAGAGGGCAATTGGTTCTTCAACCGCCCATTCATTGTTTTGTAAGGAGGAAATGAAAATGGAAGCATGTCAAAAAAATGCGTGTATTCAATGTACCGTGCAACAATGTGCACATCATTGTGGTAGTGAAAACTACTGTTCTCTCAATGCCATTAGTGTGGGGACACATGAAATGAATCCCACTGAATGTCAATGTACCGACTGTCAATCCTTTAAAATGAAATAACCTATCGTGCAACAATAACCGCTCTGTGTCAGTATAACACAGAGCGGTTATTGTTAGGTTAATCTATTTGTGGGATTAAGAGCATGGAACGAGACTCTATCAAATCGCCTTGTACTTCATTTTGTCCGATAATTGCCTGCATAGAGGTGTTGTAGCGTTTGGCAATCGACCAGATGGACTCTCCTTGATCGGCAAAATAAAGGCGTAGTGCCACCCGCTCTTCACGTGTTTTCGGGCATTGTTCATCCTCCAAAATATCCAACACTGTCGTACAGGTATGGAGTCGATATAATAAGCCATTGACCAGAAGACAAACACGAATTTCCAATTCGTTGGCCGACAAAATTTGAAAATCAGTCGTTAAGGTTTGCACCATAGGGGAAAAGCGTAAGGTCATGTCAGCGAGTGTTTCCATCAATGGAAATTCAAATGGAATGCTTTGCTCTAAGCAGACAGGCAATCCCTCCAAGTCAGCAGCCAAAACGGATAGTTGCAAGTTACCACAAATCCAAAGTGTTTGTTCGCGCAGTTCCCAACTAACGGCATGAATGTTCGGCAACAGATCATAAACTGCGGTCAATTCACCACGTAAGGTTACCGTTTCCTTCAGCGTCGTCTCTTCACAAACTGCAGTGAGCACTTCTTCAAAGGTCACATTCTTTCGCTCAATTTGTGTTTCATAACGGGTAGAATAGCCATCATCTACCACAGTCATGGTGCGGTTGGTTGCACACATGGCAACGATGCGTACACCTATATTGATACTATAGGTATGACAATCGCCATCCTCCTCTAATTGTAAATCAAGATCATAGTGTAGCACCTCGGCAAAAAGAGAAGCAATGTCTTGTTCCTCCACTCCTTGGATATCCACAATATGACTTAACGGAACAATTTGGCGTAAATGTTGAGGAGGTTCTTTTTCAAGGGTGGTCAGATATACCATGTGAAGTTGAAGTTCACCCTTGCAGACAATTTTACCGGAAAGTAATTTGACCTCGTGTAGGACGGCAATTGCTTCATAACGCAGCACTTCTCGTATGGGGGGATTGCCGGCACCAATACTGAGTTGTTCCGAAATTGTTAATTCCTTCATCACAGTGGTGGTGTTGTCACAGCAGGTTAATGTTTGATGACGCAGTTGTAATTGATCATCCTTTCCGAGTACATCAAGTGTCTCCATTCTCGTCACTGATACTTTTATCGAAATGGCGCCTCGAAGATCCAATCGGCGTTGATTGACAGCACGACAATTGAAGTAGCTACATCGTGCCGACAGCGTTGCCTTACTGCCACTGCCATCTTCTTTGAGCTCCACCGTTTTGACAAAGGGTTGCTTTTGTTCTAACAAACGCATACAGCCATTTTCTTCATTGACATAAACAATCTTTAAAAAGGCAACCCCTTCAATGACAAGTTTATTCCCACTGATGCGCCAAGCGGTGAGAATCGGTTGCATACTTCCCTTTAGTACTTTAAAGATTGCAGGATAGTACTCTGGTAACATATAGTCCAACTCCAAAGATTGTTCAACGGTATCTGCAAATAATGTGGAACATATGTGAATTTGCTCTTTTTGTTGATTTGCCATTTCGCTACACTCCATTTCATGTTGAATTACTTTCGTTTCAATATATGCGGAGTTTGTCTGTGATATGCGGGACAATAATAGGCAAGTACATAAAAATGATTCACGTGATTTTGACAAATTCTCTCGCCTCTTTGCCTTATAATGAGAGCAAGTTCAGACAAGCGCTGTGTAGAACCGAGTCAACACAGAGAGGAGGGGATGATACGCAAGTAACCGTTTATTTGGATATACTCTATTGCATCAACCTTTTTATGACCTATCTATTGTTGTTGTCGACCAGAGCTTTGGCTCAGGTGAAAGTGCCTCAAGGACGTCTGTTTATTGCAGCTTTGATCGGCGCTTTATCCTGTTTTTCCATTTTGCTTCCCCCATTGCCGACATTCGTTTATCTTGCCTGTAAACTTTTATTTTCCGCAGGGTTGGTGTGGATCGCATTTTCAAAGCATCGTTTTATCAAACACCTATTATTTTTTTACGGCAGTAATTTTTTGTATGCCGGTGTCATAGAAGGATTGTTGCAACTCTTTGAATGGCCTGGTGCTATCTTTCAAAATGGATCGCTGTACCTTCCGCTATCAGCTGTCCGATTGTGTATCTTTTCAATCCTTGCTTACCTTGTGTTGGAAGTGCTGTCTAGGTTATTGTTTTATACCACAGCAAAACAGCAATTGACAACCTTACGATTGGATTATCACGGTCGTACCACCAGCATGACCACACTACTCGATACCGGCAATTTGACGCGTGATGTAGTGACAGGATTGCCTGTCGTCATCTGTGAAAGTAAGATGCTGACCGATATTTTTTCATCGGCATTGCTGGAAAAAGCATTGCAATTACAATGGGGTGAGCTGCCGTTGCAAGAGCAAAAAATATTTCGTTTGATCCCAATGAAAGATATTGGGGGAGAACGGTTGCTAGTGGCCTTTGAGCCGACCGGTTGCGCACTGTTACAGGAGGGTGCGTGGAAACCCTGTGATGTCATTGCTGCCATCACCACCCAAGACTTGGCAGAAGGCCAATTTCATGCCGTTGCACCGGCAAAACTAATTTATTAAGGAGCTTTTATTATGTTAAAGCCTGTACTTATAGTGTTGGAAAACATGCTCAAAAAAGTAAGTGGATCGAATCATTTATATTATATCAATGGGGCACAGACGCTTCCTGCACCACTGGGAAGAGAAGAGGAGCAGATCATATTTAAAAAGCTACAAACCGATCCCGATCATGCGCGGGAACAACTCATCATTCATAATTTGCGTTTGGTCGTTTATATTGCTAAAAAGTTTGAGTCGACGGGTATTTATGTGGAAGACTTAATTTCTATTGGTACCATCGGTCTAATCAAAGCGGTGAATACCTTTTCTCCTGAAAAGAACATCAAACTTGCCACCTATGCATCTCGTTGTATTGAAAATGAAATTTTAATGTATCTGCGAAAAAATACCCAATGTAAAAATGATATTTCTATTGATGAACCATTGAACATTGACTGGGATGGAAATGAGCTGTTGTTGTCTGATATTTTGGGCACCGAAAGCGATAGTGTCAACAAGGGAATTGAGGTGCAGGTAGAAAAGGATTTGTTGTATCGTTGTATTGAAAAACTTCCTCACCGTGAACGCACCATCATGCAGATGCGATTTGGGTTACATGGGAAAGAGGAGATGACACAAAAGGAAGTGGCGGATTGCATCGGTATTTCACAGTCGTATATATCGCGATTGGAAAAACGTATCATAAAGCAATTGCGTACAGAATTGGAGCAGGTGATTTAGAAGGTCAAGTGGGTTGACAACAGACTTTTTTATTTGGTATAATAGAGACATTGGAGCAAGGGGACACGGCACTGTTTTGAAGGAAGATTCAAACAGAAGGTCGTGTCCTTTTGTATGTGAATAGGCGAAGGAGGAAGTCAAATGACAGGATACCTAGGGTGTTATACCGATCGATCAAGTAAAGGGATTTATCGGTTTGAGTTGAATGAAAAAACAGGGGAGATGCAGGATCCACAACTGCTGTGTCACGTAGAAAACCCCATTTATTTTACCCATCAAAATGGATTGATTTATACCTTATGCGGAAATAAACAAGCAGGTGGTGTTGCTGTTTTTGATGAGGAAGGGAATCTCATTGACCAAATCATGTCGGAAGGGGAGGTTTCCTGTCACATCGCAGTACAGGGGGACTATATTTACACGGCGAACTATCACAGTGGGGAAGTGACAAAATTAAAATTTTCCAACAATCAATTAACGGTTATCCATCAGATTACCTTTGGACGCGAAGCAGGATGTCATCAAGTGTTGTTTTTAGAGGAACAAATATTGGTTCCCTGTCTCTTTTTGGATCGGCTCTATCAATTGGATCAGGATCTCAATGTCATTTCGTATGTTTCTTTTGAAAAAGGAACCGGACCTCGTCATGGGGTATTGAATGGCAAAAATGATCGACTTCATCTTGTGTCAGAATTGAGCAACCAACTGTTTTTGTTTACCGTAAATGGCACAGAGCTTTCTTTAAAACAAACTATTTCGCTGTTGCCAAAGGGGCGAGAACGAACAGAAGGCACCGCTGCTGTTCGGTTGAGTGAGGATGAAAAGGTGCTTTGGGTGTCCACACGCTTTGCAAATATTGTAACAACATTTGATATCTCCGGCGATGTTGCAGTGCCGTTGCAATATCGAGATACTGAAGGCGATCATCCCAGAGATATTTTACCGATTGAAGATCGTTTTTTGTTGGTTGCCAATCGGTTTGATCAGGTGGTACATCTGTTTTCTATGAAAGAAAAACAGATCGACACCCGATGTAGCTCGATTGCCATTGACGATGCTGTTTGCATTTCTCTATAACCAAACAAAAAAACCACAATTGCCAGTTTGGCAATTGTGGTTTTTTTCGACAACATCTTTAGAATCCAAGTGGGATTTTGAAGATGAAGAAAATAATAAATAGAATCGTCCAACATACAAGGAACGAAATCGAATAAGGAACCATGGTGCTGATCAGGTTGCCAATGGTAAAGTTTTTCATATACTTTCTCATGTAAACCAAAATAACACCTGCATAAGTCATGAGTGGTGTGATGATATTGGTGGAAGAGTCTGCAATTCTATAAGCTGCAGAAACAACATCCGGTGTCATGTCTTGGTTGACGCTGTAAAGCATTGGAATGAAAATCGGCCCCAACAGCATCCATTTGGCTGTCAAACCACCGACAAAGAGGTTGATCAAAGCAGTGATGAGGATAAAACCGATGATCAATAGAATCGGCGCATCCTGTAGACCCAGATTACGCAATGCCTCAGCACCAATATAGGTGATATAGGTACCAACATTGGAATAGGTCAACATGGCCAAGAAGTTGTAGCTAAAGAAGGTCAATACCAAAACATAACCCATAGAGCCCAGTTGTTTGGACAGTGCCTTGATCAAATCGCCTGCATTTTTAAATTTGCCAACGGCAAAACCATAAAAAGCACCAATGATGAAGAATACCAAGGTAACAATGAGAATGATGTTGTTTAAGAACGGTGTGACTACATTGCCACTTTCGTCTACATAATCAGCAAGAGGTCCAAAGAATAGAACCAAAGCAACTGCTGCAGAAACCAATACCCCGATACCGGCAAATTTCAAGCCGCGTTTTTCAAGGTCTGTTAGTTTGAATTGATCCGGGTTGAGATCGTCCGGCAACTCATACGTTTGGTTTTCAAAGCGAGGTTTGATGAATTTAATGGTGACAAATCCGCCAACAACCACCAGCAATACAGTAGAAGCTACCATAAAGAGATAGTGCATCAGCATTGGGTTCAGTTCTTGACCGGTGTAGGAAACAAACGGTACCCCTTGGCTTTCGGCAAATGCTTTGGCGTTGGTACCGATGATGGCATCGACAACAGTTGCCGGTACCAAGTTTGCACTAAATCCGGCAGAAACCCCTGCAAAGGCGGCCGCCATCCCGATGATTGGGTTTTTCTTCATACCGACGTACAACAAGCCGGCCAATGGAATCAAAATCAAATAACCTGCATCGGTTGCAATGTTACTTAAAATCCCGAGCAGCACGAGCATAAACGGCATCAGTCGGTCAGAAACCTTGTTGCCGATGACACGAATCACGGAGGAAAGCAATCCCGATTCTTCGGCAATGCCGACACCGAACATGACAATCAGAATGACACCAATGATCCCATTGGAAAATCCGAGCCAGTTGCCGAGCAGGGCATTGTTAAAGATCCACCGCACATTTTCTGTGTCGAGCATATTTTTGAGTTCTACAGTTTGTGTTGTCGCATCAGCGCCGGTGAGTTCAAATTGGTATCCGCCAAAAATTGCAGTAAGCGCAAATACAATGAGATACAATCCGATGAAGATGACAACGGGGTCAGGTATTTTTTGTCCGATTCGCTCTATCAAAGAGCCTTTTTTGTCTTTCATAGACACACTTCCTTTCAAATTCCTACTTTATATAGGGGTATTTATTATATTATAACAAATCATGAAGATTTTGTAAATTGATAAAAATTACAAATAAAGAGTGTGGTATCTATATTTCTTGTTTGTTATGTAAAAACAAATATAATAAATTGTAGTTGCCGTATCGGTCATCTCATGGTACAATATAGCAAACTACAATAAAAGGGGTGCTAAAGATGATTGAAAAAGCGACACTTCATGATTTGCCACAAATTTTAGCAGTGTATGAAATAGCAAGAAATTATATGACGGCTCATGGTAATCCAACACAGTGGGGGAATAGTTATCCGCCTGTTACATTGTTGCAACAAGATATTGCAAAGGGACAGTTGTACATTGATCATGCTGATGCAAAAATATGTGGTGTATTTATGCTACAAACAGAACCGGACCCTACTTATGACATGATTGAGGGTGCTTGGTTATGGCAGGGTCCTTATGCGACGATCCATCGTATTGCATCCTCTGGAAGAAGTAAAGGGGTATTTGATCGCTGTATACAGTTTTGTAAGCAACATCATCCCCATCTGCGAATCGATACCCATGAAGACAATCATATTATGCACCTCCTCATTCAGAAACATGGATTCAAACGATGTGGGATAATTACTGTAGCCGATGGCACAAAACGAGTGGCGTACGAATATCATCAATCATTAGAATAGACCGAATCATTGAAAATATAACCCCTGTAAGGAAAAGCATTTGTGCATTTCTTTACAGGGGCTATTATTTATGACTGATGAATACGATCCTCTAAGATCAATTCTTTGATTGCCTCGACAGCTACTTTTGTTGGAATATCAGTATCGTGGCACTGTATATCTTCCAGTCCCATTTCACGGCGAGTTTGATTGCCGACCACTAACATGACTGCGCCGACTCGCACACGACGCACCGCACCGACAATAAAGAGGGTTGCCGATTCCATTTCTGAGGTCAAAGCACCACAGCGTTTCCATGCCTCCCAGTTTTGCGTAAGGGTGTGGCTAATGGGCATATTTTCAGGTTCATGCTGCCCGTAAAAGGAATCCTTACACTGGACGACCCCTATATGGTAGGGGACTTGTGTTTTTTGTGCGGCGGTACGCAGGGCTTGTGTCACTGAGAAATCTGCAACAGCAGGATATTCTAAAGGAGCATACTCTTTACTAGTACCATCCAATCGAATGGCACCGGTTGCAATGACCACGCTGCCACTCAAAATCTCCGGCTGCATGCCACCCGATGTGCCGACACGAAGAAAAGTATCCGCACCGCAATGTACCAATTCTTCTAACGCAATTGCAGCAGAGGGGCCACCAATACCCGTAGAAACAACACTGACCTTTTCGCCGAGTAAACTGCCGGTGTAGGTGGTATATTCACGATTAGTGGAGATGAGAACCGCATCGTCAAAGTGTGCTGCAATTTTTTCACAGCGTCCAGGGTCACCGGGGAGGATCACATAACGTCCCACCTCTCCCCGTTCCAACTGCACATGATATTCTTTTTCACTATAAACAGTAGCCATGTCTATTGCTCCTTTTCTTTTGTGATTTCTTTTTTTATTTTTTCCATCTGGCAAACCGCGTGATTGGTAGCGGAACCAAATACAACCCAATGAAACTGAAATGGAGCGGGAGTAAACCGATGATTCGGTAAAGTCTCGGGTCCCCAACTTGCACTACCCAATCCATTTTGACGATAATCCAAAGACAATACGACCTGCTCCAACTGTGCTACTTCATTCATGTGAGTCGCTTTTGTCAGATTTTCTTGTGTAGCATGAAGTGTGCTAAAGGAAAGTGTTTGGTCGGAAACGATACAGAGTGCACTTTCGTTGCCACTGTGTACTGCAAGCCATCTGGTATCACTACGACTACCGTTTTCCTGCGGTACGACATAGGAAAAGCCAAAATCATCAATTGACAATGTGTAAACACCGATCGGCAGACCAACTTTACAGTCTGGGTAACTTTCATCTGTTCCACGACCAAACCAAGTGACCTCATTGCAATCCTGTTCGAGCAGAAAACGAAGGCCGAATCGAGGGAAACAATCAGGTAGCTTGCCAACCGGCACTGCGTCGACGTTCATATCTATCCTTCCGTTGGCATCGATGGTATATGTTGTCGTTAAGCGAATATGCCAATCCATTAAGATGGGGGCATATATTTGATTACAGACAATGGTGACTAGCGTTTCGGTAGTCTCTACTGTCACGGTTTCTGTGATTGTACGCATGTGGTGCACCATGAAGCGTTCCCACATGGCTACCATGTTTTTGTCATTGTCTACGGGGGCTCGCCATACATTGAATCCCAATCCTTTTGTGATCATTGGTTGATTTTGAAAAGTGTAGGCAGAAATATGACCGGCTACAGTATCAAATGTGATGGAGAAATTCTTACCATCAATGACAAGGGCTCGAGAGGCTTGTGTAACCTGTAATGGTGTGGTGTGGATGGATTGATGGACATCTTTTGTTGAGGAAACGTTGGGTAAACGGTGTTGATGAAAGGTGATTTCATACCCATTACGTGTAAAGGTAAAGGTCAGCCACCCCTCGCTTGCTTCCTGGGGTAGGGAAATAGAGGCAATTGGCAGGGGAATGGTTTTAGATGTTTGTGGTAGGATACCCGTCAAATCCAATGTTTCTTGCCAAAGTGTTTTGGTTGCTGTTTGAAGAGAAACAGTTCCTATTATCGCATCAAGTGAGGTGAAATCATACTTATTTTGTATCGTTACTGTTTGATCTGAAAGTGAAATTGCAGACACAGCGATGGGCGCCAATACTTTTTTTAGGTGATGGAGTGCAGGTGTCGGTACACGATCGGCACGCAATAATCCATCACAACAAAAAGCACCGCTGTGCGGCGCATCTTCAAAGTCACCACCATACCGATAAAAATTTCGTCCATGATCATCGACAGCTGACAATCCGTGATCAACCCACTCCCAAACAAAGCCACCTTGCAATCTTGGATAGCGTTCAAAAATATCCCAATATTCCTGCAAACCACCCGGACCGTTGCCCATCGCGTGGGCATATTCACAAACGATGTGTGGTTTTGGCTTCCAGATATCCTGTCCGAGTAATTCCAACTCATGATGCCTTGTATACATTGATCCGAACATGTCGGCGATCTGCGCATCACGATCCTCCTCATAATGAAGGAGTCGGGATGGATCATAGCTTTTTGCCAACTGTCCTGCCTTGATAAAATTATAGCCAAACCCGGACTCATTGCCCAAAGACCAAAAAAGAATGGAGGGGTGGTTTTTATCACGTTTGATCATCCGCATAACACGGGTACAATACGCTTCTTCCCATAGCGGATCGGTACTGATTTTGCTCATTTTGCCATCAATGAAGGTCATTTGATTACATTCAATATCCGCTTCTTCCATGACATAAAAACCCATTTGATCGCAAAGTGTTAAAAAATCAGGGTGGCTTGGGTAATGGGCGGTACGCACCGCATTGATATGATTTTCTTTCATCATTTGAAGATCCTTTTGCATATCTTCTTTGGTGACACAGCGGCCGGTTGTTTCGTGCCAATCGTGACGATTCACTCCACGCATTTTGATGGGCTTTCCGTTGATTAAAATCAGTCCGTCAACTGCTTCAATGCTACGAAAACCAACAGATTGTGGGTATACTTCAAGCACTGTGCCGTCTTTGTCTTTTAAAGTGAGTAGGAGCATGTAGAGATTTGGGGTTTCGGCATTCCACTGAAACACTTGTTCTACTATAGTAGAAAAGGTGTGTTCACAGACTGCGTCTGCGTTTAGGGTAAAAGGAGCAGTTGTTTCGAACACTGTCTGGTGGTCGTACAGCAAAGTTGCTGTTACTGTCACTATTTGTGTTGCCTGGAGGTGATTTTCTAGGTTGACGGTGACAGAGAAACTACCATCTTGATAATTATTTATTAAACTTGCTTGTACTTGATAATCGCATACATGAATACGATGTCTGGTAATGAGCGACACATCACGGATGATGCCGGAAAACCACCACATATCTTGATTTTCAATGTAACTGCCGTCACAGAATTTATAGACCTTGAGTGCAATATGGTTGACGCCATCCTGCACTGCTGCTGTAATGTCAAATTCCGCAGTTAAGCGAGAACCCTGATGATAACCGACTTCCTGTCCGTTTACCCACAGGTGATATGCACTTTCCACGCCATCAAATCGCAGGATGTATTCTTGATCCTCTCGTTTTTTGACAGTAAAGGTATGACGGTATGCTCCTGTCGGATTGTCATTTTGGATGGTAGGCCGATCAAGAATTGGAAAGAGCGGGTAGCAGTCATTGTAGATCGGAAAATCATAGCCGTTTAATTGCCAATGTCCCGGTACCGGCATTTGTCCCCACATGGTGTCATCAAAAGAAGGGTGTTGAAAGTTTGTCGGCAGATCAAAAGGGGTATCTGCATAATAAAATTTCCAATTGCCGTTTAGGAGTTGGTAGGAAGTACTTTTGGATCGATCCTGTGTCATTGCTGTAAGAGTATCTTGATAACCACAGTAAAAGGGACGTGTGTGTAGGACATTTTTTGTCTGTACAGCGATGTTGTTCCAATCCTCAGAAAAATAATTGTAGGTGTAAGTCATAACAATACTCCTTTCTGCTTCTAACGTTCAACTACTGTATTGTCAGGTTCTTTTCGCTTAAATCGAACTTCTGTCAACAACAAGGCGATCATCATGATGCTACCTCCAATGACCATTTGTGTTGTCAAATCATCATACCCTAGCAATACTGAAAATAGAGAACCGAATAATGCCTCGGTACCCAAAATGATCGCAGCTTTAGAGGAACTGACATGTTTTTGTGCTGTCGTTTGCAAAAAGTAACAAACGCAGGTGCTAAAAATACCAAGATAGAGGAGCGATCCGAGACCATCGAGTGTCATCATGGGGCTGAAGTCCCGATCGGTAAACAAAAAGACAACGATGGAAAGCACGGCAGCTGTACAAAATTGTAAGAATACCAAAACGGTAGGGTGTGTTTTTTTGATGACCATGCCAGTGACAACAATGTGAAATGCGAAGAATAGTGCACATAATAAGGTGAGCAGGTCGCCGACAGCAAAACTAATGGCTTGTCCAAATTGGAAAGATAGGATTGCCATACCAAGTAGGCAGATGGCAGACGCGATGAAAATATGAAGCGGGGGCGCTTTTTTAGAAAAAATCCACCACAAAAAGGGCACCATTACGACATTTGTTGCAGTCAAAAACGCATTGTTGGCAGGTGTGGTATATTGTAAGGCAATAATTTGTATATAGAAGGCCAAAAACAAGAAAATACCTACCGTAATGGATGGTTTTAAATCTGTTTTTTTGATGTGTTTTTTTAGTGTTTTGAAAGAGCCTATTCCGATGACAATGGTGGCAACCACAAAGCGTACCATCATCAATAACTCTGGGGAAACATCTGCATCCAATGCAATTTGCGAAGCAATAAAACCAGACCCCCAAATGATGGCAACGGATAATAACAATACAATGCCTAATTGTTGTTTTGATTGTAATTTCATGAAAACCTCCTATTTTAGTGACAAGTAATTCTACTTGTTGCGTTGAGTTGCTATTGGTGGAGAACTTTCTCGTATCAAGAGGGAAGTCTTGATAGTGCTCTGGATTCCCACACTGCGAGGATGCTGTAAACGATCCAGTAGCAAAGAGGCAGCGGTTCTCCCTACAAGGTCACTGTGCAGTTTGACTGTCGACAATGCTGGGACCATATAACTTAAAGCTGCGATGTCATTGCATCCCACAACAGAAATTTCTTCCGGTACCTTGACGTTTTTTTCCGACAATGCACGAAGAATACCCAAGGCAATGGTGTCATTTTCTGCAAATATTGCTTGGGGGAGAGGATGTCTCGAAAGCAAGGACAATGTCATAACATAGCCCTCTTCTGCAGAAACTGTAGTTATATGGCGGACAAAGTTTTGGTTAAACAGTCCTTTTTTGAGCATGATTTCTTTATAAACTTGATATCGTTGGTCGACAAGTAGTTGACCTTGAGACTCAAAGATTTGTGTTCCAATATAAGCAATTCGTTCAAATTGCAATGTGATAAAATAATCTAAGACCTGTTCAGCGACCTGTGCCAAATTATTGTGGACAATATCCCATTGTGGGCATGGATCTGGGGGGGCAAAATCTGCAAATATGAGTGGAATGTCAACAGCGCGTAATTGGGCTTGTAGCAATCGAACATCAAGCCATCTGGAAACACTACCAATTACGATAATCGCTGAAAACTCTTGTAGATCTGAAAATGTCTGGTCTGTGTCACAGTATTGCTCTACGACAGTCACGCCTGCCTGTTCCAACTGTTCTTTTGCATACAAATGAACAGCAAGGTAATTGGAATCGGATAATTCTAACAATATATCATACAGTAAGAGGAGTAGAACCTTTTGGTTGGAGGTGACCTGCCGATTTAAATCACCCAACACAAGGTGATTGCTTTTGTATTGTAGCTGTTGGGCAGCCAATAATATTTTTTGACGTGTTTCCATTGCAATGGAAAATGAAGGATCTTGGTTGAGTACCCGTGAAACAGATGCTACCGAAACATCGGCAAGTTTTGCAATATCTTTTAATGTAGCCATGGTCATGCTCCTTTCTTTAATTTCATTATAGTAAATATATTTAGTAAAGTCAAGTAGTTTAGTAAATATATTTACTACAATAAAAAGAAAAAATGGTTTTTGCATGTGACAGTACCTTTGGAGGGTATTGCAAGCTGATGCGAGAAACAGATAAGTTACAAATTTCTTCTGTTTTCGACAGATTAGTTGACTTCCCACATTTAGCATGGTAA
Organism: uncultured Oscillospiraceae bacterium; assembly: GCA_964370215.1. GTDB lineage: Bacteria > Bacillota > Clostridia > Oscillospirales > Ruminococcaceae > Massiliimalia. Next base: position 106,863 of record CAYJIM010000001.1, read on the forward strand.
AATAAAATCATTTGACCACGTTCTTTTTCACAGGTTAAAGAGCCAATTTTTAGTAAGAATTTGAGTTGTATGAAAAGAAGGAAGGGTAATATGGAGAAATTTTGGGTCCAAGAACCAAAGCAGGTATTGACTGCATTGGAAACGAATGAAGAAGGGTTGTCCTCTGCCGAAGTTTCCAAGCGATTGGAGCAGTACGGAGAAAATAAACTTGCAGAAGGCAAGCGGAAAACCGTCATTCAGGTATTTTTTGAGCAATTTAAAGATTTGTTGGTGCTTATTTTGATCGGTGCTGCAATCATTTCTGCTATCACAGGTGGCTTGGAGGGTGCTCTGGTCATAGTCATGGTATTGATCTTGAATGCAGTGTTGGGTACAGTACAACATTTCAAAGCAGAACAATCGTTGGAAAGTCTGAAAGCGATGTCGGCACCGAATGCAAGAGTACTGCGTGATGGCGAAAACTGCTCTGTGCCTGCAAAAGACTTGGTACCGGGGGATATTTTGTTCCTAGAAGCAGGAGATGTTGCACCGGCAGATGGCCGTATTTTACAAAATTTTTCATTGCAAGTCAATGAAAGTGCATTGACTGGGGAATCTGAAAACGTCAATAAAGCGAGTGAAACGCTTATGTCGGAAGAACTGTCTCTGGGTGACCGTGTCAATATGGTCTACAGCGGTTCGTTGGTTGCCTATGGGCGTGCGATGGTGGTCATTACTGGGACAGGGATGTCGACAGAGATCGGTCATATCGCAAACCTCATGGAATCTGCACAAGAAAAAACGACACCGTTGCAACGTAGCTTAGATGACTTTTCAAAAAAGCTCTCTTTTGTGATTTTGGGTGTCTGTGTATTGGTATTTGTTTTAGGACTATTTCACGGAGAAGCAGTCACGGACTCCTTGATGTTTGCAGTGGCATTGGCGGTAGCGGCAATTCCGGAAGCGCTCAGCTCTATCGTGACAATTGGTCTTGCCATTGGGACACAAAAGATGGCAAAAGAAAATGCCATCATCAAAAAGTTGCGTGCGGTGGAAAGCCTTGGGAGCGTCTCGGTCATCTGCTCTGACAAGACCGGTACCTTGACACAAAACAAAATGACCGTTCGCCAAACATTTACGCTGGATCAAGTGAGCAAAGCGGAATCGTTTGATAAAACGTCAAGCTGCCACGAAACCTTGCTCTATAACTGTATGCTCTGTAACGATGGCGTGGTAAAGGATGGGGTGCAATTGGGTGACCCAACCGAAACCGCCCTGTTGGTCTTCGGGGAGCGTGTGGGGGAACAGGTAGAATCTGTACGCCAAACCTGTCCACGTTTGGCAGAATTGCCATTTGATTCTGATCGTAAATTGATGTCCACCTTAAACAACGTGCAGGATGAATATCGTATGCTCACCAAAGGTGCACCGGACGTATTGCTTGCTCGTTGCACTACCGCATTGGTAAATGGCGAAGTGGTACCGATAACAGCTGATCTGATGGCAAATATTACCGAGCAAAATGCAGCGTTCTCTTGTCAAGGTTTGCGTGTATTGGCTTTTGCACAAAAGGTTTTACCGCAGGAACGCACCTTAACGTTGGAAGATGAACAAGCATTGATTTTTATTGGATTGGTTGCGATGATGGATCCACCGCGTGTGGAGTCGGCCCTTGCGGTTGCCAACTGTAAAAAAGCAGGCATTCGCCCAGTCATGATCACTGGAGACCATAAAGTAACGGCTACTGCAATTGCCAAGGAAATCGGTATTTTTAACGAAGGAGACCTTGCAGTTGAAGGCGTTGAAGTCGAAAAAATGACCGATGAAGAACTCAAAGAAAAAGTCAAGCATATTTCTGTTTACGCGCGGGTATCGCCGGAACATAAAATCCGCATTGTTCGTGCGTGGCAGGAAAATGGTGCCATTGCCGCAATGACAGGAGACGGGGTCAACGATGCGCCTGCTTTGAAACAAGCGGACATCGGGATTGCGATGGGCATTACCGGTACCGAAGTTTCCAAAGATGCAGCGGCAATGATTTTGACTGATGACAACTTTGCGACGATCGTTAAAGCAGTGGGCAATGGACGAAATGTCTACCAAAATATGAAACGCTCCATTCAGTTCCTGCTTTCAGGGAATCTTGCCGGTATTTTGGTGGTACTTTATACTTCATTCCAAGGACTGCCCTTGCCGTTCATGGCGGTACAGTTGTTGTTCATCAACTTGTTGACAGACAGTTTGCCAGCACTGGCGATCAATATGGAAAAATCAAACAGTGATGTATTGAACCGCCCACCACGTGATCCGAAAGAGGGAATCATGACCAAAGATTTTACCATCGCAGTCGGCCTGCAAGGAGCTTTGATTGCACTGGTTACCATCATTGGTTATTATATCGGTCTTGGTATCAACGACGGCATGGCCAGCACCATGGCATTTGCAGTATTGTGTGGTGCGCGTTTGTTCCACGGGTTTAACTGTAGAGGAGAGCGTTCCATCTTCCGTATGGCGTTCAACAAGTACAGCTATGGCGCCTTTGCTCTAGGGATGGTGTTGTTGGGATTGGTACTGTTGATCCCTGCACTACATGGCCTATTTGAAATTCATGCAATTTTAACCATGACACAAATCCTACAAATGTTGGGTCTTTCCATCTTGCCAACAATTGTCATTCAACTTATTCGTGTATTCCGAGGAAAATAATAGAAATAAGAAAAAGCAGAGAAGGTAGATGTAGGCTCATCTACCTTCTCTGCTTTTTTCCTGTAACTTTAATGCAATTTCTTCGGCTGCCGCTGTCGGGATACAGTTTCCAACATCAACTTTGACGGATGACATCCGCTCATAGTCTTTTAATCGTGCCAAGGCACGGGCAACAACTTCTTTTTCACGCATACCGGATTGCACATCCAGTGCAATCCGCCTTTTTAGAGCATCTTCTGAACAAATGAGTGAAAAAAGTGTTGTTTGACAATTGGATAAGTCTAGGCGAGAAAGTACTTCATCAACAATTGACTGTTCGTTCATTACCCAGCAAAAAATGATATGATCAAAGGCCGAACAATGAAGAAAATTTTGCAATAGGCAGGAAATGTTGGTGAGTACCATTTCTTTTGTCTCATCCGTGACCACAAAAGGGGACATTTTCCAACACCAGTCCCCATCCAAAAACACATTGTTGGGCAATATTTTTTGCAGTTCCAGACAGGTCGTTGTCTTACCAACACCCATTGTTCCATTTACTAAAATAAGTTGTTTCATCATGTAAAGTCCTTTCTGCGAATCTGTTATGATTATAGCAAAATAAAACATGGGTTGCAACAGTCTGTTGGTACCTGTTGTGGATGAAATAACTATTTTCACTATTTTATCATCTATTTATAGGATATAATTTGACAGCATATAAGAAACAGTGGTATAATAAATGAAATTAAAAATAGGAGTGTGTTACTAATGCAATATGTAGATTTTAAACATGATGGCAAAAAAGTATCCCGTTTTGGTTTGGGTTGTATGCGCCTACCGAAAATCCAAGATGCGCAGGGAAAAGAAATCATCGATGAGCCAAAAGCGATCGAAATGATTCGCAAGGCGATTGATGGTGGGGTCAACTACATCGATACCGCATATTTTTATGAAGGCAGTGAAGTAGTTGTCGGTAAAGCGTTGAAAGATGGTTATCGTGAAAAAGTTATTCTTGCCACCAAATTGCCGATGTCGATCGTAGAAAAAAAAGAAGATCTGCAAAAATATTATGAAGAAGAATTGGAACGTTTGGATGTAGAACATATTGATGTTTACTTCCTTCATAACCTTTTTGAAGCAAACTGGGAAAAAGTAGTGAAATTTGATGCCATTGACTTTATGGTGGATCTGAAAAAACAAGGCAAAATTAGTTATATTGCGGTTTCGATGCACGGTACCAACGCACACTTTGAAAAAGTCATCGATTACTTTAACTGGGATCTGGCAATGATCCAGTACAACTACTATGACAAGTATAACCAAGCAGGGCAAAAAGGTCTTCTTTACGCTTCTGCAAAAGGTATTCCTGTTGTTTCGATGGAATCGCTCCATGGTGGGATGCTTTCCAACGATGTACCTGAAAAAGTAGAAGCGGCATTTGGTGATTGGAACAAAGATCTATCCAATGCTGAAAAAGCGTTTATGTGGCTTTACAACCAACCGGAAGTAACGGTAGTCTTGACGGGCGCTTCCACATTGGAACAAGTGGAAGAAAGCCTTGCGATCTTTGATAAAGCAGAATGCAACATTCTTTCGGAAGAGGAAGTCGCACTCTATGACAAAGCCAGAGAAGTGTGGGAATCCTTTGTCAACATCGAATGTACCGGATGTAACTACTGCATGCCATGTCCGGCAAAGATTGACATTCCATTGGTATTCCATGTATGGAATGAAATTGCAAAAACACCGGCACAAAAATGGCTTTACAATGTCATGCTGACTCAATCTGGTAAAGATGCAACCAACTGTATCAACTGTGGTAAGTGTGTGAAAGTATGTCCGCAGAAATTGGATATTCCAAACAAGTTGAAAGAAGCACACGAAGCATTGGTGTAAGATCTGAAAAATTAAACGTGCAAGGTAGGCATATGCTTGCCCTGCACGTTTTTATTTATCGGTATGCAAAGAAGATACACCTTTTTACATCAAGTAGCATAGGATAAGGCAACTAAATTGATTTGGAGGAGTTTTTATGAAAATTGTTGTGCTGAAAAGTCCTAAGATTTTAAGTGGGGTATTAAAGTTGATCTTTGGCATGAAATAAGAATTGCTACATAAAAAAAGTTGGTGCGCTGTAGATTTTATCTACAGCGCACCAACTTTTTTACGTGATAAAGGATTCTGCTGTAAACGAGCATATCTCTTTTGTTTTTTCCATAAGTTGTACAAAAAGAAACAAGGGAGAGATGGAGATGAAATATCTGTTATCTTGGGTGTTGACGAGTGCACTGCTGTGTTTAGCTGTGACCGCTTATGCAGATACAGGGCTGGTGACAGAGCCGGTTGTAGCGGATGCGGTGACACAGGAAGTGGTCAACCAATCGGCGGTGCAGGTAGCTGCACCGAGTGCGGTATTGCTGGATGCGACCACCGGTACAGTACTTTACGCAAAGGACGAAAACACGATGCGCGCACCGGCATCTGTTACTAAAATTATGACAATGTTGTTGGTATTAGAAGAGGTTGAAAAGGGGGCCTTAAAATTCGATGATCTGGTAACAGCCTCGCAAAATGCAAAAGAATTGGGAGGTACACAAATCAATTTGGACATCGGAGAACAGATGACGGTATACGATTTGATGATGGCGGTCGCCGTCGCTTCTGCCAACGATGCTGCTATGGCATTGGCAGAACATGTGGGGGGGAGTGCCTCAGGATTTATGAAAATGATGAACGATCGTGCCGCAGATTTAGGCATGACAAATACCACTTTTCAAAATCCGCATGGTTTGCCGGAAGAAGGACATATGATATCCGCTCTTGATATTGGGAAAATGACCGCAGCATTGTTAAATATGCCCTCAGCAGTTGAATTTATTGGTTGTGAAACCTATACCATACGACAGGATACCAATCCTTATCAAATGCGCACCACCAATAAACTATTGGGCGTTTACGATGGATGTGTTGGTGGCAAGACCGGATATACTGATGAAGCAGGGTATTGCATGGGGGTAGGGGCAACTCGTGAGGGGCTTACCCTAGTAGCAGTTGTGATGGGGGAAGTAGATAGTGAGACCAGACAACAGGATCTGATAACATTGTTTGATTATGGATTCGGTGCGTACACGACCTATGACATTTCGATCGAACCTATTTCCTTTGAACCGATTCCGATTCAAAATGGAATGGTGGATACTGTGGAGATTGTTGTACCGAAAATGATTCTTCCACCAGTGATCATTGAAAAGGGAAGTACTCCACAAATTACACAAGAGATTACTGTTACAGAGCAGTTGCAAGCGCCAGTAGAGCAGGGGGATGAGGTAGGTGATGTAGTGATCCGTATGAATGGACAGGAAATCGCACAGTTCGCACTACTTGCGGATCAATCGGTACAAGTGCGATCAGTGGGTGCTGTTTTATTACAATTACTACAACAATTTGTATCGTTATAAGATTTCAACTACCATAGATTGGAAAAAGCATGGAAAAAATCCAATAAATTTGACTAAATTCAAAAGGTTTCTCGTTTTTTTTGCAAAATCACGGAAGTTACTCTTGAAAAATGTTATGATTTGGTGTAAAATAGATATAACATCATAGGCATAGGTCATCATTTTATAGAGTAGCGAAGCATATATCTGGGGGTTTAAGAATCATGGCAACAAAACTGAACGACAAGTATCTATCATCTTTTATTGGCGAAAGCGAACTGTGTGGCATGCAGCCACTTGTGAATGCAGTACACGAAGAGCTAACACAAAAAACAGGGCTTGGCAATGATTTTTTAGGTTGGGTAACATTGCCAACCGATTATGATAAAGAAGAACTACAACGCATGAAAAAAGCAGCAGAAAAAATCAAAAATGACTCTGACATTTTAATCGTCATTGGAATTGGTGGCTCCTATCTCGGGGCAAGGGCTGCAATTGAAGTATTACAATCTCCATTTTACAATAACTTGAAAAAAGATACGCCGGACATTTATTTTGTCGGAAACAACATCAGTCCCACTTATCTCAATGAGGTATTGTCGATCTGTGAAGGGCGTGACATTTCTGTTAATGTTATTTCAAAATCCGGCACAACCACCGAACCTGCTTTGGCATTCCGTGTGTTCCGTGAATTGTTAGAACAAAAATACGGGGTAGAAGAAGCACGCAAACGTATTTACGCAACCACTGACCGTGCACGCGGTACTTTAAAAGAATTAGCAGATAAAGAAGGCTATGAAAGTTTTGTTATTCCGGATGATGTAGGAGGCCGCTTCTCGGTGCTTACACCAGTAGGTCTTTTGCCAATCGCTGTAAGCGGTTGCAATATCACGGCGATGATGGAAGGGGCAGCAGAAGCACAACAAGCTCTTTGTGATCCATCACTTGCGGCAAATGATTGTTACCGCTATGCGGCATACCGCAACATTCTATTGCAAAAAGGCAAAAAAGTAGAAATGATGATCTGCTATGATCCTGCATTCACCACCATGAACGAATGGTTCAAACAATTGTTTGGTGAGAGTGAAGGGAAGGATCAGAAGGGGATTTACCCGAGCAGCGCAATTTTCTCGACTGACCTGCATTCGCTAGGTCAATTTGTACAAGACGGCTCTCGTATCATGTTTGAAACCGTCGTTGATATTCAAAAACCAAAACAAGATTTCTTTGTCAAAGACGATCCGCAAAACTTGGATGGATTGAACTTCCTTTCAAATCAAAACATGAGCGTTGTCAATCGCCGTGCATTGGAAGGCACGATCATTGCGCATACCGAAGGTGGCACACCAAACATGCTATTGGAACTTCCTGAAATGAATGAGCATGAATTGGGGTACTTTATCTACTTTATGGAAAAAGCGTGTGCTATTTCTGGTTATTTACTCGGTGTTAATCCATTTGATCAACCGGGGGTAGAAAGTTACAAAAAGAATATGTTTGCATTACTTGGTAAACCTGGCTATGAAGACGAAAAGCAGGCATTGCTCGAAAAACTCAATTAAGTTATTTCAGCCACACCGGCTGCAATAAAATACTAGGCGGAGTGATCCGTTTATCTAGGAGGAAATCAATATGATTAAATTGATTGTAGGAAGCAAAGGAACCGGCAAGACAAAAATTCTGATTGACGAAGTCAACAAAGCAGCAAGAACCAGTAACGGCTCGGTAGTTTGCGTCGAAAAGGAAATGACACTTGGTTATGAAATTATCCCGCAAGTGCGTTTGATCCATGCAGATGAGTACAAAGTAAATGGGTTTGATGCAGCATACGGATTCATCTGTGGCATTCTGGCAAGCAACTATGATATTAAAGATATCTATATTGATGGCATTTTGAAAATTGGTGGTGCTAGCAAAGATTTGGATGGATTTGCAGCATTGGTAACAGCAATCGACAAACAAGTCGGTGACCAAGCAACAGTAACATTCACTGTTTCGGCGGATGTTGCACAGTTGCCAGAGAGTTTGAAAAAATACTTATAATTAAAGTGATAATCAAAAGAATGTGTCATTGGATTGTGAGACAGGGGTAGAATTGTGCCTATAGTATCATATACCAATGACACATTCTTTTAAACACAGAACATGTCGCTAAATAAAAATTTAGCGACATTAAGGGGACTGTATGATCACATTCCTTATCATACAAACTGTGTATTAGATAAAATGAGTGGCCACTTGCAATTAGGAGATATTTTTTGCTATAATAGTATTTAGTTGCACTGATGTCTTATCCAAAGTGTATTGTTTGTGTTCCACCATTTGATTGGTTGAGGGGGGTATAATATATTATGTATGTCAAAAAATCTGTTTTACTGGCTTTATGCTTTGCTATGATCAGTCTTATTACCGGTATTGGCATGGTTGCTTACCACTGGGGCTATATGCAATGTGACATTGATAACCTCGTCACAGGAACAAGTGCACCAGCAAGCGTCACTATGATTGTGGGGATACCGTTTATTATAATCACACTGATTCTTATACTGTTTGCAATCATTTTAGCCAAGCGAAAGTAATATGCGCATTTACAAAAACACATAAAACAAATTTGATTGGAGGTTTTTATTTGTATCAAGATTGTCCAGAATTGTTGCGCAACTATCTGTTTTATTTAGAAACGATCAAAGGTCGATCCAAAACAACAGTACAGGGTTATCATATTGACCTTCGGATGTTATTGCGATTTTTAAAGAAACACAAAAAATTGGTAGCAGCAAGTATTCCATTAGAGGAAATAAAAATTGAAGATATTTCAGTCGAGTTGTTGCAAGACACTACCCTTTCTGACATTTATGAGTTCTTGCATTTTACATTAACTCGCTGTGGAAATCAAGCAAAGACAAGGGCACGAAAAGTCTCTTCTATTCGAGGTTTTTTCAAATATCTGACCAACCATGCGATGGTTCTTTCAGCGAATCCTGTTTTGAATTTAGAGATGCCATCTACTAAGAAAGCCTTGCCCAAATATCTTACATTAGAAAATTGTTATACATTATTAAAAAATTTGGACAGCAAACAAATTGAACGTGACTTTTGTGCTTTGGTGTTGTTTTTAAATTGTGGTATGCGGTTAAGTGAATTGGTTGGCATCAATCATTACGATATACGAGAGAATCAGCTACTACTGCGTGGGAAAGGCAATAAAGAGCGTATTGTATATCTCAATCAAGCTTGTCTAGATAGCATTGCAATTTATCAGCAAAAAACGGCAACACAATTTCATGATAAGCCCCATGACAGAGATGCATTGTTTTTGAGTAGTCGAGGGAATCGTATTTCAAAGCGACAGGTACAACGCATTGTAGAGCAGGCCCTCAACCAAGCAGGATTGGGACATAATGGGTATTCTCCCCATAAATTGCGTCATACAGCTGCTACTATGATGTACCAGCAAGGTGGTGTTGATATTCGTGTATTGCAGGAAGTGTTGGGTCATGCAAATTTAGGGACCACACAGATTTACACGCATGTTGCCAGCTCACAATTGGAAGAGGCCACTGCCAATCACCCATTGGCATCCGTCAAACCGTCAAAGAAAAATACCTAAAAAGAGATTACCATTCACCTTGTGTAGGTGAATGGTAATCTCTTTTATTAACTGAGTACGGTAATGATATATGCTAACATATTTTGGTATAGGATAATGGCGCGCATATCCGTACTAAAAAACAGTACTGCTTGCTGACAAACCAACCCACTCATTGCTAAAATCAACACCAAAATACCATTACTGAGGGCGCCGTTGCGGTATTGTGCCATATTCTTTCGATTGAGCATAATCATCAAAAACAAGCAACAAAACGGTAATAGCAGTACATTGTGGAGCACCATGAGGAATAATAAAGATAGAGGTCTACTGCTCGCAACCAATACGAGTCCACCACATCCGATTAAGCCAACACAAAAGCCCAGTCGAATCAAAACTTTTTTCCACTTTATAGAATGCTGATAAGTGTTTTGAATAAAGCGACTAAAACTTGCGACGATGAGTACCGTTGAGCAAAGGCCTGTTAAACAAAGAACGATGGCCATAATAATGCTGCCATTGGTGCCGATAAACGTGTCCAGTGTTTGAAATAGTTTTGTTTCATCTGTTGCTGTCGCAGAGCTTCGTTGTGCCCGTTGCACCAACGTTCCGCAGACTAAGATGCAGATGCCGATAAACCCTGTAAAAATGGCAGTCCAAAACAGATTCACTCTTGCGGCGGTCAAGTGACTTTCATCTTGCCAACGTTCTTTTGCCGCAGTACAACCGACAAATAACTGATACGGCAAAACCATAGCACCCAATAATAAAGCAACGTATACCCAGCTGAACTCTTCTGGGTTGACGGAGGGCAGAAAGACTCCCTCAAAAAACAATCCCCAAGTAATTTGCCCTGTTGCAGCAGTTAATACCAAAAGCCCACTTACAATCACCAACAACACAATCATGATGCGCCAAATGATGTCAGGAAGTTCAATCAGTACCGCACAGATCAACACCACAACAATGCCGAACATCAAGTGAACCGGATTTAATTCAGAAAGCAAGGAGCTTAAGCTCATATAGATGCCTACAATATTGCTCACAATATAACTAAGCGCACTGCTGATGATGACATACAATAACAGGATCGATACAATCAAACGAAGAAATTTGTTATGGATAGATGCACGTAAACTTTGTGTCAAAGTACCACCGTTTATCAGACCAAAACGCAAATACATTTCCTGTAGTGCAATGTTAATGGCTGTTGCCAAAATGATGGTCCAAATCATGGAGTAGCCGAAAGAAATGCCGGCCAACGCACAAATAATAATCATGCTGGGAGAAATAAAGGTTGCCGCAATGATCGAATCTGCGGTCAAAAGTTTAAATTGTTGTTTCCAAGTACTCATTTCTTGAGATCGTCTCCTGTTCTAGTGCATTTGTGCTTATTCTACTGTGACTGATTTTGCAAGGTTACGTGGTTTGTCAACATCACAGCCACGCAGCACAGCCATATAATAGGAAAATAACTGTAATGGAATAATGGTAAGTAACGGCAACAAACTGCTGTCTGTCAAATGTGGGATACGTAAAATATAGTCTGCGATACTGTCATCTACGACAAATGTTTCTTCGGTGATAAGTAAAACCTTTGCACCACGTGTGGTAACTTCCTTGATATTGCTACACATTTTTTCAAACAGTGCCTGTTGTGTTGCAATGGCGACAACTGGGACATCATCGGTGATCAAAGAAATAGTCCCGTGTTTCAACTCCCCTGCTGCATAGGCCTCGCTATGAATGTAAGAAATTTCTTTGAGCTTTAAAGAACCTTCCTCGGATAAAGCGTAGTCCAGTCCCCTGCCAATAAAAAACAAATCATTGGAATTTTGAAATCTCGAAGCAATGAATTGGCATTGTTCTGCATGATCCAATACCTGTTTCATTTGTTCCGGTAATGACAACAATTCTGTGCAAATGGATTGAATCTGCGTCGTGGTCACGGTCTCTTTGAGTAATGCCACATGGAACGCAAAAAGGTAGAGCAGGGCTACCTGTACGGTATATGCCTTAGTACTGGCAACAGCAATTTCAGGTCCTGCCCATGTATAGAGTACATGGTCGGCTTCCCTTGCAATAGAAGACCCAACGACGTTGACCAATGCTAAAGTACAAATGCCGCGCTCTTTTGCCAATCGTAGTGCGGCTAAGCTATCCGCGGTTTCCCCCGATTGTGAAATGATCACCAGTAGGTCATTTGTCTGTAAAATAGGATCACAATAGCGAAATTCAGAAGCAACCCAGACAGTCGCAGGTATTCGTGCAAACTTTTCCAGTAATGATTTGCCGACGATGCCGGCGTGCATGGCAGTGCCACAAGCGACAAAATGTACCCGTCCACATTGTTGTAAAGCCTGCGTGTCAAAACAATCCTCCAGTACCGGCAAGCCATCTTGAATGCGTGGAGAAATCGTTTTCATCAGCGCTTCCGGCTGCTCGAAAATTTCTTTGAGCATAAAATGCGGAAACCCACCTTTTTCTGCCGCTTCAATGTCCCAGTCAGCGGTAAAGATTTCCTTTTCTAACACTTCCCCATCGGTATTTTGTACCAATACTTGATCTGCTTTTAGCGTGACGACTTCATTTTCCTCAATTAAATAATAGTTTTTGGTATACTTTAAAATCGCCGGAATATCGGAAGCGATAAAATTTTCACCCTCACCAAGACCAACAATCAGTGGACTATCTTTGCGTACCGCAAAAATTTGCTCCGGAAAATCTCGAAAGACGACGCCCAACGCATAGGAACCTTTCAAACGACTGATAACCTTGCAGAGCGTGTCGAATGGATTGCCATCATAGTAGTAATCCAGCAATTTTGCCACCGTTTCGGTGTCGGTTTGGGATTCAAATTGATACCCATGCTTGAGTAATCGATTCTTCAGTTCCAAATAATTTTCAATGATGCCGTTATGTACAATAGAAATCAAATGATTGCCGTGTGGATGAGAATTGATGTCAGAAGGTTCGCCATGAGTCGCCCATCGTGTATGCCCAATACCGCAATGACCAACTGGTTTTCCAACCTGGTTCATGCGTGTCTCCAGGTCATCCAAACGACCTTTTGCCTTGACCACTTCAATCCCCTTCTCTGCCACAAATACCGCTACTCCGGAGGAGTCGTATCCTCGATATTCCAATTTACGCAATCCTTCCACCAAAATAGAGGATGCGTCTCCTTTGCCTGTATAGCCTACAATTCCGCACATAGTAAATTTCCTTTCATGATGAAGTTTGAATCATTGCAGTTTTGTCTGACAATTGCTTGTCACTTTGTCTACAATGTAACGACTGCTTAACAACAGCCGGAAAGGTATCCGCCGAATTTTCGATCACCTTTCTCCTCGTCAACCCAATGTTTCTTGTGCGGAATTGGGTCTGGCGCTTTTCATATTTTGAGCCTCCTTCCTATGATTTTCCGCAAGATACTGAAGTGTATCTACCGTATTATACTAAATTTTCGCATAAATGTCAAATTGATGATGAGATATACTCCATGACTATGCAAAAATCAGTCAAATGATGAAAAATAAATGGGTAGTAGCGAAAAATGATTGCTACTACCCGATATTCTTACTAGTCGACGATACAGTGCATCATACAAACATCTACACATTTACCACAGTTGGTACATTTGTGGTAATCAATCCGTGCTTTGTTGTTTTCCACATGGATCGCATCAAACTCACATGCCTTTTCACAACGCTTACAACCAATGCAACCTACCGTACAAGCCGCACGGGTGTACTTGCCCATATCGGCATTGAAACATTTGACCAAGACTGTTTGAGAGCGCTTGTGCATGCCAATGATGCCTTTTGGACAGGTTTTGGCACAAATACCACAACCAATACATTTGGCAGGGTCTACCGATGCCACACCGTCTTGTACGCTGATGGCTTGGTATGGACATGCAACTGCACAGTCCCCAAGACCCAAGCAACCATAACCGCAAAGCGTATGACCACTGTAATAAAGGTTACAAGCGGCACAGCTTTGCAAGCCATCATATTGATAAAGACCTTTTGTGCTGTTGACAGTTCCTTGACAATAAACTTCTGCTACAACAGGCTCCAACGCTTCTCCTGCTCGTCCCAAAATATCCCCTAAGGCCGTGACGGTTGCCGCACCACCCGGTAGACATAGATTGGTAGCGACCGATTCATCCTCAACCAACGCATTGGCATAGGATTCACAACCGGTATACCCGCAAGCGCCACAGTTGGCACCTGGCAAGGCTTCTTTTACTTTTTCTGTCGTCTGATTGACTTCTACTGCAAATACCTTCGAGAAGATGGAGAGTAAAAGCCCAGCAAATAGGCCGATTCCAACGAAAATTAAAACCGGTGTTAAGATCTGTTCCATCAGCTTTTCCTCCTTTTATGCGAATAATCCATCAACCAAGCCACCGAAGCCAATGAATGCAATCGATACAATACTAGCAGCGACCAAGGTGACAGGAATGCCTTTGAAAGCTGTCGGTACATCACTCGCATCTACACGTTCACGAACGCCAGCGAAGAGTACCAAAGCAAGGGTAAACCCAATCCCCGCACCCAATGCGTTGACCATTGATTCTAAGAAATTGAATTCACTTTCCACGTTGAGCAAGGTAACCCCTAAAACGGCACAGTTGGTGGTAATCAATGGTAGATACACGCCAAGAGCGCTGTAAAGTGATTTCATATAGCGTTTGAGTAGAATTTCAACCAATTGTACAAACAATGCGATGACCAAAATAAAGGCCATGGTGTTGAGGTATTGCAACCCGTTTGGGACAAGGAAAAAAGTGTAAATCGGGTAAGTCATGGCAGTTGCAAGCAACATGACAAAAATGACAGCACCACTCATCCCAAGGGCGGATTCCATTTTTTTGGAAACCCCGAGGAATGGGCAGATCCCCATAAATTTACTCAAAACAAAGTTGTCAGTCAGAATGGCACTGAACAGAATAATCAAAAAGGTATTGAGCGCTTCACTCATACGTTACACTCCCCTTTCCCAGCATTTTCACAAGACGATCTGGACGGACAACCTTCACAACCAAACTCTTGTTTTGGTTTGCGATCCATACGGCGCAGGATGATGTTGACCACCGCAATGATGATACCAAAGACAAAGAAACCACCGGCAGGTGTGATGAAGAAAATCATCGGTTCAAACCAAGATCCGAATAGAGACATCCCCAAGAAAGTACCACTGCCCAAAATTTCACGAATGGCAGAAATGATGCTGAGGGCAAGGGTAAACCCAATCCCCATGCCAAGACCGTCCAAAATGGAAGCAAAGACATTGTTTTTGCTTGCAAACATTTCAGCACGTCCTAGAATAATACAGTTTACCACGATCAAGGAAAGGAATACCCCCAGAGAGGTATAAAGACTTGGCAGATAGGTTTGCAAAATAAACCCTACCAAAGTAACAAACCCAGCAATGACAGTGATATAACAAGGAAGGCGGACTTCTTTTGGAATGACGCGTTTGATCAAAGAAACAACAATGTTAGAACAGAGCAAGACAAATGTAGTTGCAGCCCCCATCCCGATTGCACTTTCTACGGTATTGGTGGTTGCCAATGCAGGACAAGCACCGAGTAACATGACCAATACGGGGTTTTCACGCAGAAGGCCGTTGGTAAATACTTTTCTGTAATTCACTTAAAATACCTCCCCTTTGATCTGTTCAAATAGCTGTAATGCCGCTGTCACGCCATCGCGCAATGCTTTGGACGAGATGGTAGCACTGGTAATGGTGTCGACTGATTCAGCAGTACCGGATACACCGACAAACGCTGCAAGGTAATCGGGCGCTTCAATTTTTGTTCCAAGTCCCGGTGTTTCAGCAGAAGCGGTAACCGCAACCCCGGTCACGGTACCATCAGCAGCAATGCCGACCAACGCTTCAATAGGGCTGGATTTGCCTGCATATCCAATGGTACTAATATGCAGTGCCACCCCATTACTCCCATCGCTGTAAACGGCAATGAGAGATGGGTCTTCCAATGTAGTTTCTACTTTTGTCAGTGTGCCACCCTCCGGCAGTACCGTTGGTTGCAATTCGGCCAATTGTTCTGTAGTAAGGCCGGTATCGATATGGGCAATCCCTGTTGCTTCATAGGTGAACGCCAGAACACCGGAAATCAAACCGGCAATGATCATCAAAACAACGGTAGGCAAAATAATTTGTTTCACAATATTCATGTGTTACTTGCCTCCTTTTTTGCTCGTTACCACACCAAACGGTTTTGTTTTGGTGTAACGATCGATGAGTGGGCAAACGATATTCATAAAGAGAATCGCAAAGGAAACACCTTCCGGATAGCTACCAAATACACGAATGCCGACGGTGAGAATCCCACACAGCAGCGCAAAGATCACTTTCCCTTTGTTGGTGACAGGGCTGGTGGAATAATCGGTTGCCATAAAGATGGCCCCCAGCATTAAACCGCCTGCAAGGATTTGGTTGACAGGATGTTCCCCTAAAATTGCAGTTAGTACAAAGACTGAGCCGATGTATACAACAGGAATCAGCGGACTGATGACACGACGGATCACCAGATAGATACCACCGAGTAACAAAGCGAGGGCACTGGTCTCCCCCAGACATCCGCCAACAGTACCCAAGAATAAGCTCATGGTATCGGCATTCCCTATGTCATATAGTGGGGTTGCCATGGAAACAGCATCCACCCCTTGTAGGTAATAGAATGGTGGCATCCAAGTGGTCATATGAACGGCAAAGGAAACAAAGAGGACAACCCTTGCAGTCAGCGCAGGGTTTGCAAAGTTTTGCCCAATCCCGCCGAACAATTGTTTGACAACAACAATGGCGATAAAACTTCCCAATATCGGCAACCAGAACGGTACTGAGACCGGTAGATTAAACGCTAACAGCACCCCTGTGACAGCGGCACTCAAGTCAGAAACGGTGTTTTGCTTTTTGAGCAGTTTACACATCAAAAATTCAAACCCAACACAGCTCACTACACAGAGTCCCACTACAAACAATGCCGCAGGACCGAAGACAACAACCGAAGCGATCAACGCCGGTACCAGTGCAATCAGTACATCCAACATGATTTTTTGGGTGGTACGAGGGGTGGCAATATGAGGATTTGGGGTAACAATCAGTCGACTCATGAACGTACCTCCTGTTTGCGAATTAGTGCTTTTGCCAATTGGTGTTTTTGTGCTAGTTGGCGTCTTGCAGGGCAAATGTAAGAACAACAACCACAGTTGATGCAGAGATTGACATGTAAGTTTTGTAATCCCTCTACATTTCCTTTATCATAGGCTTTTTCCAAACCTGCCGGCATGAGGTTCATTGGACATACGCGCACGCAGTTGCCACAACGAATACAAGCGGTGGTTTGATACTCTTTGATTTCGTTGTGATCAAATGCCAACAACCCATTGTTGTTTTTGATGATCGGCATATCCAATGAAGATACCGCAATCCCCATCATCGGCCCACCCATCAAAACTTTCTGTACCGTTTCAAAGTTGGTATCACAGGCTTTCAAAATGGTTTCAATCGAAGTACCAATCGGTGCAATGATATTTTTCGGAGATTTTACACTGTTTCCGTCTACTGTTAGGCGTTTTTTGATCAGTGGAATTCCATTGTGCAGATAGCTGCCGAGAAAGCTCACCGAGGAGATGTTCATGACCAGCACCCCAGCATCTGCCGGCAACTTCCCTTCCGGTACAACGACACCGGTAGCCGCATAGATGATGGATTTTTCTGCCCCTTGTGGGTAGATTGCTTGAAGTTCCACGACAAAGACACCTTTCATACCTGACAATTGCTCGTCCAAGAATTTGAGTGCCTTCGGTTTGTTCGACTCAATGCCAATATAAATTTGTTGAATACCCAAATACTCTTGAATGGCGGCGATCCCAGCTTTGAGGTTGTCCGCATTTTCAAGACATTCACGGTAGTCTGCGGTGATGTAAGGTTCACATTCCGCTGCATTGATGACCAAGGATTCTAGCTTTTGATAATCCTTGTAACCCAATTTGACATGCGCCGGAAACCCTGCTCCACCGAGACCAACAAGACCGGAATCTTTGACTGCTTGCAGGAATGTGTCACGGTCAAATACATCGGGAGCTTTGATACTTTCATGGAGGGTATCTTGTTTGTCATTTTCAATTTCGACCAATTTCACACGATTGCCATTGGTTGCCAAATACTCATCTATCTTTTTGACAATACCGGAACAACTCGCGTGGATAGGAGCCGAAAAATATTGATCAGAGGTACCGATCACCTGTCCGACTTTTACTTCAT
The DNA here is from genome assembly GCA_964370215.1 of uncultured Oscillospiraceae bacterium. GTDB lineage: Bacteria > Bacillota > Clostridia > Oscillospirales > Ruminococcaceae > Massiliimalia. The sequence goes on from CAYJIM010000001.1 coordinate 124,854, forward strand.
CCCCTGCCTTTACCAGTGGCGTACATGGTGCACCGATATGTTGTTGCATTGGAATGCGCACAACATCCACATCAGTCAACATGACAGATGTCATTTCTGCCGTGTGCTTATAGTGTGGCACATGGGCACCGGCAAGCGATTTCTTACTTTTTATAATTGCCATTGTTTCACCTATTTCATATTAAGATAAAAGAAAAGTACAACTTTATTCATTATATTGGTTTTTACGTTATTTGTCAATCTTACAGCAGACCCCATAGGAGTGAAACGAAAGAAGTTGACTTTTTCACCATAAAAACTCTTGGGAAATTGTACTTTTTGATTGCGATTCTGTGGAAAAACTGTTATGCTAGAAATATTGTCTGCATTTGAAACTTTTTTCTCCTTTATGGGGTATAGATAGTTGAATCGCGATTCAAAGGAAGGGAGATGTGAAGCATGAAACTCACAGAGACACAGCGTAAAAAACTGCTCATAGGCATGAAGAAAGGAAAAGAATCCTGCCTCTGTCAACTGATGGACAGTTACATTCCTTATGTCGTCAAAATCGTGACATCCATCGGTGGTAAAATCTTGACGGCAGAAGATGTGGAGGAAATCACCTCCGATGTTTTTTATGCGGTTTGGCAAAACCGCAACAATCTACAAATCGAAGTGGAATTTTCGCCTTACCTTGCGCAGATTGCACGCAACAAGACAAAGAATAAACTGCGTGCGTTGTCCAGTCAAGTAAGTGGAAGTGGGATGGAGTTTGGAGAGCTCGCAGAAGAATCTTCTCTTTTAGACGATGTTATTTGTGCCGAACAGGTAGAGCACCTGCAATCGGTGGTCAACAGCTTTGGTAGCCCGGAAAAAGAGATTTTATATGGCTACTACTTTTACGACTTTAAATTATCGGAGCTAGCAAAACGCCTTGACTTGCCTCTGTCTACAGTAAAATCAAAACTTTATCGTTCCAGAGAAAAATTAAAACAACAACTGTCGGAAGGAGACCGCTATGAAACAACTATTTCAGCACATGTGTGAGGAGGAAATCATGATGAGTCACGATAATATTACCGTTAATCCACAAAACATCAAACAGCTGACATTGCAACGCATTCGTAAAGAATCGCCTAAACGAACCCCGATGTTATTCCGTGTCGCAGCAATCGCCGCTTGTGCCACTATCATGGTCGGTGCCAGTGGTGCCACCGCCTATGCAATGGGCGGACCTGAACTTCGTCACTCCATTGGGAGCTTATTTGGCTTTGATCCAGCGCAAGTACTGTCGATTGGAGAATCGGTTGCGAGCAGTGATTACCGATTGACCGTTGATGAACTCCTCTTTGATGGAACCAATGGTGAACTGTTACTCACGATACAAGCCCTCTCCGATCGAACAAAGCAAACCTTTGCTGAGGAAGATCTGGCGGACAAAATGACCAGTTTTAATGTCGGTTATGTAATGACCGAATTGAAAGATACAGCAACACAGGACAGTCGTACCTTCAAACTTTCTTTCGATGTACCGATCAATACTGTTGCAAACGGCCCAGATACTCCGACAGAAGTGACCTTTATTATGAATGGCGTACAGGATTTTATCACCATTCCGCTGACTTCGACAATGGAGAAAGTCGAAAAGGATGTCGCTGTTCCGGCTACTGAAGACTTCCCTGTTCACTATTACAGCTTGCATTATTCGGCACTTGGATTTACCCTGATTGGCGATATGGTGACGGATGCCGTACAGGATCCTGGTAATATCTCCATTCAGTTCACACTACAAGATGGACAAACCATCAACTTTGTTGATTCGGTGATCGATGTCACCCAGCCAACACAGGTAATGACTCCAGAAGAAGAGCTTGCTTTGGGAACTTCCGATACACCGGACGGCATAAACGCAGAATGGTTTGCCGGTAGTGCCGGAGAGGAAATGCAGGAAGGCGTATTGGAATACAGCTTCACCTTCAAACAAAACTTTGACTGGGAAGCAGTGGAAACAATGACTGTCAATGGCACTGCAATTTCTTTTGCTGATTAACCGTAAAGGATACAAAAAGAGGAACCGATTCATTGGATCGGTTCCTCTTTTATCGTAAGAGATTATTATTTTACAAGCAAGCTTTGACCGTCCATTTCTTCCGGTTTTGGAAGATCTAGAATTTCCAACATGGTCGGCGCAATGTCAGCAAGTTTGCCACCTTCACGCAAGGTACAATCCATCCCAACAACGACAAAAGGAACTTCGTTTGTGGTATGTGCGGTGAACGGAGAACCATCCGGCTCATACATTTGGTCAGCATTGCCGTGGTCAGCTGTAATCAGTGCTACACCACCATTCGAAACGATTGCATCTACAGTTTTCCCGAGACACTCGTCAACCGACTCTACCGCAGTTTTAGCGGCATCAAAGATACCGGTATGACCTACCATATCACAGTTTGCATAGTTGAGAATGATGACATCATACTTGTCAGAGGCAATGCGTGCAAGTACTTCGTCACAAACTTCATATGCACTCATTTCAGGTTTCAAATCATAAGTTGCAACCTGGGGAGAGCTGATCAGGGCACGTTCTTCTCCAGGGAATACCGCTTCTACCCCACCATTGAAGAAGAAAGTAACGTGCGCGTATTTTTCAGTTTCGGCGATACGGAGCTGTGTTTTGCCGTTTTCGCTGAGATATTCACCCAAAGTATTGTTGAGCGACTGAGGAGTAAATGCCACTTCGACATTCGGCATGGTTGCATCGTATTGTGTCATGCAGACAAAATAGGTGTTCGGTCTACCACCTTCACGTGCAAAGCCGTCAAACGCATCATCCACAAAAGTTCTAGTGATTTCACGTGCACGGTCAGGACGGAAGTTGAAGAAAATGACACTGTCGTTGTCTTTCATGGCTGCATCGTCGACACAAACGGTCGGCAATACAAACTCATCGGTCACACCTTCTGCATAAGAAGCAGCCATGGTATCTACAGCACTGCTGTTTTTGACACCTTGACCAAGTGCCATTGCATCGTACGCTTTTTGCACACGATCCCAACGGTTGTCACGGTCCATTGCATAGTAACGGCCCATCACTGTTGCGATTTGTCCAACGCCGATTTCTTGCATTTTTGCTTCCAGTTGTTCTACGAACTCTTTACCGGAACTCGGTGGCACGTCACGGCCATCCATAAAGCAATGTACATATACTTTTTTCAGTCCGAATTTTTTTGCCATTTCCAACAATCCATACAGATGCCCGTTGTGGCTATGTACGCCACCGTCAGACAACAACCCCATCAAATGCAGGGCACTGTCATTGTGCAGACAGTTGTCCATTGCTTTGACCAAGGCCGGTGTTTGGAAGAAGTTTCCGTCAGTAATCGCTTTGGTGATGCGTGTCAGCTCTTGATAAACGACACGACCGGCACCGATGTTGGTGTGCCCTACTTCGGAGTTGCCCATCTGTCCGTCCGGCAAGCCGACATCCAAACCGGAAGCACCGATTCTTGCAGCAACGCCTTCTTTCATGTAGCGATCCATATTCGGTGTTTTGGCAGCGGCAATTGCATTGCCGTAGTCATTTGCACTGTACCCATACCCATCCAAAATGATGAGTGCCAAAGGTTTTTTCATCAATGTATCCTCCTAAATTGCTTAGCCGTTGGAAGCTGCTTTAACGATCACAGCAAAATCTTCTGCTTTTAAAGAAGCGCCACCGATCAAACCGCCGTCAACGTCCGGTTGTGCAACCAATTCATCTGCATTTGCAGGATTCATAGAACCACCATATTGAATGGTCATTGCATCAGCTGCTGCTTTATCGTACATGCTTTCCAAAGTGTTTCTGATCATTGCACAAACTTCATTTGCTTGTGCAGAAGTAGCGGTTTTACCGGTACCGATTGCCCAAACAGGTTCATATGCGATGATCACTTTTGCAAGTTGCTCTTTGGATACATCTTTGAGTGCAATTTTGGTTTGTAATGCAACCAATTCATCGGTGATGCCGTTTTCACGGTCTTCAAGCATTTCACCAACACACAAAATAACAGTCAAACCAGCTTCTAAAGCTGCTTTTGTACGCAAGTTTACAGTGACATCAGTTTCAGCAAAGTATTGTCTACGTTCACTATGACCGATGACAACGTATTCAACGCCCATTTCAGCCAACATTTCAGCAGAAATTTCACCGGTGAAAGCACCCGCTTTTTCAAAGTGGCAGTTTTCAGCGCCCACTTTGATGTTGGAACCAGCAGTTTCATTCAAAGCAGTTTCCAAGTTGGTGAAAGGAACACAAATGACAACGTCACAGCTTGCATCTGCTACCAAAGGTTTCAGTTCTTGAATCAAAGTCTTCGCTTCTTGTCTGTTTTTATTCATTTTCCAGTTTCCGGCAATTACAGCTTTTCTCAATGTTTTGTTCATCGTACATTACCTCACTTTAATATTATTGTTTATTTCAATCGAACGATCCTGTATCGCTCGATGATAACCTAAAGTCACACAAAAAAGGGGTGGTTGCCCCACCCCTCTTTGCCTTTATTATTTTTCGTTGACGCATTCAATGCCGGGAAGTTTTTTGCCTTCCAGGAATTCGAGGGAAGCGCCACCGCCGGTAGAAATATGGCTCATTTTATCGCCAAAGCCCAAGGTGTTGACTGCAGCAGCAGAGTCACCGCCACCAATGATGGTGATTGCATCGGTTTCAGCCAATGCTTTTGCAACAGCGATGGTACCCTTTGCCAAAGTTGGGTTTTCAAATACGCCCATTGGACCATTCCAAACAACGGTTTTTGCAGATCTTACTGCTTCTGCAAATAACTCAGCAGTTTGAGGGCCAATGTCAACGCCCATCCATTCTACATCCATTTCAGCATCCACACATACTTTGTATTCTACTTCTGCATCAATCGGATTTGGGAAATCTTTGATCATGACATTGTCAACAGGCAACAGCATTTGTACGCCTTTTTCTTCTGCCAATTTCAGCATGTCTTTACAGTATTGTACTTTTGTTTCGTCTACCAAAGAACGACCTACATCGTAGCCTTTTGCTACGAGGAAGGTAAATGCCATCCCACCACCAATAATCAAGGTGTCAGCTTTATTCAAAAGATTCTCAATAACATTGAGCTTGTCTGCAACTTTTGCCCCACCCAAGATGGTAACAAACGGTCTTTGCGGATCTTCTACAGCATTTCCTAAGAATTTCAATTCTTTGCCCATCAAGTAGCCGACTGCTGCTTCGTTAACAAATGCAGAAACACCAACAGTAGAACAGTGTGCACGGTGAGCCGCACCGAACGCATCGTTGACAAAAACATCACACAGAGAAGCCAGCTCTTTGCTGAATTCTTCGCCATTTTTTGTTTCTTCTGCGCGGTATCTTGTGTTTTGTAGCAATACAACGTCGCCATCTTTCATGTTTGCAACAGCAGCTTTTGCTTGCTCGCCAACAACGTTATCGTCAGCCGCAAATACAACTTCTTTGCCGAGCTTTTCAGACAATCTTTTTGCAACCGGTGCCAAGGAAAATTCCGGTTTTGGTTCGCCTTTTGGTTTGCCCATATGGGAACAGAGGATTACTTTTGCCCCATTGTCAATCAAATATTGAATGGTTGGCAAAGCTGCAACGATTCTGTTTTCATCGGTGATGGTACCCTCTTTGAGTGGTACGTTGAAATCGCAACGTGCAAGTACGCGTTTTCCGGATACTTGAATATCCTCAATTGTTTTTTTGTTCAGAGAAGCCATGTTATTTACATCCTTTCAAGTTGATGATCTTTAACTTGTTATAATTTTAACAAAAAAATTATAATATAACAAGTATATGTCAATATTTTACCGCAAATTCACTGATTTGGCAAGAAAAATGTGGTTATTGTTGCAAAATCCACCGTTATGCACAGTGATTTTTTGTTTCTTATCTTCTTTCTATGTTAAAGTGACAGATTCCCTGCAACTAGGATGGATTTCTGCGCTTTCCTTTGACAACAATGCCAACAAGTTTTGGGCCTGCATTGATGGAAATTGCCGCACCTACTTTAAAATTCCCTACCGCAGAATAGCCCATCTGTTTTTCTGCCGCAATGTGAAAGTCAACTCCCTCCTGTTCCAAACAGCCGGACAAGGTAAAGTATGGGGTTTTGGGTACCATTTGTTGATTTGCAAGGCTTAGCAGTGCGCCTGCAATTGCTTTATCTCCACGTACTTTGGTAACAATCTTCGGATCACCGTCAATAAAGGATATGATGGGGCGTAGTCCCAGCAATTCTCCAACAAATGCAGCAGCGACACTAATGCGTCCTGACTTTTTGACAAACTCCAAAGTAAAGGGGGCAAAATAAATCTCTACACTGTCAAACCAATCTTCAAGATAGGCAACAATTTCAGGTGCGGTACTTCCCCGATCCATTTTCTTTGCCGCTTCCACCACAGCATAACCATATGCCATGGTATAGGTTTTAGAATCTACCACATAAATGTCAAATTGCCCCACAGCTTGTGGGTTGGATTTGAAAAAGGACTCCCTTGCCATAAGGGCATTCTGATGGGTAGCTGACCCTTTACTGTTGATAGTGATATAGATCAGTGCTTCTACACCTTTGTCAAAATACTCTTGATATTTTTCCTTCAACTGCATTGCTGTGATTTGCGCAGTTGTCGGTGTTTTTTCTTCTCGCATGAGAATTTCATAAAATTCTTCACTGGTAAAGTCGATCCGTTCATAGAAACTTTGATCCCCCACCATGATGGGGAAACTCAAAATATCGATTTGATATTGTTCCTCTAAATGTTTTGGAATGTCACAAGCAGAATCGGTCATCAATTGAATATTTGCCATACGATAGCCTCCTTGATCATTAGTTATAGCATTGACCAGTCAAATTTTGTCAGATTGCCACTGTTTTGCAATTCTGGGAATCCCCATTGACGCAACACTTCATAGGCAGAGAGTGCTACGGTATTAGAAAGATTTAAACTACGCGCCCCACCGACCATCGGTACACGCACACAGGTGTCAGGATGTGCTACCAAAAGTTCTTCCGGCAATCCTGCATCCTCACGCCCGAAAATCAAGTAAGAACCGTCTACATAATCAACATCGCTATAGACATGCTGCCCTTTGGTGGTAAAAAAGTAGTAAGGTCCATTGTTTTTGTCAAAAAAATCCTGCAAATTGTCATAGTAAGTGATATCCAACAAATGCCAGTAATCAAGCCCTGCACGCTTTAGCTTTTTGTCATCAATGGTAAAACCCATCGGACGTACAATGTGTAGTCTGCTTCCGATGGCGGCACAGGTGCGTGCAATGTTGCCGGTGTTTTGTGGTATTTGCGGTTCCACCAATACAAGGTTTAGTTGTTTCATGCCTTCCTCACTTTTCAATTTTTCTCTTTTTCCGTGCTCTTGCAGCACTGCGCTTTTTATTGTGATTGATGGTATAGAGGACAAATAGTATGACCCCGACAATCAATAGCCCACTCACAATTTTTACTGGGGTACTAAATAGGAAAATTAATATATCATTAGCAACGCTTTTAGCAGGACTTCGTTCCAACGCTTCGGTTGCTTGCAAATCGACACTAGCCAGTAGCACTTCGTTATATTTTACATCAATACTGCCGAGCACTTGCCCAACTACTATCGGCGCCTGTATTTCGGCTGGAATGTTGCGCACAAGATCCAGTGTTTCAATGTCCCAATCTCGTGGCAATAGTAGCGCAATATCTGATTCTGGCACGGCTAATACGTAGTCTTTGGTGGTGGACAGTGCAACCGGAATTTCTGCCGCAGTATAAACGTCCCCCTGTGTAACAATAGATTTTAATTGCAAATCAGCAAAGGCCCAGTCAAACAACATTTCTGCATCTTTATAGGTCGCATAGGTCCGTTTTTCTTCTTCATCCAAATAAGGGGCATTCAAGGCGATCAGTAGATAGGTTCTGGATCCATAGGTTGCAACACTTGCCAGATGCTCCATACCTTCCGGTGTTCTTCCGATACGAATATTAGTCGCCGGTGGGTAATAATAGGAGGAGAGTGCCGAACTCATCAGATTGCTACTATAAATACTGATGGGGTAGGTATGTTTATTGGTTGGTTCAATTTCATAATAGTTGGGACCTGAAATTTCTAAAAATTCTGGAAAGGAAATAGCATATAATGCAATTTTTGCCATATCAGAAGCAGTACTATACTGCCCCTCTTGAGATAGTCCATGTACATTGACAAAATTTGTATTGGTACAACCAAGTTCTTCTGCAAATTGATTCATTCTGGTGATAAAGGTAGTCTCATCACCGCCTAGATATGCTTTCCCAACATAGCGAGCCAACACTTCCGAGGTGTCATTGGCTGACTGAACCATCATGGTGACCAAGAGATCTCGAATGGAAACCTCTTCCCCAGCGACCAGTTCTGAAAGTGTCCCACCAAGCTCATACCATTTCGGATTGTTCATAATGTCCTCATCACAAATAATTTTTGTATCGAGTTCATCGGCAGGTACATAGTAAAATACCAGAGCAGCCGTCATAATTTTTACCAGTGCACCTGGATCCAACTGTTGTATTTCATTTTTCTGGTAAGCTAGCGTTTCGGTTTCAACATCGACCAAGACCACGCTATTGCTCAGTACTGGTTCTTCGGGTACAATAAAATACTCCATATAGTACGCATGCATCACTTGTTGTGCCCATATCGGTTGGCTTATTGTGATCAGCAAAACCATACAAAGCAATGCTGTAATTATTTTTTTCATAGTCCCTCATACTTCTGTTATTATCGTCTTGCAATAAGTAATCTTTTGCCTTACTCATGCTACTATCATCTAAGAAGCAACAGTAATATTATAACATAAATTTTACTTTTTACAAGTCGTTTTTGATTTGACAAAATACACAGATCAAAACTCCTTGTAGCATTATCCTACAAGGAGTTTTATTCGTAATGTTACACTTCAGTGGATTGGATCAATAGCAAAATACCGTCGGTAAAATCAATGGTTGCATGATCTTGTGTAACTTCATTGCTGACACCCAGTGGGTAGGTTTGTGTCAGTGTCCCCTGTTGTAGTGGATATTTCGTACCACAAATGGTCACTCCTTCACATCGTTCAGTGTAGCTAAAGACAGATAAATATTGAGAGTGCTCTTTTTTGACGGTGTGTGTACCTGGGTATAATGCGGTCATTTTATTTTGCTCATCAATCAGCGTGCAAGTATACCCTTGTCCCGTCATCCACACAAGCAGTTGAATTGCAGCAAAGGTATGATCCAATCGGCCACCCAACACTCCCGCAACAATAAACTCTTGATAACCGCGTTTGATTCCTAGTTCAAGCGCCAGTTGCAGATCGGTATCATCCTTTTCCGGACGTACCTTCACCACAGTTGGAGCATCACCATCGGTTTGCGAATCAAAGTCCCCTACCAAACAATTCACGGTAAGATTCATCTGCACGGCATGTCGGTATCCACCATCTGCACAAATCAAACAATCATTTGCTGTTGGATGGAATGGCAGTTGTTGATAGTCGGCAATGGGTGCCGCCCCCAAAATATAACAACGGCTCATCGTTTTCGCTCCCATTCCTTAATTTGCTTTGCCTCTTCATATAAGGTGCAATAACTTTGATGCCTGCTTTTTGCAATCTTGCCTTCTGATAATGCTTGCAGTACAGCACATCCTTTTTCAACTGTGTGCGAGCATCCGTGGAATTTACAACCCTCTGTGTAGTCCGCAAATTCTCGAAAACAATATTGCAATTGATCTTTTAAGATGACATCGTATTGCATCAAGTCCATGGTACTGAAGCCTGGGGTATCGGCAACATATCCACTTCCATCCGGTAACGGATAGAGCATAACGTCACGTGTAGTGTGCTTCCCACGCCCCAACTTTTGACTGGTCTCTCCTGTTTTGATTTGCAAATCTGGAAAAACTGCATTGAGAAAACTGGATTTACCAACCCCACTATTGCCGGTAAATGCGCTAACCTTGCCCTGTAGCAGTGAAAACGCTTCCCGTGCAAAGACAGGATCATCATTGTTGACAGATAGCACTTGAAAGCCTGCTTGTCGATACAAGTTGACGAGTGTTTGAGGATCTTTTAGATCCTGCTTTGTGACAACCACAATCGGTTCAATGTCCTTATACTCGCTCATTGCTAAAAATTTATCTAACACGAGTAAATTAGGCACAGGATCACAAACAGAGGTGACAATAAACAGCTGATCCAAGTTTGCCAATGGTGGTCGCAGAATTTCGTTTTTTCGTGGGAGTATTTTTGATACTGTTCCCTGCTCGTTTTGTTCTACTACAATCTCTACATGGTCGCCAACAACAGGAGAGGTTTCCCGTTTGCGGAAAACCCCCCTTGCGCGACATTCATAAAGATGATCATCAACCTGTACATAATAGAATCCACCAAGTGCTCGTACAATCAATCCTTGTAATGTCTTTTTCATCATCATTACCCGATCGGATGTTGAACATCCGTCCCATCAGTAGATGGTGTTGGATCCGTAGACGGCGTTGGCGCTGTAGACGGCGTTGGCGCTGTAGACGGCGTTGGCGTGGTAGATGGTGTTGGCGTGGTAGACGGCGTTGGTGTGGTAGATGGCGTTGGCGCTGTAGACGGCGTTGGTTCCGGCACTGATGGTACTGGTGCTTGGATCAACGCTTGGTTAACACTGACAACAGCACCAGATTGATCGTCAAAGTTCATATCAACAATAGCAAAGGTCTGGCCGTTTACCATAATAACTGCTTGTTTGCTACCCGAAGACTTCGCTGTCCACGCGAGGCTACCGGTTGCTGGATTGACGGATAAAGTGTCCACCAATTGCCCATCCAAATAAACCTCAAAGGTGAGCGTTTCGTTGATCGGTGTGCCACTAAATGGGATGGTAACTGTCAATTCTTTTTCAGGTGGAACCCCCGTACTGACATAGACAACAACAATGGCATTTTTGGCAGCATTGGTACCCGGTGCAGGATCTTGCCCGACAATGGTGCCTCTAGTCGAAGAACTTGCACGGTCTACAAAGGATGGTGATAGTCCCAATCCTTTCAATGCAATACTCGCTTCTGATTCGGTCATTCCTGTCAAATTTGGAACCGGAATGTTTGCTTCATTTGCGCCAGTACTGTAGTAAATGACAATACGCTGACCAACACGTAATGGCTCACCTGCCGCAGGGTCGGTACGAATGACGTTGTTTTGTGCAACTTCATCATGGAAGTCTCCAATCATACTGACAGTGAAGCCCATATCTTCCAACTTCTGTTTGCTTTCTTCAGCATTTAAGTTGGTGTAGTTTGGCATAGTAGAAACGGCAAGACCACTACTGACGACAAGTGTAACACGCACATTTTCTTTTACTCGTGTGTTAGCAACTGGAATTTGCGAAATGATGACGCCAGCTTCGTATTGTTCACTGATCTCTTCACTTTCAACAACAAGACGAACATTTTCATAGGCAGGATCGTATTTGATGTCTTCATAATTCAAACCAATCAAATCTGGCATATTAAATTCCGGTGTCGGCTCTTGTAACGCTGTCATAAAGATACTGATGGCGGCAATGGCAATGAGGACACAGGCAACCGATACAGCAATTAATATTTGTAGAGATGGAGATCCTTTTTTCTTTTTGCGGGGAGCTTCCTCTTCCTCATCTTCACTTTGACTGGACAGCGGATCAATATATTGTACCGCATCTTCATCCAACAAGTATTGATAATCAAAGATGATTTCCGGGTTGCGCTTAAATTCATCCAAATCACGCAACATTTCCGAAGCTGTTTGGTAACGCAGATCCGGATCTTTCTGCATGGCACGGATGACAATTTCTTCCAAGCCGCGCGGAATATTCACGTTGATGCTGCTTGGCAACGGTGGTTCTTCCTGCATCTGTTTAACGGCAATGGAAACAGGGGTGTCGCCATCAAACGGTACTTTTCCTGTCAGCATTTCAAAGAGCAGGACACCAACCGAATAGATGTCACAGCGATCGTCGGTCAAATCCCCTCTTGCTTGTTCAGGGCTGATGTAATGCACCGAACCAATGGTTTTTTCCGAAATGGTTCTACCGTGATCTCTGGCAAAACGAGCAATGCCAAAGTCCATGACCTTGACAGTCCCGTCCTGTAACAGCATGACATTTTGCGGTTTGACATCACGGTGTACAATCCCATTGTCGTGCGCATGTTGTAAGGCACGCAGTATTTGCACAACAAAGTGAATGGCCTCGTTCCAAAAGACTGCAGCTTGTTGTTCGATATATTCTTTCAGTGTAATACCGTCGACATATTCCATCACGATATACTGAATATTTTCTGCAAAATTGACGTCAAAAATTTTGACAATATTGGGATGTGACAAGACAGCAATTGCCTTGGATTCATTACGGAATCTTCTCTTAAATTCCTCATTTTGTAAATATTCTTGCTTTAAAATTTTGACAGCAACCAGACGATTTTGGGTTGTATCCATCGCAAGATAGACATCTGCCATCCCACCAATGCCGATTAACTCCCTAATCTCATATCGGTCATCCAATATTTTGCCGATATATTGACTCATACTCATACTCCATTCTGCCGCTTCGCTCGGCTCATATTTTTAGTCATTTCCGTGACGAAGAATGATAAACAATAGTTTTATTTATGCTTGATCCTGTCCGACCACCAAATCGGTCATCAATACAGCAGTGATGTTATCCACACCACCATTCTCATTTGCTACTTCGATGAGACGATCGCAAACAGTTTCAAAGGGTGCTTCTTGTAGCAACTGCTGCAGTTTATCATCATGACAGCAATTTGTCAAGCCATCGCTACATAATAAGAGTGAGCGATCTTCGATATGGCTGATTTCCAAATAATCAATGTCTACAATGAGATCGACACCAACTGCACGGGTGATCATGTTGCGTCGTGGATGGGTCAACGCTTCTTCTTCAGTAATTTTGCCAGCATCCAATAATGCCTGCACCACCGAGTGGTCGGTTGTCAACTGCAGGAGTTGTTCCCGATCTGAAATGTATACACGGCTGTCACCGACATGGGCAATATGGGCAATGCCATCATGCACCAAAACCAATACACAGGTCGTCCCCATACCACGATATTCCGCATCTTCTTGTGCTTTTTCATAGACCGCTAAATTCGCTTCACTAACGGCATTGATAACAAGATCACGACAATCCTCTGTCGTCATCGAACGTGCAAAATGTTCTTTTAAGTGGGATTGGATGATACGATCAGCAATGGCACTTGCCACCTGCCCACCGTTTTCACCACCCATGCCATCACAAACAACGCCATAGCCACTCCAGTCAGAAAAGGTATCAAACCCAAACATATCCTGATTGGTTTGTCGTCGCTTGCCAATGTCTGTTCTACCAAATAATTTCACGCATTTCACCTCAACAATGAACAATTATTGTTGCAACTGTTGGTCACGCCGTAGCTGACCACAAGCTGCTTGAATATCTGCACCCAATGTACGTCTGATGGTTGCATTGATCCCATGTGTCTTGAGTACCTCACAAAACCGCTTGACGCTTGCTTGATCAGAACGTTCAAAAGATGTTTCTTTTACAGGATTGACCGGAATGAGATTGACATGACAGAGTTGTCCTTTTAAAAGAGTGGCCAAGGCTACTGCTTCTTGTTTGCTGTCGTTTTTTCCGGCAATTAACGCATACTCAAAAGAAATACGTCGTCCTGTTTGTTTTGCGTATCGTTTGCAAGATGACAATAAGACTGTAATCGGGAAACGTTTGTTGATGGGCATCAACTGGTCTCTGATCGCATCATTGGTTGCGTGGAGCGATACTGATAATGTAATTCCTAGCTTGTAAGTGGCCAGTTCATCAATCTTATCGACCAATCCACAGGTGGACAACGAAATATTTCTCATACTTATAGTAGCACCAATCGGTGAATTTATCAACTGTAAAAATTTGAACACCTCATGAAAATTGTCGAGCGGTTCGCCAATACCCATCAATACCACATGTGAAATACGCAGATCTAAATCCTGTTCGGTACGGTAAATCTGCTCTAGTAGTTCTCCAGCGGTGAGATTTCGCACAAACCCTGCCTTAGTCGAAGCACAAAAGGCACAACCCATTTTACAACCAACTTGTGTGGAAATGCAAATGCTATTGCCATGTTGGTATCGCATGAGTACCGTCTCAACATATTCCCCATCCGACAAGCGATATAAAAACTTCACCGTACCGTCCAAAGAGGAAATCCATTTTTGTTCCTGCTGTATGCTGTCCAATGTTGACACCGCTGTAAGTTCTTGTCGCAGTGTCAACGGCAGATTTGTCATCTCGTCGATGGCGGTAACCTTTTTCTTGTGGATCCAATCAAACAACTGTTTGGCACGAAATTTCGGCTGTTTTAAGGTAAGGAGCAGTGTCTCCAACTCTTCTAAAGACAAACAACGCAAATCTGCTTTTTGACTCATATTGTGCCCCCTTTTGCCTGCATCACAGCAATGAAAAATCCGTCACTGCCAAAATATTCAGGGAACAAGGTCAAGCAATTGTTTTCACTATATTGGAGATAAGGTTCAGGTGGTGGAAGTAGTTCAAATGAAGGGTGCTCCTGTAAAAAGGCAGATACTACCTGATCATTTTCAGCGCGAGAGAGTGAGCAGGTCGCATAAATCAACCGACCATCTATTTTCACATATCGTGCAGCATTCTTTAGTATTTGAAGTTGAAGCTGTGGTAATTCAGCCACAGAGGATTTTTCCTTATACTTAATTTCTGGCTTTCTTCTGATGATCCCAAATCCCCCACAAGGCACATCACAAAGTACCACATCTGCCTTTTCAAGATTTTGGTCAAACACCGTTGCATCTGAAAGTGTCGCTTGTATGTTGTCAAGGCCCAATCGATTTGCTGTTTGGCGAATCAACGAAATTTTATGTTCATAGAGGTCAAAGGCTACCACTCGTCCAGTATTTTGCATCTCAAGCGCCATGGAAAAGGATTTTGAACCCGGTGCAGCGCAAACATCATACACCAATTGATGGGGCTGTACCTCAGATAAGATGGCGCATAGCTGAGAAGCCAAATCCTGCACATAAAAATGTCCCTGTTGAAAGGTTTCCAAGCGCTCCAAATTACCCAGCTGCTTTAACTGTAACGCATTTGGTAGCGGCGTCTCTTTTACAATGATGCCGTGTTGCTGTAGCGTTTTAGCCAATTGTGTAGCGGTTGTTTTATTCGTGTTGACACGAATGTAGATCGGCGCCGGCTTTAGTGCGTTTTGCAAAAAAGCAGTTGTGCGTTCTTTCCCATATTCTTCATACAGACGTTTCACAAGCCATTCCGGTGTTGAATAGGTAATAGATTTTTGAACCCATGGGTCCTTGCTAACCGGTAGTGATTTGCCGTCGCGTAAAAAACGACGTAAAATGGCATTGACCATGCCTTTGGCACTCACTTTTTTTACCGCATGGCAAAGTGTAACCGTTTCATTGACCGCAATGTTGTCCGACACTTGATCCATATACAACAATTGATAAAAGCCCATTTGCAAAATGACGCGCACTTCAGGGTCTAATTTTCGATTGGTGTATTGCTCAATGATGCGATCCAACGTCAATTGTCGCTCAATGACACCATAGACAAGTGCTGTAATAAAGCGATTGGCACTTGGTGGGGCATTTTTTGGCAACATTTGCTGTAACGCAAGATTGGAGTAGGACTGTTGCAATTGTAGTTGTAACAAAATTTGTAAGGCGGTTTGCCTTTGTTGTTGAATATTCATGATACTCCTTTAATTACGTCGATTGGAAAGCATAATCAAACGTGCCAAGTTTAGTACGGCGGTCGCCAATGCTGCAACATAGGTCATCGCGGCAGCTTGCAACATACGTTTGGCACCGGTCAACTCTTCCCCATACAAAATATCCTGTTGCTCAATGGTTTGCAGTGCCCTTCTGGAGGCATTAAATTCCACCGGCAGAGTGATCAATTGAAACAAGACCACAAAAGCAAAGAGAAAAATACCAACGTTAATCAAAGCAGGAAAACTAAAAATCAACCCGGCAATGGCAAGTGGGAATGCAATGGTAGAGCCGATCTTTGTCAGCGGAATGATGGCTTTTCGTATCGACATCGGCATATATTTTTGCTGAAATTGTACAGCATGACCACATTCATGTGCCGCTACACCGATGGCTGCAACCGAGGTTGAATTGTACACCGCATCGGACAGACGCACTACATTGACAGTAGGGTCAAAATGATCGGTTAGCGATCCTGCCACACGCTGTATGGTAACATGTTGCAATCCGTTTTGATCCAAAATCAACCGTGCAACTTGGTATCCGGTATAGCCACGTGCGTTGTACTGTTTGCTGTAGCGATTGAAGGCAGATTTTACGCCAATTTGGGCCGCGACTGCGATGAGCATACTGAGAATGACCAAGCCATAAGAGGTCCAGTCGATTCCATAAAATAAAGGCATATTACTCTCCTTGTCCTAAAATGGTGGTTTCATCAATCGGATAACCACGCAAAAAATCGTCACCTTTCATACGGCGTTTGCCTTCCGGTTGTACTTCTAAAAAGCGTACACTACCCTCTTTGCAGGCAACAACAAATTGTTTGACATCTAAAATTTTACCGGGTTGTCCATGCAATGTGGACAGTTCCGACGCATAGACTTTCAAGCGTTTTCCCTGTAAAGTAGTGGTAGCACAAGGCCAGCTGGACAACCCACGAATCTGATTGTGCACCTCCCTGGCTGATTTTTGAAAATCAATGGTGCAGAGTTCTTTGCTCAGCATCGGTGCATAACAACTCTCTTCATCATTTTGCACCGTACGAGGAGCTGTACCGGACTGCAGAGCCTGCAATGTTTGCAGCAACGTTTCTGCACCGAGCAGAGAAAGCCTGTCATGCAACTGATCTGCCGTTTCATTTTCTCCAATGGCAAGTTCAGATTTCAAAATCATATCACCGGTATCCAGCCCCTCTGCCATATACATGGTGGTCACACCGGTCACCGCTTCGCCGTTTAAAATGCTCCATTGAATGGGTCCTGCACCACGGTATTTTGGTAATAAACTTGCATGTACGTTGACACAGCCCATTGGTGGAATTTCTAAAATTTCTTTAGGCAAGATTTTGCCATACGCAACAACGACAATCAGATCCGGTTGCAGTTGCTCCATTTGCAGTTTTGCCTCTTCAGTGCGCAAGGTTGTCGGTTGAAATACCGGAATACCAGATTCCAAGGCAACTGCCTTTACCGGTGGGGGGAGTACTTTATGTCCACGCCCCTTTGGTTTGTCCGGTTGGGTAAATACCCCGACCACGTCACAATCAAAGGTAAGCAGTGCTTGAAGGCAAGGTACTGCAAAATCAGGGGTTCCCATAAAAATAACGTTCATACAATCCCCCCTATTTCTTTGGCTTGACATGATCAACAAACAGTATACCATCCAGATGATCAATTTCATGACAAAATGCACGGGCAAGCAATTCCGTACCTTCCATTTGAAAGGAGTCCCCACTGCGATCCTGTGCCAACACACGCACTTTATGCGGGCGTGTAACATCGCCATATTCACCGGGGAAGGACAAACAGCCCTCTTGCCCTGTTTGTTTTCCACGCTGTTTGATAATTTCTGGATTGATCAACTCGATGACACCTTCGCCGACATCAATGACTACAACGCGGCGCAAGATACCGATTTGCGGTGCCGCAAGGCCAACGCCGTTGGCCTCCTGCATTGTTTGCTTCATGTCCTCTAATAGTGTCCAAAGTCTTTGATCAAATTCTGTGACGGTGCGTGCTTTTTTTCGTAAGACATCATCGCCATCCAACCGTATCTGTCGTATTGCCATCTTTCTTTCTCCTTATGTTATCTTCTGCAATTGATCCTGTTCTATACACTACTTGCATCAGCCACACTCACCGTTGACATCGCAAAATAATTGTACAGATCGAAAAGCAGGATCTTTTCCTGCCAATGTCAACACCGTTGACATATATTGACGAAAGGATCGATTCATTTTACATTTAATTAGTATTTGCAAGCGATGTTTCCCGTGTAATCGCTGTACTGCCGGTTGCAATGGACCATACACCCGCAAAGCAAGTCCGTCTTTACTATTTTGTGCTTGCAATTGCAGTAAGTGCATCAATGCATCTGCTGCCCCTTCTACCTTTTTTTTCTCTACGCTACTCATTTGGAGCAAGCAGAGATCGCAAAACGGCGGGTATCCCAATGCTTTTCTTGCAGCAATTTCATCGTGATAAAAACCCTCATAATCCTGATGAGCCGCAAAATTGATGATCGGATGATCCGGCAGATAGGTCTGGATATACGCACGACCGAGCTTTTCTGCTCTGCCACTGCGCCCAACGACCTGTGTGATGAGGGAAAACACCCGTTCCACCCCACGGTAATCGTTGCTGTTCAATCCACTGTCGGCTTGTAGCACCCCCACAAGGGTGACATTTTTAAAGTCAAGGCCTTTGGCGACCATCTGCGTGCCAACCAGAATGCCATACGCGCCTTCAGAAAAGGCTGAAAATTTTTCTACATGGGCATGTTTGGAACCGGTGGTATCGGTATCCATCCGCAATACTTTTGCAGTGGGAAACAATGTTGCCAATTCATCTTCAATCGATTGGGTACCAACCCCTGATAATTTCATATGAGTACTACCACAACTTTTACAGGTCGCATCAAATTTGACTGCATAACCACAATGATGGCACATCATATACCCATTATCTCTATGGTAAGTCAGTGCCACATCACATTGTTCACACTGTAACACGGTATCGCATTGCAAACAACAGGCAACGGTACGGTACCCACGACGGTTGATGAGCAAAATAGTCTGCTCTCTCTTGTCGAGATTTTTTTGTATTTCTTTTTGTAAGATGCGACTGACAGCCGATTGATTTGCGGCTTTTTCTTCCTGTAGCATATCCACCAGATGCACCTGCGGCAATCCTCTATCGGAATAGCGTGTCGGCAAGGTCACCAGTGAATAAATTCCTTTGATTGCTTTATAATAACTCTCAATGGAAGGCGTTGCAGAAGCAAGGAGCACCACTGCATGATGATGGACGGCACGGAGCTTTGCCACTTCCCTTGCATGATAGCGAGGGGCTGCATCCGATTTATACGAGGATTCCCCTTCTTCATCCAAAATCAGCAGCCCAATGCGATCAAGTGGTGCAAAAACCGCAGAACGTGTACCGACCACGATGTCAATCGCTCCTGCTTTGATTTGTTTATAGGCATCCAACCGTTCGCCCAAAGACAGTCCAC
Organism: uncultured Oscillospiraceae bacterium; assembly: GCA_964370215.1. Lineage (GTDB taxonomy): Bacteria > Bacillota > Clostridia > Oscillospirales > Ruminococcaceae > Massiliimalia. The sequence continues at coordinate 144,166 of CAYJIM010000001.1, forward strand.
TGTGAATGACAGCAACACGCTCGCCAAAATAGGCGAAAAATTGCTTCGTCATCTGTGGAGTTAGGGAAATTTCCGGTACCAATACCAAGACTTGCTTTTTGTTTTGGAGGGTCTGCTCCATCAGCTTTAAAAATACAGCCGTTTTACCGGAGCCTGTAACGCCGTGTAACAAACATACGGCAGGTTGTGCGACTGACATCTTTTCACAGATAGCGTCAAACGCTTGTTGTTGGGTATCATTGAGACGAAGTGTGGCAATATTCTGAGAGGCAAGTTCTGCTCTGGCTGTTTTCCCAAGCACTTCTCTGCGATAGTAGGATAGCACTCCTTTTTTTTCAAGTGTTTTTAACACACCTTCTCCCACCGCACAAAAATACAGTGTCTCTTCCACTGTCGCTTGATCGGCAGAGCATAAGAATTCTACGACCTCTTGTTGCTTTGGTGTCAAGGAAAGGGCAAAAGGGTCTGCTTCCAATCGTACCATGCGTACGGTATCATCGCCACGCTTGCGTTTTGTCTGTGCACGACACAACACAAAACCATCCTGTTGTAATTGTTGCAATACCGACGAAGGGATGACTTTTTCTTTCAAAAAGCGATCCAGTTGCTGTCTTGTTTTCGTCGTTTGCAAAAAGGTCAACACCAATTGTGCCGTTGTGTCGGTTGCCATCGTAGGCAAAACGCCATCGGCACACTGAAATTCTTCTTGAATTTGCACATTATATGCGGCAGGCAACAACACCTTGACCGCATCGTAAAAGGTGCAAAAGGTGTGCTCTACCAAAAAGTGAATGATCCGAAAAGCCTCGTCATTGAGGAGCGAGCTTTCGTCCAAAACCTTGAGAATCGGTTTGATCTTTGGCGGTAATGTAGCGACTGTTTCTGTCGCTACCACAACGCCTTGTCTTGTGCGATTACCACCACCAAACGGAACAACGACACGACAGCCGCAAAGAGGTTTTGATTCATCCGATGCAACCAGATAAGAATATGGCTTATCAAAGTGATAAACTGTTTTTTCCACATAAACCTGTGCCAGTGTTGCCATCTTCTCCTCCAGTACGTTGTCTGATTGTAAGTTTATTCTTCGGTTTCTTTTTGTTCAATCAAGTGGTATTTGCCTGCTGCAAATTCTTCTACTGCAATTTTAACCGGTTTTTCCAATAGTTCCATGTTTTGTGCTTCTGCTTGCTCTGCAATTTCACGTGCTCTTTTTGCGACGGCAATGACCAAAGAGTAGTAGCTTTCCCCTTGTTTCAAAATATCTGTGCTTGCTGGACGGTGCATCATAATGTTCTCTCCTATTTTTCTTATTTGTTTTTGGTTTTCAAATGTTCTGCTTTGATAATGCAATCCATTTCTTGAATGGCGAGATGCAGATCATCGTTGACGACTTGATAGGTGTAGCGGTCGGCAAAGGAAAGTTCCTCTTTTGCCTGTGTCAGACGACGATTCACTGTTTCTTGATCTTCGGTCGCACGGTCGGTCAAACGCTTTGCCAACACTTCCATGCTCGGCGGTAGAATGAAGATAGAAACTGCTTCCGGAAAACGTTCGATGACCTGTAACGCTCCTTGCACCTCGATTTCCAAAATGACATCCTGCCCTTGTTCTAAGCGATCCAACACCGCTTGACGTGGAGTGCCATAATAGTTTTCACAATATTCTGCATATTCGAGCATCCCATCGGTTGCAATTTGTGTTTCAAATTCTTCCTTTGTGAGGTAATAGTAGGAAACCCCATGTTCCTCACCCGGTCTGGGTGCTCTGGTCGTTGCTGAAACCGATAAGAAAATAGAATCGCTCCCTGCCAGTAGCTCCTTTAAAATAGTACCTTTGCCACATCCGGACGGGCCGGAAATGACCATTAAAATGCCTTTTGCCATGACGTTATTCTTCCTCCAATTCATCATCTAAACGATTGGCAACCGTTTCCGGTTGAATCGCTGATAAAATGACATGATCACTGTCCATCATAATGACAGCACGGGTACGACGACCATAAGTGGCGTCAATCAGCACGCCTTTTTCTCGTGCCTCTTGAATGATCCGCTTGATCGGTGCCGATTCCGGACTGACAATTGCAATCAACCGACCGGCAGAAACCATATTGCCAAATCCAATGTTGATCAATTTCACACCATCACACTCCTACTCGATGTTTTGAATTTGTTCTCTTATTTTTTCAATCTCACCTTTGATGTCGACAACATAACCTGTGATGTCAATATCCTGTGCTTTGGAACCGATGGTATTGGTTTCACGATTCAATTCCTGCACCATAAAATCCAGCTTTCTGCCCACCGCTTGGTCACTCTTGAGCAACAATTCAAATTGACTCAAATGACTGCGCAAGCGTACCGTTTCTTCATCCACTGCAATTTTTTCTGCATAAACAGCGGCTTCCAACAACAGTCTATTCTGATCGATGTTATGGTCTTTCAGTACATCCTGCATTTTTGTGGTTAACCGTTCACGGTAAGCGGCCAATGTTTGTGGCGATTTTTCTTCAATCAACGTCACAAGACCTGCGATGGTGTGAAGACGGTTTTGTACATCCTCAACCAGTCGGCCGCCTTCCTCTTCTCGCATCCGCACAAATTTTTCAAGTGCTTCTGCGGCGACCACTTGCACGTCTGCCCATACTGCCTCTTCATCTTCTGTCATTTTTTGCACGGTGAAGAGATCGGAAAATCTTGCAATGGTGGAAAGGGATAGATCATCAACCAAGGATAATTCTTCTTTGAGGGAACGCAAGGCATCGGTGTACCCTTTGGCAAGCGTGTCATTGATGTTGACCTTTGTGTCATTGCCGTTTACCGTATAAACAGTTACCGCAACGTCCACTTTCCCTCTGGAAACCATCGGTTGCAGATAACTTTTTAACTTGCTTTCTAAATATCCATATGCGCGAGGAACTCTTGCAGAAAACTCAAAAAAACGGTGATTTACCGAGCGAATTTCTACGGTAACATCACGATTATCTATGAGTTTTTGACTGCGACCATAACCTGTCATGCTTTTCATGTTTTTTCCTCCTCCGGTGATTCCGGTTGATGTATTGTTATAGTGTAGCATGTTTCATTGCCAGGAACAAGTGTTTATTCATATAAAATTCATAATATTCAAAGTTTTATTACTTTTAAAGAAAAAATAGGCATAAAAAGTGTGGTGCCCATTCATGAGACACCACACTGTGACTTTAAAAGATCTTAGAAATCAAATGCGTTATGTACCGCATTGACTGCACGTTTACCGTCTTCTTCTTGAATCAAAACGGAAATTTTGATTTCGCTGGTGGAAATCATGCTGATATTGATACCTGCTTCATACAGTGCTTCAAACATTTTGGAAGCAACGCCAGGGTTCGACTGCATACCAGCACCCACGATGGATACTTTGCAAACATCATCATCCAAGGTGATTTCTTGTGCACCGATCAACGCTTGTTGTTCCGACAGACAAGCAAGTGCATCATTTTTTTGTGCCAGTGGTACTGTGAAGCTGATGTCTTTTGTATTGTTGCGTCCGATCGATTGCAAAATGATGTCTACATTGACTTTTTTCATTGCAAGCATATTAAAGATTTTGAAAGCAATCCCCGGTTGGTCCGGTACTCCTACTACCGCGATACGCGCTACATCATTGTCACAAGCTACCCCTTTGATCAACATTTTCTCCATTTTCGCAACCTCCTTAACTTTTGTGCCCGGTTTATTTTCCAGACTGGATAATACCTCTAAATTCACATTATATTTTTTTGCCATTTCAACAGAGCGATTATGCAGCACCTGTGCCCCAAGTGACGCCAACTCCAACATTTCATCAAAGGAAATCTCGTTGAGTTTGACTGCGTCCTTGACCACACGTGGGTCTGCGGTGTAAACGCCGTCGACATCGGTGAAAATTTGACAGATGTCTGCACGCAAAGCTGCCGCCAATGCCACTGCACTGGTGTCCGAGCCGCCACGTCCCAATGTGGTAATATCGTCATAACGATTGGTGCCTTGGAATCCTGCAACGATGACAATGTTGTTTTGTTCCAATTCTTTTTCTACACGCTCGGTGTTGATGCGACGAATACGTGCATCTCCGTAGTTGGAGTTTGTAGAAAACCCTGCCTGCCAACCGGTCAGCGATACAGCCGCATAACCGAGTTTTGTCAATGCCATAGACAACAGTGAAATCGAAATTTGCTCCCCTGTGGATAGCAACATATCCATCTCACGCTTGGATGGTGCGTCGGTAATCTCTCCTGCTTTGGCAATCAAATCATCGGTGGTATCTCCTTGTGCTGAAACCACGACGACAACTTTATTCCCTTTGTCAAACGTTTCCCCTACAATGCGAGCAACATTAAATAAGCGCTCGGTATTTTTGACGGAAGTTCCGCCAAATTTTTGTACTACAATGCCCATTGTATTCCCTCCATTTTACTTTATCGTATCAAACAATCAATTTTCTATATAAGATCAAGTTTGAATGCCATAATTATTCTTAAACAGTATATGAGATTTTCTCATAAAAATCAACTGTTTTTTTCTATTTTACTAGATGTGCCCCTTGATTATCAATCGACAATCGATGAATCTGCCATCCGTATAACCCCTGTTGATCCAAAAATTGACGCATATTGGACACAAAATTATCCTGTTCTTCTGCCACAATGGACATCAAAGTAGGACCTGCGCCGCTTAAATAAGTGGCATATGCTTGTTGCTGATAGGTGTGATTGATCACCTCTTGGCTTTTGCTGATCAATCCCAGCCGAAATGGTTGATGAAGTTTATCATCTACCGATTCTTTTAGATTTTCATATTTCCCCTGCAACAAAGATGCAGAAAATAATGCTGCTCTGGACAAGTTATGTCTTGCCACTTGATGTGGAATTGTCTCCGGTAAGCAAATTCTTGCCTCAGCAGTACTCATCGGAAAGTCAGGTACAATCGCCACAAACTGCAAGCGATGATCCAGTTCTTGTTTGACCCAATAAACTCTGTCCGCTGCCCCAACTGCTGTGACAATCCCACCGAGCAATGCCGGTGTTGTATTGTCCGGATGTCCTTCAATTTTAGCAGCAATGTTTACCAGATCATCAGTGTCAAACGGATTGCCAAGGAGCTGATTGGCACCATACAGCCCACCAATGATGCAGGCCGAGGAGGAGCCAAGTCCTCTGGTCATGGGAATGTTATTTCCCTGTACAATTTTCATACCATCTAACCGTTGATCACATAGATCATATAAATATTTTATCGATGTATAAATCAAATTATCAGGTCCAGTTGGTACAATCGAACCATCGCAACTGCTGATCTCCAATTGATCTGATTCTTGCAGTGATACTGTATTATACAAATTGACTGCAAGTCCCAATGCGTCAAACCCAGCACCCAAATTTGCACTAGTTGCCGGTACTCTTACCGTGATCATTTTTTCTGTCTCCCTTGCAAACAATGGTTTCGCTTAATAAGTTAATACGCGGATGATGTTGCCGACTGTGACACCTTGTGTTGACAGTGCTTGCAAGCGTTCACGCAAATTCCCTTCTACCACGTCTTTGACAAGGAATGCTACTTCTGCTGTCGACTGTTCGGGTCGTTGTAAGAAAGTTACCTCACCAAAGGTTTCGGTAACCACTGTTTCATGGATGCTTTCTAAGCGCACATAAAAACTGCCGCTTTGAGTGAGGTAATCCACCACATAATTTTTGCCGTTGTCGACCCAAGATACCGCATGATTGGTATCTGTTTTTGCTGCGACGTCAATGATGTCTGCTACAACAGCACTGGCGGTCGGCATTTTGCCTGCCCCTCGACCGTAAAACAACACATCACCACTGGCATCACCACGCACCAAAATTCCGTTGAATACATCTTCAATGACAGCCAATGGGCTGGTTTTTGGCAACAACGCCGGCGTGACCATACATTGAAGCATGCCATCTTCCAACTGTTTGACATGACCGATTAATTTGATCACATGACCACAGCTTTTGGCATAAGCCACATCGGAAAGAGCAACGCTTGTAATCCCTTCGGTGTAAACATGTGCGGGATAAACTTGTTTACCAAACGCCAAGGAAGCCAAGATACAGATTTTTCTGCAGGCATCGTCTCCTTCAACATCAGCACGTGGATCACGTTCAGCATAGCCGAGTTCTTGTGCCGTTTTCAATGCTTCATCAAAAGGCGTTTTCTCATGAATCATTTGAGACAGGATATAGTTTGTTGTCCCGTTTAAAATACCGGCAATTTCTGTAATGCGATTGGCAGCCAAACAATGGTGGAGCGGGTGAATGACAGGAATCCCACCACCGACACTTGCTTCAAAATAGTAGTTGACACCATGCTGCTTTGCAATCTTTAAGAGTTCTGCACCCTTCATTGCCACCAATTCTTTGTTGGAGGTAACCACGCTTTTACCACGTTGCAGTGCCGCTTTTGTAAATTCATAGGCTGGGTGTACCCCTCCCATGACTTCTGCAACAACCGAAATACTTTCATCCAACAAAATATCGTCAAAGTCTTTGGTAAATCGATCTGCATAAGGGACATCAAAGGTGCGCAGATCCAAAATGCGTTTGACATAAATTTCATTGTTGGCATTTCCTGCCACCTGCTTTTGGTTCTTTTCGATCAGTTCAAATACACCGGAGCCGACTATGCCGTGCCCCAGAATCGCTATGTTCACCATACCTCTATTAACCCCTCACTATTAAATCCGTCTGCATTCGATGACACCGGCTTCTCTGACCATCATGTCACGCATTTGTCTGAGATCACTGTATTGTTCCTGCATCCGAATGGTGACGGTAACATCTGCCACTCCATCGATCGGCATATTTTGATTGACCGTCAAAATATTGGCACTCTGTTCATATAGTGCTTGTAGTACATTGGACAGCACCCCAGGATCATCACTCAGTTTGAGATAAAAGGTTACTGTTTTGGAAGAAGCCTGATCTTCATAAGCATACACGCTATCCTTGTACTTGTAAAAAGCGCTGCGGGAAATGCCGATATTTTTGCACGCTTCCGACGAACTTTTACAAAGTCCTTTGGACAGCAATCGTTTTGCCTGCAGTACCTTTAAAAATACGGTTGGTACCACTGAAGAATCGACTAATAAAAATTGAGGATCTTTACTCATACGTCCACCACCTAAAAACATGTGTTTTCAATTCATGAACAACTATACCATGATTATGCCTTTGTAACAAGCTTAATTTTTCTGAAATTCCAACAGAATTCAGCCAAAAATAAAGAAAAATCTAAAATAGCTCTGATATTCAAGGTTTTTTTCCGTTTTTCTCAAGCTTCAAGTAAAATTGCACTATTGTGCTAGTCTATTTTATTTAATATTAGATAAAACAACTTAAAGTAGCAAAAAATAAATCGGACATGAGTGTTTTTTTGAAACAGCAGGTCCGATTTTTGCATTAAGATTGGTGATCTACGGTATGGAATTCTTTCAAATTTCCGATTTTTTTGCCGCGCTTATCTAAAATATCCATGACATCTTCCAACGCAATTCCCTGTTCTATCATCAACACTGTCATATGGTAGAGAACATCACAAATTTCCTCTTTGAGTTCTGTGGCATCGTTATTTTTTGCAGCAATGATCATTTCTGCATTCTCTTCACCACATTTTTTTAAAATTTTATCCAATCCCTTTTCAAACAGATAGCAAGTATAGGATCCTTCTTCTTTGTTTTCTTTTCTGGATTGTACCACGCTATACAATTGTTTCATCGGTTCCATTTTCTGTTTCCCCCTTATAAATTTCATTGAAAAAGCAACTATACGCGCCGGTATGGCATGCTACACCTGTTTGATGTACCTTGACAAGCAAGGTATCATCATCACAGTCTCCATGGATGGAAATCACCTGTTGCACGTGTCCACTGGTGCCACCCTTATGCCAAAGTCCCTGTCTCGAGCGACTGTAAAACCAAGTATACCCAGTTTCAATGGTTTTTTGTAAACTTTCTTGGTTCATATACGCCATCATCAATACCGTGCCATTGCGTTCTTCGACGACAATCGCAGGGATCAATTCTGATTTCTTAAAGTAACGTGATAAGTCCATAGGGTTCTCCTTTCACACGACTATCTACTCAGTCTGGATGGAATGCCACATTGGTGTAGGTGCTGTTTGACCTCTTCCACCGTCAATTCTTTGTAGTGAAACAACGATGCCGCCAAAGCCGCATCCGCACCGGTTTGTTCAAACACGTCGCTAAAATGCGCAAGGGTACCACAGCCACCACTGGCAATGACAGGGACATTGACTTCAGCACACACTGCATTGAGCAGTTCGTGATCAAATCCGTTTTTCATGCCATCGGTGTCCATCGAGGTTAAGAGAATTTCACCGGCACCCAATGCCACTGCTTTTTTTGCCCAAGCAATGGCATCCAAACCGGTATCGATTCGACCGCCGTTGACCACGACATGAAAGCTGCCATCAATGCGTTTGGCATCGATGGCGACCACCACACATTGTCTGCCAAAGCGATCTGCCGCTTCTGCAATCAAGGAAGGGTTTCGGACTGCCGCTGAATTGACCGACACTTTATCGGCACCTGCACGCAACGTATTGGTGAAGTCGTCGATACTGTTGATCCCACCACCGACGGTGAGTGGAATGAATACTTCTTTTGCGGTACGGCGCACCACGTCAAGCATGGTCCCACGACCTTCATGGGTGGCTGTGATGTCCAAAAAGACAATTTCATCGGCACCCTGACGATTGTATTCTTTGGCACATTCCACGGGATCGCCGACCTCTTTGATCCCCACAAAATTGATCCCCTTAACGACTTTACCATCACGGACATCAAGGCAAGGAATGATTCTTTTTGTGATCACAATCAGCACCCTCCTTTTGCAACAGACAGTGCTTCGCAAAGATCCAATGTGCCTTTGTAAAGAGATTTTCCGCAGATGACACCCCATACATCAATTTCTTTGAGTGCGTGAATGTCGGCGATGGTATGAATCCCGCCACTTGCAACGATATTGCAACGTACCGCATCGTTGATGGCTTTCAGTTGTTCAAGGTTTGGGCCTGTCAATGTGCCGTCCTTTGCAATGTCAGTGTAAACAATATGGCGCACACCAATGTCTTCCATCGCCTTTGCAAGGGTCAAATAATCGACATCACTGGTATCAAGCCAGCCTTCTGTCGCCACCATGCCGTTTTTTGCATCGATGCCAACAACAATGCGGTCGCCATAGGCTTTGACCGCCTCTTTGACAAACACAGGGTCTTTCACGGCAGCAGAACCTAGGATGATACGATCAATGCCGTTTTCTAAATAGTCGGTGACGGCTTCCATGCTGCGGATACCGCCACCCAGTTCAATTTTAAGCGAGGTCTTTTTTGCCAGTTCACAGAACAAGGCACGGTTGACAAGTTTGCCGTCCTTTGCCCCATCTAAATCCACCATATGCAGATAGGTTGCCCCTGCTTCCTCAAATTGGCGTGCTGTTTCAAACGGACTTTCCGCCACTTTTTCCACTGTGTCAAAATCGCCCTTATAAAGGCGTACACAATTGCCGTCTTTGATGTCAATTGCCGGTAATATAATCATTTGGTCAACCCTCCAAAATTCTTCAACAGTTGCAATCCCACTTCACCGCTTTTTTCCGGGTGGAATTGTGCACCAAAAATATGTCCGTTCGTCGTCAAGGCAGGCACAGGATTTCCATAGTCTACCGTTGCAGCCAGAAAAGGCGCTTCGGTGACAGCCTGATAGGAATGCACAAAGTACACGCAATCCCCATCTGAAATGCCCTGCAACAACGGATGATCGGTTTGATGGATGTGGAGTGCATTCCAACCCATATGGGGTATTTTTAATCCGGTATCCGGAATGGGTTGCACCGTCCCGGGAATCAGAGAAAGCCCTTTAGTCTCTTCAAATTCGTAGCCTGTGTCAAACAGCATTTGCATACCAAGGCAAATACCGAGTAGGGGTTTTTTGTCCAATTGCGCTTTCAATGGTTGAATCAACGCTGTTTGGGTCAACCGTTGCATCGCAAAGGGAAATGCACCGACACCCGGTAAAATATAACTATCCGCCCGTTCAATTTCCTGTTGATCACGGGTGATGATACAACGTTCCCCCAAATACTCCAATGCGTTTTGCACGCTAAATAAATTTCCTGCGCCATAATCAATGATCGCTATCATAGATCCAATGCTCCTTTAGTCGACAAGACCGTTTCTTTTGAGATTTGAGCCATCGCTATTGCATGAGCAAAGGCTTTGAACAGTGCTTCCACTTTATGGTGATCATTTTTACCATAAGGGCAGGTCAAATGCAAGGTGATACCTGCATGAAATGCCACCGCACGGAAAAATTCTTCCACCATTTGCGTATCCATATCCCCGATGCGTTCTCCCTGAAAGGGACAGTCAAACACCAAAAAAGGGCGTCCGCTGATGTCAAGCACACATTGTCCGAGCACCTCGTCCATCGGAATCATCGCATTGCCATAACGAGCAACGGGACTGGAAGATAGCGCTTTTTTGATTGCTTGGCCCAATACGATGCCGGTGTCTTCAATGGTATGGTGACAATCTACATATAAATCCCCTGTCACATCGATTTTTAAATCCCATCCGGCGTGCATGCCAAGTGCTGTGAGCATATGATCAAAAAAACCAATATTGGTGTCGGTTTTTACCTTGCCATCTCCGTCAATAAAAAGTGTGACGGCAATTTCTGTTTCTTTGGTGTTACGGGTTACCGTTGCTGTTCTCATACAAGTCCCTCCTTTAAAATATCAGAGAGTGCTGTGATGAAGGCAGCATTCTCCACAGGGCTACCACAACTGATACGCAGGTATTCTTTAAAGCAGCGCACAGCAATGGATTTTTCAAGTAATGCCGTATGAATGGCTGTTGCCTGAGATGATTTTAGGTAGACAAAGTTGGTGCATGGCTTGTATACCGTTTCAATTACATCATATTGATCTTGCAAAACAACCAAGGATTGATACAAAGAAGCTGTTCCCTGCACAAGTGCTGTAGTGCATCTGTTCAGATAATCTGGATCTGACAGCAATATTTCTGCATAACACTGTGTCAAAATATTGACATTGTAAGGCGCTTTCGCTGCACGCAAAACTCGAATCAAACGATCATTGGCAATGGCAAATCCAAGACGAATTCCAGCAAGACCAATGGCTTTGGAACAGGTTTTCAAAATCACCAAATTGTCGTATTCAGTGACAACATCCAAAAGAGATTGATTCCAAAAATCCATATAGGCTTCATCTAAAATGACGAGTGCATCGACCGATTTGACCAAATGCAACACATCTGCTCTTGTCATACCGATCGAAGTAGGGTTGCAGGGATTGGAAAAGATGATGGCACTGATGTTTTGCGCTTGTATCGCTTCAATGGTTTTTTCTATATCGATCGTCAAGTCCGCACACTTCGGTAAGGTCACACAACGCTTTCCATAAGTTTCAAGATAGACACGGTACATGGAAAAATCCTGTTCAAAGACTGCTATTTGATCGGTGTCGTCAAAAAACACGCCACAAAGCAGTCCAATCAACTCATCCGAGCCATTTGCTGCAACGACATTGCTCGCCGGTACCTGATGATAATCGGCAAATGCTTGGCAAGCACCTGTTGCATACGGATCCGGATAACGGTGATATGGAATCGTTGAGATTTGATTTTTGACCTCCTCTAAACTTTTGGGAGTCGGGGTAAAAAAGGACTCATTGGCATCCAGTCGAATGCGATAGTCGCCTTCAATCGGCTGATACGGTACCAATGTTTGTAGGCGCTTTGGCAATTGATAGCTCACGACTACTTCCCTCCTTGGTAACGCACCAATACCGCATTGGCATGGGCGGTTAACCCCTCTTTGTTGGCAAGCAGTACGACGTCATCGTGCGCTTGACGCAATGCTTCATCGGTGTAGTAAATGTAGCTTGATTTTTTGATAAACGCATCGACCGAAAGCGGAGAGAAAAATCTCGCCGTGCCATTGGTCGGTAGCACATGGTTTGGGCCTGCATAGTAATCCCCCAACGGTTCTGGAGAATATTGACCGAGGAAGAGCGATCCTGCATTGTCAAGTTTACCGACATATTCCATCGGATTTTCCATCATCACTTCCAAATGTTCCGGTGCAAAGTCATTTGCCATATCAACCGCTTGTTGTACTGTATCGCAAATGAAAATAGCACTGTAATCGCGTAAGGATTGCAAGATAATATCTTTTCTTGAAAGGGTTTTCACTTGACATGCTAATTCATCAGCGGTTTCTTTTGCCACACGTTCACTGGTCGTCACCAAAATAGCAGAAGCTAGTACATCATGCTCCGCCTGTGACATCAAGTCTGCCGCTACAAAGGTGGGGTTGGCGGTATCATCTGCCAAAATCAACACTTCACTGGGGCCTGCAATCATATCAATATCAACGGTTCCGTACAATAATTTTTTGGCAGTTGCCACATAGATGTTCCCTGGACCTACGATTTTATCCACTTTTGGTACCGAGGCTGTACCATATGCCAGTGCTGCTACCGCTTGTGCCCCTCCCATCAAAAAGACACGATCCACACCACAAAGTGCTGCCGCAACCAAAATATCACGGTTGGCAGTACCATCCGATAACGGTGGGGTCACCATCACAATCTCCCCAACTCCTGCAATTTTTGCCGGAATGGCATTCATCAAAACAGAGGACGGGTATGCCGCAGTACCACCCGGTACGTACAGACCAACACGGTGCAGTCCTCGAACACGCTGTCCCATCATGACACCGTTTGGTTTTGCATCAATAAAGCTCTGTTGTTTTTGTCGTGCATGAAATTCTGTGATGTTTTCAATGGCATTTAAAAGCGCCTCTACATAGTTCTCATCCGCTTCGGAAAGCGCATCATTGATGACATCACGAGGTACTTCTAGGTATTGTGGCAGTTTGCCGTCAAATTTTTCGGTGTAACGCAAAAGAGCGGTATCCCCTTCTGCCTTGACATCCTCTAAAATTTTAGTGACCGATTCGGTTACTGTTTTACCGACTTCGGTACTGCGACTTTCTAACAATGCTTTATATTCCATTTCTGCTTTGCCATCGACACGAATGGTTGTAATCATGATTTCTCCTCCAATACCGATTCCATTTTTTGAATGATTGTTTCTATTTGTTGTTGGTGTAACTTCATGCTCACAGTGTTGACAATCAATCGTGCAGAGATCGGTGCCACATCCTCGTATACTTCCAACCCATTTTCTTTGAGTGTAGAACCTGTCTCTACAATATCAATGATGCCATCTGCCAGAGAAAGTAGCGGTGCGAGCTCTACCGATCCTTCTATTTTGACAATTTTAATATCCATCCCTTTGGCTTCAAAAAACTTTCTTGCCACGTTGGGGTACTTTGTTGCAATTGACTTTTCGGCATGTCCTTCATAAAAGTCTACCCCTTTTTTACCGGCCAATGCAAATTTACAACGCCCAAACCCTAAATCGGTCATTTCAAAAAAGGTGCCGCCATATTCCATAATGGTGTCTTTTCCAACCACACCAATGTCACATACCCCATGTTCAATATAGGTAATGACATCTGCTGCCTTTGCCAACACTACTTCTAAATTGGCATCCGGTACCTGTAAAATCAATTTTCGTCCTTTGTTGCGTAGTTCAGTGCAGTCAAATCCCAGCGATTCAAACAACGCTACCGTATCTTTTTCCAGTCGTCCCTTTGTCAGCGCGATTCTAATTGGTCTCATTTCTGATTCTCCATTTCAATATCCTGCCAACCAGCAGTCAATCATTTTTATAGTACAATCCCCTTATCTATTGATTGTTCGATAAGAGGATTGCTGATATTGAGTTGTTCTTTTCTTCTCCCTAGCGCAAAATCGTGTTGATCTCTTCTGCGATCACATCAATCCGATCAATTTTTTGTTTTGCAGCATAGGCAATGGCCTCTTCTAATGTATCACACAATGCAAATTCACTGATGATTCGGACATCAGCCAATTTTTGCACCTGTTCTAATCCTTGCACTTCATACCCTGGATGTGCAAACACCAACACCGTAGGGTTTGCTACACTTTTTGGTTGTTTTGACATTTTTGTATTGACAACAGAGTCGACATCGACGCCAAAACCAACTGCTGTCAGATCTTCCCCAAACTCTTTTAATAGATTGTCGTAACGGCCACCGGCAAGTACTTCCTGTCCATACCCTTCCACATACCCTTTAAAGACAATACCGGTATAGTAGTCGGTCCGATTGACGATACCTAAATCAACAGTGATGCGATCACCAAGACCTGCCTGTACCAAAGCGGTATACATTGATTCCAACTCTGATAAAATTGTCAATGTCGCATTGTCCTGAATGCAGCGACGCGCCTTTTCAAACACCTCTTTACCGCCAAATAGCCGTGGGAGCAGTTTGATCACTGCGGTTACGTCTTGCTGCTCCAATCTGTCTAACAGATCATTTAATGCGGGATAGTTTTTTTCCTCAATCAACTGTCTAATTTCTTCCCGTGTGTCGGTACTGACCGTTAATGCATCAACAAGCGAACTGAAAATTCCAATGTGCCCCACTTCCATTTGAAAGTTTTCAATGTCGAGTGCTTGTAGGGCGCGCACTGCTGTCATCAGCACTTCTAAATCAGCCTTGGTGCTTTTCGCTCCAATCAGTTCAATCCCGACCTGCATTTTTTCGTCACTCCGCCCCTTTAAGGACGGATTGGTGGAAAAGACCGGTTGATTATAAAAGAGGCGAAGAGGCAAGGACTGATGCTTTAACCGTGTAGAACAAAGTCTTGCGATCGGTAAGGTCGAGTCCGGTCGCATCACAAGCAGTCTCCCTTTTGCATCCACAAGTTTATACATTTCCTCAATTGGAACTCCTGTTGCAAAGCCGTTGAATACATCCAAAAATTCCATGGTTGGCGTGATCACTTCATGAAATCCACGGAATGAAAAAACTTCACGCAACTTATTTTCTACCTGTTTGCGGACAACCGCCTCTTCAAATAAGTAATCCTTAGTTCCTTCAGGTGTGATTAGTTTACAATTACTCATCTTTTCCCTCATCTCTTTATTTTATCATATTAACACTTTACCACGTTAAATCGATTTTGTCAACTGAAAGAGATTTTTTCATCTTTTCCACTAAAAAATCAAATGATTTAATCTGTTTTTCGTGCGATAAGGCGATTTGATTGCTTTTAAAAGAAACTGGTTTGCGCACTGGCAGGCAGTCCCTTGAGTGCCCCAATGTTGCCAAGAGTTTCAATAATCGCTTTGGATACCCCTGCTCTTGTCTGTACTTCATCAATGGACAGGTAGGTGCCCTTCGTCCCCGCCTCTTGTAGGTTTTTTGCCGCAGCTTCGCCAAGCCCTTTTAGGGCAGAAAACGGCAAACGAATTTTTCCATCTTCTATTTGATAGCGTGAGGCATGGGAAAGATAAAGATCTACCGGCAAAAAGGAAATCCCCCTTGCAATGACCTCGTTGGTGATGAGCAGGATATTCAATTCATCCTCTTCTTTGGTGGAGCGATCATTTCCCTTTTGCTGTAACTGTTCAATACGAAAACGCACCGCTTCCTTGCCATTGACCGCTTCCTCTGCATCAAAATCTCCGTTACGTACCGTAAAATATGCTGCGTAAAATGCCAGTGGATAATAGATTTTATACCAACCCAGACGCACCGCTGCAATGTCATATGCCGCCGCATGTGCTTTGGGGAACATGTATTTGATTTTCATACAACTATCAATATACCATTCCGGCACCCCATTGTTTCGCATAGCGGATAGGTGTTCCTCTGTGAGAAATTTTGAAGCCCCCCCTTTACGGGTGATTTCCATGATTTTAAATGCCATGTCAGGCTCTAATCCTTTATGTATGAGGTAAACCATGATGCTGTCACGTGTCCCGATGACCTCGCTGATGTCACAGATCTTATTTTTAATCAAGTCTTGTGCATTGCCAAGCCAAACATCGGTACCATGGGAAAGTCCTGAAATTTGCAACAGATCTGAAAAGTTCTTTGGTTGTGCATCAATGAGCATTTGTCGAACAAAAGGAGTACCCATTTCAGGAAGACCGAAGGTGCCTGTTTCACTGTAAATGTCGGTCGGTTTTACCCCCAACGCTTCAGTAGAAGTGAAAAGACTGTACACCTTTTTGTCATTCATCGGCACATCCAAAACACTTGTTCCGGTGAGATCCTCAATATGTTTAAAGTGGGTAGGACCCACATGCCCCAGTTCATCCAATTTCAAAATGGTATCATGGAGAGAATGGAAGTCAAAATGGGTGGTGATGATTTCAGAATTGACATCGTTTGCGGGGTGCTGAATCGGCGTGAAGTCATAAACTTCATATTGATCCGGCACAACAACCATGCCACCGGGATGCTGTCCTGTCGTTCGTTTGACACCGGTACACCCTAAAGTCAGACGATTTTCTTCCGCACGATTGACCACTTTCCCTGTTTCTTCCAACCGTTTTTTCACATAGGAATAGGCAGTTTTTTCTGCAACGGTACCGATGGTGCCTGCTTTAAAAACATGATCTTTACCGAACAATTCTTCGGTGTAGCGATGGGCGCGCCACTGATATTCATCGGCAAAGTTCAAGTCAATATCGGGAGACTTGTCCCCTTTGAATCCTAGAAATGTTTCAAATGGGATGTCGTGCCCCTCACCAATCATCGGCGTACCGCACTGCGGACAATCCTTGTCATCCATATCAAAGCCGGAACCGACAGAACCATCGGTGATAAACTCGCTGTACTGACAATTTTTGCAAAGATAATGTGGTGGTAATGGGTTTACTTCGGAAATCCCTGCCGCCGTTGCGACAAAGGAGGACCCTACCGACCCACGCGATCCCACTTGATAGCCATCCTGTACCGAACGATGTACCAATTTTTGGGAAATCATGTAAAGCACCGCAAATCCATGCTTGATGATAGAACTCAATTCCTTTTCAAGGCGTTCTTCGACAATGCTCGGCAATGGCTTCCCATAAAGGTTGTGGGCATTTTCATAGCAGATATTGCGCAGCTCTTCATCCGAGCCTTCAATTTCCGGTGTGTACACGCCTCTTGGAATGGCACGTACTTCAGGATCTACCATATCGGCAATTTTTTGCGGATTGGTTACCACCACTTCGTAGGCCTTTTCCTTTGGCAGATAGTCAAACTCTGCAAGCATTTCCTCGGTGGTTCTAAAGTAAAGAGGTGCTTGATCTGCAGCGTCCTTAAAACCTTTTGATGCCATCAGGATTTCGCGGAAGATACTGTCGTTTTGTTCAAGAAAATGAACATCACCGGTCGCCACTACAGGAATATTCAATGTTTCGCCCAGTTGAATGACGGTGCGGTTAAAGTCCTTAATACGTTCTATATCGGGTACCATTTGGTTGCGTACCATATACTCGTTGTTGCCGAGTGGTTGAATTTCTAAGTAATCGTAAAATTCTGCAATTTTACAAAGTTCCTCAAATCGTTTTCCGGAAACAATGGCACGGTACAACTCCCCTGCCTCACAAGCACTGCCAATGATAAGACCTTCACGGTGCTTGATCAACTCGCTTTTTGGAATACGTGGATTTCTTGCGTAATAGTCCAAATGCGCATAGGAGACCAGTCGATAGAGATTTTTCAATCCAGTCGCATTTTTCACCAAAATGATCTGATGATTGGTGGTCAGCTTTTTCGGATCGACACCGCTTAGTTTCACATTGATGTCTTGAATGAATTCCACACCTTTTTCTACAAGCATCGGCAGGAATTTCTGCACGATTTTGGCGAGAATGGTTGCATCATCCGATGCACGGTGGTGATTGAAGTTGTCCAATTTCAAATGCTTTGCCACAAGATTTAGCTTGTGTTTTCCGAGCTGGGGCAACAATTGTCTCGAAATAGGTACTGTATCAATAGAAGTATAATTCCTTTGTAGGTGGGCACGATGGGTCGCCGCTTCAATAAAGCTCATATCGAACGGTGCATTATGTGCAATCAACGGCACATCTTCCCCACAAAAGTCCAAAAACAGTTGCAACGCCTCTTCTTCTTTGGGTGCGTCGGACACCATATCGTTGGTAATTCCCGTCAGTTCAGTAATTTTCATAGAAATGGGCTTACAGGGATTGACAAAGGTTTGAAAGGTGTCGACAATTTCGCCTTTTTTCATCCGCACCGCACCGATTTCAGTCATACGATCGGTACTGGCGCTCAACCCCGTCGTCTCCAAATCGAAGATGATAAATTCATCCTGTAAAGAGGGATTGAGATCCCCTTTAACGATTTCAATACAGTCATCAACGTAATAGCTCTCTACCCCATAAATGACTTTAAAGTCACCGCCATTTTTACGAATTTGATCTACTGCATTCATTGCATCCGGAAAGGACTGCAACACTCCATGATCGGTGATGGCGATGGCTTTGTGTCCCCAATTGAAGGCATTGTTGACCAATGTTTTTGCAGGGGTCAGCGCATCCATCATCGACATGTTGGTATGGGTATGTAGCTCTACTCGCTTTTCAGGTGCGGTATCAGTTCTCTTTTCCCGTGTAAAGGTAGTGATATCCTCTGGACGAATCGTCACATCGTTTGCATATTTATCAAAGCTTGCGGTACCACGCACCAAAATACAGGTTCCTTTTTTCAGTTTTTCATATTTTTCACGATTTTTAATGTCATCAAAAATTTTCAAAGTATTGGCACCGGTATAGTCGGTAAACTCGATGGAATAAATAATTTTATCGCCGCGTCTGGTTTCCCGTGGCTCTGCAACTGCAAATACCTCACCCCAAACAACACAGCGTCCCGTTTCCGCTAGCACATCTTTGAGTTCAATGGGGCGTTCTTTGATGGGCTTTCCGATCAACACCTCCGCGTTGCTGCCACCAATCGGCAGACTGTCCACTGCAACCGATACCGTGCGTGTTGCTGATTGGGTTGTACGCTGCTGGAAGGAGGATGGTGTGCGCTCCGCTATTGGTGGGGCTTCCGTTGGTGGTGGCGGTTGATATGCCGGAACTTCAGGAAGATTCGGTAATTTTCCTGCCACTTCATCATCGGTCAACTGTAATTTACCATCAAAGGAAACCTGAAAGGATCGAGAGAATTCTGCACGCAAGAATTTTTCCATCATACGTGCTACCCCTGCTTTTTCCAAAACAGATCCACCACCGTGTTGTAGCGTGATTTGAAGTTGATCATCCGATAGAGTTGCGACCGCATCATCAAAATACCCATTGATTAGTCCTGTTTGTCGCTTTAACGCTTCAACTACCTGAGGGAAATAATCAACAGAAAATAACGTTGGAAGATAGCGACAGTGGATACGAAGTTCCTGTAACTGGCAGCCTTTTCGCAGTTCTTCTTCCAATGCGTAAATAGTTTGTTTTTGTTGCAATCTCTCAAATTTCACTGTCAAGCAAATCACCTTGTCAGTTTCATTGATAGTCATTTGCAAAATTTCCGCAACATCAAATACAGCCTGATATTGCTCAGGCTGTGGTAGAATATGATAAAATAGTTGTGAGAATTGATTAGCCAAAATAATCACCTGTCAAGTAAATTTCCTTGTCACACTATGCTTGTGACAAATTATAACGCTTCAATTTCTTGTAGTAAGGTTGAGATGAGTTGATCTTCCGGTACTTTTTTCAAGACTTCCCCTTTTTTGATGAGCAAGCCACAGCCATCGCCACCACAGATGCCAATATCTGCTTCACGAGCCTCTCCGGGTCCATTGACAACACAACCCATCACCGCTACTTTGATGTTTTTATCGCACCCTTGTAACGCTATTTCCACTTGTTGTGCAAGTCCAATTAGATCTATTTTTGTGCGCCCGCAAGTAGGACAAGAGACAATCTGTGCTCCTTCTGTGCGCAAATCTAATGCACGCAAAATGTCTTTTGCGGCTGCAATTTCTTTGATCGGATCTGCTGTTAAAGACACACGGATAGTATCTCCAATGCCATCCACTAGCAAACCACCAATACCAATGGCTGATTTTACTAGCCCCATACGTTCAGTACCGGCTTCCGTTATGCCTAAGTGCAAGGGGTAATCACATTGCTCAGATAGCAGTCGACAAGCGGAGACAGTAGATGCGACATCAGAAGATTTGAGTGAGACCACAATCTGATCAAAATCAAATTTTTCCAATAAAGAAATATGATAAAGCGCACTGTCTGCCAATGCCTGTGGGGTGGGATGTCCATACTTCGCTAAAATTTCTTTTTCCAAACTTCCGGAGTTTACCCCAATGCGAATCGGCACACCTGACAAGGTACACGCCTTGACAACCGCTTTGACACGATCTTCTCCACCGATGTTCCCGGGATTGATGCGAATTTTATCTACGCCTGCATCCACACAGGAAAGCGCCAAGCGATAATCAAAGTGAATGTCCGCCACGACTGGAATAGAGATCTTCTCTTTCAATGCAGGGATCAACGCTACCGCATCTTTATCCGGTACGGCGACACGTATAATTTCACAGCCTGCTTTTTCCAATGCTATCGCTTGTTCCACATTGCCCGCAATATTCTCCGCAGGGCAATTGAGCATCGATTGAATGACAATGGGGGAGCCTCCACCAAGGAGTATGTCTTTTACACGCACTTGTTTTGTCAACTTCCGCATAACATTTCCTCCTAAAACAATTTATAAATATCATTGACGGCAATGACCACCATCAACCCCAATAGTATGACCATACCACCCATATGGATCCAACCTTCGTACTTACGTGGAAATGGACGACGAATTACCATCTCAATGATGACAAATACCAGTCTCCCACCGTCCAATGCGGGCAACGGCAATAGATTAAATACCCCTAAGTTGATACTCAAGAGAGCAGACAACAACAATACAGATGCAACTCCATACTGTGCTGCTTGCCCCACTGCTTGCCCCACACCGATTGGCCCCGATAATTGATCAAATCCGACTTGGCCTGTAAATAGATCCAATACGGCAAACCATACCATACGGGTAAGGGAAATGCTGTTTTCAACACTGTAAGCAAATGTTTTAAAAACATCATTTGGGACGGCTTCCAGATAAAAGTCGATATACAGTTGTGGTGTCTGTCCCTCTTCTGTGACAGAATGAAACTCTACTGCATCCAATCGTACCAATTCACCATCTCGACGGACTTCCATTTGCATGGTCGCTGAGTCATGATCAAGAAGTGCGGTTACTACATCAACATCAGTGAAGATGTGGGTACCATTGATGGACACGATGTCATCACCAACTTGTAATCCTGATTGACTAGACACCGCATCTTCTGCAAATTGTGCAACTGTGGTGGTTGGTACTGTATCACGGGTGCCATAGACCCCAAGCATCAAAATCAGTCCTAGGAGTAGATTCATCGCAGCACCGGCACAGAGAATGACACTTCGTTTCCATGGTTTTTGATGATAAAATGCACGAGGGTCCTCTGATGTTTCATCCTCCCCCTCCATCGATACATAGCCACCTATCGGTAACAAACGAATGGTGTAGAGTGTTTCTTTTCCCTGTTTTTTAAACAGTTTCGGCCCCATGCCGATGGCAAATTCATTGATTTTAACGCCACAAGCACGTGCTGCGAAAAAATGCCCACATTCATGAATTAAAATCATCATCAAAAAAATGACCAATGTCAGTATCACTGTTCCCATAAATTACTGTCTCTCTTTTCTTAAAATTCAATCAGTGGATCAGCGTATCCAACATCATACCATCCTATGAAAGTTGACGCAGTACCTCTTCGCGCGCCCACTGATCTATATTTATTATGTCTGCTAAGTCAAAACTATGCCGATTTTCAGCAGATTGCATGGCTTGATAAACCAACTGCCCAATCTGCAAGAAAGAAATTTTCCCTTCTAAAAACAACGCAGTCGCCTGTTCATTTGCTCCATTGACAACAGTCGGCAACAATCCCCCGACGGCAATCGCCTCTTTACATGCTTTTAGACAACAAAATACGTCCTCGTCCGCATGTTCAAATGTCAGTGTCTGTACATCAAAAAGAGAAAGTGGTTTTGATCCACTTGGATAACGTTTCGGATAGGTCAGTGCATATTGAATCGGAATGTGCATATCCGGTACACCCATCTGAGCCATAACGGAAAAGTCCTCAAACTCTACCGCAGAATGCACAATACTTTGACGGTGCACTACGACATCAATTTGCTCCGGTTTGAGGTCAAACAACCAAATTGCTTCAATAAACTCCAAGCCTTTATTCATCAATGTGGCAGAATCGATGGTGATTTTAGGACCCATCGACCAGTTGGGGTGTTTGAGTGCATCCGCCACAGTTACCTGTTGTAATTCCTCAGCAGTGCGCCCAAAGAAAGGGCCACCTGATGCAGTGAGAAAAATACGACGAATCGTGTTGTCCTCATTACCCTGTAACGCTTGAAAAATTGCAGAATGCTCACTGTCAATGGGGTAAATCGGCACCCCTTTTTCTTTGGCTGCTTCCAATACCAATTTGCCACCCGTGACGAGCGTTTCTTTGTTTGCGAGTGCAATGGTTTTCCCCTTGGCAATCGCTTCCAACGTCGGTCGCAGTCCAATCATGCCGACTACGGCATTGAGAGTGGTGTCTGCTTCCTCCAACGTTGCTACTTCACAAAGGCCATCCATACCTGTGACAATTTTTACATCGCAATCAGCCAGTTTTATTTTTAAATCCCGATACCCTTGTTCAGTGTATATACAAACAATGCGAGGTTTAAATGCACGCACTTGGGCTTCCAGCAACTTTACGTTCTGATAAGCAGCAAGCCCACCAACTCGAAAGTTGTGGGCTTTACATACATCTAATGCTTGGGTACCGATGGAACCTGTTGATCCTAAAATAGTAACTATCTTTTCCATAGATACAATATCCTTTCAAACGTTCTTATGTCGCAATGGTAATGATCGGTATTGTTGTGACCAATGTATACAATAGCGGAATGACAAAAATGGTACTGTCAAACCGATCCATGATGCCACCATGACCTGGGAAAAGCTTCCCAAAATCTTTAACATCGCACTGCCGCTTGATGATGGATGCCGTTAAATCACCCAAAATACTACTGATAATGCAAATCAACAAGACCAGACAAAGGCTGCCAAAGTGTACCGTAATGACTTGTTTTGTTGTAAGTGTCATCACCCACATATACACATAGGTCAGTGCTATATTGAGAACAACCGCAATCACGACACCGCCAACTGCCCCTTCCACTGTTTTGTTGGGACTGATTTTCGGGGCTAATTTACGCTTCCCGAACACACGTCCAACGAAATAGGCGCCTGAATCGCACAACCACGAACATGTAAACGGCAAAATAATAAAAAATACACCTAACGTTGGTTCGACTGTACGTAATAAAACAAAATAAGAAAACGCATACGGAATGGCAAACGATACAAAAAAAGTCATCGCCACTTCTTCAAAGCGCACCTCATGATGTCTAAAAAACATGACGGCCAACATCACAATAAGAAATGCCATCAACGATACCGTGCCAAATGGTTCCAACGACGGTTCAAAGCTAAACGGAATAAATATAGCCTGCACCACACCAATCCAAACAAGCATTTTGTGCTTGATGTATTTAGTCGTCACAAGCATTTCATATACGGCTATCGCTGATGCTACACCAATCAACGCATTAAACAACAACGTATCATAGACAAAAAATACAAAAAATACAATGGGCAATCCAATCAGGGAGGTGATAATTCTTTTCTTCATACCATCTATGCCCTTTGGGGGCAATCCCCTTCCTATTTTAAATTGACTTTATACGCCGCCAAATCGGCGATTTCGTTTGGCAAAAGTCTCTAGCGCTTTATCGAGATTTTTCTCGCTAAAATCAGGCCATAAAATGCCGTCCATAAAGACATATTCGGCGTATGCCGCCTGCCAAATCATAAAGTTTGACAATCGATATTCGCCACTTGGGCGAATAATCAAATCCACATCCGGTTGATCTTTGGTGTAAAGATATTGTGAAAAGAGTGGTTCATCCAACTTAGATAAATTTTGTTTTCCTTGCTGTATATCATCATAGAGGTGTCTTACTGCATGCAAAATCTCATCACGACCACCGTAATTGATGGCAATGTTTAGATGCAATCCGGTAAATTCTTCACTTTTATGCTGTGACTGTACAACAAGTTCTTGGATTTCGGTATCAAACTTTGAAAGATCTCCGATAAATTGCAGTTTTACATTATCTTTGATAAAGCTGTCTACATCAAGCAAATACTCTCGAAACAATTCAATAATTGCACGCACTTCTTCTTCAGGACGTTTCCAATTTTCGGTAGAAAACGCATATACCGTGAGGTACCTAATGCCCAAACGATTACAGTATTGGGTAATTGTGCGAAAAGTTTTTGCGCCAATACGATGACCGGCAGAGCGGGGCAAGCCCTTTAGCTTTGCCCATCTGCCGTTGCCATCCATGATAATGCCAATATGTTTTGGTAATATCTTTTCCATTAGATCTCCATCAATTCTTTTTCTTTGGCTTTCGCTTCATCATCTGCAACTTTACAGTATTTATCTGTCAAAGTTTGCACTTTCTTTTCGCCATCTTTCAAATCATCTTCAGTGATGGTAGCATCTTTTTTCAACGCTTTCAATTTGTCGTTTGCATCACGACGTACTGAACGGATGGCAACTTTACTTTCTTCTGCCATTTTATGGATTTCTTTTGCCAGTTCTTTTCTGCGTTCTTCGGTCAATTGTGGGAAGACCAAACGAATCACACGACCATCATTGGTCGGGTTGATACCAATATCCGCAGTTTGAATTGCTTTTTCGATTTCTCTCAAAACAGAGCTGTCATATGGTTGGATGACAAGAATTCTTGCTTCCGATACCGAAACAGATGCCATCGATTGAATTTGTGTTGGCACACCATAGTAGTCTACCATCACTTTGTCGAGTACAGCTGGATTCGCACGACCGGCGCGTACCGCTGCATATTCTCTTTGCAGCGATGTAATCGCCTTATCCATTTTTTCTTCTGTTCTTTTCAATACTTCTTTCATTACAGAGTCACTCCTTTTGTATCAATAAAGTTATTTTCTTTTCGCAGAATCAATCATCCAAAGGATCACTGGGGTTATACCGTCACCAATGTACCAACTGTTTTGCCGACACATGCTTCTACTATATTATTAGGGCAATCTAAGTTAAATACCAAAATCGGGATGTCGTTGTCACGACACATGGATGCAGCCGTGCTATCCATCACTTGCAACCCTTTTTCCAGAATATCAGAGAATGTCAAATGATCAAATTTCACTGCATCGTCAAATTTATGCGGATCTTTGTCATAAATCCCATCCACCATCGTTGCTTTGAAAATGATGTCTGCTTTAATTTCAGCCGCGCGCAATGTCGACGCTGTATCGGTA
The DNA here is from genome assembly GCA_964370215.1 of uncultured Oscillospiraceae bacterium. Classification (GTDB taxonomy): domain Bacteria; phylum Bacillota; class Clostridia; order Oscillospirales; family Ruminococcaceae; genus Massiliimalia. The sequence continues at coordinate 169,633 of CAYJIM010000001.1, forward strand.
GAGAAAAATGGACTTCCTGTACCACAACCAAAAATAACAATGCGCCCCTTTTCCAAATGACGTACCGCTTTGTTTCTGATATATGGCTCGGCAACCTGCTGCATGGCAATTGCCGTTTGGACACGAACATCCGCCCCCATGCCTTCCAATACATCAGCAACCGCCAACGCATTCATTGTGGTTCCGAGCATACCAATGTGATCCGCGCGGGTACGATCCATTGATCCACTGGAGCGACCGCGCCAAAAATTACCGCCTCCGACGACAATTGCAATTTCTGCACCCAGATCTGCAGCTTCCTTGATACTTTTACAAATATTGTCTATGACATCAAAGTCAAGACCATATCTTTTTGTCCCCGAAAGCGCCTCACCACTTAATTTTAATAGTACTCGTTTATACTGTACTCCCATACAAGCACTCCTTCCTTGCCTTTACAAATCAAATATAGTATACCACAATTGCGACAGCTTGTAAACTCAAATTTGCCGTTATTGATGATTCATTGTCAAAAATTCATCTCCCCTTTGTCAAGACTGTCTACGTCATTTCATTTACTTGCTTTTTGTACCGCCCTTGTTGTCATTTGAGGAAATTTTACATCTGTGAGCTCGTTAAAAAATAGAGCAGTGAACCTACAAAAGTTCACTGCTCTATTTTTCTACGATTTTAAAAAGGGCCGTAATTGATTGCAACCGCAACAATCATAAAGACAACAGCCAGTGTCACCTGCACCAATACCAATGGCAGAGCAAATTTGAACCATTTGGTAAAGGGGACTTTTGTGGTGCGCAGTACAATGAGCATAAATCCACAGGTTGGGAATACACAGTAGGTCAAGCCATCTCCTAAGTGAAAGGCCAGAACACTGATTTGTTTGTTGATCCCTGCCAAATCCCCAATGGCGGACATGATGGGCATAGTGGCAATTGCTTGGCCCGAATTAGACGGCATAAAAATATTGATGACAATTTGACTGAAAAACATCAGTATCGAGCTGACATATTGCGAAGCCGAACCAAAAAACTCCAGTGGAACCGTGAGCCAATAGACAATGGTATCTAAAATCCCGCCAGCAGTCAATACCGCCGGAATGCTTGCCCCGAGACCGACAATGATGAGGATGAATCCCATTGATTTACACCCATCGCTAAAGGCCTCTACAAATTTCTCTGTCGACAGTCCGCCCAATATCCCGATCGCAATGGAAACTGCAATGAACAAAGCGGCATAAGAGTATAGGCCGTTTTGAAACCACCCGAGTAAGGAAGAAAGTACGATGACTAAAATGGTAGCGAGGTAGACAATACCAGTTAAAATATGGCGTATCGTTGGCTTTGGTAAAGAAGCCACTTCCAAAGAAAAACTACTATAATCTTCTTCTAAGACATAACTATGCTGTGGGTTTGTACGTACTTTTTTTGCATAGCGAATGACAAAAAACACAGCGCACACCGTCATAACCACAAAGATCACTGCACGAAAAGCCAAGCCGGAATAGGCAGGTAATCCAACGATTGATTGTGCAACGCCAACGGTAAACGGCGACACGGTAGAAGCGCCATATCCTGCACTGACCCCTGCCAAAACAATCGCAGCAGCTACCAAGGCATCCATGCGCATGGCAATACAAAGACCAACCAATGCCGGCAAAATTGCAAAGCTTTCCGAAGCAAACCCCATGGTAGAGGCTAGAAACGAGATGAGGGCGGTTAAAAATCCGACAACAAAATATCCGTTTCCGGTTTGCTTTCGAATAAAGGAAGCGATCAAGGCATCGATGGTGCCGGTGGCACGCAATACACTCATACAACCACCAATGACCAATAGGTAAACACAGAGTGCGGCACTATTTGCGACACTTTGTGGAATGATGGTTAGCATTTCAAATGGATCGACAGGTGTACTAGGCGATTGGGTATAAGAACCAGCAATGACGGTAACATTGCCCGTCACCTCATCGGTCACTCGTTCAAAAGTCCCTCCCGGTATTATCCATGTAAGCACCATAGAAAGGACTACTACAAAAAAGAGAATGACAACTTCATTGGGCATTTTGCGTTTCTTTTTTTGTATTTCTTGCGTCATCTTAAAACCTCACTTTACTGTTTTGGATTTATGAAAAATCAGCCTGTGGCCAGTATTTAGGGGTAAAATTTTTCTGCGGTACCCCTTGCGTCTGTCTCCCCTTTTCAATGATGCGTTTGAGTTCCGTCATCATCGGTTGGGCAATATTCGGATAGACATGAAATAAATTTTCTTGCTCACCAATGTCTTTTGACAAATCGTATAGTTGAAAATCTGGTTTGTAATTCGGCTCTAGCATGAAGTGCTTGATGAGATCAATATTCATGCCATCTTGTTCACAGCAGAGCAATTTGTAGCTTCCTTTGATCAATCCGAGATACCCATAAGAGGAGTTGCAGACAGTTGCTGTCCGACCACTCTTCCCCGTTTCAAACCATAACGGTGTGAGATCAAAGGAATCCTCCCCTGTTTCATCGTCCAAGGTGACATCAAATAACGTTGCAAAGGTGCGTAAAAAATCACTTTGGCAAATGGTATCTTGGCATACACTACCTGCTCGAATCCTGTTTGGATATTGGATGGCAGTTGGCACACGATGCCCACCTTCATACATAGACGATTTGTGTCCACGGAAATGATAGCTGGGATTGTGTCCTCGTTCTGTTAAATAGGGATAATCTGCTGCCGGCGAACAGCCATTGTCACTGGTAAAAATAAAGATGGTGTCTTCAAACAATCCTTTTTCTTTGAGCTTTTCTGTGATTTGTCCTACATAATCATCCGTTTGCAATACAAAATCGGCATAGGAATTCAATCCAGATTTCCCTTTAAACCGTGCATTTGGTAAAAAGGGAGAGTGTACCGCCATGGTTGGGTAATAGAGAAAAAAGGGCTGTTTCTCTTCACTGTATTCGTCTAGTAAATGTAACACTTTTTCTTGCATCATGTCTGACACTGCTGCCGGATCAAAACTTGCTACACTAGGTCCGTATTCCCATTTTTCATTATCGGTCGGAGAAAAACGATTGAACGGTTGCACTCCTGATGTCGTTGTTGGTGGTGTCACTACACGATCATTTTCAATATAGAGATAGGGTGGTTGATCCAAACTTGCAGGCATACCGAAAAAGTATTCAAAGCCATATTGATTAGGGCCGAAACGAATTGGTTTTTGATAATCCACATCAAGACCTGCTACCTTGTTGGACAATAGCTCAATCCACGGAAAAAATTCTTCTCTACCCACACGTAAACGATAGTCATACTGTCCCTCATCCACACCAAAATCAGCAGGGTGTGGATTCTCTTTCAATTGCCAGTCCAGCCCCAAGTGCCATTTTCCTATACAAGCAGTTCGATATCCCTGATCTTGAAACAACTTGGGCAGTGTTTTGCGATTATGTTCAATCAAGGTAAAGCTATCTCCTGTAAGCACCGAACATTTCATGCGTGATCGAAAATTGTAGCGACCGGTCATCAGTCCATATCGCGCAGGAGAACAAAGAGGTGAAGTTGAATGTGCATCGGTAAACTTCATCCCATTTGCACAGAGCTTGTCAATATGTTTGGTATTAATCTTGCTGTTTTCATTAAATGCCGAGATGTCACCATACCCCAAATCATCAATCAGCATCAAAATCACATTGGGCTTTTTCTTCATACTATTCCCCTTTCTCTACCTTTCGCACTATTAGTTATTATAAACAAGTTGCTTCCTTTTGTAAAGTAGGCACCCAAACGTACTATAGGTTCCAAAAGGAAACCATTATCTACTCTTCAGGCGTATCTAAAAGTGCTACATTTTTCAACCGGCGATTGATGGCATTGGTTCGAGTTCCGACCAAGCGATCCAGTTCATCGGATGCTTGTCTCATGCGATTTTGTGTTTTTTCAAGCACATCGCCAAATTTTGAAAACTCTTGCTTGACCCCTTCCAAGACAGACCAGACTTCTCCCGATCGCTTTTGAATGGCAAGAGTTTGAAATCCCATTTGCAAGCTGTTGAGTAACGCAGCCATTGTTGTGGGGCCTGCAATGTTGATTTTTTCCTTTTGTAATTGCTCCACCATCCCTCGACGCACCACCTCCGCGTACAGCCCTTCCGTCGGCAAAAACAAAATGGCAAACTCTGTAGTATGCGGCACATCAATATACTTATTCTTAATATCTTTTGCAAATGTCTTAATTCTGCTTGTCAACACCTTTGCTGCCGCTTCTACCTGTACTTGATCCGCTGTGTCATAAGCATCTAACAAGGATTGATACGCATCCAATGGGAATTTTGCATCAATGGGTAAATAGACGACATGATCCTGTTCACCCGGCAACTTCACCGCAAATTCCACACGATCTTTGGATCCTTTCTTTGTGATGACATTGGTGTCGTACTGATCGGGGTGTAATATATCTTCCAGAATGGCTCCTAATTGCACCTCCCCAAGGATGCCTCTGGTTTTGACGTTGCCCAGCACCCTTTTCAAGTCATCTACGCCATTGGACAGCTTTTGCATCTCACCAAGGGATTTATAAACTTCTTCCAATCTCTTACTTACCAACTCAAAACTCTTACTGATACGCTCTTCTAATGTCTTTTGTAATTTTTCATCGACAGTTGCACGCATTTCATCTAATTTTTTCTCATTGCTCTGCTGCATATCAGTAATCTTTTTCTCTACTGTTTCACGCATGAGGTAAAGTTGTTCTTCGTTGGTCTTTTGTAACGTAGCAAAGCGCTGATCCAAAGAATTCGACATGTCAGTGACTGTTTTACGTAATGTAGAAATAGTTTGTCTTGTCGACTCAGAAAAATCACGCCAACGTTTTTCTTCCATATCTGCGACCTGTAGCTGTGCATCCTTTTGTATTTGGCTTTGTAGCTGTAATTGGCTTTGCAAAAACTGTATTGTATCACGACTGGACTGTTCTACACGCTGCTCCAGTTGCGCCATTGCTTGTTGTTCTTTTGTATCACTCTTATATTTTAATAATCGCATCAATAAAACTACCTGTAAGATTACTGCGACGATGAGGAAAGCCAATAATATGTACTCCATCATTTTTTGCACACCCTTTTCTTTAGAATTCAACCTATATTCTCTATATTGTAGCACAAATAGCAGAAAAATAGCAACTATTTTAAAATATACTTTTTTTGTGCAATTCAATTACAAGAACAAATCTTTGAAAAACAATTGTTTTATGTTATACTATCTTTAAAATAATTATTTTCTCTTATCATGGAAGGTGACGTATATGAAAGAAATTACGATAGAATACCTGCAACAATATATCAAAGCAAAGGACCATAACCCTGAACATATTGCGCATTATTTTTTCAAACTCTCAGAAGAGGTTGGAGAGCTTTCTACCGCTATGCGTAAAAATCTGCGTAAAAGCACACCTGATGGCATCAAGAATACCATTGATGAAGAACTTTGGGATGTCATTTATTATGCTATTGCAATTGCCAATTGTTATGGCATTGATCTTTCCGAAGCGATTGTACAGAAAGAGGCAATCAACAATGTGAAGTATCAAACAGATATGACATTTGGCGATTAAGTTTGATTTATTGCTGAAAAGTGGAGATGAGTCTTTAATACTCATCTCCACTTTTCAGTCCATTTTAAATTGTAAGCCGACGATTACGGGCGGTAATCATCCATTCGTCGATGACTTCGCCATCGTTTACAATGACAGCACTGGGATACAGCGCAACAGTCGGGCAAATATGGGTCGGAATGACTGTCAACATTGTGCCGATGGCAGGCACCTGCTCCTCTGCAACGGAAAACACCCAATGTTCTTCACTGTGAATTTGAGATACTGCTTGCGGTAGTTCGACAATGGTTCCACGCACCCCAGCAGGATCAGCGGAAATTCCTTTATACCCCAAATCAAGGGTGAACAACCCCTTGCCCGGATGACTGACCACACGGGTCCATATCGCCGCTGCCGGTGTAAATGCCAAATCGTCAAATTTGCTTTGATACCCAAAGTCATACAAGACCGTCGTGCCCGGTGAAAGTGCTGCATTTATCCGCTCTGCATGATAGGGAAAAGTTGGTGTTCCTCCCATCACAAGCAGTGGCAATGCGCAAGGACTTTTTGTGACAATTTCATCGATGTCTCGATAAATTTTCGCTACTTCCTCTATACGCTGTGCCGCACTTGGCATAGAAAGATGTCCGTCATAGCAATGCAAACCACATAGTTCAATCCCTGTTAAAGAAATTGCTTCTTGCAAAAAGGGCAATACCTGCTCTAAAGCAATACCGGTACGGTGATTGCCTACATCGACATCCAATAGAACAGAAACACAAATCCCCTCTTTTATTGCAATGGTTGAAAGATGTGTCAATTGACCAAGATCATCCGCAAGGGCATAGCAGTGGGTATTTGGATAAGCTTTGATCAGTTGCACCATACGCATACAACTGGGCCCAACGAGTGGATAAGCAAGAATCAGTTTTTCTGCACCGGCTATGGCCGTCATTTCAGCCTCTGCGAAGGTCGCACACTTGAACTGTTTCATGCCACAGGACAGAAGTAACTTTAACACCTCGGCACACTTGTGCGTTTTGACATGCGACCAAATTCGTGTGGGGTCCTCAGCGACACGCACCATCTCTTGCAGGTTTTGCTGGATTACCCTTTTGTCAAAAACCAATATCGGTGTGTGTAGCTGCTCCTTTTCTTGTGTTTGTTGCAACGACATCTTCTCCGCCTCTTCTCTTATTGCATTTCTTTATCCCAAATATTCTTCTTTCAATTCTACAATCAATTCAATTTCAACAGGAATGTTACCCGGCAATGCGTTGGTGCCAATCGCACTCCGCGCACACAGTCCCACTTCTTCTCCGAAAATATCTACCAACAGTTGAGATGCTCCATTGGCTACCTGTGGTTGTTCATAAAATGTATCTGTGCAAGCAACCAAGCACAGCATTTTCACAACACGTTTGATATTGGATAGATCACCGATTTGTGCTTGTAACCCAGCCAATAAATTTAACACACAACGTCTTGCCGCTTCCTGTCCTTCCTCTACAGTATATTCTCTGCCAAGTTTACCGGCATAGGCCATTTCTCCTACAATGTTCGGCCCACAGCCAGAGGAGAAGCACAGGTTTTGACCAAATTCCCTTACTGGAGAATAAATCCCCCCTTTTGCAGGTGGGTTTGGCAGTGTTAGCTGATATTGTTGCAACGCTTTTTCTAAATTCATTTTCTATTCCTCCAATTTTTAAAGTACCATAATAAGACAATTTGATTATACCATATTGTTATCCAGTTGCAAGTATTATTTAAAATAAAACAATATTTTTGCTATTTTTCATGTAATTCATATAAGTTTAGACTGAAAAGTATACCTATCCTGCAAAGTGTTCCTTTCTTATTTACAGGTTGAAATTTTTCTGTTATGATAAACTTAATTTATCTCCCTCACTGTTTTATTAAGTATGATCGATGATGAGAAAGGAAGGTACGGATGGATTATATCATTAAAAATGGTACTGTGTATGACGGTCTCGGCTCTTCACCACAAAAAACAGATATTTTGATCAAAGATCATCGCATTGAGGCAATTGGACATTTTGACACGGTTCAAGCACCGATCATAGATGCCTCGAATAAACTGGTTACACCCGGCTTTATCGACCTGCATCGACATTGTGACCTTGCAATTTTTGGTAAACCATTTGGATTCGTTGAATTGGCACAAGGAATCACGACCTGCTTTGGAGGAAACTGCGGGATGTCTGCTGTACCGACTGTTCCACAATACCGAGCGGCACTTTTGGATTATCTGTCCCCTTGTTTGGGGCAATGCCAAACACCGTCCTTTACCAGTCATGCTACATATGTTGCTGCCCTACAAAACACATTGTTACCGCTTCATTACGGCTTTTTTGCAGGACTCGGGGCACTTCGTATTGCTGTTGCAGGATTTGATCCAACACCGTTGCGACCAAAACAGATGGATCAAATCAAAGAGTTGCTCCGTGATGCATTGTCGCAAGGCGCGTTCGGCTTGAGCATTGGGTTGATGTATCTGCCGGAAGCTTATTTTACTTTAGATGAATTGGTAGAAATCATTTCAGTGCTACGAGGACGTGGCATACTTGTTTGCCATATGCGCCACGAAACTGCATTACTGCCCGAGGCTGTGGCAGAAATGATTGACATTGCCACCCGCAGCGAGGTTGCAGTGCAAATTAGCCACTTTAAGGCCGCCGGTAAGGTCGCTCACCAAAAGCAAGTACTAGCAAAGGCCATTGCAATGATTGAAAACGCGCGTGCCACCGGCTTGGATCTGACAGTTGATGTTTATCCCTATGATTGCGGTGCTTCTACTATGATGCAGTTGATTCCACCAGCCTTTTTGACGGATGGCGTTTTGACTGCCATGAAGCGCTTAGAGCGTCCACAAGGGGTTGCGCATTTACGCCGATTGCTATCGGAAAAACAATCGAGTTGGGATCCTTTGGGTGAGATGATCGGTTATGAGCGGATCTTTGTTACCGGACTGACAGGTTCAAGCAATCGCCATTATATTGGGAAAAGTTTAGCGGAAATTACGCAAATAGGCCACTTTTCAGATATTGCAGATTGTTTGGCAACATTGCTACGAGAGGAAGGTACCGGTGTTTCTATCATTTTGCAGAGTATGCGCCAATCCGACATTGATATGGTTGTCCGCCTTCCCTACTCCATGCTTATTTCAGATGCGCTGTATGGAGATGATCAAAACCCACACCCACGCTTGATGGGGTCTTTTCCTAAGTTTTTACGTCAATACGCATGGGACAGAAAGTTGTTATCCACTGAAGTTGCCCTCCAAAAAATGACTTCTATGCCGGCCAACCGTCTCAATCTCTCTACGTTTGGTCGGATCACCCCCGGTGCAACAGCAGACTTATTGGTGATCGATCCAAAAAAATTCACCGATCAGGCAGACTATCAGCATTCAACAAAATTATCAGTTGGACCGGATCAAATCCTGTTGCGTGGCCAACTTGTATTTGAACACCAAACACCGTCTTTGGAAAAACACGGGCTTCTGCTTCAAAACGGTAAATCCAATGTTCCCTTTTAATCAGCATAAAACAGTGATTGCAACCATCGTTTTCTGTAATGATGGTTGCAATCACTGTTTTTTTAATAATATTCACGAGAAGCTTGATAATGTTCTAAATTCAGTTCTGCAAAGGAACCGATTTTTGCCAGATGATAGCGTATATCAAAGCAAAGTGCACATTTTGAGGTATACTCTTTTTTCTCCTCATAATCATATTGTTTTGCCAGTGCATACAGTGCCGTCACACCACTATGTAATAATGCTTCAAATGCAGGATATGTCCCCTCTTCAATGCCTGCAACCGCTTTGTCAAGTGGCAGTTGTAGCCCGGTGCATTCCGGTGGAATAAACATCCCATGTGGGTCAATGTGAAAATGATTTGTGGATAACAAATCATGACATGGTGTATCATCTAAAATCTCAGCCAACGGATAGGTTTTGTAAAATTCCTCTTCAATATTTAAAGCACGTCCACCATAACGGACACCATAGTATTTTGCTGTTGTGCGAACATACCCCTTCCCGAGACCTTCTTCGATTTCAGCACGGCTGTACGTACGATTGGTAGGCAAATTCCGAATACTATCCAAGAAATTTTGTTGCCACAAAAAGAATCCCATTCCGTAATACCCACACCATTGTGCCAATTGCAATGCACGATCGGTCGGTACATATTCCATATGAAAGGGGTCAACAGAAATACAAAAAGATTCTACTCCGAGGTTGTATAGTATATCCAACTTTTTGGCAACCGATTGTTGCTCGGTTGCCCAATTGGCATTGGTCTCCAAATAGTTTATTTTTAAGCCGCCTTCTGCCAGCCCTTCGACCATTTGTTGTAAATCTTCAAATGACAAAAATGGCTCACCACCACCGATATGTATACCAGGACATCCATGCTTTTTGAGTATTGCCGCTGTGTTTTTTGCAATTTCTTTGGTCATATAGGTTTTTTCTCGCGTTGGCGAGCAGGCGTAAAGACAGTGTCTACAAGCAGCATTACACTGATAATTTGCCATGATGCCACCCTGTTTGAATGTTTTTAGTTGATACAAGATAACTTCTCCTTTTTGTTTGCAAATACTGCATCGTTTAATACTGCACGGCGTGCTTGCCAATCCGGCATCAAGGATGCGACCAATGAATAAAATGGTTTTGCGTGATTTGGATGAATGAAATGCGCAAATTCATGTAGGATAACATAATCAATTACTGACGGAGGTAAATGCACCAGTCGCTTACTCAACGTGATTTTTCCTTTGTTTGGGAAACAACTCCCCCATCTTGAAGTCATTAAGCGCAGTTGGATGGTGGGCATTGATACACCCATTGGTTCAAATAGCGGATAGATCCGATCAACTGCAGTCGCAATATAGTCTGCCAGTTGTTTTGTAAAGTAATCCGATAAAATCTTTTGTTTTTGTTCCTCTGTCAGATCATCGGGCACTGTGAAATGCAGTTGATTCCCCTCTTGTTGGATGGAAGTTGACGCCCTCACGATGATGTGTAGTGTTTTCGGCTGTCCGAAAAGAGAAAATGTTTCACCGTCAATAACATGATCAATGTCAAGTGTATTTGCTTGACATGTATGGTAGCGATGTAAATGTGAGAGGATAAATGTTGACTTTTCGAGCAAAAATCGCTCTATCACCGCAATTGGTACTCGCCTTGGTGCGGACACCCTGACCTCCCCTGTCGGCTTAATGCGCAAGTTGATGTACTTGACAGTCTTTTTTTCAAGAGTATAGGAAATGATTTCATCGCCTAATCTAATCGAATATTGTTTGATGTTTTTCATCTGTTTCATTTTGGTTCAGTTCCTGTACTGCTTGGGGATGATGGTACATGAATGTTGGTGTATTTTGAAAACCCCGTCGATAAATTGCTGGAAATTGCACCGTGCGGACAAGCACGTTTACAGTCTCCACATCGAATACACTCCGCTGAATTGATCTGTGTCGTCACTGCAACTCCCATTTTACAGACAGTTTCACAGCGTTTACAATTGGTGCATTTGGGTTGGTCGATCTGTAATTGATAAAGGCTAAAGCGTTGAAACAACGCATAAAATGCACCAAGCGGACAAAGATATTTGCAAAATGGTCGGTAAATAAAGATCGATAATAGCAGGATAGCAAACAATAGTAGCATTTTCCATCCGAACAATAATCCCACAATTGCCTGCAACGAAGGATTTGTCAGTACCAATGGGATACCGCCGAATAATGTACCGGATGGGCAGATCCATTTACAAAATGCAGGTGATCCTAAACCAAATTCATTGACCGCAAACAACGGAAGCCATAATACAAAGATCACCAAAATAGCATATTTTAAGTAGCGTAATGGTTTGTCAATCGCTTTCGGTATCGTCCATTTTCTCCATTTGATTTTATATAAAAGATCCTGCACCCAACCAAATGGGCACAAAAAACCACAAATCAGTCGCCCCATGACCACACCGAATAGCAAGAGTAGCCCCAAAACATAAAAAGAAATGTATTGCCCTTTACCAGACAAAATAGCTTGTAGAGAGCCGATTGGACAGGAAGCAAGAGCACCCGGACAGGAGTAACAATTGAGCCCCGGTGTACATAGCAATTTACTCTCTCCTTGAAAAATTTTGCCATTGACAAAGCCAAGGAGATACCCGTTGCTGACCACCGTAAAGATTGCTTGAATCCAAGGGCGAACGTTTATGTTTTTCATACCATCACCCGATCCCAATACATTCTAAGCAAATAACCACTGCTTTTCGTAAGACAAGTAGATATTCCTGTTGCCAGATTCCAATGGCCAAAAATATCAACGCAACAAAAAGTAAGCCAAACCGCAAGATCAACTGCCACCGTCTTTCCATATGCCCTTCCTCCTTACTTAAAACAGCCTTTCAAAATAGTCATCTTGAAAGGCTGTTACTCATCACGTATGTTCTGCTAAAAGATCATCAATCAATGCCAAATAGGTGTTCACTTCATCAGAAGCAGGTGTTCCTTGCGCCATTGTGATAAAATTCCCATCACCGTCTAAAAACAGAATAGTGGGAAAGACCTGAATATAGGGTGCCAAACTTTCATTCAGCGCATCGTCCGCAATCAAGGTGTCAAAGGTGACACCATTGCTTTCTAAAATATTTTCCGTAGTGCTACGTTCAATATCTGCATCACTGCCATAGGAAATCAAGTTGACATTATCCGGCAGCTGTGTATCCAAAGCCGCCAAGTCCGGCATACCAGCAATACACGCTGGACACCAAGTTGCCCAAACATATAACATCGTCAAATCATAACTTTCTAAGTCTGCTTGTGTGAATGTGCTGTCACCGATCGTTTGTGCTTCAAACTCACCAAATACCGTTTGGCTGTAATCAACGGAATGCTCTTCCGATTCAGCCGGCATCTCTTCTTGTAACTTTTGTTCTGCCGATTCCGTAGTTGCTGGCTCCCCTGCTTTCACCACTTCCTGTTCCGTGATTTGCGTTGTTTGTTGTAAAGACACACATCCCGTAACCGTTACCAAAAGTGCGCTAACAAAAGCCAATAATTTGATTTTATTTTTCATGGCAATCCCTCCAAATTCCCAAACGACTGTTTTTTCGGATTGTTTTTATTATACCAAATTACTCTCTTCTTTTGGTGAATAATTTATGGACAACAAACAACTTTATATGATTTTCAGAATGCTATCCAATTCACAGAAAAAAGTCCCTTGACGTATGATCAAAAACATCAAAGGACTCTTTACTGTATTATATTTTTGTTACTTTGTTTTTTCTTCATAGAGCAGTTTCATGACTGGGATGAAAGCGCAACCAACAAGGTTACCGACCGCCACCACTGTCAAGTACGATACTGCGTGAAGATTCCAGGCATTTGCAAATGAAACGTAAAACATATTGGCCACAACATGCTCACACCCTAAAACAATAAAGAATACAACAGGTAGACAAAGAGAAAAGTACCTACCAAATCCGTCTGTATTTTTATGATAACCGTAAATGGCAAAGTAGATCATCACTCCACAACCAATCGCCATGACAAATCCACTAAAATAGTCGGTCGCTAATTTCCCAGCCACCACCTCTTCTCCAATCGGAATTAGCTTTTTTAATTTGACCATACGAAACAGATACCCCGTCGCGACTGCACCGATCAAATTACCCAGTAATGCATTGAAGAGTAAAGGGATAATGGCTCGTCCTTTCTCCACTATATAACAGGCTTTTCCTGTATACAAATTCCATCCAAATAAATAGATGACCATGAGTCCCAGACAAAATAGTATGCCCCCAACAACATGGTTTTCCTGTGTCAGATAGCCGACTGCTCCAAAAGAGACAGCCATACCAGCTAGAATACTTTTCAATAGCTCTTTGAAAAATTGTTTCATGCGCACCACTTTCTTTTGTTATAATTTTAACATACTTCATTATGATACCAGATTGAAAACCAAAATTCAAGTATTTGATCGACATTTTTTATATTAACCACACTTTACAAACAGATTCCATCCTGTTATAATATTTTTTAGTAGTCATGTCTAAACACTGGGGGTATTTTTTTGAACTTAGAACAATGTAGAGCTGAGATCGACCGTATCGATCGTGAACTTTTAAAACTTTTTTCCGCACGTATGGAAGTGGTCAAGCATGTAGCGACTTATAAAAAGGAACGGGACATGGAAATTTTTCATCCTGTGCGAGAAGAGGCTATTATCGCAGACCGTGTCGCACGGGCACCGGAGGAGTTTAAGCCATACGTAAAGCCATTTTTCACCCATTTAATGGAGTACAGCAAATGTATGCAATTGCGCCAAATTTGTGAAGAAGAGGGTTGGAACTATGAAGAGGCTTCACTTCAAGATACAAGGGAAACTAAGGTCGTCTACCAAGGCATTGCTGGCGCTTACCAACAGCTTGCCGCAAAGGAAATGTTCTCCAACGCAACGATTTCCGCTGTGGCAACGTTTAGTGAAGTATTTGAGCAAGTTTCCAGCGGCGCTGTTGATTATGGAGTATTGCCCTTAGAAAACTCCACTGCCGGTACCATCGGAGATGTGTATGATCTTTTGATTCGGTATGAGTTACATATCAACTTCATCCATCGCTTACAGATTCGTCATTGCTTGATGACAAAACCGACCACTTCTTTTGCAGAAATCACCGACATTTACACCCACCCGCAGTCCATTTTGCAATGTAAAAATGCACTTGCATCATTGCAAATTCCGGCACACCCTGTGGCAAATAATGCGGTTGCAGCTCAAATGGTCTCCGCATCTACCGAACCGATTGCCGCCATTTGTGCCAAAGAATGTGCTGAGCTTTATCAGTTAAACATTCATAAAGAGGATCTTCAGGACTCGGATCACAATTATACCCGTTTCATTGTCATTTCAAAGCACCTCTGTGTGCCATCGGAAGCGGTTGAGACCACCGTGTGTCTGCGCTTGCCAAACCATAAAAATGAGCTTAACAAGCTGTTGACAAAGTTTTCCATTTACGGCATTGACCTGACTAAAATTGAGTCCAGACCGATTGGGGATAAGGAATTCAACGTCACCTTTTATATCAGTTTTGAGGGGACCCTCCGTGATCCACAAGTGCGCGATCTCTTACAGGATCTTTCCTATCATTATGAATGGTTTCGCCTGCTGGGCTGTTATCCGAAAAACTAAAAAACAGAAGAACAGAGAAGGATGTACAATCCCTCTCTGTTCTTCTGTTTTATAACTGTAAAAACCGTTTTTTCAGAGCTGCTGCTGCTTTCGTTTCATCTTCTTGTGCTGCAATGGCAGAAACAACGGCAATGCCATCTATGCCCATTGGTTGGAACAGGTGCGCATTACTCATACCGATCCCACCGATGACCACCAGTGGTACAGAAACTGCCTTGCGGATGTCCTGAAGTGTCTCCATGTTCACATCGTTGGTGTCAGTTTTTGTTGCTGTTTGAAACATGGCACCAACGCCTAAATAATCTGCGCCATCTTGCACCGCTTTAGTTGCTTGTGCCACCGTCGAGGCAGAAACGCCGAGTAGCTTTTCTTTTCCGATGAGCTGACGGACCGCTTTTGCCGGTAGGTCACGTTGCCCTACATGTACTCCTGCCGCATCCACTGCCATTGCAATGTCCACACGGTCGTTGATGATGAGTGGTACATGATAGCGATCTGTGACCTCTTTTGTTCTCAGTGCCAATCGATAAAATACACCGGCATCCACGTCCTTTTCCCGCAGTTGTACCACCGTACAGCCCCCTAAAATTGCACGTTCCACAGAAGTTTCTAAACTGTCGGCGACCATTAGGGTACGGTCGGTACAATAATATAGCGTATAATCTACTCGCATTGTATTTCCCCCCAATTTTCCAGTGTACAGTCATCCATAAGACTGATGGCATCCATGATAGCGACACGGTAACTGCCGTTGCCTAAAATACCACAGCGTTCTTCTGCAATTTCACCTGCAATGCCCATGGTCATGATAGCAGCAGTTGCGGCTGTCATCGGATCGGTTACAGCCAAAAAGCCTCCGATCATGCCTGTTGTGGTACAACCGGTACCGGTAATGCCACTCAAATGAGGGTGTCCATTTGAAATTTTCACCACACGGTCTCCATCACTGATTACATCAACTGCCCCTGTGATTGCCGCTACACAGCGATATTGTGTAGCAACCTGTTTTGCAATGGCGGTACCATCTTTACCCTGCAACTGTTCGGAGACGTCCACCCCTTTGGAAGCCGCTTGTTGACCTGCAACAACGGTCATTTCCGAAAGATTACCACGGATGACGGAAAATTGAACTTCCTCTAACAGTCGAAAGGTCGTTTCCTTTCGCAAGGAGGAAGCACCGGCACCAACAGGATCAAAGACGACCGGAATCCCCTGTTGATTGGCTTGTTTTCCTGCCAAAATCATTGACGCAACAGTACGCTGATTGAGCGTGCCAATATTGATGACCAACGCCGAAGCAATAGATGTCATTTCCTCTACCTCTTTGGGATCATCTGCCATGATGGGTGACCCACCAATGGCAAGCAACGCATTTGCCACATCATTGACGGTGACATAATTTGTAATGCAGTGCACCAACGGTTTTTGCTCTTTTACTGCTGACAATGCCTTTATCATATGTTCCTTCATGCTTGACCTCCTTGCTCTGCAAAACGATCCAATACGTGGGTGCGTTTAAGGGCACCGACCACCAAAATGGCGATGACGGTTCCACCCATGCTACTGATAAAAAATGGTAAGAGATAGGTGAAAAATGCCGCTTCACTACCGAGTAAAAATGCAGCGATCGGATAGGCGAGCAATCCACCAATCAAGGCAGTGCCAATCAATTCTCCGAGGTATGCCAACACCAATTTCCCATAGCGGTGGTACAGTAATCCACAGAGCAGTGCCCCACACATACTGCCTGGAAAGGCCAGTAGCGTGCCGGTCCCAGTCAATACACGGATGATACTTGTGACAAACGCCATCCCCACCGCATACCATGGGCCGAGGAATACCCCACCAATGATATTAACCAAATGTTGCACCGGAAAACATTTGGATGCACCAATCGGAATAGAGAGTGGTGCACAGGCAACTGCCAACGCAATCAGTACTGCGGCTAGAGTGAGCTTTTTCAAATTCTTGTTCATGTTTGCTTGCTCCTTTCAGACCATTTGGTCAAACGCCTAAAAATAGACGCCGGTCGATACTCCAAAGTATCCTCTCACGCCGAAACACGGCTTCCCTCGCAAACATTTACAGTGTATGGCGCTCCCCATCCACCGTTGCACCCTTGTTACTTTTCAGAACAAAAGGTGACTTTTTCTCCTGCTAGGATCAAGTTGGTGGTGCGCACCGCACACATTTTACCACACATCGAGCAGGTATGGCGTTCAGCCGGCGGAGTGCTTTCATAATAGCGTTCTGCCTTTTCCCCATCCATTGCCAAAGAAAACATCTCATCCCAATCAATGCGGTGTCTGGCATCTGACATGCGGTTATCCCAATCTCTGGCACCTTTGACGCCTTTTGCAATGTCTGCCGCATGTGCCGCAATTTTGGTGGCAATAATCCCTTCTTTGACATCGTCTACATCTGGCAATCTCAAATGCTCTGCCGGTGTGACGTAGCACAAAAAGTCTGCCCCGTTTGCCGCAGCGACTGCACCGCCGATAGCCGCAGTGATATGATCATACCCCGGTGCTACATCGGTCACCAATGGTCCTAACACATAAAATGGTGCGCCATGACAAAGGCGCTTTTGCATGATCATGTTGGCGGCAATCTCATTGAGTGCCATATGCCCTGGCCCCTCGACCATGACCTGTACATCTTTTTCCCATGCACGTTTGGTCAGTTGTCCAAGTTCAATCAGTTCAGAGATCTGTCCTGCATCGGAACTGTCGTCAATGCACCCTGGACGCAATGCATCTCCCAAACTGATGGTGACATCATAGGCACGAAGAATATCCAACACTTCATCATAATGTTCATAGAACGGGTTTTCATTGCCTGTCATTTCCATCCAAGCAAAAAGCAATGATCCACCACGGGAAACAATATTCATCCGACGACCGGCTTCACGGAAGGATTTGACCGCACGACGATTCAAACCCGCATGAATGGTCATGAAGTCGACCCCTTCTTCAGCATGAGCACGTACGACACGCAAAAAATCCTCTGCGGTGATTTCCAACAAATCTTTCTCGAGGTAGCCAATGGCATCATACATCGGTACTGTCCCGATCATTGCAGGAGAGCGTGCGATGAGGGCGGTGCGAAAGTCATGAGTCTTACCGTAATTGCTCAAGTCCATGATCGCTTCCGCACCAAATTTAATGGCCATATCCACTTTATCCATCTCAGCGGAATAATCGACACAGTCGCCCGATACACCTAGATTGACATTGATTTTGGTGCGCAGACCGGTTCCGACCCCTTCCGGAGAGAGTGCGGTAT
This sequence comes from uncultured Oscillospiraceae bacterium, assembly GCA_964370215.1. GTDB lineage: Bacteria > Bacillota > Clostridia > Oscillospirales > Ruminococcaceae > Massiliimalia. The sequence goes on from CAYJIM010000001.1 coordinate 187,703, forward strand.
GTTTGATGTTTGCAGGAATGGCAATCTGCCCTTTTGCAACAAGATCACAAAGGGTATTGACATCCATCCCCTCTTTGTTTGCGACAACCTCCATTTGTGGGGTGATAAAGCCGTGTTTGGCCGCTTCCATTTGTGTTCTGTAATTCATTTTAAAGCCATCCTTTCAGTTGATAAAATTCATGGTGATGGTTGACAGGTCCACAACCGCGACCAATTGGTGTTGCGGTTGTAATTGCTTTTGTAATATACTCTTTTGCCAATCCACAAGCGTCTGAGACAGTGTGTCCCAATGCCAGATTGGCGGCAATGGCGGAGGATAACGTACAACCTGTGCCGTGGGTACTGGTACTATCGACACGCTGTGCCGAAAAATGATGCATTTTTTCTCCATCATACAGTACGTCTACCGCCTGTCCTGCAAGGTGGCCACCCTTGACCAGTGCTGCCTTCACGCCCATATTCACCAGTTGTTTGGCCGCCTGCTCCATTTCTTTGATGCCGGTTACCTCATACCCCACCAGTACTTCTGCTTCCTGTAGGTTTGGGGTCAGCACCGTTGCCATCGGTAACAATTCTTTCACAAGACAACCGACCGCCTCTTGCTGCATCAGACTACCACCACTGGTTGCCACCATAACGGGATCCAGCACCAAGTGGGTCGGTTGATACGTTGCAAGACACCGAGCCACCACTTTGATAGTGTTTGCATCCGAAAGCATCCCGATTTTGATCGCATCAATGGGAAAGTCATTGAAGTTACAATCCAATTGATCCTTGATGCTTTGGGTCGGAATGGCATGTACCGAACGCACTTCAGTGGTATTTTCAGCAACCACTGCGGTGATGGTACTCATGCCATACACTCCATGTGCCGCAAAGGTTTTCATATCCGCCTGAATGCCGGCACCACCGCTACAATCGGATCCTGCAATGGTCATACAATATTTCATAACACATACCCTTTCTGTAATTGTGATAAAAACGCACAAAAAAGCGGTACCTTGTTGCAGGCACCGCTGAATTGACACGCGATTTTGCTTCCCTACGACAGTATGAACTAACAGGTTCTAAGGGTCAGGTTTTAACCTTCTCAACTCTTTCGAGTCCCCCCGCAAAACAATATTTAATTTTCGACAATATTATATCGTCATTTTTAGATTTTGTCAAGTAACGACCAAAAAAATTAAGACAGTGTGATCAAACCTCTGTCAAACATCTGCTGTGCCGCCAGTAAGATACCGATTTTACCGGTGGTGTAAGTAAGACCACCCTGCAACCAAACAGCATATGGTGGTCGAATGGGTCCATCTGCGGACAATTCGATAGACGCCCCCATGGTAAAGGCACCTGCCGCCATAATGACGGGACTTTCATATCCCGGCATTGCCCATGGTTCCGGTGTCACAAAGGAATCAACCGGTGATCCTTTTTGAATCCCACCGCAAAACGCACACATCGCCTCTTTCGATTCCAGACAGATTGCTGCGATGATATCGGTGCGTTTTTCATCATATGACGGTGACACTTGATAACCAAGTAGCTCAAACAAACGAAGGGCGAAAACACTGGTTTTTAGAGCAGAAGCTACCACACTTGGTGCAAAAAACAGCCCCATAAACATGCCACGATTCTGGTCAAGGCTACAACCACCTTCTTTACCCACACCAACTGCGGTCAAGCGGTAGGAACAAAGTTCAATCAAATCCTTACGTCCGACAATGTAACCGCCGGTCTGCGCAATACCACCCCCTGCATTTTTGATGAGCGAACCGATGACCAAATCCGCGCCAACATCGGTCGGCTCCTTTTTTTCCACAAACTCCCCATAACAGTTGTCCACCATAATGATGGCATCCGGATTGACTGCACGCACCGTTTGGATCATCTTTTCAATTTCGTCCATATCATAAGAAGTGCGCAAAGAATACCCCCTCGATCGTTGGATATAAGCCACCTTGCAACCAACTACAGCCGTTTTTACCCCAGTATAGTCGATAGCACCATCGGAAAGTAGATCAACTTGCTCGTATTGAATGCCAAAATCCTTCAACGATCCATTGCCTTCACCACGAATGCCGATGACTTCCTCCATGGTATCGTAAGGGCTGCCCGTCAGCGACACCATGCGGTCACCGGTGCGCAGTACACCAAACAGGGCAACAGATAGCGCATGAGTGCCGGAAATAAAATTGTGGCGCACCAAGGCATCCTCTGCCCCAAAAATCATGGCGAAGAGTTCATCCAACTTATCTCTGCCGAGATCCCCATAGCCATAGCCGGTACTCCCCTTGAAATGCACATCACTGACCCCACAATTCATAAATGCCGACAGCACTTTTGCTTCGTTGTATGCTTGTACTTCCTCAATGACAGCAAACGGTATGGCACAGTCCTGTTCACACTGCTTTGATAACGTGCTTAATTGTTCATCTAACTTCATCCATTCGGTCATATTGTTCTCCTAGTTTTCTGTTTGATAAGATCCGTTTGCAAGGGTGGGTAACATCGCTGTCATCAAATCCCAAACTGCTTTATAATCATCTTTGTGAATGACACAAGTTGCGGTGTGCAGGTAGCGACAAGGCAGGCTGATAGCCAAAGTCGGCACGCCACCTCTACTTTGGTGAATGGCACCAGAATCATTGCCTCCTGCGACCATAGACTTTGTCTGTATGGCAATGTCTTTTTCTTTGGCGATTTTTTGTGCTAATTGGTACAGCGATCGAGGGTAAATGGTCGCACGATCCATAAAACCGACCACCGCCCCTTTCTGTAGTGTGCAGACACGTTCCTGTCCGGACACACCGGCAATGTCTGCCGCTGTTGTTGTTTCCAATACAATAGCGACATCGGGATTAACCGTATAAGCGGCAGTTTTTGCCCCACGCAAACCGACTTCTTCCTGCACTGTAAAGGCAACAGTAAAGTCGGTTTCTGCCGGCTGTTGCAACAATTCAATGAGAAGTGCACAACCAACACGGTCATCTAATGCTTTTCCTTTGACAAAACCATCGCCAAAGGGAACAAATGCACTTTCAAACACAACACCGTCACCGGCACGCACCCATGCCTCTGCATCTGCTTTATCTTTGGCACCAATATCGATGACAAGTTTGGATACTGCCACTGCCTTGCCCTTTTCTTCTGCACGTTGTTCATGCACCGCTTTGGTGCCAATGACCCCTACCACACCTGTGCGATAAAGACGAACGGCACGACCCAAGAGCACTTTACTTTCAATGCCCCCTACCGTGTCAAATTGCAGATAACCTTGTTCGGTGATGGCGGTGACAATCATCCCCACTTCATCCATATGTGCGGCAAGCAGTACCTTCTTTGTTGTAGGTCGCTTTCCTTTTTTCTCGCAAATCAAGTTCCCCATCGGATCTACGGTATAACTACAGTGATCCTTGATTTTTTCAATGATGGCTTGACGTACAGCGCCCTCATCTCCGGAAATGCCAGGTAGCATCGACAATTCTTTGATCAATGTCATTGGTGGTCACCTCCAAATTCTGCTTGCAGATATGCTGTCATCAAATCCGCTGTTGCTGTCACGTCCGAAAGATCAATCGTCTCAATTGGGGTGTGCATATAACGCTGTGGAATGGACAGCAGTGCGATTTTTGCACCACCGCGTTGGACACCCAACACGTCTGCGTTGGTGCCTGTCCGTCCGCCCACCACCTCGATATGATGAGGGATTTCTTTTTCTTTCGCGATCTCTTCCAATCGATCAAAAACAGAGCGTGTCAGGATGGCTGATTTTCCAATCAACACCCCTTCCCCCAAGGGATAACTTGTGCGCTTGTCGCTGTCCGGCGTTTGCCCAAAGCTGACATCAAGCGATAGGATCAGATCCGCATTGATACGGTACCCTGCCATCGTCGCCCCACGCATCCCTACTTCCTCTTGTGCGGAAAATAGCACCAATAAACCACAGTGAAGCGGTATATCTGCCACGTTTTCAAGTGCCTGCAAAATTGCCACCACACCGATGCGATCATCCAACGCTTTGCCACTGATCCGATCGTTCAACAGGGTGCGAAAAGTCGATTGTACCGTAACCAATGTACCGAGAGGCACCTGTTCCTCCGCCTGTTCTTTAGAAAGGCCGATGTCAATTGCGACTTCTTCAATCTTTGGCAGGTCGTTGTCCCCTTTACTCAAATGGGGTGGGATGGTCGAAATCACTCCATACAGCGGTGGATCGGTATGCACCGTCATTTCTTGACCGGGTAAAATGCGTCCATCGACACCACCACAGGGTGCAACACGCAAAAAACCATCTTCAACGGCGGTCACAATCAAACCAATTTCATCCAAATGTGCTTCCAACAGCACGGTGGGTTCGCCCTCTTTTGCCGGACGAATGACGGCAGTGACGTTGAAAAATTCATCCATTTCCACCGATGTGGCAAACGGCCTTACCAACGACATGGCAAGGGTTGCGGTTTCTTTTTCAAACCCTGCTACACCGATGCTATCACTCAATTGTTTTGCAATCTCTTTACAATTCAACGTTTCTTCCTCCTTACGTTTTTGATGGTGATGTTACAGCGCTTCAACAATCGATTTGAAGTGATGTCCGCGTTGTTCAAAGTTGAGATAAAGGTCAAAACTTGCACTTGCAGGAGAAAGTGTCACCACATCTCCTTGTTTTGCCAAACGTTTTGCCGCTTGTACTGCCTCTTCTAAGGTGTCTACATGTACAATTTGCAATTGACTTTCATTGTAAGAGGGATGTCCGCAAACAGCCGCCTCAATTTTCGGTGCAGTGGCCCCTAATAGAATGAGGATCTTGACCTTTTGGTTGACACTGTCCGCTAGCGGTTCATACGGGATGTTTTTATCATACCCACCGGCAATGACGATGAGTTTCTGGTTGAAGGCATTGAGCCCCGCAATGGTACGGGTCGGCGAAGTGGCGATGCTATCGTTGTAATAACGAACGCCATCAAGGGTGCGCACCAATTCAATGCGGTGCTCTACCCCACCAAAATTTCGGGCGACATCACAAATGGTTTGATCTGACACCATGCCGTCCACAGCGGCAATGGCGGTGAGGTAATTTTCAACGTTGTGCAAACCCGGCAATTTAATTTGATTCATCTGTAGGATTTTTTCCACTTTCCCGTCGTTCATACGGCAGAGTACCCCATCTTGATCCAAAAAGGTACCACGCTCCGGACGACCTTGTCTGGAAAACCAGCTGAGTTTGCCACGTACGGTGCCTGCCATTTGACGGGTGATTTCATTGTCATAATTCAAAATGGTTTTGGAAAAGGCATTTTGATGGGCAATAAGATTTCTCTTGGCATCGATATATTCTTCCATATCTTTGTGTACGTCCAAGTGATTGGGCGAGACGTTGGTGATGACAGCAACGTCGGGTGAACGACGCATAGAAATGAGCTGAAAACTGGATAATTCTACCACCGCAAAATCATCTGCCTGTATTGTTTCCACCAATGGTAGCAATGCTTTGCCGATATTGCCTCCCAAATGCACGGTGTACCCTTGCTTTTTCAACATTTCACTGATGAGGGTGGTGGTTGTGGTTTTCCCATCGGATCCTGTCACCGCAAAAATTTTGCAGGGGCAAAGATCAAAAAAAGTTTCCATTTCAGAGGTTACGACAATGCCTTTGTCTTTTGCCGCTTGTAGCGCCGGATGAAAATAATTCATACCCGGTGTACGGTAGATGACATCGGCATGGATCAAATGTGTTAAGTAGTCGTTGCCTGTACGAAAAGAAACCCCTAAAGATTTCAACTCGGAAAACCATTCCGGATAGGCTTCTGCCAATTGTTCCTCTGTTTTTTTATCGCAAACGGTGGTGGCGATCCCCTTTTGGCAGAACTGTTTGATGACACCGAAATTGGTCACGCCCATACCAATAAAATACACTTGCTTTTGCTGTAAACTTTCAAAAAAAGTATCAATTTTTTGTTTCATGCACACATACTCCTTCTTATTTTGTTGTCTTTGTAGATACAATTATTTTCATTATACCTCTTTTTGATAGGATTGGCAACCTCAACTAACAATTGTTTGCCAATTTTTCCCGCCTGCATACTCATCGATCGATGGTGACACACTGTTACAGAATTTATAAACGGTGAGGAGAGGATGTACTTGCAGCCTGGCAAAGTGGAAATCTGTGGCATCAACACCGCAAAACTCAAGGTACTCAAAGAGTCTGAAAAGATCGATTATTTGAAGAAAATGAAGCAGGGGGACAAGCTGGCGAGAGAGGCGCTCATCAATGGCAATTTAAAATTGGTGTTGAGTGTCATTCAACGATTTCAAAATAGAGGGGAGAATCCTGACGACCTCTTTCAAGTGGGGGTCATCGGTTTGATCAAGGCAATTGACAACTTTAATGTGGATCTAGGATTGAAGTTTTCGACCTATGCGGTACCGATGATCATCGGTGAACTACGGCGATATCTACGTGATTATAACCCCATTCGTGTCAGTCGATCGCTCAAGGACATTGCTTATAAAGCGATGAATGCAAAGGAGATGTTGACAAAATCACTCAATCGTGAACCGACCATTGAAGAAATTACGACAGAACTACAATTGGATCGATCCTTGGTGGTCATGGCACTGGAATCCATTGTCGATCCCATTTCCCTACAAGAGCCTGTTTACACCGACGGTGGGGACACTATTTATGTGATGGATCAGGTGGGAGATCGCTCTGACGACAGGGATTGGCTAGATGAAATTATGTTCAAGGAAGCAATGCACAGCCTTGGCGAACGAGAAAAAAATATTTTGATGCTTCGTTTTTTTCAAGGAAAAACACAGGTAGAGGTTGCTCGTGAAATCGGCATTAGCCAAGCGCAGGTTTCAAGACTTGAAAAAGGAGCTCTTTCTCATATCAAAGGCAGTCTTTAAAAAAAGTGGTAGTGGCAAATCCACTGCCACTTTTTGATTGACAATTTGTGCTCAGTTGTTTAC
>CAYJIM010000002.1:0-22632 GCA_964370215.1 uncultured Oscillospiraceae bacterium
TGTTGAAGCAAACGGCGTTACTGGAGGCGTTGAGTCCACTCAATGTCATGACCCGTGGCTATAGCATTACCTACCACAACAACCGTGTTTTACAGACCGACACCCCACTTAAAATCGGGGATCGGCTGACCACCAAATTGAATGGGATGACGGTTGACAGTGTGGTAGAAACGATAGAAAGGGAGGGGATTTGATGGCAGAAAAATCCTTTGAACAGATGATAGACACCCTTGACCAATTGGTCAAGCAGTTAGAAGCGGGCGATCTTCCGCTGGAAAAATCACTGAAAGTGTATGAAAAAGGGGTGTCACTGGTCAGCCAGTGCAGTCAAAAACTCTCCGATGCGACGTTGCGTGTGGAAGAATTGGTCATGGAGGAAACAGCGGATGACAAAACAACAGCAGTATCAACAGACGATTGAAACAGCATTACAACAACTTTTGGCACCGACGGGCACTGCCTATGACACGGTACTGGAAGCCATGACTTATGCGGTGATGAACGGGGGCAAACGCATACGCCCTATGCTTGTACTGGAATTTGCAACGCGGTATGGTGCGACGATTGAAGATGCCCTACCATTTGCTTGTGCCGTTGAGATGATTCACTGTTACTCGCTCATCCACGACGATCTGCCCTGTATGGATGATGATGATTTGAGACGTGGGAAACCGTCCTGCCACAAACAATTTTCGGAATCCACCGCACTGCTTGCAGGCGACGGACTACTCACCAAAGCGTTTGAACTGTTGGCGTTGGCACCGATTGGCAAGCAACATCCCACGGTGGTCATCCAAGCGGTTCGATATCTTTCCGGCGGTGCCGGTGTTGCCGGTATGATCGGTGGACAGGTGATGGATCTTTCCCAAGAGGGACAAACAATCACGGTGGACGAGTTATCGCAAATGCACCTGTTGAAAACGGGGGCACTCATCCAAACCGCCTGTGTACTGGGGGTATTGGCAGCAAACGCTAAGGAAGAGGCAATCGGTCATGCGATGACCTACGGCACCCATTTGGGACTTGCCTTTCAGATTGTCGATGACATTTTGGATGTGACAGGCACTGAAGAGGAGCTCGGCAAGCCGATCGGCAGTGACGTTTCTAACGATAAAAATACCTATGTGAGCCTGTGTGGCCTGCAGCAAGCCGAAGTGATGGCCAAAAACCATACCGAAAAGGCAAAAGCGATACTGCAAGAAGTGCCGAACAGCGACTGGTTGTTTGAACTGACCGCACGCATGTTGACCCGCAGGAACTAAGACTTTACCAATTGCACAGGTTAATCGAGGAGAGAAAGTATGGATGCTATAATTCAAATATTCTACAACTACCCGTTGATGGTGGCGGTGACAGGGTGGATGACAGCACAGGTCATCAAGACTATTTTGACACTCATTGTCACCCGTGAATTGAACTGGGAGCGCATGGTTGGTGCCGGTGGGATGCCGAGTGCACACTCTGCCTCCGTTTGTGGTCTGACCCTTGCCATTGCACGCAGTGCTGGCGTAGCGGATCCGCTGTTTGCCATTTCCTTTTTGTTTGCAGGTGTGGTCATGTATGATGCCATTGGGGTACGTCGTGCCGCAGGGGAACAAGCCAAGCGCCTCAACTTGATGGCAAAAACAAGCGAAGAAGGGGAAGACGATTCTCTGACAGGTATGCTCAAAGAATCGCTCGGACACACCCCGTTAGAGGTACTGGCAGGGGCATTGCTCGGGATTGTCATTGCATTAGTATTCCCAATGTAAGGGTAGAGGAGGTCGAAACGACAAGATCGTTGTCGTCTTTGCATGAAAAAATTTCAATACTTACCGAAGGTAAATCAGCCGGCAGATGTCAAAAAGTTAGACGCTGTCGCATTAAAACAACTATGTCAAGAGATTCGTCTCTTTTTAATCCAATCCATTTCTAAAACAGGGGGGCATTTGGCGTCCAATTTGGGGGTGGTGGAACTTTCTGTTGCCCTGCATAAGGTCTTTGATTCTCCTGAGGACAAGATTCTTTGGGATGTTGGACACCAGAGTTACACCCACAAATTGCTGACCGGCAGACGCAAAGGCTTTGCCAATTTGCGGATGGAGGGAGGGCTTTCCGGTTTCCCAAAGCGCAGTGAAAGTGTACATGATGCTTTTTTGTCGGGGCACAGTTCCAACAGTTTATCAGCGGCATACGGCATTGCCACTGCCCTGCAACTGGATGGTGACAACGAGCATCAGGTGGTTGCCGTCATTGGGGACGGTTCCTTTACCGGTGGGATGGTGTACGAAGCGCTCAACAATGCGGGGCGTAGCAAGCGAAACCTCATTGTGATTTTGAATCACAACGACATGTCCATTTCGCAAAATGTCGGAGCAATTTCTAAAAACCTATCGCATATGCGTGCCACTCATGGGTACACCGATTTCAAAAAATGTGTTTCAAAGATGTTGGAGGAGACCCCTGTTGTAGGTCCTCCCATCAAGGATTCCTTGCGCAATTACAAGTCGCTTGTCAAACGGTTGGTTTACAATTCCACCTTTTTTGACCAGATGGGCTTTGAATATATGGGGGCAGTGGACGGCCATGATCTGGAAGAATTGATCACGGTGCTGGAAGCCGCGAAACGTCATGAGGGGCCAGTTGTTGTGCATGTGGACACCAAAAAAGGGAAAGGTTATCGCTATGCGGAGCAAAACCCTTCCGCTTATCACGGTGTCGGCGCTTTTGATCCGAAAGTCCCTTTGAAATTGAACTGCTCGGCCGATGACTTTTCCGGTCAGTTCGGGGAAACACTGGTGGATCTGGCACAATCAGACGACCGCATCTGTGCCATCACCGCCGCGATGGAGTACGGCACAGGGTTACATCCCTTCCGTCAAGCCTTTAAAAATCGCTTTTTTGATGTGGGGATTGCAGAGCAACATGCCGTTACCTTTGCGGCAGGCCTTGCAGCCCAAGGGAAATTGCCAGTGTTTGCCGTCTACTCCTCCTTTTTACAACGCAGTTATGACCAGTTGATGCACGACTGTGCCATTGAGCCACAACATGTGGTGCTGGCTATTGACCGTGCTGGTATTGTTGGTGCGGATGGACAAACCCACCAAGGGATTTACGATGTTTCCTTTTTGAGCAGTGTGCCCAACACCACCATTTATACACCGGAAAACTACCGGGAGTTGTCGTACTGTCTCAAACAGGCACTCTATAAAACACCTGCCATTGCGGCCGTGCGGTATCCACGTGGTAAAGAAACGACACGCAAGGATTTGATGGCGGACTGCTATCGGGACTATCTCTTGCATAAGGGGTCGACAGATACCGTTGTGGTGACTTATGGCAGACAGACAGAGCAGGTGATGCAGGCAATTGAGGGTATGGCGAAAAAACCGACGGTACTCAAATTGCTGAAAGTACACCCGTTGCCGCTCAAGGCGATACAAGCTGTCAGTGAGGCAAAACGTGTGTTGTTTGTGGAAGAAGGAAGCAAACAAGGGGGGGTTGGCATGGCGTTTTTGTTGGCACTCACCGAGCAGGGGTTTGGCGGTCGCTACGAGCTGATTGCAATAGACGAAGCGGTGCACCAAGCAGAGGTGTCTCGCAATTTAGAAATATTAGGGTTGGATGCCAAGAGCATTCGCCGTCGATTAGAGGAAGAACATGGCAAAAGAGAAGATAGGTAAACTTCGACTGGATGTGGCAGTCACCGAACGGGGATTGGCACCCAGTCGTGAACGGGCAAAGGCACTCATCATGGCAGGCATTGTCTATGTCGACGATCAAAAAAGCGACAAGGCAGGCACGATGATCAAAGCAGATGCGGTCGTTGAAGTACGTGGTGCCGATTTGAAATATGTCAGCCGTGGTGGCTTGAAACTGGAAAAGGCGATGGCGCTGTGGGGCTTTGACCTGACAGGCTGTACCTGCATGGACATCGGTGCATCCACCGGTGGTTTTTCGGATTGCATGTTGCAAAATGGGGCTCAAAAAGTGTATGCTGTCGATGTCGGTTACGGCCAGCTGGCTTGGAAACTGCGCACCGACCCACGGGTGGTCAATTTGGAGCGGACAAATGTTCGTTATGTGACCACCGAGCAGATCGACACCCCGCCTGATTTTGCCTCCATTGACGTGTCTTTCATCTCCCTTTCGTTGGTACTGCCGGTGGTGCACAGCCTACTCAAGGAAGATGGACGGGTGGTTTGCCTAGTCAAACCGCAGTTTGAGGCAGGAAAAGACGCAGTGGGCAAAAAAGGGGTGGTACGTGATCCCGCAGTACACCTTGCCGTTTGCCAAAAAATCTACACTTGCTGTATCAACCTCGGGTTTTGTGTCAGTGGAATGACCTTTTCTCCCATTCGTGGGCCGGAAGGGAACATTGAATACCTATTTTATTTACAAAAAGGCGACCCTGCCTTATCGGTAGAGGAAGCTGAACTGCAAGTGTTGGTAGATGCCTCCCACCAAGAATTATAGTGACAAAAAACCACGCCATGGAGGAATGGTATGCACATCTTTGTAATTCCGAATTTTGAAAAAAAGAATACCACAGACTGTATGAAACAGGTCTGCCACACGTTGATACATTATGGCGCAACGGTGTGGGTGCAGGAGGAGTATCGAGAAAAAATCTATCTCCACGGCATTCAATTCGGGGCATTTGAAACATTGTTGCAACGAGCAACCCTGTTGGTTGTCATCGGGGGAGACGGCACTATCATTCATGCGGCAAAGCATGCGGTGGCTTATGATAAGCCAATTTTAGGCATCAATGCAGGGCGATTGGGGTTCTTGGCAGGGATGGAAGTAGACGAGCTTTCAGCACTGGAACGCTTGATGACAGGCGAGTATCAGATCCAAGAACGGATGATGCTTGCTGTGACCTTACAACACAACAATCAAAGACAGGAATTTTTGGCGTTCAATGACATTGTGGTATCCAAATCGGCGCTGTCCCGTATGATTGATATGCAGGTGCGCTGTGACGACACCAAAGTGATGGATTACCGTGCCGATGGGGTGATTTTTTCTACCCCGACCGGATCGACTGCCTACACCTTATCGGCAGGGGGACCCATTGTGGATTCCTCCCTTGCAGCGATTGTCATGACCCCCATTGCGCCACACTCGTTGTTTGACCGCAGTGTGCTGTTTGCACCAAACCACCGCTTGACCTTGTCAGCAAAAAGTAGTGCCGACACCGAAGTGTATCTCACGGTAGACGGGGAAGAAGGGGTATTGCTACAAGCCGGTGCGATGGTCACCATCAGTAGAGCCGCTTGTCAGGCAAAACTCATTGACCTCAACGGCAAACCGTTTTATCAAGTACTGCACCAAAAATTTTCCACCCGACTACATCCACTGTCGTAACCGTAACGCCAATCAGTAAGAAATTGGAGGGCATGTGCATGAAACAAACCAGACATCAAAAAATTTTAGAAATCATTCAAAACGAAACCATTTCCACACAGGAAGGGTTGTTGGAACGCCTTTGTGCCTCCGGCTTTGCTGTGACACAGGCAACCGTTTCACGAGACATCAAACAATTGCAACTCATCAAACGCAGTACCACCGATGGCGGATACCGCTATGCCGCCCCACAGGAGCAGGCAACCACTTCCGGCATGAAGTTTCAACTGTTGGTACAGGAAGCGGTGCTATCGACTGATTATGCAGGCAACACTGCCGTGATCCGATGTCATGTAGGCATGGGCAATGCGGTTTGTGCCAGTCTGGATGCCATACAGTGGGATGGTGTGGTGGGTACCCTTGCAGGGGATGACACTATTTTTGTGCTTCTCCGCACCGAACAAAGGGCGCGGGAATACGCAATGATGATTGCGAAAATGTTGTAAGAGGCAGGTGCTACATTGTTACAGGAATTGACCATTGAAAATCTGGCGGTGATCCAAAAAGTATCGCTGACCTTTTCGGAGGGTTTCACCATCTTAACAGGGCAGACAGGTGCCGGGAAATCTATTTTGATTGATGGGATCAACTTAGTGTTGGGCGAACGCGGCAACAAGGAACTGGTGCGTACTGGTGCGACCAAAGCACGGGTAGAGGCAGTGTTTTCCAATCTGTCGGCACAGACACGCAGACAGCTCTCCGACTTTGGCTATGAGGTGGAAGACGATACCATCCTGCTTTCCAGAGAAATCACGGTAGACGGGAAAAGTCAAAGTCGGTTGCAAGGGCGACCGGTCACCACCGCCATGGTGCGAGAATTGGCCGTTGGTCTGTTGAATATTCATGGGCAACATGATAACCAAGTGCTACTCAACCCCAAAAAACATCTGGGATTGTTGGATTTGTTTTCCGCCAATCACGCATTGTTGACAACCTATCAAACGGCTTACCGACAATTTTCTGCGTTGAAAAAAGAGTATCTTGGCAATGAGATGGATGAAAAAACAAAGCAGTATCGTTTGGAACTATTGACCCATGAAGTAGAGGAAATTGCACAGGTAGAAGATCTTTTGACAAAAGAAGAGGCGTTGCTTGCGGCAGCCACACGGATGCGTGCGGCAAAAAAACTCTACCAAGCGGTGCACAAAGCGTATGGCGCACTCTTTGGTGAAGAGGATCAAGGAGGCGGGTACGATGCCTTTTTGGTGGCAAACAGCACATTAAAACCGGTGGTGGGCATCGATGGTGAATTGGATCGTCTGGCAGAGGGATTGGAAGCGGTGAGTGCCGAACTGCAAGAGCAGAGGCAGGCGATGACAGCATTGCTCCACGGTTTGGCGTTTGATGAAGAACAACTCTGGCTACTGGAAGATCAATTGACCGCCATTCGGGAGTTGAAAAGAAAGTATGGCGGATCGGTAGAAGCGGTCTTTGCCCATTACCAAAAAGCAAGTGCAGAACTTTCCGGCATCGTCCGTTCAGACGAACGCCGCTTACAATTGGAACAGCAAATGCGTGTGGCAAAGGAGGCGGTGGTGGCTTCTGCCAAGGTGCTTTCGGAAAGTCGTCGTCAGGCGGCAAAGTCTTTTGAGGCGCAATTGATGGCAGAGCTTCGCTTTTTAGATATGCCAAACATTGCTTTTACCGTCGACTGTCAGCCGACAAAGTACGGTGTGATGGGCAACGATCAAGTGGAGTTTTTATTCTCCACCAACCAAGGGGAGACCCCGAAACCGATTCATAAAATTGCATCGGGTGGGGAATTGTCGCGTGTCATGCTTGCCTTGCGCTGTGTCCTTGCAGAGGGAGAAGCGGTTGGTACTTTGATCTTTGACGAAATTGACGCCGGTGTCTCCGGCAGTTCTGCCGGTAAAATCGGTAAAAAATTGTTACAGGTGGCAGGAAATCGACAGGTGCTCTGTGTCACCCATTCAGCGCAAATTGCAGCTCTTGCGCACCACAATCTGCTGATTGAGAAGAGCACGGTAGAGGGGCAGACCTTTACGGAAGTACAAGTACTGGACAAAGCCGGCAAAATTGCCGAGGTGGCACGTATCATGGCGACTGACAAGGTGACCGATTTGATGATGCAGACCGCTACAGCGATGGTCGAAGAAGGGAATCGACTACATCAAAACTGATTTTTCATGAATTTTATTTGACAAATGAGGCACACTGTGCTAAGATAGAGAAAACAAAAAAGGTATTGAGAAGAATAAGTACAGGGTAATCCGGCTTTTAGAGAGTGCTTGGTTGGTGAAAAAGCGCAGCACGTTACCGTGGAATACCTCTTCGAACTGCGACCTGAAGGTGCCTCGGGGCATTGGGTAGGGAAGTCGGGTTCGCCCGTTAAAGCGACAAACATGATGCTTGTCATGTGAGAGGCAGTTTACTGCAACAGAGGTGGTACCGCGATCATTCGTCCTCTATCTATCCCATATGGGATAGATAGAGGATTTTTTGTTTTCAAAGCAAAATTTTAGGAGGAACAAACAATGACTTTATTTCAGGAATTGAAACGCCGTGGCTTGATTGCCCAAGCAACCCACGAGGACAAAATTGAAGAACTGTTGAACAGCGAAAAGGTGACCTTTTATATCGGGTTTGACGCCACCGCTGACAGTCTGCATGTCGGACACTTTTTGCAGATGGTGGTCATGTCCCATATGCAAAAGCATGGTCATCGCCCAATTGCCTTGCTCGGTACCGGCACGACCATGATCGGTGATCCGACCGGCAAAACCGACATGAGAAAGATGCTCACCGTCGAGGACATCAACTACAATGCAGAATGTTTCAAACGTCAAATGGGGCGTTTCATCAACTTTGACAACGAAAATGCCATCATGCTGAGAAACGGTGACTGGCTGTTGGATCTCAACTACATGGAATTCATCCGTGATATTGGGGTGCACTTTTCGGTCAACAAAATGCTCTCGGCGGAATGCTTCAAATCCCGTCTTGAAAAGGGCTTGAGCTTCTTAGAATTCAACTACATGCTGCTGCAAAGCTACGACTTTTTACACTTGTACCAAACTCAAAACTGTAAATTGGAATTGGGTGGAGACGACCAATGGTCCAACATTCTCGGTGGGGTGGATCTGGTGCGTCGTGTCGAGTCGGCAGAAGTGTACGGCATGACCTTTACCCTACTCACCACCAAAGAAGGTAAGAAGATGGGCAAAACTGAAAATGGTGCAGTTTGGCTGGATGCTGAAAAAACCTCCCCTTACGAGTTCTTCCAATACTGGCGCAATGTGGACGACGGCGACGTCATCAACTGCTTGAAATTGTTGACCTTTGTACCGATTGAAGAAATCGAAGCGATGGAGAGTTTCACCGGCAGTGAACTGAATCCGGTCAAAGAACGTCTGGCATTTGAGTTGACCATGATGGTACACGGCAAAGAGGAAGCACAAAAGGCACTGGATGCGTCTAAAGCCCTCTTCACCAACAAAGCTAATACCGACGACATGCCAACCACCACCATCACCGCTGCTGATTTGGGTGATGATGGCATGGGTATTTTGACTCTCTTGACTGCAACCAAACTTGCAGCCTCCAACGGCGAAGCTCGTCGTTTGGTGCAACAGGGTGGCATTTCCTTACAGGATGAAAAAGTCACTGATCCTGCTGTGAAAATCACTGCAGATCAATTTGGCGACGGATTTGTTGTTTTGAAAAAAGGGAAAAAAGTATTCCATAAAGTGGTATTGGGATAATTTATAGTCAACAATCCGCCCTATTGTGCACCTGTTTTGCGGTTGCACAATAGGGCGGATTGTGGTATAATAGAATATACATGACATGAAAGAGTCGTGCACGCTTACCCCAAAGGACAGGTTGATATGAAAAAATTTAAACATTGGTTGAACAATGCAACCATTCAAAGAAAGTTCATCCCACTACAACTCTTTATCATCATCAGTGTACTGTTCATCAGTGGGTTTTCCTTTTTTTCGGTCATTGCGGTGAACAATTCAACCGAAACGATTATTGCAGACAATGTGCGCAACAAAGAATTGTTGAGTGAAATCACTAGAAATATGTACGTCTGCCGTGTATTGGGTCGTGATATTTTATTTGCAGTGGACGAAGAAATCAAACAAAATTACTACGAAGATTATATTGTGGCATTTGAGGATTTGGATCAAAAGATGGAAGTGTTTGCAGAGCACCTGACAGGTTCGCAGTTGACAGAATTTGAACGTATCATGAAAGAAAAAGATACTTACAAAGAGCACATGATTCTATCTGCTGATATTTGGATTCAAGGGGGGCCGTATGCAGTTGCATTAAAGGAGCTACAGGCGGTCACCCCCATCGCCAATGAATTTTTCGGGAGTATTGATGAGTTTTCATTGGAAGAAGAGCGATTGATGAATGTGGCACTGCAGCAAAATGACACCTTGGTGACAAGGATTTTTGTGGTAGGTATCGTGTTGAATGTGTTGGTTGTTTTAGCAGTGCTCTTCTTTATTCGCTTTTTTTCCAAAAATATGAGTTCTAGTTTGATTTTGTTGGAAAAATCCATGTCTAAAATTGCGCAAACCGGTAATATGAAAACGGAAATTCCCAGTGCATTATATACTGACGACGAAGTTGGTCGCATTGCAGGGGTTGCCAACAAGATGAAAACCATGCTGTTGGAATATTCCTTTCAGGACACCCTGACGGGTGGCTACAACGCAAAAGCCTATCATGAAGAATTGGACGATTTGTTTTCCCTTGATACGCCAAAGGAATTTTGGTGTGTCATTTCCGATATGAACAATTTAAAACTGATCAACGACTGTTTGGGACATATGGAAGGGGACAATGCCATCAGAAACTCCTATTACGCACTGCATGAAAATTTCAAACAATACGGCAAAACATTTCGTGTGGGCGGTGATGAATTTGTATCCTTGTTGACCGGTTGTTCCTATAGCGAGTTGGAAGATGCTGTCGCAAAAACAATGGAGCAAATCAATCGAGCAAATACTAACGACATGTATAAATTTTCTGTTGCGGTTGGTTTTGATCATTTTGTCGGTGTGACGATGGAAGAATACACAGTATTTTTTAAGACGGTCGACAAAAAGATGTACGAGAATAAAATGAAAAGCAAAGCGTCCAGAACAACCACAGAACAGTTACATAACACCTGATAGCTTGAAGACAAAGAGGTACCAATGAAGCAATTTGTTTCATTGGTACCTCTTTTATAGCGGAAGTTTATACAAAAGGTGATTGACTTTCTGGGGGAAAAAGAGTTATAATAAAAGTGGTATAAAGCGACAAAATGATTAAAAATTTATAGTGAAATAAAACAAATATATTTATGAGCTCATAGTTAAACACACGAGAGTGCAGCAACTTCCAGGAGGCATTACTATGAAAGAGACAAAAAGAAAGGTTGCAACCACGATCAGCATTGTACTTATCACATTGCTGGTGGCTGCACTTGCCAATTGGGCGCAACTGGCGGCAGATCAAGCGGTTTTAAATTCTACACGCAACGAACTGGAGGAAATGGTGGAGCAGCTGGATTATGCATTGGAACGTACCATTTCCGATAGTAGAAGCAATCTTGCCTTGCTTGCCGATTATGCCGCCAAAGCGGATGCGACACCGGACACTGCGGTACAATTTTTGCAAAGTCAATCCCAAGTAGATGAATTTGACAATTTGTACTTTATTGATCTTGAGGGGAACGGTGTATCGGAAAACGGTGTACAAAAGGACTTTTCGCAGAATGAAACATTTTTACATGCGTTGGATAAACAGTTTCACATCGACAAGCCGCATGTGGCAGAATCCAACGGGGGTATGGTATTTGACTTTGCAGTACCGGTTCAACAAGAGGGTGTGGTCACCGCTATATTATACTGTGAAGCGACATTGGAAAGCTTTAAAGAAATCTTAATGGATGCCACCTATCAAGCAGGCTACGTGTATATTTTGTCTTCGGATCTGTCGCTGGTATTCTGTAACAATCCGGAATATGTTGGGATCGATGCCATCTCACAAGAAGCGATTGCATTGCTCGGCGAGCAGAACCTGCAAGTAGCGGACGAGCATGTTGCCCAAAATCAAATTGGTAGTTTTACCTATCAGGACGAGGTAGGGGTACGGACCATCTTTGTATACACCACCATTGCAATGACCGATTGGACCTTGGCCTTTAACATCCAAGAAGAGACTATCAACAGTGAACTTTTTGCAGCGGTTACCCAATTGAAATTGGTTTGCCAACTTATTTATTGGTCGCTTGTATTATTGATTTTGTACACTTGGATATCTCAGCGACGTGTCATGAAAATGCTGGAGAAAACCGCTTACTATGATACGTTGACAGGTCTCCCCAATATGGCAAAATTCAAACGAGAAGTAGGTGCAGTGCTACAGCGTAGTCACGGCAGACGGTATAGTATTTTAAAAACGGACATTGAAAACTTTCGTGTTATCAATGATCTATTTGGACTAGAAGTCGGCAATCGCATTTTGCAGGCAGTAAAAACCTATGGAGATGAGTTGGACGACACATCTCTCATTATGGCGCGTATTGGTACTGATGAGTTTATGATGTTTGCACAAAGTGATTTACTACAGGACATCGACTATCTGGATGCGGTTGCGGTGCAACATTTTAGCACAAAAATACCGGAAGTCAATAATCATCATATTTCCTTCAAAAGTGGCCGCTATGAAATTGAACAGGGTGAAACCGATATAGACAGCATCATCAACAAAGCCTCCCTTGCACACAAAATTGCAAAAGCAACCAAGGGGATGTCGTTTTGCGATTACGATGATGCCTTTAAAAAACAGGCGTTGAAGGATGCCGAGATCACCAATAAAATGCAAGCAGCCTTGGAAAATGAAGAGTTTAAGATCTATCTACAACCAAAGGTCAGCGCCAATGAAGAGCAGTTGGTGGGGGCAGAGGCGTTGGTGCGTTGGATTGAGGCTGATGGTGGGTTCATCTTTCCAAACGAGTTTATTCCATTGTTTGAACGCAATGGGTTTATCGTCGCACTCGATCAGTATATTTTGTCACATGTTTGCATGACGATCAAACGCTGGATGGAAGAGGGGCTTGGCAGCCTCACGGTATCGGTCAACTGTTCACGTCTCAATTTGGAAAATCCACAGTTTGTCGAAGAAGTGGTGCGTATTGTTGACACTTACCAAATTCCTCATGATTGTATTGAAATTGAACTGACCGAGTCGACCACCATTGAACGTGGGACGACCATTGAAGAGGTATTTGCAGATTTGCATCAAAACGGATTCAAAATTTCCATTGATGACTTTGGTGCAGGGTATTCTTCGCTCGGCATGCTGCGAAATCTTCATGTAGACACCCTGAAAATGGATCGTAGCTTTTTTGTTCAAGGGAAAAATGTTAGACGAGACGATATGCTCATTGATAGCATTGTGAAATTGTCCCACAACCTAGGAATGTATGTGGTAGCGGAAGGCATTGAAACTGCCGAACAGGTTGCCACGCTACGCTCTATGAATTGTGATGCTATTCAAGGATTTTATTACAGCAAACCATTATCAGTATCTGACTTTGAAGCAAAATACACTGCTGAAATGATCAAAAAATCTGTTAATAAAGTTTCAGATATGCCATTGATTTGTGACATCAACAATGCACGCTATGCGAATTCTTTGGTACCTTGTGGGATCTTGGTTGTGCGCTTGGACGAAGGACTGACCATCACCGAAGCCAACGAAGGCTATTTTACGATGATGGGCTTTTCCAGAAAAGAGATCCGCACACAGTTTCAAAATCGTGCTTTGGATTTGGTGCATGAAGAAGATCTTGAAAGTGCAACCACTTATCTGTTGGACAAGATACAGACTTCTTTGCCGCAATCACTCGTATATAGTTGCCGTGTTGCTACAAAGGATCGAGGTTATATTCCGGTACAATTAAACGGTCGGAGTGCAGAAAATGAGCATGGGGAAATGATGTTGTATTTTTCTGTAACTGATATGTCTTCTTATAATATTGCAACAGAAGAACTGCATAAAGAACGCGACTTCAATGCAAGGATCGCCTCACTGACCAAAAACGTATTTTTTGACTATGACAGAACCCATAAGACCATTCGTTTTTCCAAAAACTTTGCTGAAAAATTTAGTATTCCGGACACTGTTGAGAATTTCTTAGAATCGGAAATCGGCCACGCGATGTTCCCTGTCTGCGCCGACAGTTTGGAGGAAGAAGGATGCAAGGATGCGTTGTCCAAATCGGAGGGGGAAATATGTCTGACCTTACCGAATGGTGATCCGATGTGGTATCTGTTTGGTTGTGAAACACTGTACGACGAACAGGAACAGTGCCACCGAACAGTCGGGAAAATGACAGAGACAGTGGGCAGTAAATTGGAAATGGAGCTGTTGAAAATTAAGGCAGAAATGGCGGCGGAATCCAAAGTGTTTGGGGAAGTTGCCACGAAGCGCTATATTCGAAATTATCTGCGATTGGCAAATACCGATCGTACCATTGGTACCTTTTTTGTCATTCATCTTGAAGCAGCGCTGGTCATCAAAGAAACCTTTGGCCATGCAGCTTATACCACCTATATCAAAGAGGTTGGCGATATTTTACGCAATGCCCTGCGCAGTTGTGACATCATTGGTATGGTGGAAGAGGATCGCTTCTTTGTCTTTGTCAGCCAGTATCGTACCCCTGCGTTCATCGAAAGAAAGGCAGCAGAACTCTGCTCCTTATTGCAGACCACTTATCGAAAAGAAGGGGCCACCTTACCATTGGTTGTACGCATGGGAGCCGCGTTCTATCCGGAAGCTGGCAACGATTTTGCAGAAATTTATCATGCTGCGGTCACAGTGTTGGATCAGATGGGACCTGATGATACTGTTCGGTTTTTTGAGTAGGAAAAGGTTGATGGCAGTGGCAACAGACCTTTTTCAAATATGTGGGGAAACGAAGATATTGGCATGTGGAAATAACTGCAAATATTGTCAAAAGGTGACAACGTGAAGTGCACTTTGATTGACTTTGTCATATTCAAACAGTATAATGAAATTAATTGATTCTTGATAACTATTTTTAATGACATGATGAAAATACCTACTTTATTTGCCAGTATTTTAATGACCTGACAAATATCGAGGAGGACATTTATGAAAAAATTTAAACCACGATCAAAAGCATCGATTGGTATTAGCATTACCATCGTGACGTTGATCATTGCAATACTTGCCCAGTGGTTTCAGATTGCGACACGGGATGCCATTGTCAACACAACGCTTGCAATGGTGGAAGAAATTGGGCAACAGCAGGAATTTATCTTGGAAAGTGCCATTGCGGAAGGTGCTGAGGATCTTGCTACACTTTCAGAATATTTGGTGCGAGATGAGGTTGGGGAAGAAGTGATCGACTTCTTTCATACACAATCGCAGGCAACGGAATTTGACACCTTATTTTATATCGATCTTGACGGCAATGGAATTTCCAAAGATGGAACAATTTATGATTTTTCTGCAACTGAAGCCTATGTACAAGCACTTTCAAATCCCTATTTTGTGACTAAACCGTATATTTCGACTACGGAAGATCAAATTTTAATGGGGATTTTTCTTCCTGTGACAGAACAAGGTGTCCTTTTAGGCGTGCTGTATGGGGAAATCACATTGGGCGATTTTTTCTCAGCTTACCGTACCGAAACGGACGGAAAGGGTGATGTGTTCGTTGTAGACTATGATATGAACTTTGCCTTTTCCAGCAGTGAGGGGCATGTGGGGGCAATTTCCATTCCAGAGCAAGACATCGCCCAAATGGGTGTGGACAACGTTTTGGAGGCACAACAAAACATCATCAATGGAAAAAACGGTAGCTTTTATTACCAGTATGACGGTGTGGAGAAAGTCATGACCTATATGCCCATTGAGATGACAAGATGGGCATTGGCAATCAATGTGGAATCATCGGTCATCAATGCTGACATCAAACGGGCAGTAGAACTACTCAATTACATCTGCACTGCCATCTACTGGTTTTTGATCGCACTCATTGCATATACCTCATTTTATCATGTGAGGTCCAAAAAACTTTTGCAAAAGACCGCCTATTACGACGAACTTACAGGGTTACCCAACCTCAAAAAATTCCAATTAGAGGTAGCAGAAGTGATTGAAGCACATCCAAAGGATAAATTCACCATGCAAAAAATGGATTTGGCACGCTTTAGCATGATCAATGAATTGTACGGGGTGGAAATGGGCAATCATGTCCTATTGAAAATTGCACAAGTGATGCAGGCAGTTCCACAGCAGGTGGAAAAAACCTTTATTTGCAGTCGTGTGGGGGCAGATGAATTTATTATGTTTGCTGGCAATGAGTATTTGGATCATGAAAATTCGGCACGCCGTGACAGCGAAGGTGTGTTTAAAGCATTGGTACCGGAATTGCAGGATTATGAATTTATTTTCCGATATGGACGCTATTTTATTCAACCGGGCGAAACCGATGTTATGGACATGATCAACAAAGTGACATTGGCACACAGTCGAGCAAGATCTCACCCACACCAAAGAACATGGGATTATGACGATGCTTATCGTCAGGAGATTCTGCGTAATACCGAGCTGAATAATAAGCGCAAAGCTGCACTTGCCAATACTGATTTTAAAGTGTTTTTGCAGCCGAAATTTAGCGTAGCAGAGGAGCGCTTGGTTGGAGCAGAAGCATTGGTTCGTTGGATTGAACCGGACGGTACCATGAACTTTCCAGACGAATTTATCCCGCTGTTTGAACGCAACGGCTTCATCTCAGAGTTGGATCGTTATGTTTTAGAGCATGTGTGTATGGCGGTCAAACGGTGGATGGAGATGGGGTTAGAACAATTGACAGTATCAGTCAACTGTTCTCGATTGAATGTGGACAACCCGAATTTTGTCAGTGAGGTCGTTTCGCTTGTCGACCGATATGGCATTCCACATGGCTGTATCGAATTGGAATTGACTGAATCTATCACGGTACAAAATGAAAAAGGGATTGAAAAGCTGTTTGTTGATCTGCGTAGGTACGGATTGAAAAGCTCGATTGACGATTTTGGTGCAGGGTACTCCTCTTTGGGCATGCTCAAAAATCTTAAGGTTGATACCTTGAAAATGGATCGTAGCTTTTTCATGGGCAACAATCGTGCGACACAGGACAAAGTACTTGTTGATAGCATCGTGAAGCTTGCACATAATTTGGGCATTTATGTGGTGGCAGAAGGTATTGAAACAATGGAACAGATGCAGTTGTTGCAATCGGTCGACTGCGATGCCGTGCAAGGTTACTATTATGCCAGACCCATGTCGATCGCGGAATTTGAAGAACGCTATGGGGAACAAATGCGAAAAAACAGTAACTGATGTCGAGAAAAGTGACATACAGCAAAGCACCATTTCTTCTGCTCTTAGAAGAAATGGTGCTTTTATATGGATATACCTTTAAAACGATTGATCATTCATGCAAAGCCCTTCTTCAATCGTGGCAAAGTAATGGCATGAAACCAATGAAAAAATGGTGGCGCCATAGGCCGCTTCTTCTTGCTGTGATGGCAGCAAAACGGGCGACTGGAACTGTTTGGCCAGAATGGATTGTAATGCGTTATTCTTACGTATGCCATTACCGGAACAAATCAGTGTGCCTATGGCCGTGCCGGTATCAATGGCATAGGGGACATAAAGTTCATAGAGCTC
The DNA here is from genome assembly GCA_964370215.1 of uncultured Oscillospiraceae bacterium. Taxonomy (GTDB): domain Bacteria; phylum Bacillota; class Clostridia; order Oscillospirales; family Ruminococcaceae; genus Massiliimalia. The sequence goes on from CAYJIM010000002.1 coordinate 17,101, forward strand.
GGAGGCAATCCCACTGAGCACCCCTTCGATCAAATGTAGTGGGGTGAAATTTTCCACACCAATCTGACCGATAGTGCCACGCAAGGATGGATTTTCTCTCGTACCATCAAATCGAGTATCGACGGTTAGTTTTTGAGGAAGATCGTCGAGTAAGTCAAAAGGATGAGACATGGTGGCGTAGGCGGAGCCACAAGGGGTACCTGTCACAAGCTCGGTAACTGCAACAAAGAATCGCTCCAACAGTGCATAGGCACGTCCACCACAAAGGGCAGCACCACAGAGTAGGTAATGATCGTGGCAGAGGGGGCGTAGCTCAAGGCCTAAGTATCTTTTTGGCTCGGTCACACAGATAGAAATTTGACTGCCGGTACCGATGTTGACTAACATAGACTCCTCTAGTTTATTAACCGCACCGAAAAAGCTCGCCTGATTATCGCCGATAGCAATCGCAACAGCAGTGCCGTGCTCGGTAGTGCCAAGCGTCTCAAAGGAAGCACTTACCGTAGGCAATAGTATGGGGTCAATGCCGGCATGTAGTAGTGCTATGCGATCAAAGTCTTGACAATTCATGTCGAACGCACCCAAAGAATGGGCATTACTCACATGCAGGATTGGTGTCGTCTTTTTGGTCAAACGCAGTGTCAGATAATCCCCAATGGTACAAAGTTTTTTTGCATGAGTAGGCACTGCTTGATGACAGATATGCCAATAGTGGGTCACCAGCCCATAGCCTGAATAAAGAGAATAGCCGGTCTTGGCCGACATGGTAGATACGTAACTGTCGCCGTTGGCAGTGGGTAAATTGCCCCGATCGTCCTGCCACGTGTAGAGGGGACTGATCGCTTGCCCGTGATCGTCGAGGTATAGGATACCGTGCATTTGAGTGCTGACCCCAATGGAGATGGGGGAATATGCCTTTTCATATCGCTCGATGATGGGTAAAAGCGCCGCTACAATGGCATCGGCATCCTGCAAACGCTCATAAGGTATACTACTTTGTATCGTGGTATTGTTTGCAAAACTTTCAAATGCTGCAATCTTTTTTTGTACGATATCTACCACAATGACGCATAGTTTGGATGTGCCAATATCAACACCAATACTGTACATGATAAACCTCCGATATAATGATTATTGGCATCATTGTAACACACCTCACAGCGAAAGGCAACACTCCCCTGTAAGTTATGGGGGAGTGTTGCCTTTTTAAGAGGGACTGTGTGGATAACAACATACTGTTTTATGTAGTTGTTTGGCACAAGCAATGGCATCGAAGGAGGGTAGTGGGCAATTGCAGCAGTAGACGACCAGCAGATCTGCTTGTTCGATCATAAATCGATATTTGTCCACCATAGTCAAGGGGATATCTTGATTCATCGGTGGATACAACACTTGATCATAATCCTTACCCAATAGGTGTTGTTGATGAGGAGAGGCGACCAAGAAAAGTTTGAGTTTTGGAAAGGTTTTTTTGTGCTGGAGTAGCACCGTTTCCACCAAGTAGTCAAAGCTTCCAAATCCACCCAGATAAAAGTGCCGTACACCTTGTGTCAGTAGCCTTTCTGTCGTTTCATATAACCATGTTGTCACTGCTTGTCTGTCCTCTATCTCTGTCTGTCCGTAAAATGTTACAATCATGTGATCACCTCTATTTATACTTTACTACTAAATGATAGTAAAGTCAATACTATCGAACAATAGTACATATAATATTTGTAAGAGGTGACAGTGTATGTACTATCAACGATTGAAAGATTTACGAGATGACCATGATTTGATGCAAAAAGAGGTAGCGGCAACCCTTGGCATTGATCAGCGCGTTTACAGTAATTATGAAACGGGAAAGCGGGAAATTCCCTGTAAATTTGTCGTGCAGTTGGCACAGTTTTATCAAGTGCCGACCGATTATTTGTTGGGGCTCACGAATATGACAACACCCTATCCAAAGCCCTGACGCAGCAGAACAAAACAGCATACAAACAGGAAAGACGATGGTCATCTTGTGTTGTATGCTGTTTGTTTTTTGGGCATTTTACTATACTTTTTATTTTTTGTTGCAAAAAGTTCATAAACAATTGAAAAGATCGACAAAATTTGCTATACTATATTTTTACGGCATACAGCTATATAAAAGTTGTATTTTAATTGATACCAAACTTGTTTGGTGGAATGGAGTATTGCAATGAAACAGCTGAATATTATTGTGCGAAAAGAAAAACTAACTCATGTCAAACAGGCGATTCTGCAATATAGTGCAGGTGGAATGACTGTTTATGATGTGTCAGGGTGTGGGACCTATGAAGAATTGCCTGATACCGAGGGACTTGTATTTTCCCCTGATATGAAACGTGATGTGAGGCTTACCTCCAAGGTGCGGTTTGATGTGGTTGTCAATGACGACGAGGTGGATCGATTGATTGACGAAGTCTGCAAAGTGGCGTTCACCGGCAAATGTGGTGACGGTAAAATTTTTGTCACTCCCATTGAGCGCGCGGTACGCATTCGTACCCGTGAATGGGACACCGAAGCCATTTAAGTGCAACCTTTAAAATTGATTGATGTGAAAAGATAGAATGGAGAAATGATCGTGAGAGTAATTGAACATCCGATTTTAGAAACTTTAGACCTGTCCCAAACGGTGACCATCTACTTTGATGGCAAGCCCATTGAAGCGTTGGCAGGAGAGCCGATTTCGGCAGCACTGGTCAATGCAGGGATTGTGGCATTTCGCAAAACCCACAAACATGGGGAACCGCGTGGGATTTTTTGCGCCATCGGTCGCTGTACCGACTGTATGATGATTGTTGACGGTATCCCCAACACCCGTACCTGTGTCACTGCTGTGCGTGAGGGCATGAAGGTACAAACCCAAAACGGGTTGGGTGGATTTACAGAGAAGGACGGTCAATAGTATGAAGAAAATTTCAATCGATATTGCCATCATCGGTGCAGGGTCTGCCGGCCTATCAGCAGCATATATGGCAGCAAATGCTGGGGCCAAAGTGTTGGTGCTGGATGAAAATAGCCTTCCCGGTGGTCAATTGTTCAAACAGATTCATAAATTTTTTGGCTCTCGTGCACACTTGGCCGGGGTGCGTGGTTTCACCATTGGTGAAGATCTGTTGAAAAAGGTGGAGGACAGTGGCGCTGAAGTTTGGTTGGATGCCTTGGTTTATGGGATGGAAAAAAACTGCAACCTTGGCGTGATTTACAAAGACGAACATTATGTGATAGATGCCAAGAAGGTCATCCTCGCCACCGGCGCCAAAGAAAACTATATGCCATTTGAAGGCAGTACACTCCCCGGTGTCATGGGGGCAGGGGCGGCACAGACGATGATCAATGTCAACCGTGTCCTGCCGGGACAAAAGGTGTTGATGCTTGGTAGTGGGAATGTGGGACTGATTGTTTCTTACCAACTCCTGCAAGCAGGTGCAGAGGTGGTCGCTTTGGTAGAAGGTGCACCACAAATTGGTGGCTATGGTGTCCATGCAGGGAAAATCCGTCGGGCAGGGGTGCCGATCTTTGTTGGGCATACCATTAAGCGTGTCATCGGTGATGGAAAGGTAGAAATAGTGGAAATTGTGGCATTGGATGCGCAGTGGAACCACATTGCAGGCAGTGAGAAGACCTATGAAGTGGACACGGTATGTCTGGCAGTCGGTCTCAATCCGATGTCGGAACTTGCATGGATGGCAGGTTGCGAATTCGGCTTTATTCCGGTTTTTGGCGGACATGTACCACTACATGATGAAAATATGGAAACTACGGTAAAAGGACTTTATGTGGCAGGCGATGTCACCGGTGTAGAGGAAGCGTCTTCCGCCATGGAAGAGGGCAACCTTGCAGGGGTCTGTGCGGCGGAAGCACTGGGGTTGTTGACAGCAGCAGAAGCGGCAGAGAAAAAAGCAGAAATCCTGTCTCGTCTTTCGGTACTACGCTCCGGCATGTTTGGCCAAAAGCGACGCACCGCAAAGGAAGAGCAACTACAAAAAATGCAAGACGTTTGCCGGCACTAAGGCACTTGTACGTCATAAAGGAAGGAACTGAAAATGGAAGGTGTTATCTATACAGGTGTGCCGTCGACAGAGGAACTAAAAAACTGTCCCGGTGTGCCAAGTGAGGCGGTCATGCGCCAAAAGAAAATTCCACGCATTGAATGTGTGCAACAAATTCCCTGCAATCCATGTGAGGGGATCTGTCCGACAGGGGCAATCCACGTTGGGCAAAATATCACCGATTTGCCGGTGCTAACGGCAGAAAAATGTACCGGCTGTGGCTTGTGTGTTGCCAACTGTCCGGGGCTTGCCATCACCATGATTGACAAATCAAAGTCGGCAGACCATGCGACGGTTGATTTTCCGTTTGAATATCTCCCACTGCCGGCAGTAGGGGATACGGTGCAGGCGGTAGGCCGTGATGGACAGGTGGTCTGTGAAGGTGTTGTCCTGTCTGTCAAACGGTTGAAAGTCTATGACGGTACCACCGTTGTGTCGATGCAGGTGCCGATGGATCATGCCGATCAAGTGGTCAGCATGAAACGGCTGTAGAGGGGAGAAAGCATGAAAGATTTGATTGTCTGTCGCTGTCAAGAAGTCAGCGAACAAGAAATATTGGATGCCATCCAAGATGGTGCGACCACGGTAGACGGGGTCAAACGCAGAACCCATGCCTGCATGGGCCTGTGTCAGGGTAAAACCTGTTCGAGATTGGTGCAAAATATCGTCGCTAAAGAAACAGGCACACCACCTGCGGACATCCCACCACAAAAAAGCCGCATGCCGGTACGTCCGATTCGCATGGGCAGTTTTAAGGGGGATGGCAATGAATAACAGTGAAGTACTGATCATTGGCGGTGGCATTATCGGCAACTCGATTGCATGGCAGTTGGCAAAACGCGGAAAATCCGTTACGGTATTGGAAAAAACCGATGTTGCTGCAGGCGCTGCCGGTGCGACGGATGGGGTCGTCGGATACCACACCAAAAAACCGGGTCCACAATTGGATCTGGCGGTAGAGTCCATCAAAATGTTTGAACATCTGTCTAAGGAACTGGGCTTTGATGTGGAATTTGAAAAGCACTGTGGCGGTCTCCAACCGGTAGAGGACAAAGAGCAATGGGACATGCTGTCCGCATTGGTGGAAGAACAGCGCCAAAGTGGGGTAGACATTGCGATGATCTCCAAAGAGGAGGCGGTTGCCATTGAACCGCAACTGTCGGATGATATTTACGGCGCTTTATACTCCACCACCGGAGGTAAGGTCAATCCCATTGCCCTTACCATGGCATTTTCCAAAGCGGCAAAGACACTCGGTGCTGTGGTACATACCAATACAGAAGTATTGTCGTTTATGGTCGAAGACCGTCGCATCGTCGGGGTCGAGACCAATCGTGGCACCTTTTATGCCGATGTGGTGGTCAATGCGGCAGGTGCGTGGGCAGGAAAGGTGGCCGATTTACTTGGCCTGTCAGTGCCCATCAAACCACGTAAGGGACAATTGGCGGTCACCGAACCGATCGCTCCATTTATG
>CAYJIM010000002.1:22732-52410 GCA_964370215.1 uncultured Oscillospiraceae bacterium
ATGGCGGCAGGGCATGAGGGAGATGGCATTGCATTGTCCCCCATCACCGGTAAATTGCTCTGTGAGCTCATCTGTGACGGGGAAAGTTCTTATGATTTGTCCGACTTTCACCCGAACCGATTCAGCCGAGAGGAGTGTGTGGTTTGATTACAATTCTCATCCCTATGGCGGTGCTACTCATCATCATTCTCTTCAAAAAAATCCCACTCATCGGTGGAAACATCAATGTCGCCCTTATTACAACAGGATTTCTGACGCTCTTACTGTCCGGGATGTTCAATCCGGTTGAATGGATCGGCGCTTGGATGGATGGCCTCAATCGCCTCAGTTGGATCATCGCTCTTTCTATAGTAGGGAGTATCTTTGCAGAAATTTCTTCCCGTATGGGTACCATTGATACCATCATCGGCACGTTGACAGCAAAGTTTGGCAACTATCCGCGCATTTTGATTGTCTGTATCCTTTTTGCCCTTACCCTTGCAGGCTCTCTGTTGGGGGATGCCATTGCGGCGGCAACGGTCATCGGGATGCTCACCATTGGGATTTTGGCATCTATGAATATGCCGTATGAGCGCATTTGTGCTATCATTGTCATGGGGGCATGCATCGGTTCCATCATGCCACCGATGACACAGGCGCTGGCACTCTCATCTTCGCTTACTGGTGCCAATCCGGACGATGTCATCAACATTGGGTACATCACGGTGGGGATTGTCTTTATTCTCATTGCCCTTTATTGTAGTTTGGTGTTGGTCAAAAAGGAGAATCGACCGGGGGCCAATAAAGCGGTTGCCATCAAATTCTCGGGGCAAAAAGCCGGCGATATTTTGAAAGAAAACTGGAAGTCACTCATCCCGATGATGGCATTGATTGTCATTGTCCTTTTGCGCACCATCGACATTCCTTACATTTCGGTCGATCTGGGACCTGCCATTCTCGACAGCATTGTCGTATCCAAACCGGAAACGGGAGATCCGCTCACCCTGTACGGCTGGATGTCGGGTGTGACGGTATTGAACGGCCTGACCAATGGGATTGTGCTTTCCATCATCTGTGCCATTGGGATTGCCTTTTTCTTCCCTGTGGTCAAACACAACGCAAAGGATATTTTCACCCAATCCTTTGGTAAAGTCAAAAACACCGTGGTACTGCAAATTTGCTGCGCCTTTATGCTCGGCTCCTTTTACACCTCGGGTGCGATTGAAGAAGTTTCTACCTTTGCACAAGGACTTGACAGCAATGTGTTGAAAATTGGTGGCATTGTCGCCATGCTGTTGATCGGGATGTTGACAGGTTCCCAGTCCACCACACAAAACGTCATCTTCTCCTTCTTTGGGCCTGCCTTGGTTGCAGGGGGCTTGGATCCTGTCTTTGCAGCAGTCGCAGGGGCAAACCTTGCCAATGCAGGGCAGGGACTGCCACCGGCAGACTTGACCACCTTTGTGGTCGTTGGGATTGTGTCGGCACAGTTTGGCAAAAAAGTTGATCCCATCAAATCGATGATCTATTCGGTACCGATGTGCCTGTGCTTCTTGGCAGTCGGGGTATTCTTCCTGTTCTTCCTATAAAAACAACGGAGTAGGGATCAAGAAAGGGGACTATCATGGAAAAAACACTCGGTATTCTCATGTTGGACACCAAGTTTCCACGCATTGTCGGCGATGTCGGCAATGCCGAATCCTTTCCTTTTCCAATTGTCAAAAAAATTGTGATCGGAGCGGATCCACAAGCGGTGGTACTGCGTGGAGATAAAACGCTACTCGAACCATTTTTAAAAGCGGCAAAGGAATTGGAACAACAAGGGGTGACGGCACTGACCACCAGTTGCGGTTTTCTGGCGATGTTTCAAAAGGAATTGAGTAGAGCGGTGCAGATCCCCGTCTTTTCCTCTGCGCTGTTGTGGGCGCCAACGCTGTCCGCTCTATTGCCGGCAGGTAAAGTCGTGGGGATTATGACAGCAGACAGTCGCACCCTTTCCGACAAACACTTCAATGGGGTCGGTATTGCCGATACCCCGAAAGTGGTGTATGGGATGGAAGGGACAGCCTTCGGTTCGGTCTTTGTCGGCAACAGTGAGACGCTTGACAAAGAACTCGCCACAAAGGAAATGGTGGCAGTTGCCACACGGATGGTAACAGCGCATCCACAAGTCGGCGTCATTTTATTTGAATGCACCAACATGCCCCCCTATGCCAAAGCGGTGGAAGAGGCAACGGGACGCAAGGTGTTTCACATCATCAACCTTGCAAAAAGTGTTATGGATGCACAGTTGGACGACTAAGTGATAGCACAAAAAAGTAGGGGCGACCCTGTGTGGTCGCCCGAAAATCGAGAGGAATTCCTTTCAGTTTTCGGGCAATCACGCAGGATCGCCCCCTTATTATATTGATTGCGTAGTTGATCTAACAGTGTTATTCTTCCTCTTTCATCACCTGATAAAGCTCACCCTTGATTTCATCGAGTGATCCGTTTAGATTGCTGACGATCTTTGTCAGTTCTTCGGTATTTTTATCGTTGGAGGCGAGGGCTTGATAGGAATCCTCAGCAAGTTTTTTGACCTCGGTTGCGACCACTGCAAAGCCGACTCCAGCCATGCCGGCATGTGCAGCTTCAATGCTTGCATTGATGGCAATGATTTTTGTCTGAGTAGCGATGTTGTTGAGCTTTCTACTGGAAGCCGCATTTTCTTGAATAAGATTGTTGATGGTCTCCACATTATTTAAAAACCCTTGAAACTTTTCGTCAAAGATGGCAAGTTTTTCTTGGATCTCAACCTTTGCATAGCGATTACAGTTTTTCTTATGGTTTTTGCCCATGGCAATGGCCGTTGCAAACGCTTCGCAGCTACCGTAACCACAGCTAAAGCAGTTGATATTACGGTCTTCTTTACTTTCTTTGCCAAGGGATAGAAAGGCTTCTTCGATGTCACGTGGTAGCGGTAGTGGGATGGTGTGAGAACGGTCGGTGTAGCTGCGCATAAAATCGCTCAAACGGAGTGCTTGATCAAAGTGCCCAAACAACTCCAACGCTTTTTCTTTTGATACTTGTGATTTATTTTGATTGGTGTTGTAATCGATGCTGTTATGAGAAATGTTTTTTTCTGTCCCTGTCCCCAAATTACAACCATGCGAACAATTGAGGACATCAACAAGTAGTGGCACCGGCTTGTTCAATTTGGCATCCTTTGCATACTCTTTAAAGTAATGTTCCACATGTTGTATGCCTTCTACTTGTTTTACCCACACATCTTCACCTAGATAAAAATGGACATTCTCTTTCAAGCCTCCCGGTCTGGAGAAGGCAAAGCCCCAAGAGCCATCGATGTTATCAAATTTGATAGCAGGGAAGCTGTTCAAATTGATTTGATGATCAACGAGGTACTGTTTGAGAGACGCATAGGTGACGTTGTACTGAATGTTGTCACCGGTATTTTCATCGGTAAACTCGAAGCGTTTACCAACACAAGGGGAAAGAAACGCAATTTGGTCGGACACCCCTTTGTACTTCTTTAAGTAAATGGCGGTACAGAGTGCAGGGCTGTGTACCGGTGAAAGATAAGGAATCAAATCCGGTTTAAACCCTTCAATGTATTTCACAACCACAGGACATGGCTGTGCAATGACGGTGCGTAAACGCTTTTCCTGAATGGCTTTGATGTATCCCCAGGTGCAAATGTCCGCACCATAGGAAACATCATAAATCAGGTTGACTCCTTGGCTTTTTAAAAAACCAAACAACTGTGGCAGATTGCTGAAATTGGTTCTTGCCGCAGGAGCCACTACAATGGAAATGGGCACACCCGCTTTGAGATCTTCAAAAAAGCGGTCGGTGTCATCGCTGTAGACACGCGCATTATGGTCGCAAATATCAAGACATTCGCCACAACCGATACATAGATCGGGGTCTACATTGATTTTATTGCTCCCTGACACATCAGTCGCTACATTTGCGCCGACGGGACATTTGAACACACATTTGTTACAACCAATACAGCTTTCTTCTTTTGTAAATATGGTACAATGATTCATGGCACGGTCCATCCAATCAGATGTTGTATGGACACTTCACCCCTTTCATGGCTTACGTTTGTTATGATCGAATAATCTTTATCTATTTTTAATTGTACACTTTTTTTTGATAAAAGTAAAGAAAAATCGACACCGGTTTTTAGATGTAAATATCACTATTTTACTATGATTTATCGAAAGTCAATGGGTGCGTGCATGCATTTGAAAAGTGGCACTCTTTATGGTATACTACAGGTAAGCACATTCATGAAGGAGGAAACGATCATGTTATTACTATGTTACCCCAAATGCAGTACCTGCCAAAAAGCGAAAAAATGGTTGAAAGAACAAGGGATTTCGTTCACCGAACGAGATATCAAAGAAAATAACCCGACTTATGAAGAATTGCAGTCTTGGCATCAGCAAAGTGGATTGCCACTCAAAAAATTTTTCAACACCTCAGGACTTATTTATAAATCGTTACACCTCAAAGACAAATTGACGACGATGTCGGAGGAAGAACAACTGGCATTGCTTGCCACTGATGGGATGCTTGTCAAACGCCCACTGGTTGTCACCCAGACAATCATATTGACAGGATTTCAAGAAAAAGCGTGGCAAGCGGCATTACTGGCAGAATAGGGGGGCACGATGATCAAAGTATTGATGATTTGCCACGGAAACATCTGTCGCAGTACAATGGCAGAGTTTGTATTAAAACACCTTGTGCAAGAACAGGGGTTGGCTGAAGAATTTTTCATTGCATCAGCAGGCACCAGTCGAGAGGAACTCGGAAATGATACCCACTACGGCACCCGACAAAAACTTTCTGAAGAGGGCATTGCCTTCACCAAACGAAAAGCACGTCAGGTGACGCGTGCAGATGGCAGACAATTCGACTATCTCCTCTGTATGGATCGCCACAATGTCCAAAACCTTATCCGCATCATCGACAAGGCAGATCGGGTGAAAGTACATCTTTTATTGGACTTTTGTGGTCAAGCTGTCGACATTGCCGACCCATGGTATACTGGCAATTTTGATACCACCTATGAAGATGTCACAAAAGGTTGTCGTGCATTTTTAGAGAAGGTATCTTTTGCGTGATTTTCATTGACAGGATTTTGATTGAATGGTAAAATAAAAAGATACAATTGCGATAAAATACTTCCATTTACAGAAACAAAACGTAAGGGAAAGACTGTGAGGACCTCATCATGGCCAAACAAAAAAATACACCCATGCTATCCATTGGGATGATTGTAAAAAATGAAAGTCGTTGTCTCGAGCGTTGTTTGCAGGCATTGCAACCACTGCGAAAGGCGATTGCCTGTCAACTGGTCATTGCCGACACAGGCTCGACCGACGGTACCCGTGAAATTGCGGCCCGATATGCCGATGAAGTGTTGGACTTTGTCTGGATCAACGACTTTTCTGCGGCACGCAATGCGGTACTGGATCGGTGCGTTGGGCAGTGGTATATGACCGTTGACGCAGACGAATACCTCGATGAAAACATCAAGGAGCTGGTGGCCTTTTTGCAATCGGATCAGGCAAAGCAGTATGAGACTGCCTACCTCATGCAACGCAATTATGCCGCACAGGATCTCACGAGTACAGAGTTTGTTGATTTTCAAGCCAATCGACTGTTGAATTGCAGTACCGGTGTACGCTACACCGGTGTCATTCACGAAAGTTTTAATTTTCAACATGAAAAAATCAAAGGGTGTATGCTTGGTCACACTATTTTACATCATGATGGTTATGCCCGCACAACCGCCGAAGAAAAAGAAAGTTATGATAAAAAGTACAAGCGCAATCAACAGATTTTGAAAGAAAAACTCAAGGTAACTCCCGATGATATCACGATCCTTCAATGTATTGAATCCAATACCGGAGAAGATCAATTGATGTATGCACGTATGGCATTAGAGAAGATCAAAGAAAGAAACTATACCTTAGGAAAAGCGGTTGTAGGACACAAATTGATGGGCGTACTGTTTTGTCGTGGGGTTTCTATTTTGCTCCAGGTAGGGGATAGTACTGCTGACTGGTGGCTTGAAAAATTAGAGGAATATTATGCGGATTCGGTGATGAGGCAGCTGGATGTTGCCTTTTTGGCAACACTTTATTACCAGAAAAAAGGAAATAGCGAAAAGACCATTCATTATGCGGAGCAGTACTTGAGCACATTGCACACCTATCTAGCCAAAACATGTGACATGGTAGAGTTCCGACTTTCCCCTGCGGCAGCAGCGTACCCACGTAACAAATTACAATTGATGTTGGTGCTAGCCGGTGCTTATGGTATCAAACATGTCGAAAAAGCGATGAGTTTGTTGGACACACTGGCATTTGATGTTTTGTTGGGAAATCCAAAGGAAGTTGTGCTGTTTTTTAAACGTTTGTTACAATTACAAGAAGAAGTGCGAACACAAGAAATTACCGCGAAATTTTTTGACCAACTCTCGTCATTACAGGACAGTCTACCCGAACAAGAAACGAAAAGAATTGCTGAAAATTTCTTTGATCAATGTGTCGAGGATCGGCAAAAAACCAAAAGTTACCGCCTGTTTTTGAAAACAAATGGGGACTTTGGCGCAGTGGCACGCCTGTTGGTTGCCACCGACCCAACAGAGATACAACAGTGTGCCGATGAAGTGGTTGACTGGGCAACACTGCCCCCACAGGTATACCATCACTTTATCAAGCAATCGGTGCCCTTACCGGCGAGCCTAGAGACCCTGCCGATTGCCACCAGAAAAATGATTGCCAAAACTTTTGCGGTGGACCCTACCCACGTGGATGCTCTTTTGGCATGGGTGACAAAGGATCATTTGGAGGGATCGCCGATCAAGTTACAACTTTGTTACGAGTGTACAGCATATCTGTTGCAACAAGGTGGTTTTACCGTCTATCAATGGGACTTACTCTGTCGTTTGTATCTACTGCTCAGCCAAGCGATGCTCGGTACGCTCTATCAAACATCGCTATTGGCAGAAGAAGAGTCGTGGGTACTCTTACCGAAGCACCACTACTTTTCGATGGTGCTGTGTCAAGGTCAAATCCTTGTCACAGAAAATAAAATGGTAGAATTTATGCAACTACTGCGCAAAGGATTAGAAATGGTGCCACAAATGCAACACTTTGTGGGACATCTACAAGAACATGCTGTCCGATTGTTCGCCCCACCAGCTGAAGAGTTGCTTGGCATTGCGACACAGGTGCAGACAATTTTCCAAGCCTATCCAGCCGACAATCCTGCCGTACAGCAAATCAAAGGCAGTGAAGTTTATCAACAAGTGGCACATCTCATGACATTTCAAAGCTTGGAAGAGCTGGGCTTTTAGGAGAGTGATATGGTTATTTTGATTGGTGGCGCAACCCACACAGGGAAGACGGTATTGGCACAGCGTTTGTTGGAACGGTATCATTGCCCCTATTTGTCGATTGATCACCTGAAAATGGGATTGATTCGCAGTGGACAAACCAGCATTTCGCTGGAGGAAGATGAGGCACTGACGACCTACCTTTGGCCGATTGTGCGTGAAATGATTAAGACGGTAATAGAAAACAAGCAGCATCTCATTGTTGAAGGATGTTACATCCCCTTTGATTTTCAAAAGGATTTTTCAGCAGAAGAACTGCAACAGATGCGACATCGGTGGCTTGTGATGTCGGAGGAATATATCACTTCCCAATTTCAAGCAATCAAAGATCATGCCCATGTGGTGGAACAACGTTTGGACGATACAGGCTTGTCTGTACAACAATTGATATTAGAGAACAAAAAGACTTTGAAATTATGTCAAGAATATCAACTTGACACCTGTATGATAGAGAAAACATATGATATAGACATCACAATATTATAGGAGGGCACGATGACATTTCCCGTAGAGCAATTACAATGGACAAGACAACCAAAAGCCTATCGGATCGGACAAACAGAAATTTCGATCACCACCAATCCACATACTGATTTGTGGCAAAGAACTTATTACCATTTTCGCAATGACAATGCACCGGTACTGCAACTGCAAACCGAAGAACAATATTTTTCTTTTACAGTAAAGACCGCCTTTGACAGCAAGCATCGTTTTGATCAGTGTGGTGTAGTCGCTTACTTAGATAGCGAAAATTGGATCAAGGGATCAATTGAGTATGAAAATGAAGAGTTCCAACATCTTGGCAGTGTCGTGACAAATGGGGGGTATTCTGATTGGGCAACGACAGAAATACCAGCGGATATTCGCACGATGTGGTATCGTTTGAGTAGACGTGCGGATGACTTTTGCTTGGAATGTTCTACTGATGGGGTACGGTTCAAACAGATGCGTATCTGTCATTTAGCAGCGGCAACAGGGGCAGTGCAATTTGGTGTCTATGCTTGCAGTCCAGAAGATTCGTCGTTTACTGCCTCCTTTACCGACCTTTGCTTGTCGGAGTGCAAGTGGCTTTCCCACGACGGACAACAACCGGATACACAATAAAAGAGAGGGGGAGAAATGGTGCAAGAAAATTCTTATTTTGATGGGGGCTTATTCGAGTACTTATGTTTGGCGATTCTTTGTGGTGCGGTTACATTGATCACGTTGGGGCTTGCTTATCCATGGGCGATGTGTAAGGTTTACGGATGGAGAATCAATCACACTGTGGTGGAAGGTAGAAGACTGCACTTTACCGGAAAAGCGATGGGGTTGTTTTGGCAGTGGATCAAATGGGCACTATTGACGATTATCACCCTTGGGATCTATTCCTTTTGGATGGGGATTGCGTTGGAAAAGTGGAAAGCGGCTCACACTACATTTGCAAATTAAGAGGAGCATTATGAACTATCAATTGGCAATTTTTGATTTAGATGGCACCCTTTTAGATACATTGGACGACCTTGCAAATAGTATCAACTATGCGTGTGGGCAACATGGGTTGCCTACACGCACGAAAGAAGAGGTGCGGCGGTTTGTAGGGCATGGGATTACTTCTCTTGTTGTCAGTTGTTTGCCAAATGACTGCGATAAAAAGTGTCAAGCAGAAGTGCTTGACACTTTTTATCGGCATTACCAACAACATTGTGAGGACAATACACACCCTTATGAGGGCGTCATTGCCGTATTGGAAGCGTTACAGTTGCAAGGCGTGCAGCTCGCTATCTTATCGAACAAGGTGGATGAAGCGGTTAAGCGATTGGCGGAGCAGTACTTTTTAAATTTATTTACCCTTGCTGTTGGTGAACAGCAAGGTGTACCACGAAAGCCTGCACCGGACGGCCTTGATCGATTGTGCGAGGGGCTACAGCTGTCGAAAGAACAGGTGGTTTATATCGGTGATTCCGAAGTGGATGTTATGACGGCACGCAATGCCGGTATCGATTGCATTGCTGTGGATTGGGGATTTCGCACAAAAGAGGAACTGGTAGCTGCCGGCGCAGTACAGGTTGTTTCAACGCCTGATGAGCTACTGCAGCACTTGTTAGCTCCGCCATGGGACGTACGCCTTTGTGAACGTGAGGTGGGTGCGGTTTATCAAATTATGCAGGATAAAAAACGATTTTTACCCTTACTCCTCCTTGCAGATGAACAGGAGAGTATGATCGATCGATACTTATCGCGAGGGGAAATGTTTTTGCTCTATCGTGAGGGGCAAGTCCTTGCGGTGTGTGTGGTGACCGATGAGGGGCATCGTACATTAGAGTTGAAAAATATTGCCACCGATCCATCGATGCAAGGGAAAGGGATCGGCAAAGCACTCATCACCTTTCTGGTTGAACATTACCGTGCTGACTATGACACCTTATTGGTGGGCACAGGTGACAGTCCCTTGACGGTGCCATTTTATAAAGCCTGTGGGTTTGAAGAATCGTACCGTGTGAAAAACTTTTTTACCGATCACTATGATCACCCCATCATCGAAGCCGGCGTACAGTTGGTGGATATGGTATATTTAAAACGAGCATTATAAATCGTTTGATGTAACGATGAGCAGGCAGGATCACGTGAAGATGATCCTGCCTGTTTTTGTAGGGAATATTACTCAAAAAACAATTCTTCTACCGGAATACCCAATACCGTATAGTTGGCATATTTGATGCCGGGAAGGGGATGTTCCGGTGTGAAATTCCCCTTTATTTCGATGGCGTGCCACCATTACCACAAGGCTTTACCTTGTATTCGCTTGGAACAACAATGCATGGCCAGACAGAGGGCGGAGAGTATTGTTAGTATAGTGAAAACAAGTCGACATCGATTTCGTGACTGCACGAATAACATACTGATAGTCAATCCGGAAAGGGCAACATACAACGTCAAAAGTAAGAATTCAAATAGGGCAAACGCACGGATTTGAGCAAAGAGGCGCAACAATAAACTGCGACAAAATAGTGGTACCTTTTCTACCAATGCGAGCAAAAACACCAAACCCCTCCTTTTTCATTCGTTACTTTTACAGCACGCGCATATTACTCTCCTAAAGTTTATGCGTGGAATAGCTTTCTAATGTTATTATAATTGCCAAATACCACGACAAGGTCGTCTTGTTGAAGCATTTCTTCCCCTGTTAAAATACTTTTTGTTTGTCCTTTTCGTTTGATGAGGATGAGTTGCACTTTATACACTTCCTTTAAACCGGAATCTTTGAGAGTTACATCTTGAAGATCTGTTGGAAGAACATCCAAATTCACCTCAGCCATCACATTATCCCCATAGTAATCCAACACAACAATGGTATTTTTGTGTTTGCCAAACATGATACGACGCCCTACTTTTGCAATGGCTAAGTCGATTAGTTTTTTTGCGGTATTGGAGCGATTAAACATCAAAACAAGCCCGATGAGGCAGGCGATGACAATACCGGATGTCCACATATCCTGCACCTCGGAATGGCTGAGCGATAAAAAGACGTTGACAATACTGGACATGATGACAACGGTGAAGAGATAGCCGAAAATGATGGTGATTTTTGTTAGCCGCCTGCGAATGACCGAAGAGACCACGCTTTCACTGGTCTGCGTGGTAAAACCACAGTTTGTGAGCATGGAAATGACCTGAAATCGTGCCTTTTCATAGGTCAACCCTGTCAATCGAAACAGAATGGTGAAAATTTCAACAATCAAAATATAGAGCAGTGCCAAAACAGCAAAAAGAATGAGCGCACCTGTAACATTCATATGAAGACCTCCGAAAAATGATGAAAATTAGTGGTGTATGGAGATAAAAGACAGGACGAACAATGAAAGTTCGCCCTGCAAAAAAGATATTAGGAAAATTTAATACTTATCGTCTACGTTGCTAGGCGCAGGAGGTGGTGTCTTTTCGTTGGGCAAGCGATTGCTACCGAGTGGCAACAATTTGAAGGAACTTGTGAGGTTGTTTAAGAGATTTGCCTGTGTAGACAATTCTTCGCTGGCAGCGGCACTCTCTTCACTGGTGGCAGAGTTTGTCGAAACAACAGCCGAGATTCGATCCAGGCTCTGGGTAACATCTTGAATAGAAGTTGTCTGATCGGTGGTTGCTGTGGAAATTTCTTGAATCAACAGATTGACTTGTTCCGAACCACCAACGACAGTGGACAATTCGGTGGCAGTGACCTGCGACAGCGAAACCCCTTTGTTGATTGCAGCAATGGATGCATTGATCAAAACAGTGGTATTCTGTGCAGCCTCTGCGGATTTTGCAGCAAGGTTACGTACCTCATCTGCAACTACGGCAAAGCCTTTACCAGCAGTACCGGCACGTGCTGCTTCAACAGCGGCATTGAGTGCCAAAATATTGGTCTGGAAAGCAATATCTTCAATCGTTTTGATAATCTTGCTGATTTCTTTGGATTTGGAGTCAATTTCATTCATCGAATCCATCAATTGTTGCATTTTATCGTTGCTTTCGGCAACAGCCACTTTGGATTGTTGGGAAACGGTCGCTGCATTTTGCGAACTTTCGTTGATCTGCTGTACTTGCACGGAAATGTCTTCAATGGTGGAAAGTAGCTGGTCGATGGCGCCGGATTGATCAGTCGCCCCCATTGCAAGGGTTTGGGCACCGTTTGCCACCTGTGATGCACCGGACATGATTTCAGTAGAAGCGGAGGAAACTTGGGCAAGTGATGCGTTGATGTTGACAACAAATACACGAACCGCTTCAATGATTTGCGAGAACTCCCCGATGTATACTTCAGGGCGGCTTTGATGCGATACAAAGTCCCCGTGCGCCAAACAACCAAATCCGCCCTTCAAGTCTTCCATAATAGCATAGATGGTATCGGTTGTGGTCTGCAAGTCAGTCGCCAATTGACCAAATTCATCTCTGGCCTTGTAATCGATACGTGCCTCTTCAAAGTTCCCCTTGGCAAGGGCAGAAACTGCTTTTTGCAATTTGAAGAGTGGATCGGTGCATGATTTGGTCAAAACTGCACCAACTAGAATATTGAGGACAATTGCAACACCCGCGAGAACACATAAGGTGATCGTGATGGCACCGGCTGAAGTAGCAGCCATTGCCGAAGAATTCTCAGCATAAGTCTCGGTTTGCGCAATTAAAACATCCACTTCACCAAGAGTAAGATTGAAAGCGGTGAAAAATTCATTGAAGAAGAGGTCGACCGCTTTATCAACATCACCTGCTTGCGCAAGTTGCAAAATTTCGGCACGGTATGCTTCAGACTCTATCGCATGTTGCTCCATCGTCGTCAACGCATTGTAAAATGCGTCATCCGTAGCCTTTGCTTTCAGTGTTTCCATATGAACCAATGCTTCTTCGATGTAAGTCGTACCTGTATGATACGCATCGATGATGGCTTGCGCGTCACCTGTGGTGGCAACATTCGCTAATTGTTTGGCCGCATTGTCATAACCGGTACGCATTTCCGCAAGAGAAACATAGGTTTCGAAGGCGTTGTTGTTGAAGTCCGTAAACATGGTACCCAATGAGGAGATGCCCCAAATACCCATGGTGCTGGCGACAATGAGAATCAGCAAAGAAATTCCCAAGCACAAGGCAAACTTGAATTTGATTTTTAAATTTTTCATAATTATCCGCTCCTTTTGTGTACAACAAGGCGTATACGATAGTAAAATCGCATGAATAGGGAAAGACACCCTACTAACAATTCCATTTTACTACTAATTTCGACAAATGTAAAGAGTTTTTTTGTACTTAAAACCCCATTTAAACAGTGTGAAATAAAGGTTATTTGGATTTTGCACAGACTTTGGTAAAAGATTATTTAAGTGCCTTTTGATGGCGTTTTTTTAAGAGTATTTTACTATTTAAAATGATGATATGGAAAGAAATCTACAAAATGCTTTTTGTTTGCTTTTTAGAATTTTAGGGATGGTATTTTTGGATGTAATATGATATAATGAAAAAGTAAAAGATGATGGCGTTTTGTAGCATGATGGTACAAGACTTAAAGGATGGTAAGCGAATGAAACAGAAGCGACAACAAAAAAATTGGGTGGGCTCCATTTGGATTGGAGTTGTGATTTTAATAGGGATTTTCAGCTTTTTTCAATTAGAGTTTGCTGTTAATCAAGCCCTTTACAATACCGTATTCAATCTATTGCATAGCACTGCTGTGGAACAACAGTATACTGTTAATTTGTCGTTACAAACGACAAAAAACGATGCGGTAAGTATTGCCAAAACAGTAGAGGGTAAAAACGAAATGGAAATTTTGACCCATCTACAGGAGCAACAATCTATATTTCAGTTTGATGGCTTATATTTTATGGATAGACTTGGCAATGGTATGTCGGCGGACGGTAACCTTGCAGCAACGCAGGTGGTTGAAAAGTTGAATTATGACACGGAAAGTGTGATGGTCACCAAACCATATCAGAGCGTGACAACAGGCAATACCGTCATTGGCATTCAAGCGCCGGTCTTTTACGAACAAGTCGTCATCGGCTATGTGCTGGTGGAATATGATACCACACCGATGATGGCTCATTTGGCAGAAAGCCTTGCTGAGAGTGGGCATGTCATCATTACCGATGCGGTAGGTAACGACTTTTTGACCACCACTGAAGACTTTGTTAGCCGGGAAGACCTTAGGGAGGCAGAATTCACCGATAGTGCCGGCTTGCAAGCGGTGCAAAATGCGCTGGCAGCACACCAAGAGGGTTCTGTTTCTTTTGTGTTGGACGGTGTGCCAATGACTGGCATTTTTAAACCGTTGAATATCAACGATTGGTCGATTGTACTGGTGGTGAATGAGAACGAGGTTACTCGTGAAGTGCAATTGATGAGCATCATTGTGGTCGGGGCATTGTTTGTTGTATTTATTGTGCTCATTATTCTAATTGTCAATACGACGACAGGGAAACGCCGTGTTGAAGAGGCGGCATATTACGATGATTTGACGGGACTGCCCAATCTTATGAAGCTCAAACGAGTAATACGCAAACAGTTGCGTACACATCCAAAGCGGAACTATGCAGTCATCAAAATGGATGTGGCGAGTTTTAAAAGCATCAACGAAATGTTTGGTTTTGCAACCGGCAATAAAGTGCTGTTGGAAATTGCGAATTCTGGAAAAAGAATGCAGGATCCCAGTTTTGTTATGGCAAGGGTTGGAGGAGACGATTTCATGATGTTCTGCTCCAGAGAACTCGGCGAAAAGCTCACGCAAGATCGACACCAATTTGAACAGTATGTCGTGGATGCCATCCCAGCACTCAATCAACACAAGTTGAAATTTCGATATGGTCGCTATTTTGTTGAACAGGGGGAAACAGATGTCAATGAAATCATCAACAAACTTCACCTTGCTCATAGCTTTGCTAAAAACAGTGGCTCAGAAGGGGTGTTTGATTACGATGACACCTACAAACAGCAACTGTTGATCAATACAGAAATTACCAACCAAATGGAACCAGCTTTGAAAAATCACGAGATGGTGCCATTTTTACAACCAAAGTTTCGTCTTTCCGATGGGTGTCTGATTGGTGCGGAGGCGTTGGTGCGTTGGATTAAACCGGACGGTAAGATGATCTTTCCGGATCAATTCATTCCCCTATTTGAAAGCAATGGGTTTGTGGTACAACTGGATCAGCATATGTTAGATTGTATTTGTGTAGCCTTCAAAGATTGGAGCTCCAGAGGGTACCCTTGTGTACCTGTTTCAATCAATTTTTCGAGACGACATTTGAGTAACCCGAACTTTGTTGCTGAATTGGTTGCTATTGTGGATCGTCACGAGGTACCGCATCGCTACATCGAAATCGAATTGACCGAAACCACCATCTTGAATAACGAAGAGCGGTTGGGTGAGGTGCTTGCGGATCTGCATGAGGCAGGATTTCGTGTGTCGATCGACGACTTTGGCGCAGGGTACTCTTCGCTCGGTATGCTCAAAAGCTTTGTTATGGACACGATCAAACTGGATCGTAGCTTCCTGATGACTCATCAGCAGGAAGATCGTGGACATTTGGTTATTGATGGGATCATCAAACTTGCGCACAGCCTCAATATGGATATTGTAGCAGAAGGGGTGGAAGAGCAAGCGCAGGTTACCCTACTCAAAGAAATGGGATGCGAATATGGACAGGGTTACTTTTTTGCAAAACCAATACCATTACAGCAGTTTACTGAAAATTACATGGAAAAACCATCTGCTGACAATGCTACATAACAGCTTGTTCAAGGTAGAATAATGTGACGGACATATACCGCATTGGCAACAAAAAATAGCATAACGACTTTCGGAGAATTTGAGGCATATACATGGAAATGATATTTTCTGTTTTTGAGTTTTTGGCGTTCGGGGTTCATTCTTTTTTATCATTACTGCTGATCAAGCGCTTTGTAAAAGCAGAGCGCTTTTCACCATTTTTACTTTATATATTTGCAGCCATTAACGGCTTGTTCCTGCCAAGGGTGATCCTCTATCTGAGTTACGAGCAAACCTTTACCTACATCGCCATTGCGATCGTGTTTTTACTGGAAAGCCTCTTGCTGTTTCGTGATCGTATATGGGTTATCATTGGTATCACTTTCGGGTTACTCATGCACTTTTTCACCTGTCGTTCGGTGGTACTGGGTCTGAGTGCACTGTTTGGGAACACCTCCACTTATAACATCATCAACGACCCGACACAGTTGGCGCAAAACAGCCTGTTGGTGGTCTTGGTACACATTGTTGTATTGACGACGTTCATTGCTGTAATTCCACGCAAAGCAGTGAAGGAAATCATTGGCAATCGTATATTGCTTGACTATATTGTCATTTTAATGATTGTATTGGGGCTTTTCTTCATCTTTAATGCAAGGGTGTTTGAATTGGAACACAGCATGGGAGAATTGGCGCTACAACAGGTGGTCTTGGCGGTGATATTACTGGGCATCTTCTATCTGTTACTGCTGTTTATGATTCGTCTAGTCATGATGGATACCTATCAAAAAGTAATCAAAGAATTGGAACAAAAATTGGATCAAAGCCAAAAGCTTACCGATGCGCTGTTCAACTTTACCCAAACGGTGATTGAGGTGAATGTGACAAAGGATAAGTCGCAACGCATCCTGATTGACACACATGAATTGCCCGTGGATCAAGACATTGCGTTTACAGACTTTTTGCGGCATTATATGGTGACAATTCTACATCCTGAAAGCCGTGAGCTTGTGGACAAGGTCACACCGGCACAGGTTTGTGCACGATTTGCCAAAGGGGAGCAGGAGCTTAGCTTTGATTATCAGGCAAAACCTGTGGTGCTCAACAAAAAACGCAATGGGGTAGAGATTGATGAAAGTCAATATCGTTGGTATCAAATGCGCATCAACAGTCGATTGGACAAAGAGAGCGGCGACGTGATTGCTATTTTTGCCATCGATGAAATTCAGGCGGCAAAAGAAGCGGAACTTGCCCTGCTGTCGAAGACAGAACGAGACGGATTGACAGGGGCTTACAACAAAGAGGCGATGAGTAGAAAGGTGGCATCCTATCTCAATCAGGGCAAGCAAGGTCGACTGTTCTTGTTTGATGTTGATAATTTTAAAAGTGTCAACGACAAGATTGGACATGCGTTTGGCGATCAGGTGTTGTGTGAAATTTATGACAAGGTGCGCGCCTTGTTCCGAGAGGAAGATTTGATCGGGCGATTTGGTGGGGATGAATTCATTGCCTTTATTGCAGGTACGATGAATGAAGAGAATCAAGCAATGCTAGCACAGCGCATTTGTGATGTTGTAGAAGAAGAATACCGAACCGAGGATGGAGAACAGATCAAGGTCTCTGCGTCGATTGGGATTGCCAGTGCACCGGATGACGGCACAACCTATGAGCAATTGTTCCACGTGGCGGACATTGCATTGTATGATTCAAAACACCGTGGGAAAAACACCTTTACCATCTACAAATCTTCTTGAAATTGATTCTAATTTAAAACCGGCAACGGGCAAAAGGGTGCAGCGAAAGCATCATTACCGTTGCCGGTTTTCTGTCGTGGATACAGTCATGTATATCATTGGAAAGAAAGACAAATGTTCACATAATTTTGTTGAAAAAAAGGGTAAGATAACGTATACTTAAAAGTATTACTGAGGTGTGATAAACGTACTTCTTACTTACAAACAAAAAGGGGTTATGATGAATGGAAATGAGTAAGGCGATGAAGCTTGTGCTAAAGGCGGCTTCCTATTCTGACATTACAAAAACATATCGGTTGCAACGAGCAGCGCAAAATGTAGGGGCGAAGTTGGAATTGGATCTTGACCCCAATTTGGTACCCTTTCAAGATTACGACATTGAAGCAAAGGATCGCACAGTATTGACAAGACTGTACACCCCATCAAAGACGATGGGTAAATCTCTGATCATTTTTTTTCATGGCGGTGGCTGGGTTACTGAAACGGTGGACACTTATAATCGTGTCTGTAGTAATCTTGCGAAAACGACAGGGCATCGGGTGTTGTCGGTAGACTATGCGCTGGCACCGGAGCGGAAATTCCCCTATGGAGTGGAAGAGTGCTATGCGGTTACCGAAGCACTGATGAACAGTAGCATGATGTTTGGTATCAATGCAGATGAAATTGTCTTGATGGGAGATAGTGCTGGCGGAAATTTGACAGCGGCAGTTTCTCAAATGGGCAGGGATCGCAACACCTTTACCGTGAAACGACAGGTGTTGGTTTACCCTGTGACCTATCACGACCATACCGAAACCTCTCCTTATGAATCGATTCGCACCAATGCAACAGGGTATCTGTTGACATCAAAGCATCTGTGTGAATACATGTCGTTGTATTCTTCCGACCCCTCGGATGCCGAAAACCCTTACTACGCACCGCTGTGTGCCAAGGACCTTTCCAATCAGCCGGATACCTTGCTCATCACGGCAGAGTTTGATCCATTGCGCGATGAGGGGGAAGCCTATGGCGAGGCACTACGTCAAGCCGGCAATCATGTCGAAATGCATCGTGTGCCGAATGCACTGCATGGTTACTTACAATTGGATCTGCATTACCCAATGGTACAAAAAACCTTTGATTATATCGACGAATTTTTGAATGGAGCGCGCAAACATGACCGGTAAGCAACCTCAAACTTGGAGAAGACTTGACAATGTGGCAAAAATCTTCCCTTCGACCAGTAGCGGTACTGATACCCGTGTATTTCGGTTTTCCTGTTATCTGTTGGAGGATATTGACCCACAGATTTTGCAACAGGCGTTGGATGCCATCATGAAACACTTTCAGAGTTTTTCCGTGGTGTTGCGTAAGGGCTTATTTTGGTACTATTTGGAACAACGCACCTTGCCGATCCGCGCGGTGCCGGAAACGGTGGCACCTTGTGCGGCAATTGACATTGACAGCAAACGCACACCGTTGTTTCGTGTCAGCTACTATCGTGATCGCATCAATTTTGATGTTTATCACAGCTTGACCGATGGGACAGGAGCGGTGCAATTTTTGACAGCGTTGGTCTGTCAGTATCTCCTCTTGAAACATTCAGAAGAATTGCAAGGGGTGTCCATGCCTTCCAATCTCATCTCGGCGATGGATGAGCAGGCAAAAGACAGCTTTCAAAAATACTATCAGAAAAATAAAACGAAATACCAACAAAACAACCTATCTGCCTACCATTTTAAATCGTCAAAACGGCCGGAAGCGGACCTCAATATGATGGAAGGGGTCATGTCGGCAAAACAGGTGCTGGCGGCGGCACATCGATATGGTACAACCATCACAGGTTACTTGACAGCATTGTTTATGCGTGCCTATTACAAAACGATGTATCTGCGGGAACGCAAACATCCCGTTGTCATTTCTCTGCCTGTCAATCTGCGCAAGCATTTTCCGTCCACCACCAATGGCAATTTTTTTGGCATGGTCGACTTGAGTTACGACTTTAGCAAAGACCCCAAAGATCTGGCCTCTGTAGCAAAAAAAGTAGATACTGACTTGCGCAAACTACTGCAAAAGGATGCATTGATGACCTTGATGAATCATTTTGCGGCGATGGAACACAACATGGCCATTCGCATGGCACCTTTGCCCCTTAAAAATCTTGTCTTGCGGTTTTCTCGTTACCTTGCTGGACGGCATACCACATCGGTCATTTCAAATGTGGGGCGCATTGTTGTACCGGAGCCGTTCGATCGCTACATTGCCCGTTACAGCTTTTTGGTGGCAACACTCACAGAACAGATCTGTATCTGTTCTTTTGGCGATCAGCTCACGGTGGGGTTTTCCTCTGCCCAAGCAGACACCTCATTACAGCGATATTTCTTTGAAGGATTAAGTAAAGATGGTGTGGAAGTAACCATCCATGGCAGTGACTTGGAAGTCACTGCCGACGAAGAGCCATCTGAAAAATCCCGAAAAGCAAAGCGAAGAGTGGCGAAGAAGCAGGGGGAAGGAGTAACCGATGCAATATTGTGATAGTTGTAACGTGCGTGTCAGTGGGAATAAAACGACCTGTCCGCTGTGCGGTGGCGTGCTGCATGGAAAAGCGACCCAACCGCCCTTTCCCGTTTTGAAAAAACCGCGTTTTAGTAAAATGTTTGTCACACAGGTGATCAGTGTCATTGCAGTGAGCACCATTGCACTCTGCATTACAGCAAATCTGGTGTTCCCCTCCAACAACGCATGGTGGTTTTTCTCCATCATTGGGGTGGTTTGTGCATGGATCAGCACCGTTGCCGCCATTCGGAGCAATCGCTACAACCTTTTGCGCACACTGACCTTTGAACTGTTTTGGATCAGCTTATTGGCCATTGGTTGGGATTGGCTGACAGGCTGGCACAACTGGTCGCTTACCTATGTCTTGCCGTTTTTGTGTATGGCTATGCTTGTCGCCATGCTCATCCTATCTAGGGTCTTACAAATTCGCACCGAGGACTATCTGGTTTATTGGGGATTGAATGCGCTGTACGGGTTGGTACCGCTGATCTTCATCCTCACAGGGATGGTGCAGGTGGTCATTCCATCCGCTTTGTGCTTTGTGTTCAGTTTTGTCATCGGGAGTATTATTTTGGTATTCCAAGGAAAAAATCTTTATCAATTGATTGCACGTCGTTTTCACTTATAAAACGATGAGACAGAAAAGAGGGGATTATGCAAATTACCTATCTGCACCACAGCGGATTTTTGGTTGAAACATCCGACTGTTATCTGTTGTTTGATTATATCAAAGGGCGTTTGCCCACGTTCTGTCCGCAAAAACCGCTTTATATTTTTGTAAGCCACCAGCATGGAGACCATTATGCCGACTGTGTTTTGACGGTGGGAGAGGAAGGTCAAACGGTGGTGTATCTGCTGTCGGATGACATCGACAATGCCATTTCAACCGACCATACCGTAATTTGGTGTCATCCTCACCAAAGGTATACGATAGACGGTATCACCGTGGAGACCTTACAGTCCACCGATCTCGGGGTAGCGTTTTGGGTGACGACGACAGATGGCGTGATCTATCACGCAGGGGATCTCAACGATTGGCACTGGACAGGGGAAGACCCTGCATGGAACACACAGATGCACCGAGACTATCTTGCGCAAATGACCCTGTTGCAAGGGCGACAGTGTAAGGTCGCATTCTTGCCGCTGGACACAAGACTAGTGGATCACTGCACCGATGGGGTCGATGGATTTTTAGCGGCGGTTAAGACCGATTTGCTCGTGGGGATGCACTACTTTGGTGACCCCACAGCTGCCATCGCGCAGTGTTGTGACCGCTATCCGACACAGGCTCATTTTTTACCGACTGAGGAAGGCGAACAAATCACCATTTGAAAGAGGAGAATTTTAAATGAAATTTCAATTTATTCATTACAATTATAACGTTGCAGATCTGGCACGCTCTCTTGCGTTTTACAAAGAGGCATTGGGGCTTACTGAAATTCGTCGCAACGAAGCGGCAGACGGCAGTTTTATTCTGGTGTACTTAGGGGACGGGGCAACCGACTTTTGTTTGGAACTTACTTGGCTGCGTGACTGGCCGAAGGATCATTACAATTTAGGTGACAATGAAGTACATTTGGCGCTTCGTGTTGATGATTATGAGGCAGCATTTGCAAAGCACACTGAAATGGGTTGTATCTGTTACCACAACGAAGGAATGGGACTTTACTTTGTCAGTGATCCGGATGGATACTGGATTGAGATTGTACCGACACGAAAATAGTTTGCTATTAGACCATCGAAAAACCCGCAATCGCAAAAATGGTGAGCAACACGGCTCACCATTTTTATTTTCTGTATCACTGCGACTTGCAGATTTTTGGATGCTCTGGCAGAATGTCGAAATAGAAAAGGACTTTCTTGGCACCAAACATCGTAACGAGGGTAGGCGAAATGCGCCTACCCTCGTTACGATGTTTGGTTGTTATGATATGGTGTTAAGAAGATTCTTGAACACCCAAGAATAATCGCAGATACTGTCCGAAAAATTTTTGTAATAGGCGCAAGCAAAGACCGACACAAACGGCGGCGATGACCGTACCTTCCCGTACTCCTTGCAAATGTCCCACCCACAGTAGGGAAATCACCACACCGAGCAACACAATGGCACAGTCGAAGATGATTTTAGAAGTGGACATGCTGTACCCAAATCGAAAGCTGATGGCTTGCACCATCCCTTCGTTTGGGAGGGAAAGGATGTCCGTTGGGACATACAAAAAAATGCCGAGTGCGATGCCGAAAATACCACCGGCAAGGGTCAAAAGCTGCATGTGATATCCTTCGGGAACGATGGGGTCGGTCATGTAGGCGGCAAAACTGACAAAAAAACCAAAGATCAGTGAACTGAATACCTGAAACAAGTTTTTCTTTTCAAACGAGCGACCATACAACAAAATCTGGATGAATAAGAACACCATAAACACCAGAAAAGTCCACAATCCCATATCATCTTCGACCGCTTGGCTGATGACGCTTGGCAGGGTGCTGGCGGGCGCTCCTCCCAAGCGGGAGGCACGACAAAGGTTGATGCCGCTAGCCATGGTGAATAGTCCCAGTATGTAGACGAGCACCCGCCTTGTAAAATAAATGTACTGCATCACATTCCTCCAACCGCTAGCGAGCGTTGTTCATTTCCTGGGGAATAATTATGATCTGGGTACTTTAACATTTGATTGTAAGCGTGTGGGGTACAGGCGTTTGATGATTTGTGCACAGATCGCGGAAACAGGTTTGCCATCTGTTTTGATGACAATGTTAGCAACCGCTTTATAATGCGGTTGGCGCTCCTCCATCAATTCTTTGATGGCAGGCACATTCATGCGGTTTTGTAACAGTGGACGGTGATTGCGGTGCGAAACCCTTCGTAGGATGGTATAGGGTGAAGCGGTCAGCAAAATGACTTTTCCCTTTTTGAGTAAGGGGAGATTTTGAGGCTGCATCGCCACCCCACCACCGCAGGAAATGATCATCCCTGTTTTTTCAGACAATTCCTCTAAAATTTGTGTTTCCAAAGCACGAAATGCCGGCTCTCCCTGTGTTTCAAAGATTTCGGTGATTGGCATACCGGCACGGTCGACAATCAAACGATCCAGATCAACCCAGTCAACCTGAAGTTTTTTACTGAGTGCGCGGGCAATGGTCGTTTTTCCAGTTCCCATAAAGCCAATCAACAGCACATTATAAGGTAGCGGCGGATACATGGTGGACAACTCCTTTATGTAAAAATGCCGATTGGGAAGAGGTTACTCTTCCACAAATTGGCTTTGGTGTTTGGCAAAAAAGTCTACACGAGGTTCTAAGAATTTCAGTTGGTGCCCCTCGCCGCAAAAATACGACAACGGCTCAAAAATGTGTTCCCAATTCCAAAGTTCATCCGATACCCCAAGGTATTCTTGCACCATTGCACAACCGCTTGGTGCGATCGCGTGCAGCAGGGTGGTCGCTGTACGCACCCCATGGAAACAATCCAACAGGATTTGATGACGCAATACTTGGTCATCTTCTTTTTCAGCTTGTTTCATGTGGTTGACCCAGTGCTTGTTCATAAAGCGAATATAGTCGTCCAATACATAGGTGAGGCGGTGGAAATCGTGATTGTACATGTGACGCTCAAATTCCAGTACTTGCTTTTCGGTTTCTGCAAGTACCGATTCAGTGATGTTGCCGGTCGGCAGCTTTCCGTCAAAATAGCTTTGTGCGGTGTAGAAACAGGAACGCACCAGACGATTGAACACATTCGTCAGCAGATTCCCTTCCTTTAAGGCAGGGTCTTTTCCTTGACGCTCTTCTTCCGGTTGGAAGGCGAGTGGTTGGAAACTTGCATTTTTGGTGGAAAGACCGAGACTCAAGAAATGGATGCGCAATTGCTCTGCGGTGTAATGATCCAGTAGCTCTGCTGCCATCGGTGGTTTGACTGCACCGGAAGACGACGCTTTTTTATCCATAAACAGGATGTGCTTGTTGGCAACCAAATGCGGCAAATTGACACCTTTGGCCTTGTCGGCATCTTCGGCTTTGTCCGCATAGTAGGAAAGGAACATCCCCATTTCAGCAATGCCGTAAAAATAGATGTTGTCCTCACCGATGAACTGATAGACCTTGCTATCCGCATCTTTCCAGTAGCGTTCCCATTCGTTGTCGTCAGCCCCACGCGCTTTCAAAAGCGCTCTGGAGAAGGAAATCGGCGCCCACAGCGATTCCGGCCAGACCCAGAAAGTCAAATCTTCCTGTCCTTCTACAACAGGGACAGGGACACCCCATTCACAGTTGCCGGAAAGACGGAATGGCACCAATGTTTTACCGGTGCGGAAGCGCATGCCTTGTTCGGTGAAGTAGGCACGTGCCTTGTCACGATCAGCCAGGGAAGAGAAGACAAAACTGTAGGACGGCTTTTTCTCTTCGTTGATCAACTCGTGTGTCGGCAGTGCTTGTTGCACCATTTCCAAATCCTCGATCTGGTTTTTTTGCACATAGATGATCGGTTGTTTTAAAAATTCGTCGATGGCGCGTAAAATGTATTTGCGCAGGTTGGTGTTTTGCTTCCAATCCGCCATGATCTCTTCCATGACAGGGAGATACTCGTCTAATTTGAAGTACCAGTTGGTCACTTCACGCAACTCAGGCGTCTTGCCCGACAGGGTGGAAACGGGATTCAACAGCTCACTTGGGGCATATTGGTGTCCCAACGCACATTCATCCGCATACCCGTGTTCTGAGGTACACCCCTCGAACGGGCATTTGCCGACGACTTGTCTACCATTTAAAAAGACACCGATTTCAGGGTCGAAAAATTGTGGGGTAGAATCCTTCACAAGACTGCCGTGGTCATATAATTTTTGGAACAATTCTGCCGATACTTCCTTGTGCATGGCAGCGGCATCGCCCAAAGCAGAGGCGGCAAACAGATCTAGCGAAATCAAAAATTCTTTCAATGTTTTGGCTTGGTGGAGATGATTCTCCTCGACATAATCTTCTATGCTACCGGTAAATCCTTGTTCTACTTGTTTGCGGTATCCTTCCAATGCAGGGGAGCCGTAGCAGTCGGTACCGGAGACAAAAAGGACATTGTCTTTACCAATGCGGTCACGCATAAATCTGGCAAAGGTGTCGGCGTGGACAAACATCCCACCGACATGGCCAAAGTGGAGTTGTTTGTTGCCGTAAGGCATACCTGCGGTAATGACCGCCTTTTTGGGGAATGTGGGGCGTGGACGTTTGAATTGACTCATACGATAAAAATCCTTCCTAACTGTAATGACAGAGATCACTTGAAACCCATAAGAGGGCATTTTTTAATACCTTATTGTAACAAATATTTCGACTTTTGTAAACAGTCTACGCATATTTATTGTCAATTACACACACCTTTTGTATATTCACCGGCAAAGCGGCCGACCATGTGGTAACCCCGGATTGTAACACTTTGCACGAATTGGGAAAAGTTACTTTCTATAATTCACAATATCTTAACAAACAGAACCCCTTCATGTGTTACAATTTGTAATATACAAAGTCAATTTGTAGTGAGTTTGCGCGTGAAAAAACTGTTTGGTGACGATAAAGATACAAGAAAAACACAGTATGCGCAAAATCGGATTTTATTCCGGAATGTATTGCAAAATGTTGAGATTTTGGTTAAAATAGAGATAGAAGTACCATTACCATACATCTGATTTCAAAATTTCAATAAGAAATGGGGACCTATTTATGTCAAACAGATTATTTCAAAGCGTTATGCACCAGATGAAAGATACCATCAATCGTGTCATCGGGGTGGTAGATGAAACCGCAACCATCATCTCCTGTAGTGAGTTGTCTAAAATTGGGATGACCAATGAGTTTATCGCATTGGATCTTTCGGATTCTCAAGACACTTTTATTCGTGATGGTTATACCTACAAATCATTTGGCGCACACGTCAAACCGGACTACGCCGTATTTGTAGAAGGGGTAGACGAAGTTGCAGCAAAATATGCCCAACTGCTTGCAATCACACTGTCCGCCATCAAGCAATACTATGATGAAAAATACGACCGCAACAATTTTGTCAAAAACGTCGTACTGGACAACATTCTGCCGGGCGATATTTACATCAAGGCAAGAGAGCTGCATTTCAACAGCGATGTCAACCGTGTAGCACTGCTCATTCGGGTCG
The DNA here is from genome assembly GCA_964370215.1 of uncultured Oscillospiraceae bacterium. Taxonomy (GTDB): domain Bacteria; phylum Bacillota; class Clostridia; order Oscillospirales; family Ruminococcaceae; genus Massiliimalia. The sequence goes on from CAYJIM010000002.1 coordinate 48,787, forward strand.
TATCGGTCAACGATGTCTCCGCTTATGATGTGGTACAAAACCTCTTCCCAGACAAACAAAAGGACTTTGTCTTCAACATCAGTGAAAACGACATTGTGTTGATCAAAGAAATCAAAGCCTCCGTCGACAGCAAAGATTTGGAAAAATTGGCAGGTTCGATTGTGGATACCCTCAGTAGTGAATTCTATACCCGTGCCATTGTCGGGATTGGGACAAGCGTACAGGGGATCAAAGATTTGGCAAAATCCTTCAAAGAAGCACAAGTGGCGTTGGAAGTCGGTAAAGTATTTGACAATGAAGAAAACATTGTTTCTTACGACAATCTGGGGATTGCACGTTTGATCTATCAATTGCCGACTACCCTTTGTGAAACCTTCTTGAAAGAGGTGTTCAAACAAGGGTCGATTGATTCTCTCGATCACGAAACGCTCTTCACCATTCGCCGTTTCTTTGAAAACAACTTGAACGTTTCTGAAACTTCGAGAAAATTGTTTGTTCATAGAAACACCTTGGTGTATCGTTTGGAAAAAATCAAAAAATTAACAGGGCTTGACTTGCGTGAGTTTGACCATGCAATTGTATTCAAAATTGCGTTGATGGTCAAAAAATACCTCAGCTCGAACCCGACAAAACTATAAGTGTAACACTGCTTTGTTTGTGCAGTAAAGCACTTTGGCTAAAGGAGAACTTTTTTTATGATAGAACTTGCTAATGTATCTTTGAAGTACGACAACGAAACGGTCGCCATCGAAGACATTAACCTAAAAATTGAACAAGGGGAGTTTGTGTTTATTGTCGGCGCTTCCGGTGCCGGAAAAAGTTCCATTATCAAGCTCTTACTGCACGAACGCGTGGCAACCACAGGAACCGTCATTGTCAACGGTTATAACCTCAAAAAAATCAAAAAGCGGAAGTTACCAAAATTCCGTCGCACCCTCGGGGTGGTCTTTCAGGATTTCCGTTTGATTCCCTCTCTCAATGTGTTTGACAACGTGGCGTTTAGCCTGCGTGTAACCGATGCGTCGAAACAATATATTCGTACACGTGTCCCTTACATTTTAGAGTTGATGGGATTGACCGAAAAGGCAAAGCGTTTTCCACATGAATTATCCGGTGGGGAACAGCAAAGGGTTTCTATCGCAAGGGCACTTGTCAACGACCCACCGATGATCATCGCTGATGAGCCGACAGGGAATGTTGACCCGGAACTCTCTTATGAAATTGTAGATTTGCTCAAACGCATCAACGATGTTGGTACCACTGTTATCATGGTCACACATGAACATGACATTGTCCGCTACTTTGGTGGACGTACCATCAACATTGAAAACGGGCGCATTTCGTTCGATGATTACATAGGAGGACACGATGAAGTTAAGTAGTTTTGGGTATTTGACCGGACAAGGGGTACAGGGATTGTGGAAAAACCGCATGATGACTCTGGCTTCCGTTGCGGTACTCACCGCATCCCTTTTGATTGTTGGTGTGGCGGTGTTATTGACTGAAAACATCAACCAAATGGTGCATTATGTAGAAGCACAAAATGAATTTAAGGCCTTCATGTATCATGAAGACGATTACTTACAGTCGGATGGTTTGGTCACCACAACCGAGACACCACAAACCACGGTAGACGCACCGGAAACCGACACCACCACGGATCAAGCGGCAGGCGTTTCAGAAATTCCGGTACCAACCGATTGGAATGCCTATTGTTTAGAAGTACAACAGGAAATTGAAGCAATTCCGAATGTAGAATCTGCCCTTTTCATCTCCAAAGATGAAGGGATTGAGACCATGAAGGATCAACTCGGCGACAATGCAGCGCTGTTGCAGGACTACATGGGTGAGGACAACCCTTTGAATGACTCTTTCACCATTCAAGTCAAAGACTTGGCACTGATGGAAGAAACCACGGCTCTTGTTGCACAAATCACAGGAATTGAACTGGTATCCGCTTCCAACGAGGTGGCAGAAACGCTCACCGACATTCGCCAGATTGTCAATGTTGCAGGATGGGCACTGGTGGCAGCACTGGTCATTGTATCACTTGTCATTATCATGAATACCATTCGCGCGACCATCTTTAACCGTCGCAAAGAACTCAACATCATGCGCTACGTTGGCGCAACAAAAGCCTTTATTCACCTTCCGTTTATCATCGAAGGTGTGGTATTGGGGCTGATTTCGGCAGGGATTGCCTATCTCATCATCTGGCAGGGGTACACTTATGCGATCAATGCATTGATCGGTACCAGTACTTCTTGGCTCAATGATGCGATTGAAAGCATCATTCCGTTCCCAGCCATTGCGATTCCGCTTGCCATCTTCTTCGTGGGCACCAGTGTGTTTATCGGGGTAGTCGGCAGTGCGTTCAGTATTCGCAATCATATCAAAGTTTAAAATTTTTGGGAGGTTGATTCCGATGGGTTATTTACAAAAGCATAAATCCTTATTGAAATTGACTGCGATGATGCTTTCTGTGCTTTTGAGCATTGCAGCACTGCAATGGATTGCTGTACCGGTACAAGTTATGGCAACCACGGTCGGTGAGTTGGACGAAGACATCAGTGATGTCAAAGACACTATCAGTGGTTATGAAAGCCAGCTGAAGGAACTCAACGACTTGCAAAATGCGTTGTTACTGGAAATGGAAGCGGCACAAGCAAAAGTTGCAGAATATCAAACGCAAATCGATGCCTTAACCGCAGAAATTGCGGCTTTGGATGCGGAAATCGCTCGCCTGAATGGGGAGATTGAAGAGGTTACCGCACAGATTGAGCAAAAGGAAAAAGAAATTACGCAAAAGCAAGCGGAGTTGGACGCAGCGGAAGAACTGTTCCGTGATCGTCTTGCGGCAATGTATATGATGTCGGGTAATCTGACCATTATGAATGTGCTGTTTGGGGCGGCTGACTTTTCTGACTTTTTGATGCAGACGCAAATGCTGGATACCATTTCGGAAAGCGATACCGAGCTGATGAATGAGATCACTGCATTTAAAGAAGAACTGCAACGCTTGAAATTGGGACTGGAAGATGACAAACGTATCTTGGAAGAAACCAAAGTCCAAGTAGAGGCTGTCAAAACGCAAGTTGCTACCAAGCAAGCCGAAGTTATTGCGTTGCGTGATGTCGAACAGCAAGAAGCGGACATCGCAGAAGCGGCAAGACTTTCAAGTTTGGACAAATTGGCACAAGCGGAAGCCTTGCTCCATGAGCAGGAAAGTGAATTGGCGACCCTTGAAGCGGAACGTGAAGAGATGATCAATTCGCAAATCGTCGATAGTGGCGGTAGTACCTCGACAGGTACCCCACCGGCACCATCTGCGTCGGGTTGGACCAATCCGATGACAGAAGGGTATAGTTATATTTCGACTTACTTCAATGTCGTTGACGCATGGCATTCCAGACCACATGGTGGGGTAGACTTTGCTGCTCCTTATGGGCGTGCGATTGCGGCAACCAGAAGTGGTACTGTTTCCTCTTACGTCACCGGTTGGGGTGGTGGCTACGGTAACTATCTCATCGTCAATCATGGGGATGGTTATTACAGCTTGTATGCCCACTGTCAAACCTTACTCGTTTCGCAAGGACAGTCGGTTTCGCAGGGACAAAAGATTGC
>CAYJIM010000002.1:52510-95256 GCA_964370215.1 uncultured Oscillospiraceae bacterium
TGAAACCGGCAATCCTTGCTATGGTGGCTTTGGTGCTGGTATCGGCGGTGACCTCCTCCGTGGCGACAATGTGGGCAACAGGGCGATTTTCCCCTTTGTATCAGAGTTATGAAAAAATGTTGGAGATTGCCGCGTTGATCGAACAGAAGTATTTGTTTCAAGATAGCCTTTCCTATGCGGACATGGAGACGATGATTGCGACCGGTATGATGGTTGGCACAGGAGATCGCTATGCCACCTATTATGATATAGAGGCTTTGGCAAGCCGTGAGGAAGATCAGAGTGGCAAAATGATCGGCATTGGGTTTGAAGTACGGGCACAGTCCGAACAGGGTGTATTGGTTGAGCGTGTTTACCCTGACTCTCCTGCATCACAAGCAGGGATTGTCATGGGGGATCGCATTGTGGCGGTCGATGGACAATCTATGTTAGAGACGCCAATTACAGAGCAGTTGAATCTCTTTGAAGCGGAAGAGGGGACGAGTATGACCCTCACCTTGGAGCGAGATCCGCCGGTGGATGTCACAGTGGTCCACAGTGAATTGAAAAAACCAAATGTCACGCTGACGATGATGGGCAGCATTGCCTACCTGTGGGTGGAGGACTTTTCGGAAGAAACGCTACCACAGTTGGAAACCGCCTTACAACAAGCACAGGCTGCTGGGGCAACCGGCCTGCTGTTTGACTTACGTGGCAACGATGGGGGCTTGATGGACGCAGTGATTGAGAGTTTGGATGTCCTCCTACCGGCAGGGGATCTGGTGTATACCGTTGATGTGAACGGCAAACAAACAGTGCGCGGAGTATCAGATGAATCCCATGTGGCGCTCCCCACCGCTTGTCTTATGAATGAATACACCGCCAGTGCGGCAGAGCTGTTTGTTGCTGCCCTGCGCGATTATGGGGTTACGACCTTGGTCGGTACCACCACCTACGGCAAAGGGGTGGTGCAGAGCACCATCACACTGACAGATGGCAGTGCTGTGCGGATGACTACCTCCTACTACAACCCGCCATCGGGTGAAAACTTTGACGGGGTAGGGGTTGTCCCTGATGTGGAAGTGGTGTTGACACCGGAGGAAGAAATGACCATGATTCAGGGAGATGTTGCCACTGATCGTCAATTGGCAACAGCACTTTCGTTGTTTGGCCCTTTACCGGAAGCTTTGGCGATTGCTGAAGAACCGGTATCCTAGTACTTCATGAATTATTCAGATTCTGTCTACACCATCCGGTTGATTCAGAAGACTGAATTTCGTATGATAATAAGAAAAACAGGGAAAGCGATTTGGCAGATCATCTATTGACATTTGCGCGCAGATTCCCTATAATAGTTCTATTAGACTTTTCTACACTAAAATTTTTAGGAGGACTACAGCAATGGCTTTGAAAGAAATAAAACTGACCAAAGAAGGTTTGGTCAACTTAGAACAAGAATTAGAACAACTGAAGACGGTCAAAAGAAAAGAAGTCTCGGAAAAAATTAAAGTAGCACTTTCCTTCGGAGACCTGTCGGAAAACAGTGAATATGACGAAGCGAAAAACGAACAAGCAATGGTAGAAGCACGCATCAACGAATTGGAAGCGATTTTGAAAAACGTGGTATTGGTCAACGAAGATGACATCGATACCGGTGTGGTTGCCGTTGGGTTGGTGGTTACCATTCGCAATCTGAAAAACGACAAAACCGATACCTATAAAATTGTCGGTTCTACCGAAGCGGCACCGCTGAAAAAGAGAATTTCCGATGAATCTCCTGTCGGTAAAGCAGTGCTTGGTCATAGCGTTGGCGACATCGTTGATGCTGAAGTACCGAGCGGTATTGTTCAGTACGAAATTGTGAATATTTCCAAATAGCAGAACACAAAGAGAGGGAACAACATGAACGAAATGCAAACACCACCGCAAACAGAGCAGGAACTCAGTGCGCTGTTGCAGGTGCGTCGTGAAAAACTAGCAGAATTACAAGAAGCCGGCAGAGATCCATATCTGCAAACCGTTTATCCGGTGGATAGCTATGCCAAAATCATTGAGGACGAATTTGACAGTTATGAAGGTAAAGTCGTCCACATTGCCGGACGCATCATGTCCAAGCGTGATATGGGAAAAGCAAGTTTTATTGACCTTGCTGATGCCACTGGCAGAATCCAGTCCTATGTCCGCAAGGATCATATCGGGGAAGAGGATTATGCGTGGTTTAAAAAATATGATATTGGCGATATGATCGGGATTGAGGGAGAAGTATTCCGTACCCAAAAAGGGCAGATTTCGGTCAAGGCTTCTAAAGTAGTTTTGCTTTCGAAATCGCTGTTGCCATTGCCGGAAAAATTTCATGGTCTGAAAGATCAGGATACCCGTTATCGTCAACGCTACGTTGATTTGATTGTCAATCCGGAAGTCAAACAAACCTTCCAAATGCGCAGCCACATCACCAAGGCGATCCGTAACTTTTTGGATGAAAAAGGCTTTTTGGAAGTGGACACACCGGTACTGCATACCGTGGAGATCGGTGCAGCAGCTCGTCCATTTATCACCCATCACAACACCTTGGATCTTCAAATGTTCTTGCGTATTGAGACAGAACTCTACCTCAAACGCTTGATCGTCGGTGGATTTGACCGTGTCTATGAAGTAGGACGTATTTTCAGAAATGAAGGGATGTCGCCAAAACACAATCCGGAATTTACCACCATTGAATTGTATCAAGCCTACACCGACTATCAAGGGATGATGGATTTGGTGGAGGAAATGCACCTTTATCTGATGAAAACGCTGTTCGGGGACAACACCACCATCGAATACCAAGGGGAAACCATTGACATGGGTCATTGGGAACGCTTGACCATGGTGGAATCGGTGCAAAAATATGCAGGAGTTGATTACAACAACTGGACAACCGATGAAGATGCCAGAAAAGAAGCCAAAGAACGTCATGTGGAAGTGGAAGACAATGCCACCAAAGGGGATGTTTTGGTTGCCTTCTTTGATGCGTTTGTCGAAGAAAAATTGATCCAACCGACCTTCATCTACGATTATCCGGTGGAAATTTCTCCGCTTGCCAAAAGAAAAGCAGACAATCCGCTCTTTACCGAGCGTTTTGAATATTTCATCTATGCCAGAGAAATGGGTAATGCCTTCTCGGAACTCAACGACCCGATCGATCAACGTGGTCGCTTTGAAAAACAGGTAGAAGCGAAAAAAGCACTTGGCGAACATGCAGAAGTGGACGAAGACTTCATCACTGCATTGGAACATGGCCTGCCACCAACCGGCGGGTTGGGTTTTGGTCTGGATCGTCTGGTCATGTTGTTGACCAACAGCCCGTCCATCCGTGACGTGTTGCTGTTCCCGACCATGCGCCCCCTTGCTTAATCACAAAACAAAGGAGATCTGATGATGTCTGAACAGCAAAAAGAGCCACAAAAGCGACGCCTCACCCAAAAGGAAGTCGAACAGTTGCGCCGCAAGCGTGATTTGGCGTACAAGAAAAAATTGCAACAAGTCAGACAAGCGGAAGATGTCGAAAGCCGTGAGGAGATTTTTGAACATCTCCATCAGACGCGCACCGTCGAACAACCCAAAACCTTTGCAAAGAAGTGGGAAAACTATTGGTATCACTATACCTTTGTCACGATACTACTGGTGGCAATCCTTTCCTTGGTCGGTTGGTTTGTCTATGAAATGGTCACCAGAGAATCTTATGATATGAATCTCTTAGTGCTCACCGGTTATGAAACCGGCGTGACAAGCGATGACCTACAAGAGCCGCTCTCGCAACATCTCAGCGATGAAGACGGGGATGGGGATACCGATCTGTACATCGATCTCATCGTATTGGATCGGGACACGTTGGAAACACAGGACACCAACACCGTCATGGCGATGACCACACGCTACACCGCTGCCATCGGTTCTGCCGATTATATGGTCTATCTGTTGGACGAATCCTATTATGATTTCCTTGTCGAATCAGGGGTGACATTTATGGATTTGACAGAAATTTCCGACAATCCCGCCATTGAGGGAGACCGTTATCCCGTTGCCGACGATGCAGACTTTGCCGTGTTTGAAAATCGGGAAGATCTGTACTTGGTCCTGCGTTACCTGCCGGACATTGCCGGTGCTGACAAAGAAGAGGTAGTCACCCAGCATGAAACACAGGTGGCTGTGGTGCAAAGTATCTTAGCAGAATAAATCAGTATGATAGGACAAAGGGAATGAATTCTCTTTGTCCTATCGTTGGATCATAACCGTTGTCGGTTGACAACAAGAAAAGAGGAAAAGACATGAGAAGCGACTTGATGAAAAAAGGCCCAACCAGATTGCCACACCGTTCGCTGCTGAAAGCACTCGGGATCACCGACAACGAAATGAAACGTCCTTTTATTGCGGTTGTCAGTGCGGCAAGTGACTTTGTACCGGGGCATATGAACCTTGATAAAGTATCGGATGCAGTCAAAGCCGGCATTCGCAATGCAGGTGGGGTACCGTTTGAATTTCGTACCATTGGGGTATGTGATGGCTTGGCAATGAACCACCAAGGAATGAAATATTCTCTCTGTTCCAGAGAGCTGATCTGTGACAGCATTGAAGTCATGCTCACCGCACACCCGGTGGACGCAGTGGTATTCATTCCAAACTGTGATAAAATTGTGCCGGGGATGTTGATGGCAGCCATTAAAATGAACCTGCCATCCATCTTTGTTAGCGGTGGGCCGATGGCACCGGGGGTTGTTGGTGGCAAAAAAATCGGCCTGTCCGAAACCTTTGAAGCGGTTGGTGCTTATGCCAACGGCAAACTCACCGAAGATCAATTGGTGGAGTTTGAAAACAATGCCTGTCCGACCTGCGGTTCCTGTTCGGGGATGTACACCGCAAACTCCATGAACTGTCTGACCGAAGCCATTGGGATGTCGTTGCCGAAAAATGCAACCTGTTCCGCTGTTTCCTCCGAGCGTATTCGTTTGGCAAAAGAGACCGGCGAGCATGTTATGAAACTGCTTGCAGAAGACATTCGTCCTGCTGACATTTTCACAGAAACTGCCTTCCACAATGCTCTTGCATCGGATATGGCGCTCGGCTGTTCCTCCAATACCGTACTGCATCTACTGGCTTTGGCTAGTACTGCAAAAGTGCCGGTTGGTATGGAAACCATCGACAAAATCAGCAAAGGCACCCCGCAACTGTGCAAATTGAATCCGGCAAGTGAAGTTTTCATTGAAGACCTCAACAACTTTGGTGGCATCCAAGCGGTGCTCAAGGAACTGGCACGTGGCAACTATATCGACAGTGATGTCATGACCGTGACCGGCATCCAAAAAGATCGTATGGCAGATGCGATGGTCGCTGATGGCACCATCATCCACACCATTGAAAATCCGATCCGCAAAGATGGCGGCATTGCCATTCTGTTTGGCAATTTGGCAGAAGAGGGTTCTGTGGTCAAGCAAGGGGCGGTGGCACCGGAGATGATGGAGCACCGTGGTCCTGCACGCGTCTATGATTGTGAAGAGGATGCGGCGGATGCCATCCTAAACGGTGACATTGTGGCAGGTGACGTGGTGGTCATCCGTTACGAAGGTCCAAAAGGTGGACCGGGTATGCGTGAAATGCTCGCACCGACCGCTTCGCTCACTGGTATGGGATTGGGTGCAAAAGTGGCACTCATCACCGATGGTCGTTTCTCTGGGGCTACTCGTGGAGCGGCAATCGGGCACGTCTCGCCGGAAGCCATGTCCGGTGGAGTCATCGGCTTGGTAGAAGAAGGGGACATCATTGAAATTGATATTCCAAACCGTCGCCTACACCTCTGTGTTGCGGATGATGTATTGGAACAGCGTCGCCAAAAGGTAGTTCTGCCGACAAAAGAATTGAACGGTTACCTCAAACGCTATGCAAAACAAGTTACCTCTGGATCGATGGGTGCGGTGTTTGCAGAGTAAGGTGTACCGTTTATTGGGGTGACAAAGTGATCAAAAATGAATGAAACATCCTGATGTAAACACTTGTTTACTATTTGTTTTTTTCAAAGCCTTTGTCACAAAAAGTTCACTTGACGAATATTTTTTGGTACGATATACTAATGATAGTATTATTGTACTAAGATAGCATGTTGCAACTAATACAGTTGCAACATGCTTGTTTTTTTGGTGACTATTACAGTTTCATATAGGAGGAAATGCGATGCTGTCAAAATTTAGTGTAAAGAAGCCAATGACGATCTTTGTATCGGTCATTGCGGTGATTATTGTTGGGGTGGTGGCGTTGACCTCTATGACGCCGGATTTGCTACCAAACATCAACCTACCTTATGTCATTGTCATGACAACCTACCCTGGGGCGAGCCCTGAACAGGTAGAAGAGGTGGTCACAAAGCCGTTGGAGCAATCCTTGGCGACCATTGATAAACTATCCAACATCAGTTCACAGTCTTCGGAAAACTTCTCCCTTGCCATTTTGGAGTTTGAGGAGGATGCCAACGTCGATCTGGTGGCGGTAGACATTCGTGACAGCATTGGCATGATTTCTGGTTATTGGGATGATACGGTGGGGACACCAACCATCATGAAAATCAACCCCAACATGATGCCGGTTTTGGTCGCTTCGGTGGAAAGCGATGAAATGGACATCTTTGAATTGACCGACTTCATCAATGAGACGTTGATGAATGAGCTAGAAGGGACGAGTGGCGTTGCTTCCGTTTCGGCAACAGGGATGATTGAACAAGGGGTGCATGTCATCCTCAACCAAGATAAGATTGATGCCGCCAATGCCAACATGCAACAGGCAATTGCCGATGGATTTGCCGAAACTGAACAGGAACTTGCCGACGGTAAAGCGGAAATCCAAGACGGACAGTCCGGTATTGAAGAGGGGAAAGCAGCATTACAAGACGGGCAGGATCAACTGGTGACAGGGCAGGCAGAGGCTGCAGCACAACTGGCCGCCGCCGAACAGCAGTTGCAGGCACAAAAGGATGAACTGCTGGCGGCAGAAAGTGCCCTCAATGCGCAAATTGTCGTTTTAGATGCAAGCATTGGACTCTTGCAAGGGGTGTATGATCAATTGGGTGACCTTTACCGTGTCGATCAATTGACCGCAGAACTACGCGCACTGGAACAGCAAAAATCCGATGCAGAAACAGCGAAAACTGCTCTTGACACACAAATTGCCGCCATTGAAAGCGACACCTCTTTGACAACAGAGGAAAAGCAGGCGCAAATTACCGCCATTGAAACCAGTCCGGCCTATCTTGAAAACCAAACGACTTTGGCCACCATCGACAGCCAAATTACAGCAAAACAAGCAGAACTCACCACTGCTGAGGCGGAACGTCAAGCGCTCATGCAGCAGTTGGCGCAGCTCGGTATTACAGGGACGACCATCGATGAAATTGAAGCGCAGTTGCAGGGTTTGATTGCCGATGCGACGACCGAAAAAGCCACCGCGGAGCAAACCCTTTCGATGCTCCAACAAGGACTGATCCCGTTGGAAGATGCGCTGTTGCAATTGGAAATTTCCGGCTCCTCCGCCACTTTCCAGATGAGCAACACAATGGCGCAATTGATTACCCAAGAAAGTGCCTTGACTTCCACCGAAGCACAACTTGACTCTGCGTTGACAGAACTTGAAAGTGCAGAAGAGCAGTTGGCAGATGCAAAACAAGATGCGATGGATGCGGCAAACCTATCCGATATGATCACGATGGATATGATTGTCGGGATTTTGACCGCCCAAGACTTTTCTATGCCGGCAGGTTATGTCAGTGCGACCGAAGACCAACAGGTATTGGTGCGTGTAGGCGATGAACTCAACGACTTGGATCAACTTCAATCACTTATGTTGATGGCACCCGACATCGAAGGGGCAGACCCGATCTACCTTGCCGATGTGGCTGATATTGTCTCGATTGACAATTCAGGAGAAACCTATGCCAAAGTCAACGGCAACGACAGTGTCATGCTATCTTTCTCCAAACAATCGAACTATGCAACGGCGACCGCTTCGGACGAAATTCGTGCACAGTTCGATCTGCTTTCCGAAAAATACCCGGGACTTCATTTCACCGTCATGACTGACCAAGGGGATTACATCTATTTGATCGTCAACTCGGTATTGCAAAATCTCTTGTGGGGTGGCGCATTTGCGATCATCGTCCTACTGCTATTCCTCCGTGACTGGCGACCAACGTTGATCATTGCCTGCTCTATTCCGATCAGTTTGGTTTTTGCCATCATTTTGATGTACTTCTCCGGTGTTACGCTCAATATTATTTCCATGTCAGGCCTTGCGGTCGGGGTTGGGATGTTGGTCGACAACTCGGTTGTCGTCATTGAAAATATCTACCGTTTGCGCAGCAAAGGGGTACCGATTTTGAAAGCCTCAGTTGCAGGGGCGGCACAGGTAGGTGGGGCGATCACCGCGTCTACCTTGACCACTGTCTGCGTTTTTATGCCAATTGTTTTTGTACAGGGGATTACCCGTGAACTGTTTACCGATATGGCATTGACCATTGGCTATGCGTTGCTGGCAAGTTTGATTGTGGCGTTGACCTTGGTACCCGCTATGTCGAGTGGGATGCTCAAGCGTCGCACCACGGTGCAGCATAAACTATTTGACAAATTGGTGGCTGTTTACGAAAAATCGGTGCGCTTTGCGCTCAAACACCGTGTGTTGGTGCTGGTGACTGCCGTTGTATTCATGATTGTCAGTGTGCCGATTTCGCTTGCAAGAGGGTTTACCTTCATGCCACCGATGGAAAGTGCACAGGTCACCGCAACGATTCGTATGCACGAGGATGCAACGCTCGAAGAAACGGTAGAAGCCACCGAAACGTTGATTACAAAGTTAGAAGATCACGAAGGCATTGACAGCATTGGTGCATCGATCAGTGGGTCATCTGCCGCTATGGGAGGCATGTCCTTCTCTAGCGGGGAAACCGATGTGACCTCCATGGAACTTTATGTCATCTTGAAAGAGGGTTACAGCAGCACCCAAATGGCCACTGAAATTGTGGCAGCAGGCGAAGGTCTAGCGGAGTCTGTTACCGCATCGGGGGCAACCGATATGACCTCGATGATGAGTGGTGGTGGCAGTGGTGTCACGGTGCAGGTATATGGCAATGATTTGGATGTGTTGCAACAAGCGGCCACACAGGTAGCCACTACCATGCAGTCGGTAGACGGCATTGACACTGTCAATGACGGCATGGAGGAGACAGTGCCGGAACTGCGCATCACTGTGGACAAAAATAAAGCAGTGGAAAAAGGTTTGACCGTTGCACAGGTATTCCAAGAATTGGCAGGGGCGATTGCAAACGAAACCTCTTCTATTTCCTTGGAAATTGGGTCTGTCTCTGCTGATGTTGTGGTCATTGACCAACAGGCAAAGGACCTTACTGTGGAAGATATTCGCAACTATGAAATGACCCGTGAAAAACAGGATGGTACCATTGAGACATTCAAACTCAGTGACATTGCAGTTGTTTCGGATACCGAAAGTTTGGCGTCCATTGCAAGGGATGATCAGCGCCGTTATCTCACTGTTTCCGGTACACTTCTGCCGGATTATAACATTTCTCTCGTGACCACAGCGGTGGAAGAAGCGTTGGCTTCCGAAACATTGCCGGAAGGCATTTCGCTAGAGTACACAGGGGAAAACGAAACCATCATGGAAGCGATGGAGCAACTGCTATTGATGATGGCATTGGCCGTGGTACTCATCTACCTCATCATGGTCGCACAGTTCCAATCCCTCCGATCACCATTTATTGTCATGTTCACCATTCCACTGGCGTTTACCGGTGGGTTATGGGGTCTGATCGTTACCGGTATGGAAGTCAGCGTCATTTCAATGATCGGGTTTGTCATGTTGGCGGGGATCATTGTCAACAACGGGATTGTATTAGTCGACTATATCAATCAATTGCGTGCCGATGGTGCGGTGAAAAAGGAAGCAATTGTCGAAGCGGGCAAAACCCGTATGCGTCCGATTTTGATGACGGCAGTCACCACCATTTTGGGGCTTTCTGTCATGGCAATTGCCCTTGGTACCGGTTCGGAAATGATGCAACCAATCGCCATCGTTTGTATCGGTGGTTTGATCTATGCAACGTTGATGACATTGTATGTGGTACCTGTCATTTACGATATGTTTAACAGTGAAAAATACAGACACATCAGCGATGCAGATGTCGACTTTGTGGAAGAAGAGGAAGCTCAGACACAACCGACAATTGCAGAAACGACAGAAGCGGTGTCAGAAGATACCGAGATGCCGACAGAGCAATAAGTGTTAAAAAACAACCAGATTTTTGCGGTGGCAAAGAGCTGGTTGTTTTTGTTTGACCAACAAAAAAGATGAACAATGTATAGTTTGAAAAAGAGCGATGATAAACCACCAAAAGCAAGGGATACCATATGAAGATACTAGGGTAAATGAGAGAATTTGCAAAATGTTAAAACCCATCAACTTGCAATTATTTCACTTTTTCGGTATAATAAACTTAGCTGAAAATGGTATGATGACGCAAAGAGCAATCAAGTGAAAGAGGCAAACACGCTGATCAAGAAAGTGCAATGCCTATTTGCTGGATGTGCTGAAGAGATAAAGGAGAACCTCATGGCAAAACAAGAATTGAAAATAGAGACTTTGCCGGTTTTGGCAATGCGTGGTGTTGTCGCATTTGAAGGCATGGCAATGCACTTTGATGCGGAACGCAAAAGCTCTATTATGGCGTTAAAAGAAGCGGTCGAGGGCGACAAGCGTGTATTCTTGGTCACACAGGTAGATGTGGAGGAAGACAATCCACAGGCCAATGACCTGTACGAGTATGGCGTTGTGGCAACGGTCAAACAACTGCTCCGCACCCAAGAGGATGTGGTGCGTGTGATGATCCAAGGGGAGTATCGTGCAAAGCGCACGGACATCTTGCAGGAAGAACCTTATTTGATGATGACGGTGGAACAAGCCCCCTTAGCCAAACGACAAAAGGGGACAGTGCCGGAAATGGAAGCGGTCATGCGCTTGGTGAAAAATGTGTTTGAAGGGTATGCGGAATTGATGGGTAAATTTTCCCAAAAGGTATTGTTACAGGTCATGTCGACCGAAGACCCACAAAAGCTATTTGATACCATCATTTTTCACATTATGCTTCCCTATGAGGACAAACAACTGCTGTTGGAATGCAACCATCACATTGAACGGTTGGGATTGTTGTTGCAAATTTTGGAACATGAAGCGGAAGTAATGGCCATTGAACGTGACCTGTATGAGCAGGTGCGTGAACAGATGGACAAAAATCAACGAGACTATTTTCTGCGTGAGCAGTTACATATCATCCAAAACCAATTGGGTGAAGTGGAGGCCGGCGGTTCGGAGGAAATTGACGAACTACTCGAAGCGATTGCTGCCATCAAAAATATGCCGGATGAAACACGTGAGAAGCTGTTGAAATCGGTGGATAAATTGCAAAAAACTCCCTCGGGATCACAAGAAGCAAACGTCATCCGCTCTCATTTGGATGTCTGTTTAGAACTGCCTTGGGATGAAGTGACAGTGGATACCATCGATCTGAAAAAAGCGACACGCATCTTAAACCGTGATCACTTTGGGTTGGAAAAGGTCAAAGATCGCATTTTGGAATTGCTTGCAGTACAAAAACTGTCCCCCGATATGAAAGGACAGATCATCTGCTTATTGGGGCCTCCCGGTGTGGGGAAAACCTCTATCGGGCGCAGCATTGCCGAGACGATGGGCAGAAAATATGTCCGTCTGTCTTTGGGTGGCGTGCGTGACGAATCGGATATTCGTGGTCACCGCAAAACCTATGTCGGGGCCATGCCGGGGCGTATCATCAACGCACTTCGTCAGGCAAAGGTCAAAAACCCGTTGATTCTACTGGATGAAATCGATAAAATGGGCAACGATTTTCGTGGAGATTCTTCGTCGGCAATGCTCGAAGTATTGGATCGGGAGCAAAACAGCGCCTTTCGTGACCACTATGTGGAAATTCCCTTTGACCTATCCGACGCACTCTTCATCACGACGGCAAATGACCTCGGTTCCATTCCGGGCCCATTGCGAGATCGTATGGAAGTCATTGAGCTTGCAAGCTATACCCGTGAAGAGAAATTTCAAATTGCCAAAAAATATCTCATCCCAAAACAGCGCAAGGAACACGGACTGGAAACAGCAGATGTCAGCATTCCCAATGCGGCCATTTACACCCTCATCGATGCTTACACCAAGGAAGCCGGTGTCCGTAAATTGGAACGCACCGTGGCAGCGGTTTTTCGCAAAGTCGCCCGTCAAAAGGTGGACGAGGGAGAGGATTATCAAAAACTGCGTTTGACCGACGCATGGTTGGAAGAAGCATTGGGCCCCAAACGTTACACCCAAACGAAAATCGTGAAAACCAATCCGGTCGGTTTGGTGACAGGGCTTGCTTGGACGTCAGTCGGCGGCGAAACGCTAGAGATTGAAGCAGCAGTCATGGAGGGCACCGGCAAAATTCAAGTGACCGGAAACCTTGGCAGTGTCATGACCGAATCGGCAAATCTTGCTGTTAGCTATGTGCGCACCATTGCTAAGGAATACGGCATAGACGAACAATTTTATAAAACAAAGGACATCCATCTACATGCACCGGAAGGGGCAGTGCCAAAGGATGGGCCTTCTGCAGGGGTCACCATGACCACCGCTCTTGTATCGGCACTCACCGGTTGGCCGGTGCGCCGTGATGTGGCAATGACAGGGGAAATTTCTCTGCGGGGTCGTGTCATGATGATTGGCGGATTGAAAGAAAAATCCATTGCGGCATTCCGTAGTGGGTGTAAAACCGTGCTGATCCCCAAAGACAATCAGCCGGATATTGCACAATTTGATCAAACCATCAAAGACGGATTGGAATTTGTACCGGTGGAAACGATGCAGGAAGTGCTGATACGTGCCTTAGTCAAGCCGGAGAAACCAAAGAAAACCCTGTCGGTGCCGGTACTGCCGAAAAGCAAAACGGCACAGGCGCAACTGACCCATTAAGAAACTGCAAAAAGGAGAAACAATGAATTTTCAAGAGGCAAAATTTGTGACATCTTATGGGTTGACCTCCCAATTGCCAAAGTCGGAGAGACTGGAAATTGCCTTTGGGGGGCGCTCAAATGTCGGCAAATCGTCGATGCTCAACAAGCTGTTTCAGCGAAAGGCGTTGGCGAGGGTTTCCTCTATGCCAGGGAAAACTGCCACCATCAACTTTTACCGTGTCGGTGAGGTTGATTTTGTAGACTTGCCGGGGTATGGCTATGCAAAGGTGTCCAAAACTGAGCAACAGCGTTGGAGCAAGCTGATCGAACATTATTTTCAAGATGATCGTCGCTTTGCCCTCATCGTATCACTGGTTGACATGCGTCACCCACCCTCCAAACTCGACATTGATATGATTCATTTTTTACTGGATCATGAGTTCCCATTTATTGTGGTACTCACCAAAGCGGATAAGCTCAACAAAACCGAGCGTGCCAAGCGGTTGGCAGCCATCCGCAAAGAACTGCCCTATGGGGAGGATCTGACCATCATTCCGTTTTCTGCACAAACAGGCGAAGGGGTAGACACTTTACGTGAAATCTTTGTCGATATTTGTAGAGAGGACGAAGAGGATGAACAAGAGGAAAACGAGCAAGAGGAAGTAACGGCAGAATAGCCGTGTATCAATATAAAAAACAGAGGAGTTTTAAGTAAGATGAAACAAACATTTGTGACCAAAGAGCAACTCGAAACAATCGTACAGGAATTCCCAACCCCTTTTCATCTCTATGATGAAAAAGGCTTTCGTGAAAATGCAACACGTGTCAAGGAAGCATTTTCTTGGAATCCGGGGTTCAAAGAGTATTTTGCTGTCAAAGCAAATCCCAACCCGTTTTTGATCAATATCTTAAAAGAATACGGCTGTGGCTGTGATTGTTCGTCTTTGACAGAATTGATGATTGCAGAACAGTTGGGTTTTGATGGGAAAGACATCATGTTTTCTTCCAATGCAACCCCACCGGCAGAATTTGCCTATGCAAACAAATTGGGTGGGATCATCAATCTGGATGACTTTACCCACATCGACATGCTCGAAAAAACCTGTGGTATTCCGGAAACCATTTCCTGTCGATTCAATCCGGGTGGGGTGTTCCAACTGTCCAACGGCATCATGGACAACCCCGGTGATTCCAAATATGGCTTTACCACCGAGCAACTGTATGAAGGATTTCGCATCCTGAAAGAAAAAGGGGCGAAATACTTTGGGATCCATGCGTTCTTGGCTTCCAACACCGTCACCAACGAATACTACCCAAGCCTTGCAAAGGTGCTGTTTGAATTGGCGGTTGATTTGAAAGAAAAAACAGGGGCGGAGATCCGCTTCATCAACCTCTCCGGTGGTGTTGGTATTCCTTACCATCCGGATCAAGAGGGCAACGACATTATGGCCATCGGCGAAGGGGTACGTAAAGTGTACGAAGAAGTTTTGACCCCTGCCGGTATGGGCGATGTTGCTATTTATACCGAAATGGGACGCTTTATGGCAGGCCCTTACGGTTGCTTGGTCACCACTGCGGTACACCAAAAACACATCTACAAAGAGTACATTGGTTGTGATGCTTGTGCGGTCAACCTCATGCGCCCTGCGATGTATGGATCCTACCATCACATCACTGTCATGGGCAAAGAAAATGAACCATGCGATCATAAATATGACGTCACCGGTTCTCTTTGTGAAAACAACGACAAGTTTGCCATCGACCGCATGTTGCCAAAAATTAACATCGGCGATTTACTGGTCATTCACGACACCGGTGCCCACGGCTTTGCAATGGGGTACAACTACAACGGAAAACTCCGTTCGGCAGAGGTATTGTTGAAAGAAGACGGCACCACCCAGCTGATCCGTCGTGCAGAGACACCGGCGGATTACTTTGCAACCTATGACTTCTGTGGCATTTTAAAAGGCTAGCTTTTATTGTATGAAACCAAAAATAACGCTGTTTGGAAATGATCCAAACAGCGTTATTTTTATTTTCATCTCGGACAGGTGTGGAAGCCTGTCCCTACAGAACCAATTTTTGTTGGGCGGTAGGGACGGATTCTATATCCGCCCGCCGCTTTTATCCCACTATACCACGTCGTGGACGGACTTTCCGTGATATAGGTGCTCGGTCGGAAACGCCTGTGCGTGCTACGCACAGGGAGATTTTACGATAAAAAATCTCCCTCTGAACGCTGACGCTTGAATGTTGCCTGTCGGCAATTAAGACCGTGGAACGCTGTCCCACACCCTGTCCCTTTTGAAAAAGGGAACAAAACTTTTATGGATGAACCAATTTTTGTTGGGTGGTAGGGGCGGATTCCATATCCGCCCGCCGTTTTTATCCCACCACGCCACCTCGTGGATGGGCTTTCCGTGATATGGATGCTCAGTCGGCAACAACAGCGGGTTTCACCCACCTGCAAAAAAGCAGTTTGGCATATGCCAAACTGCTTGAACGCTGACGCTCGGATGTTGCCTGCCGGCAATCAAGACCGTGGGATGCTGTCCCACACCCTGTCCCTTTTGAAAAAGGGAACAAAACTTTTCCTTTACCGCACAGAAAGTTTCTCGCTTACTGTGTGACCCGCGCGGCAAAGCTTTCGTGATTGTCTGTATGTCCGTCGGCAATGACAGCGCGTGCTACGCGCCCGCTAGTTTTTGAGACTTTGGATAGGGGCAGGGATTTGTCCACCACGTTGGATGAATTTTGAAGAAGAATTGCGGTTGATTTTCATAATCGGCCCATAACCGAGCAGACCCCCAAAATCGAGCTCTTCGCCTTCTTTGAGACCGATGGCTGGAATGACACGCACGGCCGTTGTCTTAAAGTTGACCATCCCGATTGCCGCTTCATCAGCAATGATGGCAGCGAGGGTATCGGAAGGGGTGTCACCCGGAACAACAATCATATCAAGACCCACCGAACAAACGGCAGTCATCGCTTCCAATTTTTCCAAATTGAGTGAGCCGGAACGTGCCGCATCAATCATGCCGGCATCTTCGGTCACGGGGATGAATGCCCCAGAGAGCCCTCCGACTTTAGAGGAAGCCATCACGCCACCTTTTTTCACCGCATCGTTGAGCAGTGCAAGGGTCGCCGTGGTGCCATGGGTACCACACTGCTCCAATCCAATTTCTTCGAGGATGTGTGCCACAGAATCCCCGATGGCAGGGGTTGGGGCAAGCGACAGGTCAACAATGCCAAAGGGTACATCCAAACGCTCACTGGCAATGGTACCGACCAATTGTCCCATACGGGTGATTTTAAAGGCGGTTTTTTTGATGATATCCGCCACTTCGGTGATGTTCGCTTCCGGTGCTTTTGCCAAGGCGGAACGCACGACACCGGGGCCGGAAACCCCAACGTTGATGATACAGTCAGGCTCGCCCACGCCATGAAATGCCCCTGCCATAAAGGGGTTGTCGTCCACAGCGTTGCAGAATACAACGAGTTTTGCCGCCCCAATGCAGTTGCGGTCAGCAGTCAATTCTGCTGTTTCACGGATGACTTTCCCCATCAGATTACAAGCATCCAGATTGATCCCTGTTTTAGTCGACCCGATGTTGACCGAAGAGCAGACGACATCGGTGGTGGCAAGTGCAGTCGGGATGGAGCGGATAAAGCGCTCATCACCTGCTGAAAACCCTTTTTGTACCAAGGTGGAATAACCACCGATGAAGTTGACCCCACAGACCTTTGCTGCGCGATCCAACGCCATCGCAAACTTGACAGGATCTCCCTTGCAGGTGGCGGAAACAATACCAATGGGTGTGACGGAGATCCGCTTGTTGATGATCGGAATGCCGTATTCTTTTTCAATGGCCTCACCAACAGCCACCAGATTTTTTGCTTTGTCGACAATTTTGTCGTAGACTTTTTGACAGGCAACCTCAATGTCGCTGTCAATGCAGTCCAACAGGGAGATCCCCATGGTGATGGTACGGATGTCCAAATTCTCCTCTTGGATCATCTGGATGGTTTCTAAAATATCGTGATTTGTTAGCATGGTTGTCCCTCCGTTTAAATGCGGTGCATGGAATTGAACAGGTCTTCGTGCATGACATGGATTTGCAATCCTTCTTGCCCACCGATCGCTTCCAATGCTTTGCGCAGTTCACCAATGTCGGTATCTTTGCCTACCTCACCCAACATGATCATGCAAAATAGATCCTGCATAACCGTTTGGCTCACATCAATGATATTTACTTGATGCTCGGCACAAGAAGCACTCACCTTTGCCAAAATGCCAACGGTATCTTTTCCTACTACTGTAATAACAACTTTCATCAGTCACAAATCCTTTCAAAAGAAAAATTTTCACACGCTATCAGAGAAAAGCGTTTATGTGATAATTATAACATACTTTGATACTGATTGGAAGAGCATGGGTGAAAAAGGGGATTTTGCCCCAAGAGTAATCCCTGAATTCAAGAAATTTCTCTTTTTTTTGACAAAAGAGTGTGGTATGATAGAGAAAACAACCTATTTTGAGAGAGGATGTACCAAACCATGCAACAACTTGTCGACTTACACAGTCATTCAGAATTTTCTCCCGATTCAGAAGCATCGGTACAAGCGCTTTGTGCACAAGCGCAACAAAAGCCACTTGCTGTATATGCTATCACTGATCATTGTGAATGTGATGTTTATGAAGCGGATGGATACGAAAAGCGTTTGCAAGGAGCGTTTGAAGCGGTTTGTGCAGTCAAGCAACAAGTTCCATTTACCTTACTCAATGGGGTGGAACTCGGACAGCCGTTGCAAAATCTGCAAGTAGCCGAGCAGGTGGCACGTCAACCCTATGACATCATTTTAGGGTCATTGCACCGTGTCAGTGGGGGCCCTGATTATTATTTTTACGATTACCGCAACCTCACCCAAAGGCAGATACGAGATTTGCTATTGGATTATTACCGAGAATTGTACCAAACAGTGCAATGGGGAAACTTTGACACCTTGGCACATCTGACCTACCCGATGCGCTATATCCTCGACCAAAGCAAGGTCAACATTCCGGTGGAGGAATTGATGGAGGCGGTGGAAAAGGTGTTGGTCGAAGTGATCAAACAACAAAAAGCGGTGGAAATCAATGTCAGAAAAATTGACTTGATGCAAAAGAATATCCTGCCGGATCGTCGATTTTTGAGTTTGTATCGTGATTTGGGTGGAGAACTGATCACCATCGGGTCGGACGCGCACTGTGTTGACGATGTGGGACGTGGCGTACAAAAAGGCATTGCCTTTGCCAAAGAAATCGGGTTTACCACACTTGCTTATTTTGAAAAACGCCAGCTGCAGACCATCGAGATTGTATAGAAAAAAGGGGAATATATTCATGAGAGATAGTATTTACACCATACCGGTAAACGAAGTATTTGAACCGAAAGCAGGATGCCCGATCTGCCAACTCCGCAATACATTGGAAGAACGCAGTGTCGAATACATCATGGGAGCGGCGATGATGGAGCCGGATGTGCGCATTGAAACCAACAAACACGGTTTTTGCAAAACCCACTATGACCAGATGTTGAAACAAAAAAACAGACTTTCCTTAGCTTTGATGATGGAAAGCCGACTGTTGGAACTGCAACAAAACCTCACTCCCGGACAAGCACCGGAAAAGGGTGGGTTATTCAAAAAAAAGGAGACGGTCAAAACCGACTCCTGCTTTGTCTGCAATAAAATTGATTGGGCGCTGGAACGGATGTTTGATACCGTGTTGAAACTGTATGCAGGTGAGCCGTCCTTTCGCATCTTGTACCAAGCACAAGACCATCTCTGCTTGCAACACTACAAGCAGTTGACCGGCTATGCGATAGGGAAGATGGATAAAAAAATGATCAAACCGTTCCTGTCGGATTCCGAAAAACTCTGTCGCAACTACCTCGATGAGGTGCAAAATGATGTGTCCCATTACTGTAAAATGTTTGATTATCGCAACAGTGGGGCGGATGCCGATTGGGGCAATTCCAGAGATTCTATCGAACGTGCCGTTTATTTTTTAACATCTCGTGACGTGGAAGCAAAATAGATTATAAGAGAAGAAAACAAAGCGCGGTAACTCCACTCCCAAGCAATAGAAACAATAAGGCGAACAATGCCTGTTGCAGGCGCTTACACAGACGCTCGCGACGGTGATAGTGTGTGGACAGCAATGCCAAGTATCGTTCGGTCTGTTCATCGACGAGTGTTGGGGTCATTTCCGCTTCCGCATTTAAAAATAGAATGACTCGTTCAAAACAATCCGGTTTTGGGTTGTTCACCTCAATGATCTGTCGATTGATACCTTTGATCATAAAACCCCTCCTTCTGGCTATATAGGACGAAAAGAGTATGGGGAGAAATCTCTCCTTTATACCGTGTGATAACAATTTTTGATCAGCAAAATCGACAGTTTGTGACAGGGAAGTGAGAAAGTAAGGGTGAAATTCATTTTATGACCGCTTAAATGACAAAATGATACGTTTTGAATGATATTTTCATAAAATTTTAAACACTTGCCACGAAATACAATATAATGTATGTTAATTGTATTTTTTTGTTGTTAAATACCCTATAAAGTATGCTCTATTAGTGGTTAGTCGATGATTACAGAATCGGAGACTTGCAAGGTGCTGCTGAATTATGTTATAATATAAAAACATGGGTGAAAAGCCATTTCATGGCAAAAGACACCGAAAAAACAAGCAGGTGTAAAGACACCTAAAGGAATAAAAGTATGCAACGAGAACAGGAACAAACACAGCGATCGGATATCATTGCTGGTCGTAATGCCGTATTGGAAGCGCTCAAAACAGGGCGTGGTATTGATTTGATTTATACAACGGCAACTGCCGGTGGGAGCATGACACGTATTTTAGCCATGGCAAAGGACTTGCGTGTGGTGGTCAAAACAGTCGTACCGCAAAAATTGGATGCCATGAGTGGTGGCGTCAATCACCAAGGGGTGGTTGCGGTATGCAGTGTAGCAGAATACGTTTCGTTAGAGCAACTATTGGATGTTGCGGCACAAAAACAAGAAGCACCTTTTTTGATTTTGTGTGATGAAATAGAAGACCCTCACAATTTGGGGGCAATTTTGCGGACAGCGGAAGCGGTGGGCGCACATGGGGTCATCATCCCAAAACGGCGCTCGGCCACACTCAACCAAACGGTGTACAAAACCAGTGCAGGTGCTGCAACGGTGGTGCCGGTTTGTCGGGTGTCTAATTTGGCGCAGACGGTCAAAACGTTACAAAAGAAAGGCGTTTGGATTTATGCGGCGGATATGGATGGTAGCCCTTGGTGTCAAGTCGACTATAAAGGGGCGGTTTGTCTGATCATTGGGTCGGAAGGCAAAGGGATCAATCGCATTTTGCGTGAACTGTCTGACTTTACCGTTTCTCTGCCAATGACAGGGCAGATCAATTCTCTCAACGCATCGGTTGCGACCGGTGTACTGCTCTATGAAGTGGCAAGACAGCGACTGGGTATGCAGGCAACAAACTAGCTGCAACCCTGAAAGATAAAGGAGGTGTGTATGTGTCCGATAAAAATCTTTCCGTAGAGGACATCATCAAAGAGATCAAGGGTAGCACCCCTGACTTATCGGCGCAAGATGGTTATGATGCGCAACAAATTGTCAAGGAAGTCTTGGGGCGCACGACACAATTGCAAACATTACCGATACAAACTGAAAAGGTAGTGCCGGTACAACATGAGGTTGTGTCCAAAGAATCACACACACAAGAAGTGGAAGAGTCGCCATTGGAACAGCATACAGGGGTGGTGCCGGAAAAAGAGATACAACAAGAATTGACATCCGAGGCAGTGGTGGAACAAGCAACCACCGCGGTGGAAGAGCAGGCAACACTTGAAAATCATATACAGCAAACCCAACAAGTAGCGACACCGATCGAAGAAGAAGTGCTTGTAGACATCACCGGTGAAGTCGGCAAAAGCCAAGCACCGAAACTTTCGGATGTACAACTGCGTTACATTTCTTTGCGTAAAAATCGCAAGCAAAAAATGCAGGAGTTTGTACTACAACAGGATGAAGATTATCCAACTCCGCCCGAATTGGAACTCGATGACGACGTGTTGTTGGACGATTTTGAGGATGAGGGTGCTGTCCCGCAAGCGGAAAACAGCAGACGGTACAAAAAACAGGTATTACACCGTGTGCAACAAATGCGAGCTGCAGCACGTCAAAAGATTGCCATTGTCGGCGGGGCCTTTGTGCTTAGTTTGTTTTTTGCAATTCTGGCGTTATTACCCACAGCACCGGGCTTTTTCAACCTTGAAAATGGTGCGGCGATCTATATTGTACTACAACTCAGCATGTTGGTGGTCGGGACAATCGGTAGTTTGCAATTTTTGAAAAAATCATTACAATCTCTGTTTGATGCAAAGCTTACCATTGATATTCTCTATCCGATTAATGTTTTGATCTGTCTGTTGTCGGGACTGTTTTATTTGGTGTTCCCAACAGAGATGCAAACGGGTACCGCAGATCTTTATGTACCGCTTTGTTTATTGCTTTTGTTGTCGGCGGCGGCAGGAGAGTGGTTGATTGCAGAACGGATGTTTTTAAATTATCCGACTGCCATGGGAATACAGGATAGTTACAGTGTTTGTATCACGACCGACGAACGTCTGGTGCAAAAACTCACCAAAAACAGCGATCAACCAGAGGGCACTCAGCTGGTGTACAACACCAAAATAAAGGGTGTAACAGGCTTTATTGAAGAATCCTTACCGGATCGTTTGACTTATCAAGTATCCGGTAAATTGACATTGATTTTGCTTATCTGTGCTGCGGTTGCAGCTTTATTGGCAGGGCTGATTGGCGCATCGCCGATGGTCTCGTTGACAGCGGTACAAGCGGTATTATTACTCGGTACCAGTGTCGTGCCGGCATTGCTCTGCAACTTCCCACTTTACTATACTGCAACAAAACTTACCCATCAGGGGGGGGCGGTATTGGGCAGTGAAGCGATCACTCGTTTTCAAGACAGCAATACCGTTTTAATCAATGCAAATAGCATGTTCAAAAGCAGTCACGTCACGCTATACGGTATCAAATCTTTCTCAGGAGAAACGATTGACCAAACCATTTTGGATGCCGCTTGCATTTTATCAGCAAGCAATAGCATCTTAGGCGAGGTCTTCTCAAACATCGTCGACAGCAACAACGACCATTTGGAAAAGGTGGAAAATGTGTTGTATGAAGATGGCATGGGTATTTCTGCTTGGGTCGGGGAAAACCGTGTGTTGGTGGGCAGTCGTGAATTGATGATCCACCACAACATCAGTGTACCGGCAATGGGCTATGAAGACAAGTATCTGGCGGCACAACGCCACCTCTTGTATCTTGCCATCAATGGTGAACTGAGTGCGGTGTTTGTCATTGGCTTGGAATGTAGTGAGGAAATTCGTGCGATGATGGAAACCCTTTACACCAGTGGAATCACTGCGGTGGTCAAAACTGTTGACCCTATCATCACAGAAGACCTTTTGTCTAAAGTGTTTGATTTGCCAGAAGACGCGTTTCAGGTCATATCCTCTCGTCTGCACAAAGAAGTGGATCGTCTGAGCATTTCAGACAAACCGATGAGTGCGATGGTCTGCAATGACGGGGAATTGGACGCTTATCTACAATCCTTCCTTGCGGCGAAAGGCTTGCAACGAAATATTCATTACGGTAAATTACTGTATTTGTTCTTCGCCATTCTCGGGGTGTTCCTCGTGTTGGTATTCTCAGCAATGAATGGGCTGGGACAACTCAATGTACTGTTGTTGTCGATCTATCAACTGATCGCAGTAGCGGCTTGTTACGGATTACAACGTGTCCTAAAATGACCGGTATGGTTTGACAGGGTCGATGACAAGCATCGACCCTGTTTTTTCTCTCAAAGCAATTCCCTTTGGGGAACAGAAGAAAGTTGAGGTAGCAAATTGAATTTGCAACAAAAATTAGATGATATTTTACTACAGGTACAAAAACCTGCTCGCTATGTTGGTGGGGAACTTGGTTGTGTCGTCAAGGAGAAACAAAAAGTTAGCGTGCGTTTTGCCTTTTGTTTTCCTGACACCTATGAAGTGGGGATGTCCCACTTGGGGATGAAAATTTTGTACGGTCTTTTGAATAATCAAGACTTTTGTTGGTGCGAGCGTGTCTTTGCACCGTGGCTTGATATGGAAGAAAAGATGAAAGAACATCAAATCCCACTCTATGGGCTGGAGAGTTTTGACCCGTTGGATGAATTTGACATGATCGGCTTTACCTTACAATATGAACTTTCCTACACCAACATTCTAAATATGTTGGCACTCGGCAACGTGCCGGTACTGGCAAAGGATCGCACCACTTTAAAACATCTGGTTGTGGCAGGGGGGCCATGTGCCTGTAACCCGGAACCATTGGTTGATTTTATCGACCTGTTCATGCTTGGCGAAGGAGAAGGACAGATTTCAGTCCTAACAGAATTGTATGACCAGGCCAAACGTGAGGGGTGGAGCAAGGATGCGTTTCTACTAAAAGCTGCTGACATTCCCGGTGTATATGTGCCAAAATTCTATACGGTGGATTACAACCCAGACGGTACCATTCAAAGTGTGACTGCCAAACAAGGCGTGCCGGTGGCGGTGCGCAAACACATTGTACAACAGTTGGATGACGTCTATTATCCCGACACCTTTGTTGTTCCCTTTATTGAAACGGTACATGATCGTGCCATTTTGGAACTGATGCGTGGGTGTGTGCGTGGCTGTCGCTTCTGTCAGGCAGGTTTTCTCTATCGTCCGTTGCGTGAAAAATCGGCAGAGACCTTGTGTTCACAAGGTAAAATCCTCTGTGAGCACACCGGTTATGAAGAAATCTCTCTCTCTTCGTTGTCTACCTCGGACTATGCGGAATTGCCGGCGTTGTTGGACGAACTGATCGACTATTCGGTAGACAACAAAGTCAGCCTTTCTCTGCCGTCACTCAGAATCGACAACTTCTCGGAAGAGCTGTTGGAAAAAATCAAAAAGGTGCGCAAAAGTGGGCTCACCTTTGCACCGGAGGCAGGGACGCAGCGCTTGCGTGATGTCATCAATAAAAACATCACCGAGGAGGATATTTTCTCCTCCTGTAAAATCGCCTTTGAGGGCGGCTACAACACCGTTAAACTCTATTTTATGTTGGGGCTACCCACCGAGACAGTGGAGGATTGTGTCGGCATTATGGAGCTTGCTGGGCGCATTGTCGACTACTATTACGCACTACCGGACAAACCCAAAGGTCGTCCGGTACAGGTGACCGTTTCGGTTTCCTCCTTTGTGCCAAAACCCTTTACCCCATTCCAATGGTTTGGGCAGGATGATCTTGCGACCATCGTTGAAAAACAAATGGCGATGAAGGATAGCATTCCATCCAAGCGCATCTCCTTCAAATATCACGCCTCCAAAACTTCGGTACTGGAAGCCGTTTTTGCAAGAGGGGATCGTCGTTTGGGCGAAGTCATCTATCGTGCATGGCAAAAAGGATGTTATTTTGACGGTTGGGACGAGCATTTTTACTACGACCGTTGGCTGGAAGCGATGGAAGAGTGTGGACTTTCGGTAGATTTTTACGCCAACCGTGATCGTAATTATGAAGAGATCTTACCGTGGGGACACCTTGATTATGCCATTTCCAAAGACTTTTTGTGGAACGAATGGCAAAAAGCACAGCAGGCGGATACCACGCCAAACTGCCGCAACGCTTGTAGCAATTGTGGTGCCAATACGCTATTGACAGGAAAAGGGGGTGTGTGCTATGACCAAAAAGGGGTTTGATCCACATCCAACCGATCCAAAAATCAATGCGTTGATTGAAAAAATGCCGAATATCCGTGTCACCTATAGCAAAACGGGGCCGGCAAAATACATCTCCCATCTGGACATCACACGCTGTATGCAGCGTAGTCTCAAGCGTGCAGGTATTCCCGTTTGGTATACCCAAGGGTTCAACCCGCACATGTACATGACCTTTGCACTGCCATTGGCACTCGGGTATGAGAGCTTATGTGAGGTGATGGATCTGCGCATCACCGAGATGGTGGATTTTAAAGAGATGAAAGCGGTATTGCAACAGGCCTTGCCACCGGACATTCGTGTGCTAGACATCGCCATGCAGGAGCAAAAACCGCAGGAAATCGGATTTGCGGATTACCGCATTGTCATCCCAACCGCCCACACCGACCAAGTGGCGACATTGTTGCAACAGGTGTATGACCAAGCGGAAATTTTGGTGGAAAAACGCACCAAAAAGGGGATCAAGCAAATCGACATCAAACCGGACCTTTCCTTGACCTCGATGGTCACCAAAGCAGGGCAGGTCATTGTGGAAATGCGCACTGTTGCCGGACAGCGCAACATCAACCCAACCCTCTTTACCGATGAAGTGGTGCGTCAATACGAAAAGCCACTTTATGTTGGTGTCACCAGATTGGCACTGTACGACATGCAAGCAAAACCTTGGAAATAAAAAACAAGCCGATACTTCACAGGGAAGTGTCGGCTTGTTTTTTTACATTTGATAGAGACTGCTTTTGTCAGCGACCCAACCATCAGCAATAAAAAGTTTTTCATATTTTTCATCTTGTAATTTTAATGCCAAATCTTTAAAATCAATTTTAAAACTTTTTACCTTGCCATTTTTTACTTTGGCAAGGATTTTCAAATTTTTATCAGGCATAGTTGTTAGTGTATCCACAAATTCCTCATAAACAATATTGCTACAACCAACCATAGCATAATAATACTGATTTTCTTCGCATTGATCGCCAACACGACCATATGCCTCAAAATCAATCAGACCACCCAGCTCGCCAACCTCATACTCCTCATCACAATCGGGTGGAATCTCCCGTATTTCAAAAGGCAATACAGCCTCAACCACTTCTGTTTTTGAAAATAATCCCATCGGTTCAACCTCTTCTCTCTATCAACAAATTTGATTCAATTACTCAAAAATTTCTTCTTCGAGTATATTTTTGTTTTGGGTATGGCAGTGGATAAAAATTTGCCATACATTGATTATTACAATAATTGATTATTGTGACAAAAAATCAAGCATTTCATTTGCAATACTTTCGGTTTCATCATGATGAAGATAATGCCCACAGTCATAAGTTATGAGCATTGCATTATTTTCTTCTGCGTACTTTTCCTGAGATGGAATCCAAAAATCGCCGATTCCATCCCCGTTAGAAGAAAACATTAAAATAGGAACTTGAATTTTGCTACCATTTTTAACGACTTGTGCGTTGTCGTAAACGAATCTGCCTTCTTCAATGAAAACATCATTTACGGCATTTCTATACATCAACAATTTCTGCTGTTCTTTTTCTATGTCAGTTAATGAATTTTCATACAATGGGTAAACTCCCGGTATTCTAAGGATGCCCAATATCGACGATGCTTTTCCCAAAGTTTGCATTGTGGAAACTAAACCAAAGTCAAAATCATCATAACTATAAGGAACAGCCATGTCTAAACCAATTATTCCACTTACTTCATTCGGATAATTTTGCGTCCAGTATATCGCCTCAAGCCCAGACATTGAATGTGGAACAAGTATATACGGAGCAGGGATTTCAGCACCGTCAAGTGCCGATCGAAGTTCATCTACCATAATATCTACACTTCTGTCAACATCTGCGATATCGGAATAACCATACCCTGCTTTTTCTACAACAGCTATTTCATAATGCTCTGATAACAAGCTGTATAAAGGGCTAAAATCATATGTTGGGGATACAGTTCCGGAACCTGACATAAATATCAAAGTTGGTTCGCCGTTGCTTTCTCCCTCAGAATAAACATGCACACAATATGTGCCTAGATCAATCATTTCACCATTTGGCACTAGTTTATCTTCATCCAGCTTAAGAGAGATTTGGTGGAAAGTGGCAAGAAGAACAAATATAGTGACAATTATTCCTAATATTGTACCAATCCACTGCAATACATTCAAAAGTCTTTTTTTCATTTGCCCTCCAATAGTTGTTGCCATGACATGTCCCTATTTTATCGGGTATGTGATGGGGAAAAATCAATATACAGTAATCTTCTAGTATTCATTATATACTAGGTACAACATAAATGCAAGTATCAGTCGAAATGGTAGGCGAGGGGATTTCTGTCTTAGGCATACTCAAAAGATCTGCTAGGACAGCATTCTGAAAGGGTAAATTCTGAAAAAATCTCAAAAATGACAGAAAGTTCTTTGCAATTCTTACTTTCTGTGGTACAATAGGAAATAGAAATGGGGGCAAAGGGCAATGGAGTTTGGTATCTCGACAGCGTGTTGCTATCCGGCTTATCTCGAAGACACAATAGAGCAATTTGGCAAAAACGGCGTTTCTTTATTGGAGATTTTTTTCAACACTACCAGTGAAATAGAACCACGTTATCTCAAAGAACTCATCGCTAGAATACAATTTTATGGCATGTCAGTCCCTTCTATACACCCTTTTACCTCCGGATTTGAGTCTTTTTGGTTCTTCACGCCCTACGAGAGGCGTTTTTTGGATGGAATTTCGTACTATCGTCCCTATTTTGAAGCGGCACAGAAGGTGGGCGCAAAGTATCTGGTATTTCATGGAAACAACAAGCACTCCAATTTTCCAACAGAGCAGTACTTTGAACGATTTGCCAAGCTGCGTGAAGTAGGAAAAGAGTATGGTGTGCTGTTGGCACAGGAAAACGTGGCACCGTATCACAGCAATCATCCACTCTTTTTGAAGCAATTGCGTGAATACCTAAAGGACGATGTGGATTTTGTGTTGGATGTCAAGCAGGCAGTGCGTGCAGGCCACACAGTGGGGGCGGTGATGGACGCCATGGGAGATTGCATTTCTCATTTGCATTTGAGTGACCACAATCATCAAGATGACTGCATGGCTATCGGTGCAGGTAGTTTTGATTTTGTACAGTTCCTCAATCAGATTCAGCAGGTAAAAACACCGCAAACCGCAGTGATTGAATTGTATCGACACAGTTATGAAACATATCAACAGCTGTATGATGGGCTGTTTTTATTGCAGCGTGCATGGCAACAGGCAATGGACGTGAACAAGACAAAAGATTAGGCAAAGACACGTTTGAGGGGGAACTATCATGAAATGTCCATTTTGTGGAGATGTAGAAAGCAAAGTAACCGATTCCAGACCAACCGAGGATAATTTAAAAATCCGTAGACGACGGGAGTGCATCAAGTGTGGCGGGCGTTTTACCACTTATGAGAGCATTGAGCATACCCCTTTGATGGTCATCAAAAAGGACAAATCGAGACAGCTCTTTAATCGTGATAAATTACTCAATGGTTTGCGTCGTGCTTGTGAAAAGCGACCGGTACCGGCAGAGGCGTTGGAGTCTGTGGTGGATAAAATTGAGTACCATTACACCAACACCTTGGTGAAAGAAATCACGTCGGACGAACTTGGGGAGCAAGTGCTCTCCCACCTGCGCGAAATTGACGATGTGGCATACATTCGGTTTGCCTCGGTGTATCGTGATTTTGCCGATGTATCCAGCTTTTTGGCAGAACTCAAAAAATTAGAACAGGATCGTACCTAATAAAAGAGAGGCAACCGCGAATGGGTTGCCTCTCTTTATACGATCAGAGCGTATTCTTATTTTGTGCCGAAAATACGGTCGCCCGCATCACCAAGACCCGGTACGATATAGGAGTGATCATTGAGGTGATCGTCCAAAGCCGCACAATAAATTTGCACATCAGGATGTGCTTTTTGTACCACTTCAAGACCTTCCGGTGCCGCGATGATACACATAAATTTGATCACTTTGACGCCGTGGGACTTCAATTTTTCAATCGCATCAATGGCAGTGACGCCGGTTGCAAGCATTGGATCCAGCACAATGACATCACGTTTGTCGATGTCCACCGGCAACTTGCAGTAATATTCCACTGCTTGTTTGGTATCAGGATCGCGATAGGTACCAATATGACCGACTTTTGCTGCCGGAACCATATTCAAAAGACCGTCTACCATGCCAAGTCCTGCACGCAAAATTGGTACAAACGCCAATTTTCTACCGGCAATGACTTTGGTTTTTGCAATGGCAACCGGTGTTTGGATTTCCACTTCGGTCAATGGCAAATCTCTGGTTGCTTCATAGCACATTAGCATGGAAACTTCGCTGACAAGCTCTCTGAATTCCTTAGAGCCGGTGCTTTTGTCGCGCATAAGCGATACTTTGTGTTGAATGAGTGGATGATCCATAATGAGTGCTTTGTTCATATAATCAAAACCCTTCCTTTAAAAATTATTGACGACTGATGGTTCCCATCAATGGTGACAAAATAAGCGTTGCACTTATCCTTCCAATGCCATCATTTTTTCGACACGAGTCGCATGTCTGCCACCTTCAAAATCAGTGGACAAAAAGACATCGACAAGTTCACAGGCAAGGCCTGTACCGATGACGCGTGCGCCAAAGGCAATGATGTTGGAATCGTTGTGTAAACGGGTGTATTTGGTGGAAAAATAATCGTGGCAAAGAGCACAGCGAATGCCACGAACCTTGTTGGCAGACATGGAAATCCCGATGCCGGTACCGCAAATCAAAATGCCGTAGTCACAACTGCCGTCGTTGACAGCGTCGCAAACCGGTTTTGCAATGTCGGGGTAGTCACAAGCGTCTTCGGTGTGGGTGCCTAGATCCTTTACCGTGATCTGTTGTGCAGTCAAATGATCGATGATGGCCTGCTTGAAGGGCAGAGCACTGTGGTCACAGCCAATGGCGATGGTCATATTGTCTTCTCCTTTTCTTTGGCAAGGCGCTCTTCTCGTTCTCGTTGCGCCTGTGGCAGTCGCAGGTATTGCGGCGCCAGTTGTAGAGCGGTCAATGCGCCTCCCTGTTCGAGTTGCGATAGGGCAACCTGACCGACAGAGGAAGCGAGTTGATACCGTAGATGGGGCGGTGCCAATGTCAAATTTGGCACGACATCTTTGAGTTTATTATAACACAAATCGGCGCCATCACCAACTAAAATGATAGAATTTTTTATCCTCTGTAATTCTTCTGTTAAATCTGACAATAAAATCGCCCGATCTTCGGTAATTTTACAAAGCTTGCCATTTTCTGCACGATAGGTGGCTTGATACACCTGATCTCTTCGGGCATCCATCACCGCACAGACAGTCCCTTCCATGCCGATGACATTTTGCGCCAGCGCATCCAGTGTAGAAACGCCAATACAGGGCTTTTCACTGCCAAAGGCCATCCCTTTGATGGCGGCAATGCCGATGCGCAGACCGGTAAAGGAACCGGGGCCTACCGATACGGCAAACCCGTCCATATCTGCAACGGAAAGAGAGCAGGTTGCAAGCATCTGCTCACAGAGCGGCAGAATGGTTTGTGAGTGGGTGAAGGGAAGTTGCACCTGAAAACTTGCCACCACCTTTTCTGGGCAAACTATCGAGACGGTAGAGGTTTTTGCGGAGGTATCGATCGCTAATAAGTACATGAAGAGCCCTCCTCTACGCGGATTTCGCGACGGTTTTCGTCCAATGCTGTGAGGGTGATATGAATGGTATGGGACGGCAGTTCTGATAGGACACGTTCACTCCACTCAATGGCAAGGATGGCATTCGGCAGCTCTAAATAGTCAAAAAAGCCGGTGCTGTAGAGATCATCTGGATCGGCAATGCGATAAAGGTCAAAGTGAAAAAGTGTCAAAGGCCCTTTGTATTCGTGCACCAACGCAAAGGTGGGACTGCAAACCTCGCCCCGCACCGCAAGGCCTTCGGCGAGACCGCGGACAAAGGCAGTTTTGCCAACCCCCATGCCGCCGTGAAAGGCAATGACATCGCCTCCCTTGAGCCCGACGGCAACTTGCTTTGCAAATTGTTCTGTCATGGCAGGGCTATCTGAAATGTATGTTTGATTCATGGATCTACTCCTTTGTTTCAATAGTATCATTATAGTAGTTTTTGAAGAATTTTGCAAGAGGTGGGAGAAAATGATTTCACAGGAAATCAAAAAAGGCCTCGGTACAATCAAGTACCGAGGTGGGTGTTTAGCTTTTGAGTTTATCCCTGAAAAAGAGGGTCACACACCAAATGCCTGCTACCCCAACAAGGGCGTAGACGATGCGTGAAATGATGGCTGCTTGTCCACCAAACAAAAAGGCGACAAGGTCAAACTGGAAAAAGCCAATCAACCCCCAGTTGACTGCACCCACAATGATGAGTGCCAATGCAATTTTATCTAACATGGTAAAACCTCCAATGAAATTGAAATTGTTTTTTTGAGTGAAACAGCTTTGAAAATTTTTCATGAATATTGTGTGCGAAAAATTGCAATTTTATTCTGATGTGGTACAATAAAAAAACAAGCAAATTTTGGAGGAATATGATGAACGAATTTTTAGTCAACAACAGCTGGGCAGGTGACTTGCTCTTTGGTCTTTCAGTCGTCGCCGTTTTGGCAATTTGTATCGGTGGATACTTTGCCTTTCGCGCCCTTAAAAAACGCAGTACCGACCGCATTGGTAAACGTGGGGAGAAAAAAGTAGGGAAAATTTTGGATCGCTTTGCTGCCAGAAACAACGCCTACACCCTGCATGATGTCTACCTGCCACTGTACGACACCACGACACAGATCGATCATCTGCTCATCGGCTCTTTCGGCATTTTGGTGGTGGAAACCAAGGCGACAGGGGGCAGTGTTTACGGCAATGAGCGTGATCGAGAGTGGACGCATATCATCGGCAACAACCGCCACAAGCTCTACAATCCGTTGAAGCAAAACAAAGCTCATGTCGACTGTGTCAATCACCACTTGAAGGTTGGCAACCTTTACAAGGTGCGTGTCGACTCGCTGGTCGTCTTTGCAGGGGCGGACATTGAGGTGCATATCCCAAAAGGCTTGCCGGTCATCACACTGGATCTTTTGAAAAAATATCTGCAAAAGAAACAATTTCACACCGACTATCAAGTGGATGGCAAAGCCGTTTACAACTATCTCAAATCCATTCAAGTCACCGATCGTGCAAAAATCAAAAAGCACAACCAAATGGTGCAAAAAATGGCAGGGGAACACTAGAAAGGGCAGGACTATGTTTCAACGAGATCCGGACAACAAACCATCCATCAAAAAAATCATCATTTACTCCCTTGTCATCTTTTTCGGACTGGTACTGCTAGGCTACTTGGGCGAATTTTTATAGTCAGAAGCAAAAAGCCACCATTGTAAAATCGGCGATCGTTGATTTTACAATGGTGGCTTTTTTGAAGCAGCAAGAAAAAATAGGAGTCTCATTTTAGTTGTGGGAAAATATTTTCATAGGGATGCCGCACATTAGTTTTTTGGCTTTCACCATGTCATAGTCTTTGTCCGTTGATAAAATATCAACGAAGGGGGCTTTCAAGCCCACCTTTATACCGGTTTGAACAAATCCGTTGCGCTCATAAAAAGCAAGTCGTTTTACCCGTTGCGGATAGTTTGGTGCATCTTTATCGTCCATGGTCTCAATGAAAAGCGTCACCGATTTATGAGGGTATTGATCGAATAAAACTTGCAGTAGTTTTGAACCATAACCTTTTGACTGAATGGTATCATTGACTGCAAGATAAAAAACAAATAGGGTATCCGCAGACTCTATGGTGAATAAGATTCCGACAAATAGGTCACCGTCATAGTAGACCTTGAAATTGTAATTTTTGTTTAATGTCAATAGCCGGATCAAACACATTGGCACAAGCTCTTCTCTTGGGAAAGCCCGCTTCATCATTGAACAGAGTTCTTGGTAGTTGTCCAGCTTTTTTGATAAGGTTCGTTCGGTGAAGTGCATCACGAGCTCCTGTCATAATGATAAAATTGTTTATTCCTTCTGTAAAAGTATACAGACACGAAAAATGCCAAAAATTCTGCAATGGGAACCGCGAGCCAAACCCCATTTAAGCCTAAGAGTTGCGGTAAGATGAGCAGTGCGATGACGATGAAGACAAGACTGCGCAAAACCGAAATGATTGCCGATACCTTTCCGTTGGACAGTGAAGTGAACATCGCTGAGAAGAATAGGTTAAACCCCATAAACAAATAGGTAGGTAAAAACAGCAGTAGCCCGGTCTTTGTCATATCAAAGGTCGCACTTTCTCGTGCGATAAAAATACTGACCGCTTCATCCGAGAACAACAAGGTCAAGACAATGACAAGAATCGAAGAAACCGAAATGATTTTCAAACTTTGTAGAATTACCTTGTGTAATCCCTGATGGTTTCCCTCACCATACTTAAAGGCGATGATGGGCGAGACACCCAATGTATAACCGCTGTAAATGGCATTTTGAAACATTTGTATATAGAGAATGACACTAATAGCAGCAACCCCTGTATCTCCAACCATGCTAAGTAAGATGAAATTGAACATCAGTGTGGTAACAGACGTGGCAAGGGAGCCGACAAGCTCGGAAGAACCGTTGAACATACTTTGCCAGAGGGTCTTAAGATGGAGTTTTGGCTTGACAAAATGAAGGACACCTTTTCGGTTGAAGATAAAATAGAAAAAACCGATCACACCGGGTAGTGCATTGCCAATGCCTGTTGCCAGTCCGGCACCGACAATACCTAAATTCAATAAATCCGGGGAGATAAAAATATAGTCCAAAACGATATTTGAGATGCCTCCGGCCAGACTTAAGATCAGACCCAGCGCCGGATATCCGGCTGTCACCATAAAGGACTGTACAAACACCATAAAGAAAACGGGGACTAAAAATCCGGCCAAGCTGAGCATGTAGTCTTTGGTAAGGGAATAGAGCTTACCACTGACACCTAGTAGCTGCAACAATTGATCCGGAAAACATACGACCATTGCAGTGAGGATTGTGCCGAGAACAGCGCCGATGATATACAAAACCGTTAAAAATTCCTGTGCTTCTCTTGCTTTTCCTTGTCCCAACAACCTTGCGATGACAGCATTACCACCGGTCGCAAACATCAAACCAACGGCCAAAACAACGCCTAACAAAGGCATAACCAAATTGACAGCAGCCAAGGCGCTTTCACCAACAAAAGCTGCAACAAAGACACCATCAATGATGGAGTAAGTTGAGGCAAACAGCATCATCAACATACTGGGGAATGTGTATTTCAAAAGTGCAAACAAATTGAAATCTTTTGCCAATGGACTAGTCATGCTGCACTCCTTTTGTTTGTTGTTCGACAGACAGATGTGAAAAATCTTCCAGCAGTTGATATAACAGTGTCATATTTTGCTGGCCGTATTTTTGGGTTAAGGCTTGTTCTATTCTTAGTGTTTCTGCTTGTTCCAAAGCACAATAGTCAGCATGACTGGGGCTGATGGAAAGATAATAGACCCGTTTGTCCTTTTCGCTTCGGGTACGGACAATATAACCTTTTTTACAGAGTTCGTTGATTTTTTGGGTGACAGAGGGTCTTGTAATGCCCAGCATATCTGCGATTTGTGAAGATGTATATTCATTTGGGTGCGCTTCAATGATGCTGAGGTATAATACATCGTGATAGGATAACGTACCGTGATCCTTTTGTGCATAAGCACGCTTTAATTCGACAATTGCCATATCATGATAAATTTTTTGCAGTATCGCATTTAGTTTTCCGTTCATAGTGATCTCCCATACATATAGATATTTAAAACTAATTAACATAATATAACTATATTAACCTAACTAGATTGATTTGTCAAGAAATTTGAAGACCTTAGGACAATGTTTACACCAGCGTCACAATCTTGGTGTAAAAGGGAAAACAATTCGTTCGTATTCTTGACGAAAACAAGCAACTGTGGTAAAATAACGGTATCAATCGGTAAAATATATGACATGATATTGAAAAGGAACGGTGAATACCATGAAACGATGGATCCTATTGGTTCTTGGCTTGCTTTTCGCAATGACCCTCATTGGCTGTAACGCAGAAACCTTCAACACGACGTCGGAAAGTACCGAAGCGGCAATTCCAGAGGAAACACCGATGATGGATGGCGGTGGATTCTCTGATGATCTGGCGATGTATGAAGAAATGGGAATGGAGACCGAGATGACAGGGGACGCCCTTCCTGAAGAGATCGAAAACACTCCCGCTACCGATGGGATCGACAGTGACCGTATGATCATCAAAAATGCCGATCTTTCGTTGGAAACCAACCACTATGACGACAGCCTTGCAAGCATTCGTACACGGATTACAGAATTGGGGGGAGAAATTACCCATTCTGAGCAGTACGGTAGTGCCGAAGCGGTTGATCGTTACACAAGTTTGACCATCCGTGTACCTGCGGCACAATACGAAACCTTACTGCAGGGGGTGAGTAGTTTTGGGGAAGTCACTTGGATGAGTGAAAGTACCGAAGATGTTACTACACAGTACATCGACCTCGCGGCACGCATCGAGTCGCTTGAAGCGCAGGAACAGCGCCTGTTGGAGTTGGTGGAACAGGCGACCTCCGTCACTGAAATTATGGAAATTGAATATCAACTGTCCAATGTGCGATATGAACGGGAAAGTTACACCCAACAGCAACTCTATCTAGAACGGCAGGTTAGTATGAGTACCATTTACCTATCGCTACAGGAACGGGAGCAGGTCATCATCACCCAGACAAACTTTTTGACCGATGTGGCGGGCAGTTTTATCAACGGGGCACAATTTTTGGGCGATGCAGCAGCGGCATTGACCCTCGTGTTTGCGGCAATCCTACCGGCACTGCTTGTCCTTGTAGTTGTGGTAGTCCTGATCCTTCTTATCGTCCGTGCAGTGGTGAAGAAGAAAAAGTAACAGTGACAGTAGTCGATCCCTTTTTATAGAGGGGTCGACTTTTTTGTGAAAAATACTTGACAAACGGAAGAGGATGAGGTATAGTAAAATAAATTAGTTTAAACTAACTCGTGCGATTGCTGTGAAGCAATCTTTATTTTAGAGCAATGGTTAGTGAAAACTAATCAACTAGAATAGGCAAGAGAAAAGGAGATTGAATGATGAGTAAAGTAGCAGTAGTATTTTGGAGCGGTACCGGTAACACACAAATGATGGCAGATTGCATTGCAGAGGGTGCAGAATCAAAAGGTGCGGAAGTGGACGTCATGACTTGCGAAAAATTCACCAAAGAGATGGTTGCGAATTATGATGCAATTGCATTCGGTTGTCCGTCTATGGGTGCTGAAGTGTTAGAAGAAACAGAATTCCAACCGATGTGGGATGCACTCAAAGATCAACTCTCTGACAAAGCGGTTGTGCTGTTTGGCTCTTACGGTTGGGGTGATGGCGAGTGGATGAGAAACTGGGAAGAAGAAACCGCTGCAAAAACGGTGGAAAGCTACATGTGCAATGAAGAGCCGGATGCAGGTGCAAAAGCTGCGTGCAAGGCTTTGGGTGAAAAATTGGCATAAAAATTTAAAAGCCTCAAGGAAATCGTTTCTTGAGGCTTTTTTAGATGGGTGAGAAGATGTACAGTGAAACAAGAATGATTTTAAATATGTCCAGACGTTTACTGTTGGAAACGTCGCTGACAGAAAAACAAATTGCAGGCAGACTTTACCTTTCTGAAACCTCTTTACGCAATCTATACCATAAAAATTTTGGGTTGCCCCCACAACAATATATCCGTTTGGTAAAAATGAAGAAAGCCAAGACATTGTTGCGTATTGGGGATGAGCGTATTGCTGAAATTGCCTTATCGATTGGATATACCAGTAGTAGCAAATTTACCAAGGCGTTCAAGTTGCTTTATGGGCAAACGCCGTCGGATTATCGGAAAAAATGTCGTTTTGGGCTATCGTAAACGTTCGTAATATGCTATAATGAATGTAAAGATTAAGAAGGAGGACTTATTGATGTTGAAATGGGTTACCAAAGAAAGAAAATGGATTTTTATCGCAGGAGCGGCAACAGGGCTTGCTGTGTTGGGACTGCTGAGCACCAAAAAAGCGCGTGAAGTTGCGGTAAAAGGGGTTGCCGGTGGCATGATGCTCAAAGACCGTGTGATGGAAAATGTGGCGAATATCAAAGAAGAAGCGGAGGATATTCGTACCGAAGCCAAAGTGATTGCACAACAAGAATGTGATTACGGTACCGCGTGTGCTTGTGTGAGCGAAGAAAACGACGACGAATAGGCATTGACAAAGAAGGAGAAAAAAGATGAATTATCACATCGTATGTGATCAACCATCGAGGCTCCGTGTTCGTTTTGGAAAATACATTTTAACAAAGGAGCAGTGTTACGGTTTATCCGACCTGCTCCTTTCCTTGGATGGTGTTACAACTGTCACAGCCAATGCGACAAACGGTTCGGTGTTGATCCAATATCACAAAAAACAAGTGCGTGAAACGGTACTACAAACACTTTCCGCCATGTCTATTGCAAAATTAAAAGACGGTGAACCCACGCCGGAACAATGTGCTGAAGAGTTGGAAAAGCAGATGAAACTGAAAATTGTCAAGTATTGTGTGGCATATCTTGCAAGACAATACTTACTGCCGTTACCGATTCAGCAAGCATACACGGTGATTCGTTCGGTGCCCTATATTCTGCATGGGGTGCAAGCGCTGTGTAATCGACAATTGAATGTCGAAGTGTTAGACGGCACCGCAATCGGTGCATCGCTTCTTTCTAAGAACTTCAAAACTGCCTCTTCGACGATGTTCTTACTAGGGCTATCCGACCTGTTGCTGGAATATTCGAATATGCGTGCAAAAAATGCGCTAGCACAAAGCCTGACCCTCCATGTGGATCAGATTTGGCTTGTCAAAGATGGGGTAGAGGTTGAAGTTGCCCAAGAAGATCTGGCCGTCGGGGATGTGATGCGCATCCGAAAAGGCAGTATGATTCCTGTAGATGGAACGGTTGTCCGGGGAGATGCACTCATCAATGAAGCGACGATGACAGGAGAACCACTGGCAGTGCACAAGGCAACATCCGCGACGGTGTTTGCCGGAACAGTGGTAGAGGATGGGGAAATTGATGTAATGGTGCGTAGTTTGCAAAGTGACTCTCGCATCTCTAAAATTCTCCACCTGATCAACAATGGAGAAAAGGAAAAAGCACAATTACAAGGTCGTGCGGAACGATTGGCAGATGACATTGTGCCGGTGAGTTTTGGCTTATTTTTGACAACGCTTGTACTGACCGGCAGTTTGGCCCGTGCATTGTCGGTATTGATGGTGGACTTTTCCTGTGCCATTAAATTGACGACCCCACTCACCCTCATTTCAGCACTCAAAGAATCGGTCAATCATGAGGTGTTGGTCAAGGGCGGCAAGTATCTTGAGGTGCTTGCAAAGGTCGATACCGTCGTGTTTGACAAAACGGGGACATTGACCAACGCGGTGCCGAAAGTGTCAAACATCATCGCCATTCATCCCGATTACACCGAAGAGGATGTTTTGCGTATCGCCGCTTGTTTGGAAGAGCATTTTCCGCACAGTGTGGCACTTTCCATTGTCAAGGAAGCAAAGGCGTGTGGCATTCACCATCCCGAATCACATGGTAAAGTAGAGTACATTGTGGCTCATGGCATTGCCAGTATCTTTGACGGCAAGCATTCCGTTATCGGGAGCAAACACTTTATTTTTGAAGATGAAAAAGTACCCTATCCAGTAGAAAAAGAGGATTGGTTACAGGCACAAATCGGCAACGACAGTGCCGTTTATTTGGCAGTGGATAATCAATTAATCGGGGTGATCTGTGTCAATGACCCGCCACGTATCGATGCCAAAGAAACGATTGACCTGTTACGACAGGAAGGTATCAAAGACATCTTTATGATCACCGGTGACGGGGAAGGAAATGCCAAACACACCAGTGCATTGTTGGGATTGGATCGGTATTATGCCGCAGTGCTCCCGGATGGCAAAGCAGGGATCATCGAAACCCTCAAAGCAGAAGGGCGAACGGTATTGATGGTCGGGGATGGGATCAACGACACACCGGCGCTCAGTGCGGCGGATGTATCGCTCACTCTCAACGGGTCTTCTGACATTGCAAGAGAAGTAGCTGACATTTCAGTTCTCTCTCACGAGCTCAAAAAAATCGTTGAAGTGAGACGCTTGGCGAGCAATTTAATGAAAAAAATCTATCGTCAATATGGGTTTATCGTTTCCTTTAATACAGCATTGATCCTATTGGGGTTGTTTGGTGTCATCACAGCAGGAACATCTGCGTGGTTGCACAATGCGTCGACGCTTGCGTTGACGGCAACTTCGGCAAGGCCCGTGATGAAAAAAGATGAACGATTAACATGTTTGGAGGGGACTGAAAATGAAACAACATAAATTTTGGGGATTACTTGCCCTATTTGCTATGGTCATGTGTATTTGGACGGGTTACAACCACAAATAAAAAACAAACAACCGCATGGACTTCAGTTTGAAGTCCATGCGGTTGTTTGTTGGATCATTGTACTGCGGCCATAACCGCTAATCGCTCATATTGGCCCACAACATAGGCTGCCGTTTCTTTCATGAGGTCAAAGCCAAAGGTCTCGGTGTTATCCTCACTGGCATTGGAAACGGAATTGACATCGATGATGTAAAAGCCGGTATCATTTTCAATGACATCCATACTGCCACTTTCGATAGACAACAAATCCATTGCCCGAATGGCGGTGTCTTTGATGATGTCGGCACAATCGTCGTAACGGGTGTAAATCGATCCTAGGTGATAGGCGGAAAGCCCCCCTTCGGTTACACTGCGCTTGAGGATCAAACGACAAGCCCCGCCGATGACCTCAATGCGTGTCAGGTACCCGTATTGGGGCAGGATATATTCCTCTGCAATGTAGCGGATGTCGGGTGCTGTCTGCATGGCAGCCTGCAACTGATCACGACTGTGGAGGATATAGGTGCTGTTGGTGCGTCCACCACAGTCCGGTTTGACAATACAGGGGTACTGCAAACGGTTGGTTTGTTGCAATTCCTGTCGGTCAAACACACCATAAACGACCGGTACTGCAATGCCGTGGTGTGCCAAAGCTGCGGTGGAACGCGCTTTGCTGATTTCATAAAAATGTGCCTGATAGGGATTGATCATCGGGATTCCTTGCTGTTCCAACAATCCGATGATGGTCGGCATCTGCGCCAACGCATAGTGATTGTGTCGAAATATCGCACTGGCAAAGACGCGGTTGACAATCAAATCAAAGGACAGTAGGGTTGCTGTAGAGATGGGTTTTGCTGCGTCCAGTAGTGTCGCCTCGACACCAAGAGCTTGGACTTCGTCCAATAGTTGATAGCTGGACCATTCGTCCGATTCATACAAAATACCAATAGCCATTGTCAAAACTCCATTCCGCCGTATGTAGTCGGCATCGATGTGAAGGAATGTAC
Source organism: uncultured Oscillospiraceae bacterium (assembly GCA_964370215.1). Classification (GTDB taxonomy): domain Bacteria; phylum Bacillota; class Clostridia; order Oscillospirales; family Ruminococcaceae; genus Massiliimalia. The sequence continues at coordinate 92,919 of CAYJIM010000002.1, forward strand.
ATCCAAAGGATGTGGGGTCGTTGCAGGGCGCTTAAGGGGTCGGTGGTTCTTCATAAGTCGGGTGTGCACGGTTGTACTTTAAAACGTTTCGACCTTCCCGCTCTTTGCAAAGTTGCTCCCAGTAAAGAAGTGGGTGGAAACGTGAAAGACAGAGATAAATGACAAGCAACAAAAACAGCGTTAAGTAAAGCCCCATAAAGAGTGCGGTTCCCCATTCAACCGGAATGCTAGAGCGAATGGTCGGCTCGTCGATGGTGGGTGCCAGTTCCTCCGGCACAGTCGGCACATAGGTGGATTCCGGCAAAGACTGCTCCATGATAAAAGGGGAGCTTTGCTTTTTGATGGCAACGAGTGCAAAAATGGCATTTTGTGTGGCAATGACATCGCTGTCTCCTTCAGGTGCAATGGAAAATCCACCGTCGGTGTTGAAGGATTGTAGCAACACTGTCAACAGCGTTTGGTCTTCTTTGACAAACCGAGGATCATCGTAAGAAATTCCCAAAGATTCCAACGAGGTGATGACCAAGGCCGTGGGTGAGGTAGTGGAAATACTACCCTCTAAAAAGGAGCCATCCGCTTGTTGGATCGATGCGAAGTATGCGATAGCCGCTTGAATGGCAGCTTCTACCCCTTCTTCTGAGCGGTGTGGCGACAGTGCTGTGAGCGCCAATGCCGTTGATGTGACAGAACTACTGCTGCTGGTTTGCTGGGAAGAAAACCCGCCATCTTCATTCTGATGGGTGAGCACTTGTGCCACCAAGGCCTCAGGGCTATTCACAGAGGAAGAGGAAACTTCATACGGGTTGCTGTTGTAAGCGAGTAGGCAATAACTGAGTGCCTCTAAATTGGCATCTTCCACACTCTCGGCCAACAGTAATTTTTGCAGAAGATTGGTGCCCAAAATATTGGCGGCATGGTATCCGCTAAACGTGGTGTTTAAAACTGCTTGACTCAATGTAATCAGGGTGAATGGATAGTCCTCAGAGGCAATGCGGTTTAAGAGTACATCAAGGCTTTGGGGGGGGGCTGATTTTCCGGCAACGCCAAGCGCGCATTGGAGCAATGGGGCATTGGTATCGGAAAGCCAAGAGGTAGCCGCGGAAATGGTATCATTGATGGAGGGTTGTGTCACAGTCGTTTGTGCAAAAACAGGGGTGACGGCAAACTGCAACAGCACAACCGCACTGATGAAAAAGCTTGCAATCCCTCGCTGTAAACGGGTGATTTGGATCATATAAGTGCACCTTTCTTCTGGTTTCAACAACTTTTTTTATATACCTACTTATTATACTGTATTTTTCACAAAAAGTCTATGGTTTGCGCATGTTTTTGTGGGTTGATTTTGTATTTGTAAAACCGTGTGCGTGTACGAACGTCTTTTACTTGACAGCGTAGTCGGAATTTGATAAAGTTAAAGTAATTGAGAAAAAACACAAGCTACAAAAGGCCTGGATCTATAAAATTTTCACGGGATGCTTTTTAAAGAACAATCATCACTTAAAGGAGGTCTTTTTTTGAGATACAGCAATCGGTTACATGTCGCATTACAGTTTGCCGGGGGCGCCAAGCGGTACTTCTTCATCGCCGTTGTCACATCGCTGTTGATGACATGGATCAACACCTTTACCCCACAGGTGCTAAAGGTAACGACCGACTCTATTTTGGACGACAAACCCTTTGAACTACCCTCTTTTTTGGTAAACTGGATCGAGATGATTGGCGGCAGAACCTACCTTGCCACACATCTCTGGGTGGTGGCGGTAGCGGTGGTGGCCATTGCAGCCACTTCGGCGCTGTGCAATTATTGCAGCCAAACAGCCACAGCAAAAGCCGGTGAAACCTTTGCCAAAAAAATGCGGGACAGTCTGTTTATTCATGTGCAGAAATTGCCGATGGCATGGCAGGTCAAGCACCAAACAGGGGATGTCATTCACCGTTGTACCGCTGATGTAGAAGTGGTGCGCAACTTTGCTGTCACCCAGTTTTTGGAGGTGTTTCGCACCGTCTTTTTGGCAGGAATTTCACTGTACTTTATGTTTTCGATGAGTGTCAAACTGTCGTTCATTGCATTGTTTTTCATTCTGATTGTCGTGGCGTATTCCGGCTATTTTTACAACCGCATCAGCAGGCAATTTAAAGTGGCGGATGAAGCGGAGGGGGCCTTGTCCACCGTGGTACAGGAAAACACCACCGGCGTACGTGTGGTGCGAGCCTTTGGCAGAGAGCGGTTTGAAATTGATCGCTTTGATGAAAAAAACAACTTTTTTGCAAAACTCTGGATCAAACTCGGCCTACTGAGTGGATTGTTTTGGGGTATTGGTGACCTCATCACCGGTTT
>CAYJIM010000002.1:95356-105269 GCA_964370215.1 uncultured Oscillospiraceae bacterium
AACTCGGCCTACTGAGTGGATTGTTTTGGGGTATTGGTGACCTCATCACCGGTTTACAGGTGATTTTTGTCATCATTTTCGGGGTCATGGAAACGGTCAATGGACAGATCAGTCTTGGGGAATTTTTGGCGTTTGTCACTTACAATGCCTCTTTGGTATGGCCGGTGCGCGGCTTGGGACGCATCCTGTCGGATATGAGCAAAGCCGGCGTTTCTTTTGACCGCATTGACTATATCTTACATGCCGAGGAGGAAAGCGACAAGGCGTCGGCTACCACCCCTTCGATGCAGGGGGATATTTCTTTTGCCGATGTCAATTATGCCTATGACCCGCATCAGCCGATCCTGCAACATGTATCCTTCACCATTCCAAAAGGCACGACCTTTGGGATTTTGGGTGGGACGGGAAGTGGCAAGTCCACCATTGTGCATCTGTTGAATCGCCTGTATGAATTACCCGAAGGGTGCGGCAGTATCACCATTGACGGACATGACGTGCGTGACATCGAGCGTGGATGGCTGCGCAGTCAAATCGGGATGGTACTGCAAGAACCGTTTTTGTTTTCTAGGAGCATTCGCGACAACATTGCTGCCGCTGTCCCGAACGCCACGATGGAGGAGATCCAACATGCGGCAAAGATTGCCTGTGTGGATGATGCCATTGCTCATTTTACAGATGGCTACGACACGTTGGTCGGGGAACGTGGCATCACGCTTTCCGGTGGGCAAAAACAGCGTGTCGCCATTGCCCGAATGCTACTGCAAAAGACGCCAATTTTGGTATTTGATGATTCTCTTTCGGCGGTTGATTCCGACACCGATGCCAAAATTCGTGGGGCACTGCTACAAAACCGTGGCGATACCACAATGATCTTGATTTCCCACCGCATCAACACCCTCATGCAAGCGGATCAAATTATGGTACTGGAACACGGCAAGGTTGCAGAACTGGGGACCCATCGACAGTTGCTTGCAAAGGATGGCATCTATAAGAAAATCTACGATGTACAGATGAATCGTGACGATCGCATCTTGACTGAAACAAAAGGGGGGGAGTAACATGGCTTCCTACGAAGAGCAGGAATATAACAAACCATTTAGTCTCAAAACTTGGGGCAAGATGGTGCCGTTTTTCAAACCCTATGGCAAATATTTTTTCATCTGTATCTTTTTCAACATTCTGTTGATCGGGGTGGATATCATCATTCCACTGTTTCAAAGCTATGCGATTGAAAGCTTCATTGTCCCCGAACAACTGGAAGGGTTGGTGCCGTTTGGCTTTCTTTACAGTGTAGTCATCCTGTTACAGACCGGTTCGGTCATCCTATCGGTACGTGCAGCAATGAAACTGGAGATGAATGTCGGCAAAGACCTCAAACGAGCACAGTTTGTGCACCTGCAAAAACTGTCCCTATCTTATTACAACACCACGCCGGTGGGCTATATGATGGCAAGGGTCATGAGTGACACCCTGCATATTGCAGGGATGATTGCTTGGGGTCTTGTCGATATGTTCTGGTCGTTTTTTTATGTCATTGGGGTGTTTGCGGTCATGCTCATCCTCAATGCGCAGTTGGCGGTCATCATCATGTTGGTGGTCCCTTTCATTGCCTTGTTGACGGTGTATTTTCAAAATCGCATCTTGCGTTGGAATCGCAAGGTGCGTCGGGTCAATTCGCAGTTGACAGGGGCATACAACGAAGTGATGATCGGAATGAAAACGTCTAAAACAATGGTCATGGAAGAGGAGCACATCAACCACTTCAAAGATATCACCGGACAAATGTATCAAGCCTCCGGCAGAGCGGCAAAGTTGCGCGCCATTTACATTCCGAGTATTTTGTTCTTTGGATCGGTTGTCTTGGCGTTTGTCCTTGCAAGAGGGGGTTACTTTGTACAGCAAGACATCATGCAGATTGCAGAGCTTTCGGTGTTTGTCTCCTATGCTGTGGTCATCTTTGATCCCATTCAGCAGTTGGCGCGTCTCTTGTCCGACCTCATTTCCTGTCAGGCGAACATCGAGCGGGTCACTGATTTACTAGAAGAACAACCGCACATTGTCGATCGTCCTGATGTCGAAGAAAAATATGGGGATATGTTACACCCAAAACGGGAAAACTGGGAAGAGATTCATGGTGACATTGTCTTTGAGGATGTGTCATTTCGCTATCCGGACGGCAAGGAATATGTGTTGGAGCACTTCGATCTCACCATTCCGGCAGGCACCAATGTGGCGATTGTCGGTGAAACAGGGGCAGGCAAATCCACCCTTGTCAATCTCGCTTGTCGTTTTTTTGAGCCAACAGCAGGGCGCGTACTCATCGATGGGAAGGATTATAAAGAGCGGTCTCAACTTTGGCTGCATTCCAACATCGGCTATGTCCTGCAAAATCCCCATCTCTTTTCCGGTACAGTACGTGAAAACATCCGCTATGGACGGTTGGATGCAACCGATGCGGAAGTGGAAGCAGCCGCCGCCTATGTACGTGCTGATGTGGTGGTACGAAAATTGGAAAAAGGGTATGATACCGATGTCGGTGAGGGGGGCGACCGTCTTTCCACAGGGGAAAAGCAGTTGCTTTCCTTTGCTAGAGCGGTGCTTGCGGATCCCCGCATTTTTGTGTTGGATGAAGCCACTTCTTCGATCGACACCGCAACTGAGCAATTGATTCAGGAAGCGACCAATCAATTACTTGCAGGGCGTACTTCCTTTGTCATTGCCCACCGCCTGTCCACTATCCGCAAAGCGGATTTGATTTTGGTGGTACAGGATGGGAAAATCATTGAGCGGGGTACCCATCAAGAACTCCTGCAACAAAAAGGACATTATTTTACCCTTTATTCCAAACAATTTGCCGAAGAAAGTGCGATGAAGATTTTGGATGAGGAAGGATAACAGCAAGGAAGGAATCAGAAAATGAATTTGTTTGACATTTTAGGTCCTATCATGGTAGGGCCTTCCAGCTCCCACACAGCAGGGGCGGCAAGGATTGGCTATGTGGCACGTGAATTGATCGGCAATACCCCAAAAGCGGTGACTTTTTCGCTTCATGGATCCTTTGCGGCAACCGGCAAGGGACATGGCACCGACCGCGCACTGGTGGCAGGTTTGTTGGGGTTTCAGCCCGACGATGAGCGCATTCCAAACAGTTTTGCCGTGGCAAAAGAAGTTGGTTTGTCGGTCAGCTTTGAAACGGTGCAACTGCGCGAAGCACACCCCAACACAGTACTGGTACGTGTGACCGATGTGGACAATAAAACGTTGGAAGTCAAGGCTTCCTCCCTCGGTGGTGGACGCATTGAAGTGGTGGAAATTGATGGGATTGAAACCAGTTTCACCGTCGATTACCCCACTCTCATCATTCGCAATCGAGACAATCCGGGCAACATTGCCGCAGTCACAACACTATTGTCGGCACAGCGTGTCAATGTTGCCACCATGCAGCTCTATCGCACCAACAAGGGCGGCGAGGCGGTCATGGTATTGGAAATTGATCAGCCTATTTCTAAAAATACCGTACAGACGATGGAGGAAATGCCTGACATTTTAAAGGTGATTTTCCTGCATGTCGGCAAAAAAGAAACCGGTACACCTCAAAAAGGAGGGGATTAGATGTCATTTTACAGTATCGCAGAACTTCTTTCAGCGGTGGAACAAACAGGGCAACCGATGTGGCACCTATTACAGGAAAGTGATTGTTTTGAACGCGAGGTGTCAAAAGAAGCGTCTATGGCGCAGATGAAGACACTTTGGCAGACAATGAAGTCTGCCAGTGCGGGATACAAGAGCGACCAGCTCTCTTCCAGTGAGTTGAGTGGCGGTGATGGTGGGAAGTTTTCCAAAGCAGTGGCCGAAGGAAAGACGCTGGTGGATCCATTTTTGGGACAGGTCGTGGCCGAAGCACTCAAAATGGCAGAGTGTAATGCCTGTATGAAACGCATTGTGGCGGCACCAACTGCCGGCTCTTGTGGTGTCATTCCAGCAGTGCTCATTCCGTATCAACAACGATTTGAGACAACGGATGAAGAGATCTGTAAAGCCTTGTATGTCAGTGCAGGGTTTGGTCTTGTCATTGCTGCAAGAGCATCTATTTCAGGAGCAGAAGGTGGCTGTCAAGCCGAAATAGGTTCGGCTTCTGCCATGGCAGCGGCTACCCTTGTAGTATTGCAAGGGGGGGATGCTCAGATGGCGGCGGATGCCGCCGCCATCGCGTTAAAAAGTACACTGGGTCTTGTTTGTGATCCGGTGGCAGGGCTTGTGGAAGTGCCCTGTGTCAAACGTAATGTGATGGGCGCTGTCAATGCAGTCACTGCCGCTGATATGGCAATGGCAGGCATAGAGAGTAAAATTCCTGTCGATGAGGTCATCGATGCGATGGCGGCCATTGGGCAGATGATGCCAATGGCGCTCAAAGAAACCGGCAAAGGTGGCCTTGCGGCAACATTCACCGGCATAGCTTATCGAAAAGAACTTTTTTCATAAGCCGTTTGGCGCAAAACCAATGATCAGCAGAAAAAACAACAAGCACATGTCAAAGACAGCGCGCACAGTTAGGTTCAGGAGGATTTATGAAAGCAGATTTACATGTACATTCTATTTATTCAGACGGAAAAAACGAACGTGAAGAAGTGTTGGCAAAGGCACAAAAAAAGGGATTAACCCACATTGCCTTTAGCGATCACGACACCACGGTAGGGGCATTTGACATGCCGGTACTCGCAGCACAATATGGGATCACCGCCTTTCCGGCAGTAGAAATTTCCGCCTATGACAAGGCAACAGGGAAAAAAGTGCATGTGTTGGGATATTGTTTTAAAACAACCGAACAGATTGACAAAGTTTGCAAAAAGCCGGCAGACAGCCGCCACGAAGCAAGCATGGCACAAATTGAAACGTTACAACAACTGGGGTATGAAATTGTACCGGAAGATGTTTTGCACACCGCAAAAGCCGGCACCCTTTACAAACAACAATTGCTACAGCACTTGGCAGCCACCGGTCAAAGTGATGACGTGTTTGGCGACGCCTATGAAAAACACTTCAAAAAGGGTGGCGCTTGCGTCCAAAAGGTGGTATATGCGTCGGCTGTCAAAGCGGTACAAGCCATCGTCGCTGACGGAGGTGTCGCTTGCCTTGCACATCCGGGACAACAGCAAAACTATGAATTAGTAGAAACACTGGTAGAAGCAGGACTGACCGCCATCGAGTATGCACACCCTTCGCACACCGAAGAGGATCACAAAATCATCAAAGAACTCGCGGAAAAACATGGTCTGCTTCTCTCCGGTGGTAGTGACTACCACGGTGGGTTTAGTGGTGGGGAAGGCAGCCTTGCCGAGTATCAACCGACAGAAGCCTTTTTGAACATCCTGTTAAACCACTAAATAGTAGATTACAAGTTTGTGAACTTTGGAAAAGTTTATCAATTTTACTTGAAGATTTTACTGCTTTATGCTATGATAATAAGTAATACCAATGTAACAGTCACATATTTTAAATAGTAGTCGATCGAGAGTCCTTTTTGTCGAACAGGCAATGGGGATTCTTTGATGGCGCTTACTTGCAGGGATCCCCCCTGACAGAAAGGAGTATTATGGCAGAAATATCAGTTAATTATGCAGACAGCCTTACTGGCAGACATGTCATTATATCCACACTGGAAGGGACGGAGATTTTGGCAGATACTCGTATTGTCGAATACAATAAAAACCTGCATACCATTCGAATCCGCACGCCCAGACGGCAGGATATTTACGGTAAAACCCATGTTTCGGTAGAGGTATATACCGAAGATGGTATCTCGCACTATCAAGGGACAGTGCGTAAATCTGTCAGCATGGATTCGGTGGAAATTGCACTTTTCCAAGGATTTCGCAAAAATATTCGCAATGCTCAACGGTACCGTGTCAACGCCATCGGAGTCATTGATGTCATTTGGCTTGAAGATCAACGTCTGGTACTGCGTAAACCCATGGGGATTCGTGTCCTCAACATCAGTGCAGGCGGTGTCATGATTGCAGCACAACCGGGTAGCTTTTTGGAAGGGATGTCCTTTGTACTACACATCAAACTCAAAGAAAAGTTTTTTTCGGCACAGTGTCAGGTGATGCGTAGCAATGAAATCGACTTGGCTACCGTGCAATACGGCTGTCAGTTTATTGCAACAGCCTCTGTCAAGTCGGCAACAGAAGAAGGTGAAAAAGGATGAGTGTGAACGAACCAACAAAATCTATTGCACTTGACTTTTTATATGACGGGATGATGGTCAAAGACGATATCTTTGACCATACTGGTGCGGTTGCCCTGCTTCGCGCAGGGGAAACTTTGGATGAGCATAAAATCGATCGTCTGAGGAAATTCAACTCCGGCAACAACAACATTAAAGTATCAGCAAAGATGTACGATGAATTGGTGGAAAAGTGGGACGCTGACAGTGCTGCAAACCAACAGGAATTGGAGCAAAAAACGGGCTATACCAGTCTGAAAGAGGACACCAATCAAATCCTGACGGATATTCGGATCAGTCACAAGGTCAATCCACACGACATCGACTCGATGAAGCGCGGTATTGTCAGTAGATTGGATACCTTGAGTGTAGACACCATTTTTCAGTGCATCAACGGCCCTCGTCCGATGGATGAATATCTGCAACGCCACTGTATCAACGTCGGTTTTTTGAATGGCCTGTTGGGTAAATGGTTGCGCTTTTCCAAGGAGCGTATTGCCACATTGGTGTTGGCTGGCATTGTGCATGATGTGGGCAAAACGAGAATTCCGCTGGAAATTTTGGATGCACCCAGAAAACTCACGGCGGAAGAATTTGAAATCATCAAGGCGCATCCGGTTTACTCCTTTGAAATGCTCTGTGAAGATCCGGCATTTGAAAATGAAGTGCGTATAGCGGCCAAATATCATCATGAGCGTATTGCAGGTGGCGGCTATCCGGAAGGGCTGGAAGGTAAGCACATTCCTGAAATTGCACGCATTACCGCGGTATCGGATGTTTATGATGCGATGGTCTCCAGACGTTCCTATAAAAGGGCGCATAATCCATTGAAGATTCTCGACCGTTTTGCAAAACGTGAATTTGATCATCTTGATCCCACCCTCATCGATGTCTTTGTCCCACATATGATCGAGCATATGATCGGCAAAGAAATCAGCTTTGAGGATGGAACATTGGCAGAAATTGTACATATTATGCCCCATGACATCTGTTATCCAATCGTGCGGATTGGTGAAAAACTCTATCAGACAGATGAAAGCTTTGGGCTAATGGACGTCACCTTGTTTGAGCGTCATAATGTGAGAAAAGTTGAAGCAGACTAAAAAACAGAACTCCCCTTTTTTGGGGAGTTCTGTTTTTTAGTCTGCTGTTTTCAAGCGGTAGTACCGTTTGGCCAATTGGTGGATGGAGGCAGCAAGGGTGTCATTTAGATCAATAGGGTCACAGCGCCATTGCCAGTTGCCACCGACGGTAGAAGGGATGTTTGTACGCGCTGTATCGTTCAGCAACAAGAAATCCTGCATGGGGACGATGACTGTATCTGCTACACTCTGGTAGAGTGACACAATCATGCGAGGCACCACTTGATCGGCACGCTTGACATCGAGATATTCTTTACAGTGCCGTCTAGTTTTGCGATCGGCCAACTGCCACCAGCCGAGTGTGGTAGAATTGTCATGGGTGCCGGTGTAAGCGATACAATTTTTAGGATAGTTGTGCGGCAAATATTCCCCGTCTGACAATTCCGGATTGAATCCAAACTGCAACACCTTCATGCCCGGATAGCCGCAATCCTTCAACAGTTTACGTACCGTGTCGGTCAAGAACCCGAGGTCTTCGGCAATGATGGGCACCTCACCCAGTTGGTCGGCAATGGCATGAAACAGATCCATGCCGGGACCCTGTTGCCAAACCCCATTGCGTGCTGTTTTGTCACCGTAGGGAATGGCGTAGTACTCATCAAATCCACGGAAATGATCAATGCGGGTCAAGTCATACAATTCGGTGGCATAACGCACTCGACTGATCCACCAACGGTAGTTGTTTTTCTGCATCGCTGTCCAGTTATAGAGTGGGTTTCCCCACAATTGTCCGTCTGCGGTAAAGGCATCAGGGGGACAGCCAGCTACTTTGTTTGGCTTTTTTTGTTTGTCAAGGTCGTATTCTTTGGGATTGGTCCAGACATCGGCACTATCCAACGCCACATAAATAGGGATATCACCGACAATACCGATCCCTTTTTGGTTGGCATAGGCTTTCAGTGCCTGCCACTGGCTTGTAAACATAAATTGCAAAAATTGCCAAAAGGCAATGTCATCGGCAAGTTCTTCACGGCGTTTTTGCATACACTCCTTGACACGATTTTTTTCCTCATCCGTCCAATCATACCAACACACATCGTTGTTTTTTTGTTTGATGCTCATAAAGAGGGCATAGTCCAATAGCCAATGGCGCTCTTTCTTTTTGTATCGCTCAAATGCTGTTTGTGGTGTTTTACAAAAGCGTTTGTAGGCAGTGCGTAACAATGGGTACCGCTTGTGGTAAATGCCCGCATAGTCGATGTCATGCGGGTCGGCACCCCAATTTACAGCATCCACTTCTTTTTGGGTCAGTAAACCCTCTTGGATCAACAACGTGAGATCGATAAAATAGGGGTTACCGGCAAAGGTAGAAAAGGACTGATAGGGGGAGTCACCGTAACTGGTCTGTCCTAGAGGGAGGATTTGCCAATAACTCTGTCCTGCTTTCTCCAAAAAGTCTACAAAGTCATAGGCGGTCTTGCCAAAGGTACCGATACCATAAGGGGAGGGGAGGGAAGAAATCGGCAGTAAAATACCACATCGTCTCATAAAAAACTCCTTTCCACATCAAACACAAAAAATGACGACTCTTATGCAGGGTTCTATTACTTTTAAGGTAACATAAAGTTCTTTATTTGTCAAATGAAAATAAAATAAATTAAAAATTTTATTGAATATATCTAAATTTGATTTTGTTTTACCAGTAGTTGAAATTCGTTTCAAAGTATGTTACACTGGAAAAAATGTTTCCATGATAGAAAGGAAGAAAACCCATGTTTACAGGAAAAGTAGCGGTTGTGACCGGTGCCGCAGGTGGTATTGGCCGTTGTATTGCAAAAGAGCTTGAAAAAAGGGGGGCAAAAGTGTGTATCATTGACCTCAAAGACAACGATTATTTTGTTGGAGATCTGGCAAGGCAAAGCGACATCGATGCCTTTGTACAAAAGGTGGTTGCCGATGTCGGCCGAGTGGATTTTTTGGTCAACAATGCCATCTTGCCGGGCAAAGGGATTGACAGCTGTAGTTATGACGAGTTCAATCGGGCCCTTTATGTTGGGGTGACAGCGCCTTTTTATCTTACCCAACAACTGCTCCCTTATTTTACAGAGGGTGCGGCAGTAGTCAACATCTCTTCTAGTCGTGATCGTCAAAGTCAAGCGTTTACCGAAAGTTATACTGCGGCAAAGGGCGGCATTGCAGCACTTACCCATGCCCTTGCCATGAGCCTGTCGCCAAAGGTGCGGGTCAATTCTGTTTCCCCCGGCTGGATTGATACCGATTTTACCGTGTATGAGGGACCCGATGCCCACCAACATCCGGTAGGGAGAGTCGGCAATCCACTTGACATTGCAAACACGGTACTGTTTTTGTGTTCCGATCAAGCAGGCTTTATCACAGGGGAAAACATCTGTGTCGATGGTGGCATGACCCGAAAGATGATTTACCACGATGATGAGGGATGGACTTTGAAAGGATAAAAAATCACAGCAGGGGCGACCGTTTAGAATCGACTCTGCTGTGATAGGGAAAGTGGATCACACCTCTTGTAATATGGCTTGGATGGTGTCTTTTGCTTCGGGGATGGTATGGTAGGTGATGAGTGCTT
>CAYJIM010000003.1:0-81794 GCA_964370215.1 uncultured Oscillospiraceae bacterium
ATGGCTTGGATGGTGTCTTTTGCTTCGGGGATGGTATGGTAGGTGATGAGTGCTTTCCACAGCGCCCACCCACGTGCACGACAGACCGTTCCTTCCTCCAACCCCTCGAGTAAGTGGGGACGACTGTTGGCGTCAAAAAAGGTCCATGCCATGGCATAATCGCAAGCAGGGTCACCCACCCCCATGATACCAAAGTCAATAACCCCACAAAGGGTGCCGTGTTGTACCAACAAATTGCCCGGTGCAACATCGCCGTGAATCCAAACGGGTGGATGTTGCCACGTGGTGGCACAGGCTGTCGTCCAAATTTCTTCGAGACGATCTACCGGTAACAGTTCTTTCAATGATGCCAATGCGGCCATCGTTTCCTCATGGTAGACGGCAAGATCACCGCCACGAAAGAAGTTGTGCTTACCTGCCATCGGCCCAGTGGTGGGGTCGATCGCTTGTAGTTCTTTCAAAAAAGCAGCAAGGTCTTTTGCAAGCTTTGGCAAGGCAGTCACATTGCTTTTGGTCACTGCCTCTCCTGATAAAAAGCGATTGATCAAAAAGGGGTACGCGTAGCAGTCGGCAGGCATCCCTTTGGCGATGGGGGAGGAAATGGGCAATGTGAGGTGTGGTGCCAGAAAAGGGAGGAATTGAAACTCCTTTTCTACCTGTGCCACATAATCAGCACCACTTGGCAAGCGTACCGTCATCTCATCGCCCAGATGAAAGGTGCGATTGTCGTGGCCACTCTGTGCCACCGGTCGAATGGGTAGTGACGCCCATTGTGGAAATTGTTGTTGGATCAGCTGTTGTACGGTATTGATTGAAATATCCATGAAAAATCCTCTTTCTGAAATCTACATTATTTTCAGTATAACAAAAATACAGCACGTTGTAAAGCTACGAAAAGGAGTATCGAGATGATCGAAACAAAACGATTGCAATTACGTCCAATGACAAAAGAAGACTATGCCGACCTTTGTCTCATCTTACAGGACGAAACCGTCATGTATGCGTATGAAGGTGCATTTGATGACAGTGAAGTACACGCATGGCTGGAGCGGCAGTTGAAACGCTATGAAGAGGATGGCTTTGGCTTATATGCGGTTCTTTTGAAAGAAACGGGTCAATTCATCGGGCAATGTGGGTTGACCCGACAACCCTACCGTGATACTGAAGTAGTGGAAGTCGGCTATCTCTTGCAAAAGGCATATTGGCATCAAGGGTATGCCACCGAAGCGGCAATTGCCTGTAAAGAATATGCCTTTTCTATTTTGGGGATAAACTGTGTTTATTCCATCATTCGTGATACCAACAGTGCCTCTATCAGGGTAGCAGAGCGCAATGGCATGACAGTGGTAGATCGGGTGATTAAGCACTATCGTGGGGTCGATATGCCCCATTTGGTATACTGTGTACACCGCAATGAAGAATGAAAAACTGCTGTGACGAAAAAATCGTCACAGCAGTTTTTAGTGGGTGTAGCCGTCCCGTATACGGGGAACACACCCTTGCCCTTTTTGTGCCAAATAGGTGATGGCGGCTTTCATGTCCTCCACCAATTGTTCCGCCATATCCCTTCCCAAATCAGCACGACAAACAAAGCGCTGAATGGTCGTATCTGACAGATTTGCAGGCAAGGGGTAACTCGGCACCTGCCACCCTTTCATCAGCAATCGATCCGACAGATCGAATAAATCCCATGTGCGGGAAGGATCCTCTTTCAAGCAATAACAAACGATCGGCAGGTTACTTCCATCATTTAAAATGGTGAAGCAACCGATTTTTTCCACTTCCGAGGCAATGTACACCGCCATGTCTTTGGTGTGGGTGTGAATCTTTGTGTATCCTTCCATGCCGTAGCGTACAAAGGTGTAATACTGGGCGATGATTTGGCTGGCACTTCTGGAAAAATTGATGGCGATAGTCGGCATGACACCACCGAGGTAGCTGACTTCAAAAATAAGCTCTTTTGGCAGATACTGCTTGTCTTTCCACAGCACCCAACCAATGCCGGGGTAGACGAGCCCATATTTATGACCCGAGGTGCTGATGGAAACAACATGTTGCAGTTGGAAATCCCATTTGAGTTCTGGTTCCACAAAGGGGGCGAACATCGCACCGGAGGCACCGTCCACATGAATGACCACTTCGTAAAACCGCCCTTGGTTGTACCTGCTAAGTGCTTGGTCCAATGCCGCAATATCATCGTATTTTCCGGTATAGGTGATGCCCAATACCCCGACAATGCCAATGGTATAATCGTCAATGGCAGCAATCGCCTTTTCGATATTCAAACTCAAATCACCCTGTTCTATGGGGATTTCACGCAGTTCAATATCCCAATAGGTGCAAAATTTTTCCCAACAGACTTGAAAGCCGGACGTCATGATGAGGTTCGGCTTTTTTGCGTGAATGGCAATCCCTGCCTGTTCGGCATGGTGGCGCCAACGAAATTTCATGGCCATGCCGGCAAGCATACAGGCCTCTGACGAGCCAACGGTGGAAGTGCCGATCCCCTGTGCCACCGAGGGCATATGCCACAGGTTGGAGAGCATTTCAATACAGCGCTGTTCCACCATAGCGGTTTTCGGGTATTCCGATTTGTCGATGGCATTTTTTTCAAGGGTACTGCCCATCAAAACCTTGGCCTCTTCCTCCATATAGGTTTGGCAGAAGGTGGCAAGATTCATACGGGCATTGCCCTCATCCATCAAGTAATCTTCAATCATGCGTTTGGCCAAAAGTGGGGACATGGCATTTTGTGGTAGGGCTTGTTTTGGCAACCCTTTTTCCTCCTGCATCGTTGCAAAGAGAGGCAGATAGGGATCATTTGTCTGACGCATACAGCGATTCCTCCTTTTTATCTTTTGCCGATTTTTTGCCGATACGGTATATCAGGAGTGGCAGCACCGCAATGATCGCACCACTACAGAGTAGCAGGACCAAGTACTCCACATCTTGACCAAGAGAAAAATTTGCAGGCGGGACAAAGGAAATGAAAAAAGCGAACGCAGTGGTCACAAACCCGATCATGGCAACGATCATACGAAACGGCTTGTGACGGCTGATGCGGTAACTGCAAGTCAGGTTTTGACGTTGTAGGGTAAAGTAGGCAAGGTACATGAGTAGATATGCCATCAAGTAGACAATGACCGTCAACGCCAAAGACAGCAAAAAGGCCAAGTTGTTGCCGTTGAACACAAGGGTGATGAGAACACACCAAAAGGTCGCAATCAGCGTTTGCACAAAGACAATGCGTGTGGGCACCCCTTGTTTGTTTTTCTTTGCAAAATAAGAGGGCAGTAGTCCCTTTTCGACACAGAGATACAATTCATTGGCAGGAGCGACAATCCAAGTACTGATTTTCGCAATGGTGCTAAAGGTGAGAATGAATGCGATGATGTTGACGACAAAGAGCGCTTGCGGCAGCACCGTTTTCAAAGCGACTTGCAACGCCTGTGTCATACCGGTGTTCAAGCTGAGGGCGCTGTTTTGCACCAACAGCGCAATACCGAGCCCTGCCAACATGTTGATGACAACGGAAAACAGGCAAAATACCATCATGATTTTGGGATAAGTTTTTTTGCCGTTTTCCAAATGGTGGATCTGTACAGCGGATGCCTCAATGCCAAGGTAGGCAAGAATAAAGGTGGAAAAGACCACCCAACTGTTCAGTGTGGAAAAATCAGGCAACAGATCGGTGACGGAGAAGGTCAGCGCAATGGTATGACCACCCGACAGATACCATGCTGTGAGTACCGTCAGCAACACGACCGGCAACAGCACACCGAGGAAGAATCCCAATTTGGAGAGCAGGTTTGTGATGTTGCTACCGAACAGTTGCAATACCGTCACCAGATAGAAAATGGCCAGCATGACAAGCAGTTTGATTACAGGGTTTTCATTGAGGGCAGAGATCTGAAAGGCGACCGACATCATCCCGATGATGAAATAGAGCATCGAGACAAATCCGATACTCACTTGAAACCATTGATAAAATACCGCACAAAACGCCCACTTTTCACCCAGTGTTTCCTTCACCCAAGTGAATAATCCGCCATTTTCCCAAGAAGTGACGCCTGCCATTTCGGCGCTGCAAAGTGCGGTGGGCAAAAACCATAAAAGCGCACTGACAAGGAGAAAGAAGATGAGCGTCCATCCGGAGGACGCAAAGGTGGGGTAGACATAGACACTGATGACCATGGCAGAGGTGAACATAAAAAAAGAAAACAAAGACATTTTTTTCATCGTGACACACCGTCGGGAGAAACGGGCCATGACTGCATCCTGTTTCCACCCAATTCCTTTCTTTATCAAACTAAAGGATCGCTGATAAGCGCTAGGGGATCAACCAAAGGGAACATCGTTGGTAGCGTGTACCACGATGGCAAAGGGTGATTTGTGCCGGAGTAGATGCGTTTCAATGTTGTTTTCGCTGTGAAATGGGAATGGTATCGCATCCCAATTCTAAATTACTTTAAGCATAGCATAAAAATAGGAAATTGTCAAAAGGAATACGTAAGCTGTGGAAAAAACCGACCCCATGCCTTGACATGGGATCGGTTTTGAAACGACTTTAGGCAACGGCTTCTGTCGCTTTCATGGCATCTAGCGTACGGGTGAGGAGCTCCTCCACTGTCCAGCCCAAACGCTCTGCACCGAGGGTGATGATGGTACGATCACAACCGGCAGCAAAGGACTTGTCCTTGAATTTTTTCTTGAGGGACTTTAACTCCATATCCGATACACTTTTGGAGGGTCTCATCCGCGCCGCCGCACCGATGAGGCCGGTGAGTTCATCAATGGCAAACAGGATTTTTTCCATTTGTTTGGTTGGCTCAATGTCAGAGCAGATGCCATATCCATGACTTGCAATGGAACGGATCGTGGCCTCGTCCACTCCTTCATCGGACAACAATGTAAAACATTTCTTGCAGTGCTCTTCAGGATATTTGCCAAAATCCACATCATGTAGGATGCCGACAGCAGTCCAGTAAGTGACATCTTCGCCATATTCTTTGGCAAAATAGCCCATGACCGCACCGACGGTTTGACTGTGTTGAAAGTGAAATGGCTCGGTGTTGTACTTTGCAAAAATTTCTGTTGCTCGTTGTACAGTAAGTGTTTGTTGCATAAAGATTCTCCTTCATATAAAAAATAGGTCGTCTTCATTGTATCAAATGAAGACGACCTTGTAAAGGGCATTATTTTAAAAGTGTCAACACGTGACGCGGATCAATTAGTTGATGGGATACTGCTTGCCCATCTACCACCGTACGATCAAATTGCAGGGACGACTCGTTTGAAGAGGTCTCCGCATAGGAAAGGTTTTTTGTCAACCCAATGCTTTTCTGCTCTCGTTGCTGTTGTTTTTGTTGTTGCCGTTTCTTTTGCAAGGGATTGTAGGGGGATTCATTGGTGACAATGCTCGGGGCTAAGATTTGTCCGGATTTTGTGTGATCCATGGAGATCCTCCTTTCGGGTGCTACAGGGGTGCAACTTCGTCTTATATTAATAGTCGACTAAAATACCGGGATATTAAGGTCTTTGTAAAAATCGGGTAAAAAAACTACCCTTTTTAGCGTGTTGCCAAAAAGGGTAGCTCTTCATGCAAATGATTAAAAGGTAATTGCGCAGAGTGGAAGCACAATACAGGTTAGTAGATATCCTGCCCCAATGGCAATGAATGCACCGGTGTCAATGGCGCGGAGTACACCGTCATCACCATCTTCACCAAGTTTGCTTCTGGCATTCAGTGAGTAAAGGGAAATGGTAACCACCAAGATGACTGAGCAGAGGGAAATGACATTGATCATATCCAACAGTCCAAAGCCACCGCCGTTGGCAGGAATCATCGACGAGACAACATAGGCATTGGCGACCACCCCGAAGAAGGAAGCCCCTGAGAGACCTAGCGAGTCCGCATCGGTGCGGTGAGAGAATAAAGAGTAAAGTCCCAGCAGTACCGACAGTACAAATGGAATCAAAATGCGTAGGAAGAAGCCGAGATCACTGCGTTGAATGTCGATCCCGATGATGTACTGCGAGAAGACACGGTCTTCACCGGACGCACCGGGCGAAGAGTAGGTCGATTTGTAGGAGTGCGGTTTGACCGCTGATTGGATGTCAGAGGAAACAGTGAAGCCTGGGATTTTTGCACGAGAGCTGATATTTGTTTGTTCGACATCGGCAACATAGCGCAGACGAGAACCGTCTCTTGTGGTATCTTCAATGTAGATGTTGAGCATGTGATCTTCCAACGAAAAACGGGTCAGATCATATTGCTTGTCGAGTGTCGCGGTGACTTTGTAGCGTTGGTAGTGTTCATCATCGGTCGAACGCTCACTCACCATGGTCTTTTCGGTGATTTCACCGCCAACGAGTTGGAAAGACTCACCGGGGTTGAAATCCTTTTCCCCCTCCCATGAAAACCAGAGGTAGAAAACGGCATCAAAACTGGAGTCGGCAATGGAAACATTACGCAACGACTCGATGTACATCCCGACCAATACCTCGGTGTAATCGCCTTCCGGATAGGTGGCGGAAACGACGGCAGGGTCGACCCGATCGGCATGACTTTCGGCGGCGTGCATCTTGTTTTCAAAGAGCATACTGCCAAAGACGATGTTGAAAATGAAATAAACGAGGAATAATCCTCCGGCAACGCCGAATACCACACGACGACGCTCTTTTGGTAATTGTCTAAATCTCAAAGTGATCCATCCATTCTGTAATAAATTAAGGGAAACCGCTTGTGATACGATGCAATTTTCCTTAATTTTATTATACCAAATAAAGACGGGAACGTAAATAGAAACTTTTTCACGAAAAATTCATCATAGTTTTAAATTATTTTCAAATTTCTCCTTCCGATGGGGGAAATATCACCCCTTTTGGCAGAATAAAACGCAGTTTTTGTGGTACAACAGAGAAACTTTCTCGACGTACTGCGGTGATTTCCCCATCACGACTGCAATAAAACGGCTTTTGTCCAACAATTTCGACACTTGTCCCACGGATAAAAGTCACCAGATGCTCAAATTTAGGGTCGGTGAGGTGTGTTCCTTTTTTATAGTCACCCACCAGTGCCAAAAATTTTGTGATAGAGGGGACTTTGATGAGAATGAAATCCAGTAGTCCGTCGTTTGGTATCGAAAAGGGTGCTGCTTTGTATCCTCCGCCATAGTATTTGCCGGATGCCGCAAGGACAAAGAGGTAGCGCCCACGAAAATGCTGTTGCCCCTCTTCGGTGTGTACCGTCACCGACAGGTATTCACCCAATCGTCCCATCAAAGAACGTAGGACTGCAATGTCATAGGAACGAGGACCTGATACAAGGGGGAGGTTTTTATACGCTTTCATGCGATAACCGACCTCGGCGTCATATCCTACTGAACAGATGTTGATGGCATGTCCTTCCAAGGTCTCGATCAAATCTACAGGGATACTCTCACCCTGCAGTTGACGTTCAAAATCGAGAAATGGGGCGATGTCCCCAAAGGTTTTGACATAATCGTTGCCACTGCCCATCGGGAAAATGCCTACTTCGACATTGTCAAAGGGCGCACATCCCTTGACCAGTTCATTGAGGGTGCCATCGCCCCCAAATCCGTAAATGCGCACAGATCCGCCCTTTGCCGCTTCCGCCGCAGCAATTTCCCCAACGTTGCCAACATGGGTTGAGGTGGCAATGCGGTAGGGGGTATCCATCTGTTGCATCAACCGTTCAATCTGTTGTTGAATGCGGTCGAATTGTTCTGTTGCATGGGTCTTTGGATTGACAATAAATACATATCTCATAAATTCACACAAATTCCTTTGCAAAATGCAGTTCTTTTTATTTCCTATTATACCATAAATCATCGACACGTCAATTTTGTATTTTTTGAATAGGTCACAGCAATTGACAAAAGTAAAATTGATGTGATATGATAGCAAAAGCTGGCAATGTCGCTTTTTGACGACAGCGAGAATTTTATGAAAATGAGTGTGACGAAATGGCGGCAACCAAAAAGCTGGATTTATTACAAGGACCCATTGTCTCGACCTTGACAAAACTTGCCCTTCCATTGATGGGGATGAGTTTACTGCAAACCCTTTACAACCTGACTGATATGTTTTGGATCGGGCAATTGGGGGCAGGCCCCGTGGCAGCAGTCGGCACAGGGGGGCTCCTTGTCTGGCTATCGCAAGGCATTCATATGTTGGCACAGGTAGGGGGACAGGTGTATGTTGCCCAACGTTTGGGTGCCGGTGAAAAAGAAAAAGCAGGAAATTATGCCTATGCCGCCTTGTTGATGAGTTGCGCCATCGGGTTGTTGTTGGGGCTGGTTTACTTTTTCTTTCGTACCCCCATTGTCCAATTTTTCAACCTCGGAGATCCGACGGTCATCGCACAGGCAGAGGAGTACCTGTCGATTGTTGGTGGATTGATTGTCTTTATGCTCAACACCAAACTGATGACCGCCCTTATCACCGCCACCGGCAACAGCAAAATTCCATTTCTACTCAGTGGGGTGGGACTCCTGCTCAATATGGTGTTAGACCCTGTGCTGATTCTGGGATTGGCAGGATTTCCCCGTCTGGAGGTCGTGGGGGCGGCATTGGCAACGGTATTTGCCCAATTGGTGGTATTTATCCTGTTGGCACTGTACATGCGCCGTGATCCCGTGTTGTTTTCCCGCATTAAGCTATCGAAACCACCAAAGCATACTTACTATCGAGAGATCTTAAAACTCAGCTATGCACCTGCATTACAAGGATCACTCTATCCGCTGATTTCTATTGTCATTTCGAGAATGGTTGCCGATTTTGGTTACACTGCCGTGGCGGTACAGCGTGTTGGTTCTCAACTGGAAGCACTCTCTTGGATGATGTCGGATGGGTTTGCCATTGCAGTCAATAGCCTCATCGCGCAAAATTATGGGGCTCGCAATATCAAGCGCGCCAAGCAAAGTTTTTTTGCAGGGGCAAAAATTATTGTCGTGATGGGTCTTTTGGTGTCGGCGCTGTTCATTTTCTTTGGCCAGCCGTTGTCATCGCTCTTCTTTACCGCAGCAGATTCTGCCGCCATTGCCATGACCACCTCATATCTCTGGATCATGGGGTTGTCGCAGGTGTTTATGTGTGGAGAAATTCTCTGTAACAATGCGATGAACGCCTTTGGTAAAACAGTGTGGCCTGCAGCCTGCATCATTGTGCTCACGGCACTGCGTATTCCGTTGGGGATGGTGTTAAGTGAAACGGCTCTTGCAGTGGATGGTATTTGGTGGGCCATTTCCATCACAACCATCGGCAAAGGGATTTGCCTTGCGGTTCTAATCACCATTCTATTCCGACAATTGACGCGACAATCGACCCTTGGCCGATAAGGAGGAGACGGTTTTGATGATTATTTTATTGGGCATTCTGATCATGCTTGTCGTCCTTGCCGTTGCAGGGTATTTGATCTATCGCAAAGTCACCCATAAAGTCAGACAGGTATCGAGAACGCTCTTTCAAACCGAGGATCTGGTACAAGGCATCAAAGAACGGGAAATGCTTGTCGACAACACCCCCAAATCCATCAGTGGGATGGAGCAGATCGAAGCGCCTCGCCTATTGGCAGATTTTCCGGAGCTATCCTTGGCAGAACTCAAAAGTCGCAACATCGATATGGTATATGAGTTTTATGAGGCGTTGCAACAACAAAATCTTGGCAAGTTTTCCGATATGGAAACGCTCAACGCAAAACTACAAGCGATGATGCAAAAAAATCGTGCTGATCAAGTGTTCATCAGCAAGGTGCATGTGCACAAGCAAGCGATGCGGCGTTATCAAAAAACAGCAGAAACGGCAACGATCACCTTTCAAGTCGCCTATGAATATTGGCAAACCGATCGCTTCAACAAAGAAGGGAAACGGATCCAAAAACGAGCGACGACCACTTGGGTCTACCGCTTAGACGAACAAAATTTTGGTATGGAAGCAACTGCTTCAAAATCCTGTCCAAACTGCGGTGCACCGCTTAGCGGAGAAGGGGATCTTGTTTGCCCCTACTGCACCACTACGGTCAAAGTAGATTACCTGCGCACTTGGCATTTTACCGCCATTACAGTGGAATAATATAACAAGCAGAGGAGCGACCATACCGGATCGCACCTCTGCTTGTTTGTTGTTATCGATTGGCAGTCAACCGTACCTTGTATCCGAACAGGGTATCAATGCTATCAACATATTGTTTCTTTTGGTCACAGCAACTTGCCACACCAAAGCGTATCCCTCTAGCCGACAGATGGAAAACAGCACGTTCCAATTGACAGGTTTCGACCACGATGCAGCCTTGTTCTCCAATCTCTGCTTGCTGTTCTACCGTGAAATCGGCAGGCGATTGTGTGGGGAACAGGGCTTTGAGCCATGCACGCTCACCGTCACTGAAATCCTCAGCATGAGGCAACACCACTTTTTGGATAGAAAGTCCCAGCATGGTGTCCACCGCTTGCTTTGTCAGTGCGGTAATCGCCGCCCAATTCTTTTCGGCGATGAGATTTGCAGGCACCATCCAGCTACCACCACAGGCAACAATGCGGTCAAATGCCAGATATTCTCCCAGATTTTTTTCAGAAATGCCACCGGTGGGCATCCAACGCAGGTTCCCATAAGGGCCTGCAAGTGCCTTGAGTTTTGCAAGACCACCGTTTTGTTCCGCAGGGAAAAATTTCACCACCGAAAGTCCCAACGCCATGGCTTGTTCCATTTCCCCCGGGGTTTCGGTACCGGGCAGGAATGGCACTCCTTTGGAAAGGGCATAGCGTACCGTCTCAGGGTTGAATCCAGGACTGACCATAAAGGCAGCCCCTGCTTCGATGGCTTGATCCACCTGTGCGGTGGTGAGTACCGTACCGGCACCGACCAACAGTTCGGGCACTTCGGTCGTCATACGGCGAATTGATTCAAAAGCCGCCTCGGTGCGAAAGGTCACTTCTGCGACCGGCAAGCCACCGGCAACCAATGCCTTTGCCAGCGGTACGGCATCGTTTGCGTCCTGTAACGCAATGACAGGCACAATCCCGATTCCATAAATTTGTTGTAGCAGTTGTTGCATGATCAACACTCCTTTGGTATTCCTCATTTGTACTACCTTTTATTATAGCGTGCTTTTTAAAAAAGTCAATCTGTCCAAACAGGGAAGGACTTTTTTTGACACCCTGACAGAGCGTCCAAAAATCTGCAAGTCAAGGAACAAAACTTGCAGATGAGAGAGTGATACTTCGGGTTATGAACGACATAGCCGAGTTGCAGTGACACAGAAAGCAAAATCAGCGAGCGACACGTCTCACCGATTTTGCGGTTGCAGTTTTTTCGACGGTCTAAGTCGAATAAAAGTGCACTTTTATTCGGTTGTTCTGTTGCGTTGTGACAAATAATGTGGTACACTGGTACAAATAATATTTGAGGTGATTTGTGATGAAAATTGTTGACCTATCGCATACCATTCATGCAGATTTTCCCATCTTTCCAGGGGATCCCGGCATTCGCATCGCCACCCATTGCACCTATACCGATGGTGGTTACCACAACAGCATCATTGAAATGGGCACCCATACGGCCACCCACGTCGATGCCCTTTCTCACCGATTGGCGGATGGGGTGACAGTGGACAAAGTGCCGCTTTCACAGTATGTTCAAAACGCCTATGTGTTGGATTTGAGCGATCTTGATCCGACAGCGGAAATCACCGTGGCGGATCTGCAACCACATCAAGAGGCGATTGCCACGACAAAAGCGGTGCTACTGCGTACCGACTGGGGAGAGCATGTGACGGAAGGTGCAGCGTACTTTAGTGGCTATGCAGGCCTTTCCAGAGCGGCGGCAACCTATCTTGTCGATTTGGGGGTGACACTGGTTGGGGTGGAGACCCCCTCGGTCAACAGTGCCGACCATGCCGCCGTCCACGACCTCTTTTTTCAAGGTGGGGTGGTACTTGCGGAGAACGTCACCAATCTATCGGCAATCAGCGGGCAAACGGTGTTGTTTTGTGCCGCTCCCCTCAAATTGCAGGGGTTGGAAGGCGCGCCGGTACGCGCATTTGCATTGACCGACTTACAATAAGGCAAAAGGAGCATAAATAAATGGAATTGAAACAAGCGGCACCGGAAATGGATGCCTTGAGACTAGGGATGGATTGGGATCAACAAGAACTATCCATGCCACAAATTTTGGTGGAGAGCACTTATGGGCAAAGTCACCCCGGTAGTGTGCATCTGGATCGTCTGTCGGACGGGGTCTGTGACGGACTCAAATACAGTGGGATGAAACCCTCCAAAATGTATGTCACCGATATGTGCGACGGCATCGCCCAAGGGCATGACGGGATGCGCTACTCACTGGTATCCAGAGAGTTGATTGCCGGTATGTGTGACGTTCACATCAAGGCAAATGCCTTTGACGGTGCGGTGTTCCTATCTTCCTGCGACAAGGCGTTGCCGGCGCACCTCATTGCCATGGCACGTGGTGGCGTACCGGCGATCCATATGCCGGGTGGGGTGATGCCCTCGGCGGAAGACGGCTTTACCTTAGAGCAAATTGGCACGGTACATCTGGCGGTACAGCGTGCTGAAATGACCCGTGAAGAATTTTGTGGGTATCAACTGAAAGCCTGTCCATCGCAAGGGGCATGTCAGTTCATGGGGACTGCCGGCACCATGCAGGTCATCAGTGAGGCATTGGGGCTCTGTCTGCCGTATGCTGCCCTCATGCCTGCAAACACCAAATACATTCAAACGATGGCGAAAAAGAGTGGTTATGCCGTGGCAAACCTTGTCAAAAAAGGCATTACCGTGTCGGATATTTTGACAAAGAAAGCGCTACACAATGCGTTGGTGTTGTTGGCAGCAGTGGGTGGTTCCACCAATGCGATGATCCACCTGCCGGCCATCGCCAAAGCGGCAGGGTTGCAGTTTGACCCCAAAGAGGTGGATCGTCTCAACCGTATCGTTCCACTGGTGGCCAATACCCGACCGTCCGGACAATATTCGACCGAACAGTTGTGGAAAGCCGGAGGGGTGCCGGCGGTCATGCGGATGGTCAAAGAACATCTGCACCTCGATGTCCTGACCGTCACCGGTAAGACCCTTGGCGAAAACTTAGAAGAACTCCATCCCATGGGACAGACCATCCCGTCTGAGGACATCATCAAACCGATGGGTCAAGGGTCACTTGCCGTCTTGTACGGCAATGTGGCACCCAAAGGTGCCGTAGTAAAATATGCGGCACTCGATGAAAGTCAACATCATTTTTGTGGAACGGCCAGAGTGTTTTACAGCGAGCAGGAAGCAAGACAGGCCATTGTCGATCGTACTGTGCAATCAGGGGACATCTTGGTACTGCCTTTCGCAGGCCCCAAGGGACTGGGTATGCCCGAGATGTTTTACACCACCGAAGCGTTGGCCTCGGACGAGGTGCTGTCTAAAACGACGGCGCTCATCACCGATGGACGCTTTTCGGGTGCCAGCCGTGGCCCCTGTATCGGACATATTTCACCTGAAGCGGCAGAGGGTGGACCAATCGGTAAAGTGCGTAACGGCGACCGCATTGAAATCGACCTCAAAAACCGCAGTATTCGTGTGCTGGAGGAGGGTTTTGAAACCCGTTCAATCACAACGCCTGACCGCACACCGCAAATGGGCATTTTAGAGATCTACCAATCGATGGCAACTTCCGCCATGGATGGTGCGTATCTACAATCGTGACCAAAAACAGAAACCACCGATGCTAATCGGTGGTTTCTTCTTCGTCCGCTTCAAACGCACCCTGTAGTCCGTCCAACAAATCGTTGACATGTTCTTCGACAACGGGAAGGTCTTCAAGGTTTTCGTTCAAATCATCTTTTGTCTCATCCAGAATTGTTATCGCCTCTTGCTTTTCTTCTTCCGTTAAATCATCAAACCCCTCATTGCCGGCAATGACACAACCGGTCATGGTTGCAATCCATAGAAAGAGAACGGCCGTCCATAGCATGCGCTTCAAGTGTTTCATACGGTCACCTTACCTTTTTGTTTCAATATGGCAGATATGAGTGGGAGATATTAGTTACATTATAACAGAATCATAGGTCGATGACAACCCAATGAAAGGTGGATAAATGTTTGGTATTTGGCACACACTAATCTCAAAAAAGGAAAGAAGGTAGATTGATGATGTGGCAGGAAGAAACTCCACAGGAGTGGGAAGAAGAGGAAGAGACCCTACCCGATGAGGAGGTGCAGGCGGCAGGGATTGTACAGTCGGGGAGTATTACTGCAAAGGGAAAACACCTCATTCATTGTCTGACCATTATTGGGCAGGTGGAGGGACACTATATTTTACCGGCACAAAACAAGTCCACAAAGTACGAACATGTCATCCCACAACTGGTTGCCATTGAAGAGGACAGGCAAATCGATGGATTGATTATCATGATCAACACCGTGGGTGGTGATGTGGAAGCAGGACTTGCCATTGCAGAGCTCATCTCCAGCATGAAAAAACCGACGGTGTCATTGGTACTGGGGGGTGGACATTCCATCGGGGTACCGTTGGCAGTGAGCGCCAAACGTTCGTTCATTGTGCCGTCCGCCACAATGACCATTCATCCTGTGCGCATGAGCGGATTGGTACTCGGTGTCCCACAGACCTTTTCTTATTTTGAAAAGATGCAGCAACGCATTGAGGATTTTGTCACCACCAATTCCGACATTGAGGGGGCACGGTTTCAGGAACTGATGATGAACACCGGTGAACTTGCAATGGACATTGGCACCGTCCTCAGCGGGGAAGGGGCGGTTTCGGAAGGATTGATTGACAATTTAGGGGGGCTTTGTGATGCCATTGCTTGTCTGTATGAAATGATTGAAGAAAATAAGGCAGGGGAAGCAGAAAATACGACAGAAAAAGGTGGTCAAGATGATGCTTTACACGATCATTGATCAGCAAGAACTGTTCTATCAGCAGAAAAATTTTAAATATTGCTATAAAAGGGTTGAAAATTGTATGGTGGAAGGTGTAAAATATAAAGATGGGGGCATATGCGTCAATCGCATCATCTCTACTGATCTCAAACACTACCTCAATCCCACCCTGCAACCGGGAAGCCGTTTTACAACAGGGACATGGCATGTTTGAGTGGACAAGACGTAAAAATTCAAAAAGGGGGCGTGCCCCCTTACATAATAGGAGGCTATATG
This sequence comes from uncultured Oscillospiraceae bacterium, assembly GCA_964370215.1. Lineage (GTDB taxonomy): Bacteria > Bacillota > Clostridia > Oscillospirales > Ruminococcaceae > Massiliimalia. Next base: position 15,195 of record CAYJIM010000003.1, read on the forward strand.
GCTGCAACAAAACAACCACCAAAGCGACCGACGAGTGGTAAGACCACAAGTACTTCATCTACGAGAAAAACAGGAACGACCACCAAAAAGCCAAGCAGCCGCACCACAGCGGCACAGAAAAGAGAGCAGGAACAAAAACAGCGCACCCGTCAAATTGGCGCCATTTTAATGGGGGTATTTTCGCTGTTGTGGTTTGCCTTGATTGTTTATGCGGGGGAAAAAGCGTGGCTTTGGATTCATGAAATGCTGCTGGGGATGTTTGGGTTGGGTGCTGTTGTGATCCCGATTCTCCTCTGCTACGGTGCGGTGCGTATTTCCGTAGAACCTACGCGTAGCATTGGACGATACTTGCTACAATTAGCGGCATTGATGTTGTTTTTTTGTAGCGCGGTGGAATTGCTGTTTTCCGGTGGCTATGCCGAGGGTGACCTCAACGCAGTCTTTAACCAGTCTTTTGAGTTAGGTAAGGCATGGCGTGGAGGTGGTATTTACAGTCTTGTTTTAGGCTATCTGCTGTGGACGATTTTTGGACAGGTAGGCGCCTCTATCATCCTGATCCTCGCCCTCTTTTTCATGGCACTTGTCCTGTCAGGGAAAACACTCATGGAATTTTTTGCACTGGTGAAAAAACCATTCACAGCAATGGCGGAAAGTTATGCCGACAAACGCGAAGGCATTGACATCATCAATGAACTGGAAGCTCAAGGAACACCTAAGAAACAGAAAGCCAGCACCGACGATCTGCCCACCTATCCGATGGCAGGGCAACAAGCGACGGTGCGACCGGAACTTGATTTTCAAAATGAGCGAGAATTACCCAAAGGGGAATCGGTACTGGATCACTTCTTTGGCATCAAAAAGGAAACGGGGCAACAGGCGTTTGTCGAAGCAGTCCCCGACCCTGAAAAACATTTGGATCCCGTACCACCCATCGAGCGTGCAATGCCAACTGTACATGAAGAGGTACCGATGCCGATAGAAACACCTCCTGTTGACCCCATGCCACAAGCAGAAGAAATTCCTTTGCCGACAGCACAGACAGGGGCGACACCACCTGCTGAAAAACCAACGACAAAAACGCAACTGGATGCACTCATTTCTCGTGCGACGGGAGGGGCTTCCCACAAACAGGCGGTCGAAACCATTCTTGCAACCGGTGTCACGGGCGATCTACCAACCGAAGAACCAAAACTGACCAAAGCACAATCCAAAGCGGATGTGACGGCAAAAGCAGTGGAGATGTCGCAGCAAATTCAATCGGCGGAAGCGGAAAAGGTTGTCATGGCATATCGCTATCCACAAACAACGATGCTCAAAGCAAGACCGCCAAAAACCAACACCGATAGCAGTGCGGAACTGCGTCAAAACGCGGAATTGTTGGTGGATACATTAAAGAGTTTTGGGGTGCAAACAAGGGTCATCAACATCAGCTGTGGCCCCACCGTCACTCGGTATGAGTTGCAACCGTCCGCAGGGGTGAAAATCAGTAAAATTACAGGACTAGCCGATGACATTGCGCTCAATTTGGCAACGGCAGGGGTTCGTATTGAGGCACCCATTCCCAACAAAGCAGCAGTCGGGATTGAAGTGCCCAACAAAAACAACGACATTGTCACCATCCGTGAAATGTTGGAATCAACCGCTTTCCAACAATCCAAAAGCAAGGTCAGTGTGGCATTGGGGAAGGATATTTCAGGGCAGGACGTGGTCTTTGATATTGCAAAAATGCCACATATGCTCATTGCAGGGGCAACCGGTTCAGGGAAATCCGTCTGTATCAATGCGCTCATCATGAGCATTCTCTACAAGGCAACACCAGACGAAGTACGCCTGTTGATGGTCGACCCCAAAGTGGTGGAACTGGGCGTTTACAACGGCATTCCACATCTGCTGGTACCGGTCGTCACCGATCCGAGAAAAGCGGCAGGAGCGTTGGGTTGGGCGGTGACCGAAATGCTCAATCGCTACAAACTATTTGCCGCAAATCAGGTCAGAGACCTGACAGGGTTTAATAAACTTGCTAAGACAAATGAAGAGCTCACTCCAATGCCACAAATTGTCATCATCATTGACGAACTTGCCGATTTGATGATGGCGGCACCCAACGAGGTGGAAGACGCGATCTGTCGCTTGGCGCAGATGGCGCGTGCGGCAGGGATGCACCTTGTCATTGCAACCCAGCGTCCATCGGTGGATGTCATCACCGGTGTCATCAAAGCAAACATTCCGTCACGGATTGCCTTTTCTGTTTCTTCACAGGTGGACTCCCGTACGATCATCGATTCGGGCGGGGCGGAAAAACTACTCGGTCGTGGGGATATGCTCTTTTACCCTGTTGGGATGCCAAAACCCACCCGTTTACAGTGCTGTTTTGTCAGCGATAAAGAGGTGGAAACGGTGGTCAACTTCATCAAAAACGAGGGTGAAGTGGTGTATGACGACCAGATCATGAGTGAGATTGAGCGTCAAGCAGTGCAGGAGAAAAAGGGCAAACAAGCCGATGATGGTGGTGGATTCGATGAAGAGGACGCCATGCTTGGTCAAGCCATCGAAGTGGTGGTGGAAACAGGACAAGCCTCGACCTCCTTTCTGCAACGAAAGCTCAAAGTGGGTTATGCTCGTGCGGCACGCTTGATGGATGATATGGAAGCGAAAGGGATCATCGGTCCGTCGGAGGGGAGCAAACCCCGACAAGTCTTGATGACTCGACAACAATGGATTGAAATGCGCATGGCGCAATCAGATGAGGGAACGGAGAATGTCCCCTCAGTCAGTCAAAGCGATCTGACTTTGGCAGAATAAAGGAGAACTATGAGTTTTTTACCAATTTCCGCAAAGGAAATGAAAGCAAACGGCATCGATCAATTTGATTTTATCTGTGTGACAGGAGACGCGTATGTCGACCACCCTTCCTTTGGCATTGCCATTGTAGCAAGGGTGCTGGAGCACGAGGGGTTTTCGGTGGGGATTCTTGCTCAACCGGACTGGCGCAACGATAGCGATTTGTTAAAACTGGGGGTACCACGTTATGCGTTTCTGGTCACCTCCGGCAATATCGATTCGATGGTGGCGCATTATACCGCGGCAAAGCGTTTGCGTAGCACCGATTCTTACACCGCCGGTGGTAAGGCCGGCAAACGTCCTGACCGTGCAGTCATTGTCTACAGCAATCGCCTAAAGCAAGTCGCACCGCAAAGCCCTGTCCTCATCGGTGGGCTGGAGGCCTCTTTGCGGCGCTTTGCCCATTACGATTATTGGGATGATGGGGTGCGCCCATCTATCCTTTCGGATGCCAAAGCGGATTTGTTGATGTACGGCATGGGGGAACTACAGATCGCAGAACTCGGGCGACGCTTTCGTGCTGGACAAACGGTGGAACAGATGACCGATATTCGTGGTACCTGTTATCTCACTGATCCGGTCAACACCCCGTACGGGGCGGTGGAGTGCCCCTCCTATCAAGTGGTGTCCACCGATAAAAAAAGTTATGCGGTGTCCGTTCGCAAGCAGATTTCAGAGCAGGATGAGGTGTACGGCAAAACCATCATTCAGCGACAAGGGGACAAGATGCTGGTGCAAAATCCACCAATGCGTAGTTTGACCACCGAAGAACTGGATGAAGTTTATAGCTTGCCGTTTATGCGCCACTACCACCCGAGCTATGAAGCGGTTGGCGGTGTTGCCGCCATTGAGGAAGTGGAATTTTCCATCGCCCACAACCGTGGTTGTTTTGGCGGATGTAACTTTTGCGCCATCACCTTCCACCAAGGGAGAAAGGTGAGTTGCCGCAGTGTGGAGTCGGTTGTTGCCGAGGCGAAAAGTTTTGTCGACAATCCTCGATTCAAAGGGTATATCCACGATGTTGGAGGACCTACTGCAAACTTTAGAAAGCCGTCCTGCCAAGTGCAGCTGACCAAAGGGGTGTGTCGTGACCGCAAATGTTTGGCGCCAAAACCCTGTAAGGCGTTGGAGGCGGATCATGGTGAATATCTCAATATGTTACGAGAAATTCGTGCAATCAAAGGGATTAAAAAGGTGTTTATCCGTTCTGGTATTCGCTTTGATTATCTACTGGAAGATCCTGATGAGCGCTTTTTCGACGACCTCATCGAACACCATATTAGCGGACAACTCAAAGTCGCACCGGAGCACTGCGCCAATGCAGTGTTGGATAAGATGGGTAAACCCTCCATTGAGACGTACCTAAAGTTTGTCAAGAAATTCTATCAAAAAACGCAAAAAATTGGCAAAGAGCAGTACTTAGTGCCGTATCTCATGTCCTCTCATCCGGGTTCAACGCTGCAAGAAGCGGTGGAATTGGCGCTGTTTTTAAAACGCGAACAGATTCGACCGGAGCAGGTGCAGGACTTCTATCCTACGCCGGGTACGGTATCCACTTGTATGTATTATACGGGACTGGATCCGATGACAATGGACTCGGTGTTTGTGCCGATTACTGCCGAAGAAAAGGCAATGCAACGAGCATTGCTACAATATTTCAATCCCAAAAACCATGACCTTGTCAGACGTGCGCTCAAAAAAGCCAAGCGTTTTGATCTCATTGGTACCGGCAAACACGCATTGGTGCCGCCCGACCCTCATGCCGCGAAAAAGCAAGGGCAACCAAGCAAAGGTGGCAGAGGAAAACAGGGTGGTGGCAAGTTTAGCCCTGTTAACCGCAATGCAAACAAACGTGGCAAAGGAAAGAAAAACACCACTCCTCGCACACATGGTAAAGGGTAGGGAGGATCGGGTTTCACGATGAAAGCAAGACGAAAAGGACGACCTGCTGTCAGACAAAAACGGCAGAAACATAAAAAAAGTGGCATGACAGCACTCGCCGTATTGGCAGCACTTCTGTTGACCGTCACCGCTCAAAGTATGGGGTTGATCAGTTGGCAGGGAATCCCCAATTGGCAAACCATCCTGTCTGCCGTCGGGCAGACGTTTACGAGCACCACGGCCCCCATCGTACCCACAGTACAGGAAGGGCAGGCGGCAGTGCATATCATTGATGTCGGGCAGGGCAGCAGTACCTTGATCATGGCAGACGATATGGCAATGCTGATCGATGCTGGGGATCGTGACGATGGGGATGCGGTGGTACAATATCTCCAACAGGCCGGCGTCGATAAACTCGATTACGTTGTGGCAAGTCATCCCCACGCCGATCATATCGGCGGGCTGGATGAGGTATTGGAGGCGTTTTCGGTAGGGCAGCTCGTGACCCCGGATCTTCCCTCGGAGTTGATTCCCACATCCAAAACGTATGAGGAATTTGTGGTGGCAGCTGCGGCCAATGGCTGTGTGCAGGGGACCCCGACACTTGGCAGTAGCCACCCCCTTGGACAGGGTGTGGTGCAGTACTTAGGTTCTGTTCCGGAGTATGATGACCTCAACAACAGTTCGGTGGCGGTGCGGTTTTCCTATGGCGACCTTGATTTTAATGTCATGGGGGATTTGGAAGAATCGTCAGAATTACAGTTGGTGCAATCGGGGCTTTCTTTGGGTGCCGAAGTATTGGTATTGGGGCATCACGGTTCAAATACCTCCAGCCATGCAGAATTTTTGCGTGTGGTGAATGGCGATTACTTTGTTGCGCAATGTGGTTATGACAATGAATATGGCCACCCTCACAAGGAAGTATTGGAACGCATCCAAGCTGAAGAAGGAACGCTCTTGCGCTCGGATGTCTCTGGGGATGTGGTCTTTTTGACCGATGGTACGGCCATGACGGTGCAGACAGAAAAAAATGCCGCTTAGTAAAAAGAATAGAATCGGTTTTGAAAAGAAGTAAATTTCTGTTGAAATTTTCATACTTTTCGTGTACAATAGGAACATGTTACTGTTTGTATTAGAATTGGAGGATCATCATGACAAGGATTGTTGCCATTGCAAGTGCGGTCTATACCGAGCGCATACGGATTGTAGAACTGCTACAACGTCCCGAATGGCATCTGTTGGCGGACATCGATAATGCGTATGAATTGTTTGAACTGATCAAACAAAAGAAGCCGGATCTTGTTGTGTTGGATTGTAGGTTGGCAGGTCTTGATTTGAAGACACTATTGGCGCAGGTAGATAAAACAATGATATCGCCACCGTTTTTTGTCCTATTGCACCCGACTTCCGACAGCGGAATGATACCGGTTGGTGGCATGATTCCCATTTATCTGCCTGATCCATTCGATTTTATAGCATTGCAAATCTGTGTGGAGCACAGTATGCCTCAAAAACAGGAACAAGGATCAACACTGCCACAAACCTACCAGCTGGAAGTGACAAAGCTCTTACAACAAATGCGGGTACCGGCACACATGTTTGGTTATGCTTGTCTCAGAGATGGCATTGTACATATGCTTTGCAATCCACATTATCATCAAATGGTCACAAAGGTGATCTATGTGGATATTGCCGAGGCAAATGATACGACAAAGACTCATGTGGAACGTGCCATCCGTACAGCGATTGAGCATGTGTGGTACAATGGAAATCAAGAAGTGCTTGCAAAGTATTTTGGCAGGGATGAAGAGTCCAAACGACTGGAGCTGAAAAGACCATCCAACGCAAAGTTTATGGCAACCATCGCAGAAGCATTGCGATTAGAGCAAGAGCAATATAAAATTTAAATAGCAAATTTTAGGAGGATCACCACCATGATCATGGACATGTTTAAAAACAAAAAAGACAATGAAGAAACAGTGGAAGAGCAAGCTGTAACGGCAGTGCCGGCACAGGAAAAAACACCGGCACAATTGGAACAGGAAAAGCGCTTTGCGAAAGCGAAATTACGCCTGGAGAAAATTGAACGCTTGATCAAACAACTCTATCAAGATAAAAAAGACTGTTATTTGGTCTTGGCACGCAACACCACTTTGGATCAATTGGCGACCAAAGAAAATTTGCGTCCGCTCATCTCTCCGCTCAATAAAAATCATCGTCTGCCGGTCATTCGTTTTGCAACGACCGAAGCGGTGGCAGGGGATATTGCAAAGGCGTTTGGCTGTGTTTGTGAAGAACGTCCTTTGGTGGCGAAAGTGCCGTTTGCAAACCTGTTTCAACTGCTCAACAATGTGACCAAAGGTGGCGTGTTCCTTTATGCGATGACCGATGGTCCTGATACCTATGTCGATCAAACCGTGCATATGGGTTACTATGTCTACAAAGGATTGATGGAAAAGGATGCCAAAGGGTATTTGCAGTACATGAGTGTGTTGGAGTCTCTCCACGCAGTACGTGTCACCAAAACTCCTTTCTATGTATTGCCGGCGCCGGTAGCGACTGCAGAAGAAAAGGAAAACGGCACCTTTCAATTGGGTCTGGTCGGACAGGAAAAGCAGATGGCTTGTCCGGTATTTGCCTCTAAAAAAATTGCAGCGAAATTGATGCAGCAATGGAATGTACCGGAAGGATATGAATTGTTGCCATTGACCCCTGAACAATTGGTGGAGAAACTCGATGGCATGAAATCCCGTTACCAAGGAAACCCATTTGCAGTCTTCTTCTGTGGTATCAAGGGTGCTGAAATGGTCAATTCAGATCGCTTGACCGGATTGGTAAATGAATTGTTTTCGGCAAAACCGGAACAGGTGAAAGAATAAGAATCGGTGTGGTAGGTGGCTTGGTAAATTCAAGCCACCTATCTTTCGTGCACAATAAACAAGAGGTAGTCATATGAAGGAAGGACCAAAGACTTCACTTTGCGTTGAAGAAATATTAGAAATTGCGATAGAAATCGGCGGACAAATGCTGCTTTGCGGTGCCGAAGTTGCAAGGGTAGAGGACTCAATTCGACGTATTGGTTTTGCCTATGGTGCCGATCGTGTAGATGTGTTTTCCATCGCCACCAGTATTTATGCGACGGTGGAAAAGCAAGGTGCTCACGCAACCTTAACTCGTCGTGTGCCGGACAGTGTCGTCGACCTGCACAAGTTGGACAAGCTGAATGCCCTTTCCCGACAAATTTGTCAACAAACGCCTTCAAAGGTCACTGTATTGGCGCAGGTGGAAAGCATTGTCAACACGAAAAAACCTGCTGTTTGGTGGGTGCTGCTTTGGAGTGCGGTGACGGTTGCAGGCTTTACCATGATGTTTGGGGGTACGGTGCTAGATGTTACGGTGGCAGTGGCGTTGGGTTGTTTGTTGCGCTTGCTGTTGATAGGCTGGAACACCTTACAAGTCAATATGATTTTTACCAATGTCGTCACGTCGTTTGTTATAGGTCTCCTTGCCACCTTTTTGGTGCACTATGGCATTGGGGATCAACTGCACACCATCATCGTCGGCAACATCATGCTGATGATCCCGGGAATGATGCTTGTCAACGGGGTGCGGGATATGATTGCAAAGGATTTGGTAGCAGGGTTGATGCGATTGACCGAAGCGGTCATCCTGTCGCTGTCGATTGCCATTGGCTTCTGGCTTTCTGCCAGTTTGATGGGAGGGATGCTCGGATGACTATTTTATGGCAATTGCTAGGGGCATTTTTTGCAGCCCTCGGGTTTGCGGGTCTCTTTCAAATTCGTGGTAAAAAGCTGTGGTTGTCTGCTGTCGGCGGCATTTTTTGTTGGGCGGCATATCTTGTCGCCACACAATTAGGGTGCAGTGAACTGGTCGCTTACTTTTTCAGCGGGGTGGTATCCACGCTATACGGGGAGATTTTTGCCAGAGTACAACGTGCCCCTGTCACCACTTTTTTGATTCCGGCACTGATTGTTGCAGTACCGGGGAGCCTCTTGTACAGCACGATGGATGCGATGGTGCAAAACAACTGGCAACAGGCAGGAGAGTTTGCGAGTCGTACCGGTGTCATTGCCTTGGCATTGGCAGGTGGGGTGATGGTCGTTACCTCCGTTCAAAAAATATGGTTTGGCCAATTACAGAAAAGGAGAGCTTATGGAAAAGAAACAATTTAAAGCCATTTTACTCATTGTGACTTACGCAATTGCGTTGTATTTTGCCAGTACAAACCTCGACTTGATTGGTGGCATCTTAGAGCGTGCTCTACAGGTGCTCATGCCGTTTATCATTGGGGCATGTGTTGCTTTTATTTTGAGTATTCCGATGAACTTTTTTGAGGAAAAGGTCTATCGTTTTGGTGGCACCGGAAAACGACAAATGCTCCGACGGATCTTGAGTTTGACCACCACTGTTTTGGTGGTGCTACTTGGTGGATTTATTGTGGTATTCCTCATTGTGCCGGAATTTCAAACAACCTTTACACGCATTGCCGAGACAGTGCCGATTTTTTTCAATGAGGTTTATCAATATGCCAATAGTTTGGACTTTGACTGGGCATTGTTGGAGGAATGGATTCAAAATATCGACTTTGATATTGCAAATATTGCACAACATGCTTATACTTGGATTCAGGGATGGGCGGGCACTGCACTCGGCGGTGCGGTTTCGGCGATTTCCTCTGTGTCACAAGGGGTGGTATCCACCGTCATCGGCATCATCTTTGCATTTTATCTGCTGTTTGTCAAAGAAACCGTCAGTAGTCAGGTGAAAAAAGTCTTGTACGCACTCTGCAAAACGGCGACAGCCGACTTTTTGACCGATACTGCAAAATTGACACATCAAACCTTCTCTAGATTTTTTACCGGTCAGTGTTTGGAAGCGGTGATTTTGGGGGTGCTGTTTTACATTGCCATGCTCATTTTCCAAATGCCGTACGCCATTGTCATTTCAGTACTGATCATGATTACCGCCCTCATTCCTATTTTTGGGGCATTTATCGGTTGTATCGTCGGTGCATTTTTGATCCTGATGGTCGACCCATTGCAGGCCTTTTGGTTTATTGTGCTGTTTTTGGTACTGCAACAGGTGGAAGGCAACTTCATCTATCCACATGTGGTAGGTAATTCAGTGGGTTTACCCCCCTTCTTGGTACTCATTTCCGTGACGCTGGGCGGTAGTTTGTTTGGTGTTATGGGGATGCTTGTGTTCATCCCACTCATCTCAGTCATCTATGTACTGATCGGCACTTGGGCGAACAAACGAGTGGTTAAAAAAGGCATTGATCAGGAAAAATTTATCGCAAAACATCCGCCGGTGTTACCGTGGAAAAAAGAGAAACTGGCAAAGAAGCCAAAAGGATAACAATAAAAAGATCAGCTTCTGTACGATAGAAGCTGATCTTTTTATTGCGTTCCGAGAGTTTACGGTTTTATCGATTTGGTAGCATAAAAGGTAGGGAGGTTATGGTCGTGAAGTCGCCCTGTCCCATTGGTGTCACCATACACCCCTTGCAGGACAAAGCCAGCTTGCAACTGCCCATCAATCTGCTCTTCAATGGTGTGAGAAAATTGCATGCCACTATTACTGTCAATCGACTCTTGGTAGAGCGTTTGATCTTTGAGTGGATTGTAGGGTAGGGTATACCGAAGGTCTTTGCCATCATCATCAAAGGCAAAATTGATGCCGTTGTCAAGACCCGCAAGAAGAATACCACCTTTTTTCAATACACGAAAACATTCCAGCCAGACCGGTTGCACCTCTTCGATATAACAATTGGACACAGGATGAAAAATGAGGTCAAATGTTTCATCGGCAAAGGGAAGTGATTTTGTCATATCGGCACGCACCATTTCCATCGTATAACCCTCACGGTTAGCGACCATCATTTCTGTATCTAGTTGCTTTTGTGCATAATCAAGGACGACACAGGCTGCTCCCAATGCTTGAAAAATGGGCATTTGTTGCCCCCCTCCACAGGCAAGGCCTAATACTTTTGCCCCTTTCAATGTGCAAAACCAGTGTTTAGGCACCGGTTTTGTTGGAGTCAAAAGCATTTCCCAATCACCTTTTGTTGCACGAATATAATCTTCATGGGAAATAGGTAGACTCCATTCCCAACCCTCGTCGACCCAACTGTCGATGACATCGGCATTAAGATCGGTATAATTTTTTATTATCATTTGTAGTTCACTTCGTTTTCTCATAACTGACATAAGCAAATTTTTGACTACAAGGGGAGAAGCTATTGACGTTGATCGTCCCTTGTCCACCAAACAGATGTACCAATGTTTTCGGGGTGCCACCTTCTGCCGGCATGATGCGCAACACCACATGACGGTGTGGCTCGTGCTGGTACGGCTCTAAATCCCCTTTGCGATAAGAAATCAGCAATACCTGCTTGCCATCGGGGGAGACATGAGGAAACCATGTATTGAGGTCGTCATCAAAGGTCATCTGGCGAATATCTGTACCATCACAGTTCATGCGGTATGCCTGCATAAGGCCGGCACGTGTAGAATTAAACCAGAGGTACTTGCCACAAGGGGAAAATTCCGGTCCGTCTTCATGCGCATCAACATCGGTCAAACGGGTTTCTACACCACCTTTTGCCGGGATGGTACAGAGGTTGTACCGATCACCACGATGGGCACAGTAAGCAAGGGTTTGCCCATCGGGCGACCAACCATGCAGATAACTTTCCCCCAGTGGAGTGATGAGGTGTGGTGTCGGATCATTTTGCAACGAACAGATATAAATGCGAGACTGCCCATCTTCGGCGGTTCCGTGACTGACAGCAATGGCATTGCCATCGGGGGAAAGTACGTGGTCGTTGTTGCAGTGTACAGCAAATCCCGTATCAATCGGGGTAATCTGCCCATCCGATAGTTGGTAGCGGTACAATCTGCCCTTGCTGTTGTAAATGAGTGCTTCGCCGTCTTGCGTCCAGTTTGGTGCCTCGATCAAATAATCAAAGGTGATCAAATCGGTGATACAGTCATCGTTGAGGTCGTAAATGTGTAAGGTTGAACGGTCGTTTTCTCTGTCATAGGGCATAAAGCAAACACTCCTTTTGATCGAATAGATTTGTTTCATTATAATATAGGAATGCTTTTCTTGTCAATAGCGACAAAGAGGTGATTGGTCAATGAGTGATTTGGTGTGATGAAGATGAAAATAGTTGTGCAGTATCAACATTTATATTAAAACAGTAAAAAATGAGTAGGTTTTGCTATTTAATTCACACAAAAATAAAATATAAACGCGAAAAACGTCGGTTTTTGTCGAATTTGTTTCGGTTGAAAGAGTATACTTTAGGAAAAGATTCCCTTTTCCCAAACCACGGAGGTGGCAAAGCATGTCTCGGCAAATTTTTAATAAAAACATTGTACTGTCATTCGTTGCTCTTATTTTTCTTGCTTTGTGGTGTACCCCTTTTCCGGTGCAGGCACAAACCGAACCGATTAAGATCGGCTATGTTCCCCAATTTCAAAATTTCATGGAAAATCCGGATAGCTTGAACGCAAAAGGATACGGATACGAAATATTTGAAAAAATAGCAGAAATCAGTGATTTGAAATTTGAATATGTGCCGATGACGGAGGATGTACATGTCGCATTGCAAAATGGTAGCATCGATTTTGCAGGATTTTATATCAGAACGCCGGATCGACAACAATCTTTTTTGTATTCTGAAACGCAATTCGGAAAAACTTATGTATCGTTGACCACCGACGATCCGACCATTCCATATAACGATCCGAAAAGCCTTGACGGCAAAACTGTTGCCACCTATTATGGCAATCTGTCCAATCAATATTTGGACAATTATTGTGCACAGAACGGTATCTCGGTGCAGTATGTATTTGGCAATATTTATGATTACACAGAGAAAGAAGCGGATTTTTTTATCACCTATAGTTCGCATACCGCATCTGAGGGGAAGTACAATGTGCTCAATCTCGGGGTATTCAATCTCTATTTGGTGAGTAGTTTTGAAAATCAAGCATTGATGGATCAAATCAATAAAATTTTTTTACAGGTAATTGCGACAGAAGGCAACTACTTCATGGAACTGGAAGAAAAGTATCTGGCAGACGATATTGCCATGAATCACCGTACGCTGTCCGCAAAGGAAATTGCAAAGCTACAAAGTCGCACATGGCAGGTGGGGTACATTGCAACAAAACAGCCTACCTCTTTTCAGAATGGGGAGGGCAAACCGGAGGGTGCGATGATTGATGTCATGGAGCATTTATCCAACAAATTCGGGTTTGAGGTGGAATATCACCCCTACACTCTTAGCGAAGATCCGACACTGCATCAAGACTTCGATCTCATCATTACCCTATATGGGGACAGTGAGGAAGAACTGCAATTTTACGATCCGACTGATCCATACTATATGCTACAGATGTTTGGGCAAATATCAAGTAAAACCTATCAAGACTACGACACGCGGGAACAGCGCATTGAAAACTCCCCACGAATCGGAACACTGCAATATATGATGATTGATTATGATGCGTTGTTAGAACAATATCCGGACAATCCTATATTGTTCTATAAGGATTTTGATTCATTATTGAATGATTATAGTAAGGGGTTTTTGGATCTCATCATTTCTACCGAGAGTGGGACTGCCTATGCGGAAACTTACTTGCAGGATGTGGATCGTACCACCATCCCGTTGGCGTTGGAAGTGCCGATGCAGTTTTTTGTCTCCAAGTCTTTGTCGGATGAATTTTTATCTATTTTTAATGTCATGCTTGATACAGTAGATGAGAGTGATTACCGCACCATGCTTGTCAACAATGCCAACAACTACCTTCCGGAAACAACTTGGACACAGTTTTTGAAAATCGCATGGCCTTATTTATTGATCGCTGCATTGGCTATTTTTGTGGGATTCGTCGGCTATGCGTTGATTCAACAACGCCGAAAACGACGGGAAATTACAAAGGCTTACAACGTCGATGCGTTGACAGCATTATTGTCCGCACCACGGTTTGGAGAACTGATGGAAGAGTATCTGCGCACAGCAACGAAAAACAGTTATGAAGTCATCAGTCTTGATATTGACATGTTCAAAAATATCAATACCTATTATAGTATCGGGCGCGGCAGTGCTGCCATCCGTGCGGTTGGCAATGGATTAAAAGAAGCATTGCAGGAAACCTCTGCTTTGATCATGCGGCGGACAGCGGATCAATTTGTCATTATGCGCAAAATTTCCGAAGGACCCTCTGTTCGAGAACTTTACCGTGATTATATCTATCCCAAATTACAGGATGTATTGGGTGACAACTATCATATCAGTATGTCATTTGGTATCTATACCATTTGCAACTGTCAAGAAAAAATTAGCAATATCATCGACTATGCCGACGATGCTAGAATGCGAGGAAAGCACTCTCACCAAACCTCCTTTGTGACCTTTGATGAGACAATGAAAAAGGAACATGAGGACAAGTTGAACATCACCTTTCGGATGGAGCAAGCCCTCAAAGATCGTGAATTTACTCTCGTGTATCAACCCAAAATCAATTTCCAAACGCTGCGTGTGGATGGTGCGGAGGCATTGGTGCGTTGGAACAGTAGTCAAAACGGTGTTATCTACCCTGACCAATTCATCCCGATTTTTGAAGAAAATGGATTCATCCTACCGTTGGATCTCTATGTATTTGAAGAGGTTTGCCGCTTTATTGCAAAGCATCGCAGTGTGTTTGTGTTGCCTCGTATTTCCGTCAATCTGTCGGCGTGGTCGGTCATGGACAAACGTATTGTCATTTCGATTCATGATTTGATGCAACAGTATGACATCAAATCGACTGAAATTGAATTAGAAATCACCGAAAGTGCCATCACAGGGGACGAAAAGACGTTCTTGCAAAAGGTCAAACAACTCAAAACACTCGGATGTGCCATTTCTATCGATGATTTTGGTGCAGGAGTTTCCTCTCTCAACCGGTTGAGTGCCATTGAGGCGGATGTGTTGAAGTTAGACAAAGCCTTTTTCGATCTCAAAGATCAAGGAGGAAAAAGCACTGTTGTCGTCGAAGATGTCATCACGATGGCAAAGCACCTCAACATGGCAATCGTTGCCGAAGGGGTGGAAACCTTTGGTCAAGCCTTATGGCTCAGAGAACTGCAATGTGAATATGCACAAGGATATTACTTTGAGCGCCCCATGGATGAAGAGAGTTTCAAAAAGCTGTTGGAAAGCAAAAAGACCTATCAATTGAAGCCGTAATGAAGCCAAAGAGCAGGTATCGGAATTTTCCGATACCTGCTCTTTTAGGATATACTTGATGTAGCGGGCAGTTGTTTTGGGACCATAATCGTAAAAGCATTTTGTAAATTTTGAATACACACCGCTGTTTCGGTACCACCGTATTCTCCATCCAATGTCCAATCAACGGGTGTTTTGGATTTGACGGTAATGTGTCGTGCACTGGTGCAAAACATAAAGCGTGAGTGCATCTGCTCGTTGAGAATTGCTTGCAGCAGTTCATGTAAATCCAATGGATTCTGTGGCGGACGCACCAGCACCACTTCCAACAAGCCATCGTCCAAATGAGGGTGGGTACCGGCAAAGTTTTTGAGCCCACCCACGGAAGTCGAATTGGTGATCATGCCATAAATAAATTCTCCTTCGACCTGTTCACCATCAATGTTAAGTTCCATTTCATAAGACTTGATGCTACCCAACCGCTTGGTGCCCTCGAGTAGGTAGGCCATCCGGCCAAAGGTGTTTTTAAATTGTTGCGAGGTTTCGTAAGCAACATCGGTAAAAAGACCAAAGGCTGCGATATAGGTAAAGGCCTCGTCGTTGAAACGACCGGCATCACAAGTGAAGGGCATCCCTTGGGTGACCACTTGGGCTGCCTCTAAAATATTTTTGGAAATACCCAAACTACTGGCGAAATCATTGGTAGTGCCAGTGGGAATGTAACCGAGTGTGGGGGCGTTTTCTAACAACACCATCGCGTTGACTGCTTCGTTCAACGTGCCGTCGCCGCCACTACAAACGATCATATCAAACCGTTCTCCTTCCGCCAAAATAATTTTAGTGGTGTCGGACTTTTGTTGGGTGGGGTGCACAGTCACTGCGTACCCTTGTGCAGTATAGTGTTCTACAATGTCGGCAAGTTTGGGGCGAAACAGCGCTTTGCCTGCATGTGGATTGTAAATCAATAGCATTTTTTTCATCGGTAAAACCCTCTCGGTCAAATATTTGGCAGTTGATACTGTTATCATAGCAAATAGGTATTAACAAATTGTGGAAAAGTAAAAAAACATTTTTGAAAAATAGTGAGTAGAAAAATATCTTGTGAAAGGATTGACAAATGCCGTGGGATTTCGTATAATAATAAAAAAGAAGTCTGTTTCAGGGCGGAGTGAAATTCTCCACCGGTGGTAAAGTCCACGAGCGCTGCGGCGTTGATTTGGTGCAATTCCAAAACCGACGGTTAAAGTCCGGATGAAAGAAACAACAAGGCCTTTGTGCATTTTGTCGCCCTCATTTGCTTTTTGCAGTGAGGGTGTTTTTTTATGCAGAGCAGACCTCTTTGAAAAAAGGAGGAAGTATTATGAGTAGTATCAGCACAAAACAACAACCATTCAACCGAGGGCAAATCCGTAAAATGACGGTGACGGCCATGCTTGCCGCCGTGTCTAGTGTTTTGATGTTCTTTAGCTTCAACGTACCGTTGATGCCATCCTTCATCAAGATGGACTTGTCCGAATTGCCGGCGTTGATTGCGGCCTTCACGCTAGGGCCTGTTAGTGGTGTCGCAGTTTGCCTTGTCAAAAATGTCATCAATCTGTTCTTTACCACCACCGGTGGGGTTGGTGAACTTTCCAATTTCATTTTGGGGACTGCTTTGGTATTGCCGGCAGGACTGATTTACAAAAAGGTGCAAACCCGTACCGGCGCCATTGTCGGCTCGGTCATTGGTGCTGTCAGTATGGCAGTACTCAGTTTCTTTACAAACTACTTTATCATTTATCCCGTTTACACTAATTTTATGCCTATGGAAGCGATTATAGGTGCTTATCAAGCGATTTTTAGCGGTATTGAGGAATTGTGGCAGGCGCTAATTCTCTTCAACATGCCTTTCACTCTCATCAAAGGGTTGATCAGTGCGGTTGTCACCTGCCTGCTTTATAAAAAATTGAGTCCGATTATGAATGGGAAGTAGTGAGGTTGAACGCGTTTACCCAACAGGGTAGGCGCGTTTTTCTATTTTTTGTAGGATGGGGCAAAAGTAATCGTGGATAGAGTAAAATTGATTGACGAACCATTCTTCATTTAGTACAATAAAAAAGACAAAAACGATCGGGAGGATGAACAATGAACATTAAAATTTCTCCGTCCATTTTAGCGGCGGACTTTTGTAATTTACAACGGGAGATAGAGCGGGTGCCAAATGCTGAGATGCTACATCTGGACGTGATGGATGGGCACTTTGTACCAAATATTAGCATTGGCGTACCGGTGGTGGAATCAATCAGAAAGCAAACATCGATGTTTTTGGATGTGCACTTGATGATCAGTCACCCCTTGCAATATGTAGAGGCGTTTGCCAAAGCAGGGGCAGATCTCATCTGTTTTCACATTGAGTCGGAAGATGATCCCAAAGCTGTCATCGACCGCATTCATCAATGTGGCAAGCAAGCGGCCATTGCCTTGAAGCCGAACACGCCGGCAGAAGTCGTGTTTAAATACCTGCAAGACCTTGAGATGGTACTTGTGATGACAGTAGAACCCGGCTTTGGTGGACAGTCCTTTATGGCGGATATGGTGCCGAAAATCGAAGCGATTCGAGCACGTGTATCGGCTGATTTTGATATCCAAGTGGATGGTGGTATCAATTGTGAGACTGCAAAAACAGTGGTTGAAGCCGGTGCTAATGTACTGGTTGCAGGGTCTTTTGTCTTTGGTAGTCAAGATCCTTCGGGAGAAGTTTCCTTTTTACAAGGGTTATCCTAGATAATTGAGCACTGTTTCAATGGCATGATCCTGTAGTACAGGCTTGCTATGTTCTTTGTAGTGGGCAGCACGCACCGCCCCTTTGCCGTCGTAACTGGCATATTCGGTCATGATGTTGATGATGCGTTGGTTGCTGCGACAGTAAGTGTAAAGCAATAAGATATAACCCCCTCGTTCGTCGCTATATACAGAAGATTTGACGATGAGGTGTGCATAGTCATAAAACAGACGTTTACAGCATGCGGTGAGTATGTCAAGTGTTTGTAACTTGAAAATGAGTGGGGTGTCAAACCCTGCTCGCTCCTTTTGAAATGCCTTACCGCTCTGCTTGTCGGTCATCAAATTGACATACAAAATACATCCCCCGAGATCGTCGGGGAAGGCCTCAATGAACAATTTATGTTGGTCAATTGGCAGTGTTGTCACTTCTTGGACCTGTTGCATGATGT
Organism: uncultured Oscillospiraceae bacterium; assembly: GCA_964370215.1. GTDB lineage: Bacteria > Bacillota > Clostridia > Oscillospirales > Ruminococcaceae > Massiliimalia. Next base: position 33,375 of record CAYJIM010000003.1, read on the forward strand.
TCAAAATTGCCTGTCTGGTATTGCGGTCATTGTAATCCATCTGATCATAGGTGATGGAAAAATGATCCATATCTTCGGCAGACAGTAAAATTTTTACGGTAAGGTCATCAAGCATTTCAATGTGCATGACCGAATCCTCCTTGAAATTAGTACGATTACTCTATTGTATCGAACGGAATGAAAAAACAGAACACGAAATCGTTTTAATTTTAAGCGCGTAGTGCAACTGTTACAAGATTTTGTCGTGCAAAATAGAAATTTTACTTTTCAAAAAAAAGAAAATATGGTATAATGAAATTAAAGATTTAGAAGAATGGAGAATGGGACTGTGGCAGGAGAAAAAGTGAATTCTCGTGTGATGGGGTGTCTGTTAAAATTGGTCGGATTTGTGGTGATGGTTATGGTGTTTATTGCCATCATTTTTTTCCTATTCAATGGGCTCACTTACGTCATGTCGGGAGAAAATTTGGACATTCCGGGATTTGATGGTATTGTAGAAGCAATTGACCAGTTTACCCAAGGGGTGGCGACAGAGATGGATAACTTGATGACCAACACTGATCAGACGGAAATTGACAACATATTAGAACAGAGCGATGATATGCTAGCTGATGTAGAGCAGATGCTCGAAGATGGCGAAGCGAACGCAGCTGAATCGGCACCAACACAAGAGGCACCACCGGCAGAAGAAGTACCGCCGACTGAATAAAGCAACAGGACGCATCCCTGTTGTCGGGCACGAAAATATAAAATACTTTTACTGGAGGGACGACCAATGGATGTACAGGCATTATATCAACAATGGATGAATGAACAATTGGAAGATGCTGACTTGACCGTAGAATTGGCGGCAATGGAAGGCAATGATGAAGAAATTTTTGATCATTTTTATCAAGATCTAGCATTTGGTACCGCAGGCTTACGTGGAGTGATCGGTGCCGGCACCAACCGTATGAACCTCTATGTGGTACGCAAGGCAACCCAAGGGTTTGCAGACTATATCAATGCGCATTACAGCAACCCACAGGTGGCAATCAGCTATGACAGCCGCATCAAATCAGATTTGTTTGCCAAAGAAACTGCACGCGTACTGGCAGCAAATGGCATTGTTGCAAATCTTTACAAAGAGCTCATGCCGGTACCGTGTCTTTCTTATGCTGTGCGCGCACTGCATTGTCAAGCAGGTATTATGTTGACCGCTTCCCACAACCCTGCAAAATACAACGGCTACAAAGCCTATGGCGACGACGGGTGTCAAATTGGGCTGGAAGTGGCAAACGAAGTACTCGATAACATTGCAAACACTGAAATGTTTGGCGGCGCTAAAATCTGTGATTTTGACAAAGCCGTTGCCGATGGCATGATCCGCTATATTGATGACACCGTCATCAATGGGTTTTTGGATGCCATTCAAAGTCAACAGATCCATCCGGAAGTGGTGGCTGATGCCAACTTGAAAGTCGTTTACACCCCACTCAATGGGGCAGGGAACAAACCGGTGCGCGCCATTTTGAATCGCATTGGCATTGCCGATGTGATTGTCGTGCCGGAGCAGGAACAACCCGACGGCAACTTCCCAACCTGTCCTTTCCCGAACCCTGAAATCAAGGAAGCGATGGCATATGGTGTTGCTCTTTGTGAAAAAACAGGGGCGGACTTGTTGCTTGCCACTGATCCGGACTGTGACCGTGTTGGGATTGCAGTACCCAATGCAGGTGGGGAGTATATTCTCATCACCGGCAATGAAGTGGGTGCAATGCTCATGGAATACATCTGTTCGGAGCGGATTGCAACCGGCACGATGCCTGTTGATCCGGTAGCGGTCACCACCATTGTGTCCACCACTTTGGTTGGTCAAATTGCAAAAGCCTATGGGGTAGATCTGCGCCTGACACTGACAGGGTTTAAATTTATCGGCGAGCAAATTTTAGGATTGGAACAAGACGGTCATCCGGAGCGTTATATCTTCGGTTTTGAAGAAAGCTATGGCTACCTCATTGGTACCCATGCAAGAGATAAAGATGCAGTTGTTGCCTCAATGCTCATCTGTGAAATGGCGGCATTTTTGAAATCCAAAGGGATTTCTGTGCTGGACTATCTCAATGGCATTTATGAAAAATACGGTGTCTTTTACCATACCCAACACAGCTTTACCTGTGAGGGGGCTGCCGGTATGGAACAAATGGCAAGTATTATGAAACAGTTGCAACAAGCACCGCCAACCGAGGTGGCGGGGTATCGCGTCCTGTCGGTAGACAATTACATCACCGGACTGTCCAAAGATCTGGCAACAGGGGAGGAGACTGCCTTGACCTTGCCACGTTCTGCGGTATTGTTCTATCATTTGGAAAATCAAATCAGCATTTGTGTCCGTCCGTCCGGTACCGAGCCGAAAATTAAGGCGTACTATACCGCGGTGACCAAGACACAACAACAAGCAAAAGAACTGGAAGCGGCGCTCAGTAAGGCGTTCGCAACGGTATTGGGATTTTAAGACAGGCGTTTTACACTTGCCTGTGGATCCCATGATAAATGGAGGAGTACAGGATGAGTGTTCAAATTCAATTTGGTAGTAGTGGAGATATGAAGCGTATTATAGCGCTTGCCGATCGTTGCTTTGGGTTCGATCAAAACCCACAGGATTCCTTTGTGCGCAATGGCGCAAAATTTTATGGCGAAGGGTTGGAAACCTCAAAACATCACCTGTTGGTCACCATTGATGGGGCTTTGGTAGGGCTTGTTGGTATCTGCCCTGTCACTATGAAAGTCGGAGAGCAAACCCTGTCGTTTGCAGGCATCGGGACAGTTTGTACCGCCCCTGAAGCACGTGGCAAAGGGGTGATGCAGCTCATGCTCAACCGGTGCAATGAGGTCATTGCGGAAAAAGGATATGATGGTGCCTTCTTGGCAGGTATTTATGAGCGTTATCGTCATTTTGGTTATGAAATTGGGGAGTCGATTTGTCGTGTGAAAATGAAGCGAGAAACGACAGATACCATGCTGTTCTTGCAACCACTACAAGCAAATGATCCGTTGCTTGCCAACTGTCTTGCACTGCATGACACCCAGTCAGTTCGTTTTGAGCGAAACCTTACGACACTGTACGGCCTACTGACCCAGTGGAATCGCAAACCTTATGCAATTTTGAATGGGGAAGGGGATCTTGTGGGGTATTTGGGATATACCTTAGAAGGCAATGCGATACAGGAGCTATACTTGTCTGATAATCAAGATCTCACAGCAGTTGCACAACTATTGATGCAAGAAGTCGACAAACAAGACCTTTTGTTGGAATTGCCAACCTACTTGAAAACGCTTTGTACGCAAGCGAAAGCTGTAGGGCAGGTGGTCGACTTTGAACCTGCATTGATGGTGAAAATTTGCTCCTTTGAAACGATGCTTTCAGCGTTGTTGCCACTCAAAGAAGATTTGCCGGACGGACAGTTCATCTTGCATGTTAACAAAAGAGAACGTGTGTTGATTCGTGTCGTGGGGGGAGTGGTTACCGTACAGGCGACCAGACAAACCCCGGACATCAGACTGGATTGGGATGAGGCGACAAAGCTTGTGTTCGGGCGCTTGGTTCCGACAGACCTGTCGGAAGAACAACAGTCCTTTGTCAAGGCTTTGTTCCCACTGGACTTTGGTATTCCGTACGGCGATCAGTTTTAAAAATTATTTTTGAAAAACACTTGCTTTTTCACTGCGGGTATGCTATACTATATGGGTATGAGACTGTTTTTAATCGGTGAAAGCCGTTTAGAAAAGGGGAATTTTCCCCATACATTTCTTATGTATGATGGCAAAATCTATCATGCGCAAAATAAGAGTTATGAGAGGTGAAAGCAATGAAACAAGGTATTCATCCGAATTATGAAGCAACCACCATCAGCTGTGCTTGTGGTGAGGTCATTTCGACTCGTTCTACTAAAGGTGGCGAAATCAAAGTAGAAATCTGTTCGAAATGTCATCCGTTCTTTACCGGAAGACAAAAACTGGTTGACACCGGTGGCCGTGTTGATCGATTCAAAAAGCGTTTCAACATCAAATAAGAATGCTTTTAAACATGTAGGCGATGCAGCAGTTGTTGCATCGCCTAAAATGTTTTTTCACAGATAAAAGAGGTGGTCAGATGGATTATCAAACCGTGGCGGACATGGTGCAGACAGAACTCATCGAAAAGAAATCTCGATTTTTGGCAACCGTCATCCCCTGTGAATCGGAAGAAGAGGCGTTGGCGTTTGTGGCACAAAAGAAAAAAGAACACTGGGATGCCAACCACAATGTCTTTTGCTACATCATTCGACAAGAGGGGCAGGAGGACTTGAAACGCTGTAGTGACGATGGAGAACCGCAGGGTACAGCCGGACGGCCGATGCTCACGGTCCTTGAAAATTCAGGGCTGAAAAACCTCTGTGCTGTGGTCACCCGTTACTTTGGTGGCACACTCCTCGGCACCGGTGGATTGGTGCGTGCCTATTCTCACGCCACGTCCAGTGCATTGGAAGAAGCGACCGTCGTGACAGTGGCACGCTGCAAGGAACTGTCGTTGTCGATGGACTACAGTTGGTACGGCAAGGTCAACACCTTGGTGACAGAGTCGGGTGGCAATGTTTTGGTGTCTGATTTTGCAGAAAAAGTGAATCTGCTTTTTTTACTACAGGCGGACCGTGTAGCCAAATTTGAAAAAAATCTCACAGAATTGACCAATGGTCAGGTGATTGCGGTAGAAACTGCTGAAAAAATGCAAAAAATCTAATATTTTTTTGATATTTCTTCAAATTTTCGATTTTTTTGAAAAATAAAAAAGGGTTTTGCCTACGAATCTTGTATATAAGTAGATAAAGGGGGTTTTGCCATGCGAATCGACACCGAACAGCTGGAACAACAAACACTCTCTCCCTTTGCCAAACAATCGGCAAAAACGATTGGACGGGTACGTGGCGAACAGCCCTGTCCCATTCGTACTGATTTTGCAAGGGATCGAGACCGCATCACCCACAGCAAGTCCTTTCGACGCTTAAAACAAAAAACACAGGTGTTTTTGTCCCCTCACGGAGATCATTATCGCACCCGTTTGACCCATACCTTAGAGGTTTCTCAAATTGCTCGCACCATTGCAAGGGCGTTGCGCCTCAATGAAGATTTGGCAGAGGCGATTGCGTTGGGTCACGATTTGGGACATACCCCGTTCGGACATACCGGTGAACGGACGCTTCGAAAGCTCGCTTCCTTTCACTTTTCCCATGCAGCCCAAAGTGTGCGTGTGGTGGAATTGTTGGAACGAAGTGGTCAAGGACTAAACCTTACGTACGAAGTCAAAAACGGCATTGCCTGCCATGGTACAGGGGGGGCTGATGCAGATACGCTAGAAGGAAAAGTGGTGGAACTATCCGACAAAATCGCTTATATCAATCACGATATTGAAGATGCGGTGCGTGCAGGTATCCTTTCGGTCGATGAATTGCCATATGACGCAGTATATGTGTTGGGACGCAACAAAAGTGAGAGAATCACAACCATGATTGCCTCGATTGTGGAACATAGTGTGGGAAAACCACACATCACGATGGACGAAGAGGTGCAAAAAGCACACAAGCATTTGCGTGACTTTATGTTTGAATATGTCTACTCCGCCTCTCCTGCCAATAGTGAGGAACAAAAGGCGGACCATGTCGTGGAAAGCCTTTACTTATATTTCAATGAGCATCCTGAAAAGATGAAACCGCTCTATCAAACCATCCTGCAAACGGAAGGGAAAGACCGTGCGATTTGTGATGCGATTGCCAGCATGACCGATGAATATGCCGTCTCCCTTTACCAAGAGATTTATATCCCCAAACGGTTCTATTAAGGAATCCAACCGCATAAGAAAGGAGGGGACAGATGCCAATTCCAAGAAGTTTTATTGACCAGTTGCTCCTGCATTCCGACATTGAAGATGTCATTTCGACCTATGTCGCCATCAGTCGAGACGGCAAAAACAAAAAAGGACTCTGTCCCTTTCACTCGGAAAAAACACCTTCCATGGTCGTCTATCCAGACACCCAATCCTTTTACTGCTTTGGCTGTGGGGCAGGTGGTGATGCCATTTCCTTTGTGATGCGGCATGACAATCTCAGTTACATAGAAGCGGTCAAACTGCTGGCACAACGAGCCGGATTGACGGTGCCGGAAGAGGATGGTGACGACCGTTTAGGCAAACTAAAACTCCGCATTTTAGAAATTAACAGGGAAACGGCACGCTTTTACCATGCCTGTTTAAAGTCCCCTCATGGGCAAATCGGGTATGATTATCTAACAAAAGAACGAGGACTTTCCAAAAAAGTCCTCACCCATTATGGGTTGGGGTTTGCACCCAATGGATGGGACAATTTGTTAAAGCACCTCAAGCAAAAAGGGTACAGCGTGCAGGAAATGAGCGAGGCGAAGGTCATCACCAAGGGGAAAAGTGGCAGATATTACGACTTTTTTCGCAACCGTGTCATGTTTCCGGTCATTGACTTGAGGGGTAATGTCATTGCTTTTGGCGGACGGGTCATGGACGACAGCAAACCCAAATACCTCAATACCTCCGACACACCGGTGTTCAAGAAAAGCCGCAATCTGTTTTCTTTGAACTTTGCCAAAAATGTAGGATCGGGTAGATTGATCCTAGCGGAAGGATATATGGACGTCATTGCCATTCACGCCGCAGGATTTGAGGATGTGGTTGCCACCTTGGGTACTGCCCTCACCGCTGAGCAGGCAAGGCTTATTTCCAATTATGCAAAGGAAGTGCTAGTCGCTTACGATTCGGACGGGGCAGGGCAACAGGCCATTCACCGTGCCATCAACCTGTTGTCGGAAGTGTCGGTGACCACCAAAACCATTCGCATGGATGGCGCAAAGGACCCCGATGAATACATCAAAAAATTTGGTGTTAAACGATTTGAACTCCTGCTCAAAGGGGCATCGGATGTCATGGAGTTTGAGCTCAAGCGTGCCCAAGAGGGACTCGACATCAAAGTACCAATGGATCGCACCACCTATTTAAAGCGTGCCGTTAGCGTGCTTGCCAACATCAACAACGAGATGGAACGGGAAGTATATGCCGGTAACGTTGCGGCAGAATGTAATGTGACGGTGCAGTCCATCATGACACAGGTCAATGGATTGCGTAAAAGTCGAAAACGCAGTGCGGATAAAAAGGAATGGGATCAGATTGTGCAGAATCGGGAGGTCGCAACCGATCGTATCAACCCCGATCGTGCAAAATTTTATCGAGAATCGCAGGCGGAAGAGGGGCTCATTGCGGTGGTATTTAAAAATCCTGATTATTTACCGATGATTTTGTCAAACATTACCGCAGACGATTTTGTCACTGCCTTTCATCGGCAGGTATTTGAAGCGTTAATAGAATTGTTAGAATCGAATCAAGGATCGCTGCATATCAGTTTATTATTGCAAAAATTTTCCGCTGAGCAGGCAGGTGCCATCACCAGAATCATTGCAAAGTTACAGGATGTCACCATCACCAAAAAACTGGTGGAAGATTATATAGAGGTGTTGTTAAAACATCGACAGAGTTTAAAGACCAAGGATTTACAAGGCATTTCCATCGAAGAGTTGGAACGTCGCCGGATCGATTTAAGCAAACGGTAGAAGAGGGAGAATGAAGTTATGCCAGAAAAAAAATCAGCAGTTATGGATCTGATGGAGCAAGGCAAGCAAAAGGGTAAATTGACCACAAAGGAAATCAACGACGCATTGGAGGAACTGGATTTTGACCTAGAGCAGATCGATAAACTCTATGAGTCGTTGGAAAGTTTGAACGTCGACATCGTTGAAGATCTTGTTTCGGATGATTTGGAATTTGCCAAAAGTCCGGCATTGAGCGAAGAGATTGAAACAACATTGGTGGCCGAAGGAGTGAACATCGACGACCCTGTCAAAGTCTACCTCAAAGAAATCGGTCGGGTACCACTCTTGACCGCGGAAGAGGAGGTCAGCCTTGCTACCCGCATGAAAGAAGGGGACATTGCAGCAAGAAAGCGTCTGTCCGAGGCGAATTTGCGTCTGGTTGTCAGCATTGCAAAACGCTATGTCGGTCGTGGGATGCAGTTTTTGGATCTCATCCAGGAAGGGAACTTAGGTCTGATCAAAGCGGTAGAAAAATTTGATTATACCAAAGGCTTTAAATTCTCCACCTATGCCACTTGGTGGATTCGCCAAGCCATCACCAGAGCAATTGCCGATCAAGCTAGAACCATTCGTATTCCGGTTCATATGGTAGAAACCATCAATAAAGTCAAAAAGGTATCGAGCCAGCTGTTGCACCAAAATGGGCATGAACCAAATGCCGAAGAGATTGCAAAAGAGTTGGATATGCCGGTGGATAAAGTGCGTGAAATTATGCGTGCAGCACAGGAACCGGTGTCACTAGAAACTCCCATCGGGGAGGAAGAAGACAGTCACTTGGGAGACTTTATTCCCGATGATGATGCACCGGCACCTGCAGATGCAGCGTCCCACACACTGCTTCGTGAACAACTGGGCGAAGTGTTATCGACCTTGACTGATCGTGAAGAGAAGGTGTTACGTCTGCGATTTGGTTTGGAAGACGGCCGATCCCGTACTTTGGAAGAAGTCGGCAAAGAGTTTGATGTTACCCGTGAACGTATCCGCCAAATAGAGGCCAAAGCGTTGCGCAAACTCCGTCATCCAAGTAGAAGTAAAAAACTAAAAGACTTTATTGATTGATAGGAGAGCGACATGTATATTACTTTAGAAACGGATTATGCGATTCGCATCATGATTTGTCTGATTGAACAACAAGGACGCATTGATGCAAAAAATATCGCAGAAAAAACTGATGTAACGTTACGATTCGCACTCAAAATTTTGAGAAAGTTGGTTGCTGCCGGATTTGTACGTTCCTATAAGGGGATCAAGGGTGGCTATGAGTTTGCCGGGGAATCGGCCTTAGCACTTTCGCTGTATGACGTGGTGCTTGCCATTGAAGGCGAACCGTCGGTCAGTCGCTGTGTAGGAGAAGATGAACGTTGTATCCACGGACGTTCGGCACAGTGCAAGGTACATACCGCATTCATTGGTATTCATAAATCCCTGAAAAAGGAATTGCAGGCAGTGACCTTTGATCAATTGGTGTAACTTTCTGTCAATGCACCGTGAAAATGGTAAAATAATAAAAACAATGGTACTTTACTTGACAAATTTGAAAAAATTTGATATAGTAAAGGTGACAATTACATATTGCAAAGGGAAAGCGGTCGCATCTAATGCGTGAAAATGGAACTTAGGTGCAACTCCTAGACAGTCCTGCTGCCGTAATAATTGAGCTTTTTTCAAGTAGAGATACAGTCACTGAAAATTTTTTGGGAAGACGAACAAAAGCGTTTGAAATTAGAGTCGGAATACATGCCACTTTTTTACATCAAAAACTTCACAGGGTCATGAGGTTTTGGTCGGCGTGATAGATCGTATATCAACAACATCAAAACCCGGTTACCTTATGTAACTGGGTTTTTTGATGGGCAATTTGTGGTTGTACAACAATCTAAAGGAGCTCATCATGAACAAAGAAAAAAGAAATTTACTACTGCTTGGCGGCGCTGTGCTGGTCATTGCCGTTGCAGCAGTCATTGGTCTTGCGACTTTCTTCCAACCACAGACAACCGCAGGGGAAAAAACCATTTCGGTACAGGTGGTCATGGCAGAAGAGGATGTACGCGATTTTACGGTACAAACACAGCGCGAATTTTTAGGTGATGCGCTGTTGGATGAAACATTGATTGAAGGAGAGGGAGGTGAGTACGGTCTGTTTGTGACTGCTGTTGATGGTGTGACAGCAGATGAAGCAAATCAGGAGTGGTGGTGCCTGACCAAGGGTGGCGAGACAGTCAACACAGGGTTTGATCAAACCCCCATTGCCGATGGCGATCAATTTGAAATTACATTGACGATCGGCTGGTAATGTGGAGTAAGACAAGGGAGCTTGTTCTCCTCTCTCTGTTGGCGGCAATTCTCGTATTGGCGCAAGTGTCTCTTGCGGTGATCCCCAATGTGGAATTGGTATCGCTATTGTGTATCATCTATACGTTGTTTTTCAAAAAGAAGGCCTTGTTTATCATCTACACATTCGTCGTTGTAGAGGGCTTTTTGTTTGGATTTGGTATCTGGTGGTTCACCTATCTCTATATTTGGACGATTCTGTGGGCACTAACCATGTTGACAGCAAACATGCAGTCGGCGGTGTGGTTTGCCATATTATCGGGATTTTTTGGCTTACTGTTCGGCGCATTTACAGCGATTCCTTATCTATTTATCGGTGGGCCGACACATATGTTCTCTTACTGGGTAAGCGGACTTGTATTTGATGTCACCCACTGCATTGGGAACGTGGTGACAGCACTTTTGCTGTTTCGACCACTGTCAATACTGATGGAACGTTTATTAGGAGTAACATTATGGCAACGAAAGGATTGATTCACCTTTACCATGGCGATGGAAAGGGGAAAACTACAGCGGCACTAGGGCTTTGTTTACGGGCACTCGGTGCAGGATACCGCGTTTGTCTCTTGCAATTTTTGAAAACCAATACCAGTAGCGAATTAGAACTGTTAAAACGATTTGATCGAATGTCGTTGATCCTACCGGCAAAAACTGAAAAATTTACTTTCCTGATGGGAAAGAAAGAGCAAAAACAATGTGGCGATCGACAAAAAGCATCCTTTCAAACAGCAATCAACTTGGCTGATCAAATTGATCTACTGGTACTGGATGAAGTACTGGATGCCGTCAATACCGGCATGATTTCGGAAAGTACGGTCATTGAATTTTTGACCCACAAACCGGCACACCTAGAAGTGGTGTTGACCGGACGCAATCCGTCGCAAAAACTGTTACAGATCGCAGACTATGTCACGATCATGGAAAAGGAAAAACACCCCTATGATATGGGCATGACTGCAAGACGAGGGATTGAGTACTAAAAAATAAAACCATCTGTTACCAGCAGATACGCATAATGAAATAAACTGCCACTATCAAAATCGATAGTGGCAGTTTTACGTTGTACAAATGCTGTTTATTTAGTGTGGTAACAATCTTCCTCCCATTTTTGTGGGTTGGTATCGATATATTGCCATATTTTTAAATATTCTATTTCATTTCTGATCACGTGGTCATGAAATGACCGTTGCCAAATTGAATATCCTATTTGTTTTGTAACCAATGTTTTAAATGATTTAATTAGTTGTGAAATTGATTGTGTTGTAGGGGGCGATGCCCTCATCGTCCCGTCCTCATATCCGTAAATAAATATAATCAGATGAATATGATTGGGCATTATTACATATTTGTCAATTCCAACAATTCCATTGATGTATTTTTGTACCACCATTCCGATTTCTGACAATACTGTATTCGGGACGATGTAGGCATAGTACCCTACAATATTCGATAATATTTCTGACCTGTCTTTCGTGCAAATCGTCACAAAATATGCCCCACAGGATGAATAATCAAATCCCTTTAATCGTATTTTTTTACGTTTTGGAAATTCCACAATATCACCACCTATAAATAATACATGAAATTCATTTCAGATAAGCGGAAGGGGCGACACATTTACAAATCCCATTTATTTTCAGAGGAATAAAGCGTATTATCATGCTTCTTTCTGTTTGATCAGCTATACGAGTGCTTTCGTTTTTGCTATTAGAAAATCGTAAACCGCAAGATGTTATAAACGTTGATGAGCATGATGAGCATCATCAGTCCGATGAAGATTTTCTCCACCGTATCATCTTCCACCCGTTTGACAATACTACTACCGATGAGCGCCCCGATGACCCCGCCGCTTGCCATCACAAGTAATGTCAGTGGCGAAAATTCCGGCACACTGCCGGTGATGAGGGTGAGTACCAGACTGGAAACCTGTGAAAAGAGGATGATGTAAAGGGAGTTTTTTGCCGAAGTTTTGGCATCCATCGAAAAGAAAAAATACAGAATGGCAATGTTAATGGGGCCACCACCGATTCCTAAAAATGCAGAAAATAGACCGAGTACTGTGCCAATGGTGAAACAAAGCGCCATATGTTTGACTTCGTGGGTACGAATATACTTTTTACGACGTACATAGACAAATACCACTGCAGTGATGGCCAAAAGCGTAGCGGCTTGAATTGCCCCGATGGTATTTTCCTCTCCCACCAGAGAACGAATCCAATCAAACAACCATTTGCCACAAGTGCCCCCTAACACAGCACCGAGTGCAAGGGAGGTACTGCGGTCACGCTTGAGCACCACCCCATTGTTGCGGGTGCGGAAAAGAGAAACACAGGTCATCGTCAGTACAGTGCAAGAGGAGAGAAAACTGATGGTGCTGACCGACAACAACCCCGTCGCATCCAATACCGGCTTGATGATGACACCGCCACCGATCCCACTGATCGCACCAATGGTGGATGCAAACAAGCTGATGAAGAAAAATAAAACAGTCATACCCTCATCCTTTCAAAGCACTTTTCTTTATCATACCATAGAATACACTCCGTTGCAAACTGAAATTGAAGCAACGGGATAGTAAAAAGAGATTCGACTGTTTGACCAACCAAATCTCTTGAAAATTTGTATTACAGCACACCTTTTTTGAGAATAACATTGGCGTACAATTCTTTTTCTGATGTTGTTACAACAGCATATGCTTTCTTTGCACGATCATAAAAGGTGTACTTATCAATGGTTTCTTCCCGCAATCCCTGCACTTCATACTGTACAGCAATGTTGCGGTAGTCGTCCCAAATGGTAGGCACATAAGGGTCACCCGGCAGTACAGCCATAAAAATGGTAGGGTGTTTGACATAAGAATCCAATGGCATGAGGGACAGGACGGCATCCATCAAAACAGGGATCCCGTGTCCGTCACAACGTACCACCCGATCAGGATGTGCAAAAGCGGGGAAGTTGCCGTCGGCAAGCACCAACTCATCCCCATGACCCATTTCAGCAAGAATTTTCAACAGTTCCGGTGGCAACACCGGTGGAATTCCTCTCAACATCTCAACACACTCCTTTTTATTTTGTAATGGTACCATTCACATCCCACAGATCGTACCAGTCTTCTGCCCCTTCCCAGAGGAACACGTGTCCTTTGATGAAGCGACAATCCCGATCGAGTGACTGCATGACTGTCATTTCTGCATCGGTCAGCGGATCTTCGGTGATACATCTGAGATTGGCGACATAGTTGTTGATGGAAAACGGAATTGGCACTTGTCCGCGCTGTACCGCCCATTTCAAGCAGACAATGGCAGGGTGCACTTTATGGGCATTGGCAATTTCGACAAGCTCCGGCATCTGCATATCGATGACATCATTCGGATCAATGTCGCGATCTGGTCGATTGGGCGATCCAATGGGGCAGTACCCGATGGGGAGAATGTTGCGTGCCACACAGTATTGATACAGTTCTTCCTGCTGAAAACTCGGGTGCAGTTCCATTTCCATTGCAGCAGGTTGAATGCGGCAATGGGGCAGTACCGCTTCCAGTTTTGGTATTGTCATGTTGGACATGCCAAGGTGTTTGACAAGACCCATATCGACCAATCGCTCCATTTCATGCCACGTTTCTAAAAATTCCTCTACGACAAAGGGGTGGGAATCTGGATTGCGGCTGTCAATGTCACAGCCGGGTGGGTGGTAGTTGCGAAATGGCCAATGTACAAAGTATAGATCGAGGTAATCTAATTTCAAATCACGCAATGTTTTGGCACAGGACAACAGCACATCACCACGTTCGTGCATGTTATTCCACACTTTTGAAGCGATGAACAGTTCCTCTCTTTTTACCACCTGTTGACTGATGGCCTCGTCAAATACACCGCCAATCAAATCCTCGTTGCCATACACGGCGGCACAGTCAAAAAGACGATACCCACAGCGAATGGCACCGCCCACCGCTTGGGCAACCTGATCGGGAGTAAAACGGTCCGAACCAAAGGTGCCCATCCCAATAGCGGGAATGGACTGTCCGTTCGATAGGGTGCGGACAGGCAAACTTTTTTGATCTACAACAAACGACATGATGATTCCTCCATTACAATGAATTTTAGGACAGTAGCGACGCATCAGGGTAGAGCATGAGTTTTCCCTTGACAGCACCCGGTGTTTTATAGAGCGTGAAAGCCTCTGCGGCCTGCTCCAGTGGGAATTTTTGATAGATCAATTCATCGGCAAATTTCAATTGACCGGTTGCAAAATAATGGGCAGTCAGCGACCACTCTTTGCCTGGGAAGGGGGCGGAATAGGACATCCAAGACCCCGTTAAGTAAAATTCCTTACGGTTCATCAACTCCCACATTTTTGGGGTAAAGGTGAGGTCTGTGGTCGGTGTGCCGATGAAGCAAACCTTTGCCTTGTTAGAGGCTAAAGTAAATGCCGTTTGCATGGTGGCGGTAATCCCTGCCGTTTCAAACACGCTTTGGTAGCCGACACCATCGGACAATGTCATCGCCTCAGTCAAAAAGTCCTCTTTTGTGGTGTTGACCACAGCATCTGCACCGAGTTTTGTGGCAAGTGCTAGGCGCTCTTCACTGATGTCAAAGACGACCACACGTTTGGCACCGAAAATTTTTGCCCACTGCATGGTGAACAACCCGATGGTGCCGCCGCCGAGTACGGCAACCGTGCCACCACCGGTGAAATTGTTTTGCAACAATCCATGTAACGCCACACAGGACGGTTCAAACATCGCTCCCTGCTCGTAGGAGATGGAGGAGTCGAATTTGACAGCATTTTGTGCAGGTAGGACAACATAGTCAGCAAAACTTCCCTGTTGGCGAGAGCCAATAAAGCTATATCTTTTACAGAGTGCATAATTTCCTTGTTGGCAATCCTCACAGGTCAAGCAGGGGAGGAGTGGCGCACCGGATACCCGATCGCCGAGGGAAAACCCTTCAACATCTTTACCGATCTCCACCACTTCACCGGAAAATTCGTGTCCCAATACAACGGGGTAAAAGTGTGCGCCGTTGTGCAGTACTCTTGGAATGTCCGAACCACAGATGCCGGTCGCTTTGACACGCACCTTTAGATGACCGGGGCGAATGACGGGGGTCTCCATTTCTTCATAACGCAAATCTTCATTGCCGTGTAATACCGCAGCTTTCATATTACTCTTCTCCTTTTTTGTGCATGAGTGGTTTCAATGATTGGTATAACGCCAAATAGCAATCGTAGTTTTTACGGTAAACCTTCGCTGTATCGGGGTTTGGCGTATGGATACGTGTGACGGTGACGGTTTTTTTCACCGCTTCCTCAAAGGAGGAAAAGACCCCAACACCGACACCGGCAAGGATGGCAGCCCCCAGTGTGGTTGCAGTATCTGACATAGGCACTTCAATGGGAAGTCCTGTGACATCTGCTTTGATCTGTGTCCACAGTTTGGAATTGGCAGCCCCACCCATGGCACGCAATACCTTGACGCTGCAACCGGCAGCTTGTGCCACTGCAAGGTTGTGCTGTAGCGAAAAGGCGACTCCTTCCAATCCGGCACGGATGAAATGGCCCTTGGTTTTGGAAAAATCCAATCCGTAAAATACCCCTTTGGCATCCTTATCCCAGAGGGGAGAGCGCTCACCTGCCATGTAAGGGAGAAAGACAAGTCCATCACTACCGGCAGGCACCGCGTTGGCGAGAAGATCCAACTGTGCAAAGGAGGATCGGTTTTTAAGCTCTTGTTGTGACCGCTCAAAATCCCCAAACTCCTGCTCCAGCCAACGCATGACACCGCCACCACCGACAGTACCTCCCTGTAAAAGCCAGCGATTCGGTACGACGTGGCATCCTAAAATCAGATTTGGATCGGCGATGGGACGGTCGGTGCAAATACTCATCCCACCGGCCTGCCCACCTTGCTCTTGAGTATCTCCGGGTTGTAGTACGCCGGCACCCAGTGCGCCACAAGCGGCATCGAGGCCTCCGGCCACCACCGGTGTACCTTCTTTTAATCCTGTCAGCGAGGCGGCTTTTTTTGTGACCTGCCCTACCACGTCATGGCAGGCAAACAACGGGGGCAACAGGTCTACGTCAAAGCCCAATTGTTTGCAAATCGAGACATCCCAACAACGGTTTTCCATGTCAAAGCAATGCAGGCCATACCCTTGTGATAGATCATGGCTAAACTGATCGGTCAAACGATAGACAATGAAACTGTTTGCCTGCAAAATCTTTTCGGTTTTTGCATAAACTTCAGGAAGGTATTTTTGATACCAACCGATTTTTGGTGTGGTGTAACTCGGTTTCAGCGGGTTACCACAACAGGAAAAGAGGAGTCCTTCCGGCAAAGTCGCTTGCCAATTGTTGCAGATGTCGTCGGCACGAGTGTCCATCCAAATGGGGGTATTGGTCAGTACCGATCCTTCTTTGTCCACGGCAACGGCCGACCAACTCTGTCCATCCACCCCGATGCCGACAATGTCCTTTGCCGCCACCGACGAGGTGGCAAGAACGGTTTGTATCGTACCGCAGAGTACCTTCCACCATTCATCAGGATTTTGCTCAGCATATCCCTGCTTTGGATAATAGACGGGATAACTGCCGCTTTTGGAGACGATTACCTTGCCGTTAGTGGAGAAAATAGCCACTTTGCAGGCAGAAGTGCCCAAATCAATGCCCATTAAGTATTTCATAGAACCTCCTTAATTGAAAGAGGGGATGTAGATGCCCCTTCGATAAAGGTTGTTTTTAAGGTGATGGTCATGCTGTCGCTGTCATCTCCTTGTAGACGTTGGAGTAATTGGTCTGCGGTATGTCTGGCGATGTCTAGGTGGGGCTGTGTCACGACACTCAAAGCCGGACGCATCGCCTTGCAAAACTCCAACCCATCAAAGCCGATGACTGAGAGTTGTTCCGGCAACTGGAGCCCTAGTTCATTGATGGCCATCATACCGCCAATGGTCAATTCATAGTTTGTCATCAACACTGCTGTCATAGTTGGGTGTTGTTGCAAAAGTTTGTAAAGGCAATCACGACCACTCTGCATGGTGTAATCGCTCATTGCAATGAGGGAGGGGGATGTGGGAAGTCCTTGGTCGACAAACGCCTGTCGATACCCCTCGAGGCGTTCTGCCGCTGTGGTGATGTCCGCAGGGCCGCAAACAATACCGATCTCACGATGGCCAAGGGAAAGTAACTTTGCCGTCGCCTCATAGCAAGCGGCAATGTTGTCCACTACAACCGCATCCATGCCTGTGATCTTACGGTCAATCAAGACAATGGGGATACCCTTTTCCTTTGCCGGAGTGAGGTGTGCCCCTGTCGTTGAAACCGGCATACTAATGAGTCCATCCACCTGTTTGGAAAGTAAGAATCGCACCGCCTGTTCCTCCAACTGTGGATCGGTACGACAGTCACAAACGATGGTGGCATAGCCCTCTTCCCGCAAACGGTCTTCAATGAGCGATAGAATAGTGGTACAGAAGAGATTGCTAAGCTCTGGGATGACGACCCCGATGGTCATCGTTTTCTTGGTTTTCAAACCACGGGCGACCTGATTGACCTCGAATCCCATTGCTTCAATGGCGGCTTCAATGGCAATCTTATTTTTCTGCCTTACATTGCCCCCGTTGAGATAGGAGGAGATGGTGGCAAGCCCCAATCCCGTTTGTTTTGCAATGTCTTTGATGGTAGCAGCCATAGACGCTCCTTTCTTGTCGGTACATTATAGACAGGCTTTGCCAAGACAGCCACAAACTGCCATGCGGTCGAGCACTAAGGCTTTGACTTTTTCATACCCTGCTTTCCCATATGCCTTTGGATCAAAGGTGTCGGGTTTTTCGGCTAGCAATTCTTTGACTCCTTTGCTGTAGGCAACACGTAGGTCTGTGGCAAAATTGACTTTACAAATGCCACGTGCAATACAGGCACGAATGTCGTCATCTGACAAACCAGAAGCGCCGTGCAGTACCAATGGAATAGAAACACGTTTGCGAATTTCCGATAGGCGCTCTAAATCAAGCACCGGTGTACCGTTGTAAAAACCATGTGCCGTCCCAATGGCAATGGCAAGGGAGTCGATGCCGGTTTGTTCGACATAAGCAACTGCATCATCAGGGTCGGTATTGGTGTCGGCTTCTGCCTCCAAATCATCCTCTTTTCCGCCTACTTTGCCGAGTTCACCCTCGACCGGAATGCTGTTGGCATGGGCTGCGACTACCACCTGCTTTGTCATGACAATGTTTTGTTCCAGTGTTTCATGCGAACCATCTATCATAATGGAGGTATACCCCTCACGTAATGCCTGCATGGCAAGATCGACGGTATTGCCATGATCGAGGTGCAGCGCAACCGGTACCGATACCTGTGAGGCCAAGGTACTGACCATAGCATGAAAAGCAGGAAGACTTGAATAACGAACGGTGGAAGGGGTGGTCTGCAACAGGACAGGGGATTGACTTTGCTCGGCGGCTGAAATGACCGCTTGGATCATTTCAAGGTTTTCTACATTGAAAGCGCCGATAGCATATCCGTTGGTTTGTGCTTGTTTTAACATGGAAGTTGTGGTAACAAGTGGCATAAGAGTTGCTCCTTTCAAAAGCGAAACGTTTCGGTTTATGAAATTATAACAGAAAAAAAAATATCTGTCAATGATATTTGGCGATTGTGAAATGTTATTTTTTATGAAATTTTGTCGATAAGTTTAGTAGAGAAGAAATGTATTTGTTTTGATTCCCCCTTGTGGATCGCTGAAAAAGTCGTATAGAAGCAACAATGAGGAGATACTATAATAGGAGAGACGTAAGTTATGAAAAAAATATCAATATGGCGTGACCGATCGAATTGGCGGTCTAATGTCAGTTCTTTGTTGCTATTTGCTTTATGTGGATGTATGCTGATGGTGTGGATCATCATGGCAATGACGACTTTCATGAATCAAGCAACAGCATATGAAGTGGATGAAACGGATGAAAGTTTACAGGAAATCGCAGAGTCCAATGCCGGAATGATTGAATTTTACTTTGATAAGCAGATGGAAAGCTTGACCCTAACTGCACAGTATTTTCGAGATACCGATATGGAAGAAGTGGAAAAGGTAGATCTCAGTTACTTTGAACGTGCCTTTGCCGACCTTGCAGAATTGGGCCAGTTTCAGCGTGTTTCGGTCATCTTACCCTCGAATACTGCTTATGTATTGACGGATGGACGACTACAACACCAAGGTGCATCCTTTACCGAGGAGATGGAAAAGGGGATCACCTTTATTTCAGATGGGGTGATGGATGAAAAGCTCGGTCAAATCATTCACCTGAATGTCCCCTTATACAACAGTGAAAACAGATTGACAGGTTATTTACAAGGCACTCTTGCTACGGATCAACTGTCGGAGCAACTGAGTGTCTACCTACAACAAAAAGATGGCTATTTCCAGCTGATGGATAGTGAGGGCTATTATATTGCGGATGGACGTGCCGATCAAATGTTGATTATGGATGTTACCTTTTTGGAAGGGGCGTATTTATTAGAATTTGACAAGGGCAGCGCTGAGCAGGTTGTTGGAGACTTTGAAGCACGCAACGAAGGGCATGTACAGTATACCTATGAAGGGCAAACACGCTTGGCATACTATGCACCGGTTGAGATCAACAACTGGATGATTTTGTTGGTGCAACGACAAGAAGCAGTATTGGAAAAAAGTGAGCAGCACATCAACAATGGGGTGACCCTCATTGTCCATGCAGGTATTGTATTCCTACTTCTTATTTTGTGGGCATACTATGCACAGAACAAAATGAAAGAAAATGCACAAGTATACGAAAAGAGCTTTCGTTTATTGTCAGATCAGATCAATCGTGTCATTTTTGAATGGAACACCGAAACAAAAGAACTCAAATTTATGAGTGACACTCATGGATTATTTGAAGGGCGTAAAAAGCTGCAAAATTGGCCGATTCTTGCCGGACAAAACAAGGACATTTACGAAAAAGACTATGATGGCGTCTGTGAGGCAATGCAGGCAATTCAAGATGGTAATCGTGTTTCAGATGTCAAATGTCGCCTAAAACAATCGGACGGCTCTTATAGTTGGTATATGATGGCAGGGGTACCGGTCTATCATAAAGACGAAGATAAGCCGTTGCAGGTATTGGGCTTGTTGGAAGAGGTGGATGCAGTGATGCGTGAATCCATCGAACTCAAAAAAAGGTCTGAGCGAGATTCCTTGACAGGTATTTACAATAAGGGAACCACTGAGGTGCGTATCAAACAAATCCTTGAAGAGGATGAGGCACACATTCAGTCTCATGCACTGTTTATCATTGATGTTGACAACTTCAAATCCATCAATGATACCTTGGGACATCAAGTTGGGGATGAAGTCATCTGTCAATTGGCGCAGGAGTTGCGAAAGATGTTCCGCCCCTCCGACATTGTCGGACGTATTGGTGGTGACGAGTTCTTTGCTTTTATGAATGGTGTTTCGGATCAAACCATCATCGAGCAAAAGGCAAAAAACATTTGTGAATGCTTCAGGAAGCAGTACGGCGGAGAAGAGAAGGCCGTAATTGTTTCTGCAAGTGTCGGGATTGCTTGTTATCAACAACATGGGCTGACCTTTGAAACCCTTTATAAGAATGCCGACATCGCCCTGTATCTTTCTAAGCAAGAGGGCAAAAACCGTTATACCTTCTTCAATGGACAGTCAGATGTGAATTATATTTCAAATCGTACGGTCATTGAAAATGGGGGAGAAGAGAAAGCATAAGAAAAAAACCGTAGGCGGTTTCCATTTAATTGGAAAATGCCTACGGTTTTATTATGTGAAATGCCAAAATAAGTAAAAAAGTCTGTTGAAACCGAATTGTAATCATTTATGCACAATCAATAATGATGGCTAGTTGTTCTTGTGTAGAATCACAGATTGCATGACGACAGGTACTACAATCAGACAAGATTTGTCTTTCCTCTACTATATTTTGTATGCCGTTTGCAGATTTTGTCGAAAAAGCACGACAGAAATATGTTGAAAAATATGTAAGAAAATGGTAATATAACGATATCACAAAAAGGAGGAAAACAAATGAAAAACCCAATCAAAGTACTTATAGGCGATGATAGTTTAAATTTTGGCGTGATTTGTGGCGAGATGTTGGAAAAAAGAGGACTCGCACCTTTGATACGACCAAAAGATGGTATTGCCATTTACGATGCGATTTGTAAAAATGAGCCCGATATTGTACTGTTGGACAGCAAAATGCCCCACATTGATGCGTTTGGTATTCTCAAAAACTTTGCAGCGAAATCGATCAATCCCCCTTATTTTTTAGTTGTGAGTGCCTACGATTCCCCTTATGCAGAACAGGAATATCTGCAAAACGGTGCCTCGTTCTTTTTTACAAAACCCGTCGATCTCAATTTAATCTGTGATCGCATCTGCCTATTGGCTGATCAGCATAGGAGAAAACCACAACAGCATCTGCGTCCAAAGCATGACTTGGAGGTACTTGTCACCGAAGTCATTCATCAAATTGGAGTACCGGCTCACATCAAAGGGTATCATTATTTGAGAGAAGCGATCATGTTGTCCATTGAAGACAGCGAAATGATCAATTCTGTCACAAAAATTTTGTACCCGACTGTTGCCAAAAAGTTTAAAACGACTTCATCCCGCGTGGAGCGTGCCATTCGTCATGCCATTGAAGTGGCTTGGGACCGTGGCGATGTCGATGTGCTCAATTCCTTTTTTGGATATACTGTGCATACCGGCCGTGGCAAACCCACCAATTCCGAATTTATCGCGATGATTGCTGATCGTTTGCGGCTACAGATGAAAAAGGGTGGGCAACAGAGTATTTTGCAATAAATAGTAAAGAAAAAACGACTTGTCTGATTCCAATCGTGGAAAACGGGTGCAAGTCGTTTTTATTTGTTCTTTCGGATGGACTGAACGACACAAACCACAGAAAACGGGTGAAAAAGGGAGAAAATGGACGGATTTGTCCTCTTTGCCGTTTGACTTCTTTGCTCAAGTTTGGTAAAATAAATAAAACCCCATCTGAAAAAACAAAATAATAAAAGGGGTTTTATTTAAAGGAGTGTGTTGAACGGTGGACGAAGTGTCTGCGCTGACGTATGTATTTTTGGTAGTATTGGTGTTGTTGTCGGCCTTTTTCTCAGGGTCGGAGACTGCATTTTCAACTGTCAATCGAATTCGTATGAAAAATCTTGCTTTAGACGGCAACAAAAAAGCAAAAAAGGTATTGAAAGTATGTGAGGATTATGACAGTGCATTGTCGGCAATTTTGATCGGCAACAACATTGTCAACATTGCCTCCGCTTCGGTGGGTACGGTGCTCTTTACCTATTACTTTGGGGTGAACGGTACCTGGATTTCTACCCTTGTCATGACACTTGTTGTACTGACCTTTGGGGAAGTCGTGCCAAAATCTTTGGCAAAAGAAAATGCCGAGAAATACGCCTTGGTAGTTGTTGATATTCTTGCCTTTTTGATGAAGCTGTTTTGGCCACTCATTTTTTTACTCCTACAAGTGCGCAAACTCATTTCCAAAGAGCGCAAGGGGAGCGATGCCTTAACTGAGCAAGAACTCAAATATATCATTGAAGAGAGCCATCATGAAGGTGTTTTGGAAGAACAGGAACGTGAATTGGTGCAGTCCGCGTTGGACTTCGATGAAATTTTAGTAGAGGAAATCCTCATTCCCCGTGTGGACGTTGTGGCCATTGACATTCATGAGGATGTGGAAAAAGTCAAAACCCTCTTTTTTGAAGAAGGTTATTCTAGGCTGCCGGTTTATAATGGTACCATTGACAATGTACTCGGGGTACTGCATTATAAGGACTTTTTCGAGGCATACTTGAAAGATTCCAAAGTACAGTTGCATGCCCTATTACAAAAGGTTATGTACATTCCTCAAAAAAAATCTATTTCAGAACTGATGCAGGAGTTGCAAAAACAAAAATCCCATATGGCAGTAGTCATTGACCACTACGGTGGCACGATTGGGATTGTCACTCTAGAGGACATTATTGAGGAGTTGGTGGGCGACATTTGGGACGAAAGCGATGAAGAGGAGCTCCTTTGCCAAAAGCTATCGGAAACGCAGTATCGTGTATCCGGTGACCTTGGTATTGAAGATTTCTTTGATGAAATTGAACTGTCCTACCGTGCAAGTGAGATGGAAGAAATGCCAACCACCATGGCAGGATGGGTGTTGGAAACGCTAGAGCGTATTCCGGTCGCAGGGGACAGCTTTGATTATCGCCACCTCAAAGTAACGGTACAAGAGGTTGTTGATCAACGCATTGTGACACTGTTTGTCACGGTGCAACCACAACCAAAAGAAGGAGACGCAGAATAGATGACCATACGTGCAAGAGCGGCGGTTGCCGTTGCAAAGTGTTTGAAACTGGGACTGAAAATAATGAGACGAAAGGGGACAAATCTCCCCGGGGTCATGGCATTGAAAATTTGCCCGACCCTGTTTCGTGAGCTTCAAAAGCCAAAAACCATCATTGGTGTCACAGGAACCAATGGGAAAACCACCGTTGCCAACCTCATTGGCGACGTGTTGGCGGCAAATAACATCGCCTATGCAGGGAATCGCTTTGGTAGCAATATCGACACCGGTATTGCTACCACTTTGATTGATAACGTCACTTTTTTTGGCAAATGTAAAAAGCAGTTGGCGGTGCTCGAAATTGATGAGCGCATGACCCCGCGAATTTTACCATATGTGCATCTCGATTTTCTAGTGGTTACCAACCTGTTTCGCGATTCCTATAAGCGAAACGCACACGCAGAATTCATCTTTGATATTTTGGAGCGCAACATTGCCGATGATACAACCCTGATCTTAAATGGGGAGGACCTCATCAGCAGTCGCTTGAAACTCAAAAACAAGCGCTCTTATTTTGCGTTGTCTGCAGAGAATCTCCCGACCAGCGATTATGACAACATCATCAACGATGTGCGCTTTTGTCCGATCTGTGAAGCGAAACTTCGCTTTACCCGTCATCGCTATCACCACATTGGTGTGGCACACTGTACAGGGTGTGACTATGCCTCGCCGACAGCGGACTATGATGTCACAGCAGTGGATTTTGAAAATCACCTGCTGTCTATGACCATGGGTGACAGTAGCGAAGTGTACCGTCTGTTGCAGGACAGCATGATCAACATCTACAACCAAACGGCCGCGATTGCGACCCTTCGTGCTTTCGGCTTGACCTATGATCAGGTCAAACAGGGGATGGATAAGGTAGGCATCGTAGCCAGTCGCTACGATGTCAGTAAGGTCGGCAATCATCAAGTGGTCATGAATCTTGCAAAAGGACAAAATCCTGTGGCCTGTTCTCGAGTCTTTGACTTTATCGCAGGGCAGCCGGGGGAGAAAGCAGTGCTCATCATGGTGGATGACCATGGGGATGCCAAAACCAGTTCTGAAAACATTGCATGGATTTACGATGTGGATTTTGAGTACCTACAAGACCCTTCAGTCAAACAAATTTTGGTGGGCGGTCATCGCCACCTCGACTACCGCGTGCGGATGGAACTGGCAGGGATCGACAGCAGTCGTTACGACACCACCACCGATCCGCACACACTGCCCACATTGTTGGACGCCATACGTTGTGACACCGTTTATATTCTATATGATCTTTACACCTATGATGAGGCGGTGCAGGTACGCACAAAACTCATCGAACGATTAAAGCAAGGGGGTAGCCAATGAAAATAGAATTGTTATACCCCGAACTTGCTAATCTGCATGGTGATACCGGCAATATCCGCCTGTTAAAGCAGTGTTTACCGGAGGCTGAGTTTATCGAAACAGGACTGTGTGATACTCCAACCTTTGTGAGCGAGAAAGTGGATATGATCTACCTCGGTTCGATGAGTGAATCGGGACAGCGTCGGGTCATTCAGCATTTGACAGAGTACCGCACGCACCTACAGGACTGCATCGATCAGGGAGTGGTCATGCTTTTCACCGGCAATGCGATGGAAGTACTGTACGAAGCAATTGAGAAAAAAGGCGGAGAACGTACGACAGGACTTCACCTTCTGCCACTGACTGCCGTGGGCGACTTTCACAACCGCTATAACAGTCTGGTGTACGGTACCTTTGAGTCGATGGAACTGGTAGGATTTAAAACGCAGTTCACCTTAGCTTATGGTGAGATGGCACATCCTTTCATGCAGGTCAAACGAGGGCTTGGTATGAACCGAGAAGTGACCGTAGAAGGGGTACGGATCAACAATCTGTTTGCCACCTATCTGGTTGGTCCGCTGTTGGTGCT
Organism: uncultured Oscillospiraceae bacterium; assembly: GCA_964370215.1. GTDB lineage: Bacteria > Bacillota > Clostridia > Oscillospirales > Ruminococcaceae > Massiliimalia. The sequence goes on from CAYJIM010000003.1 coordinate 58,695, forward strand.
AAACCCACCGTTCTGCCTTTACCTATTAGAACTGTTGGGCGTAGAACAACCACAATTACCATTTTTTGATGGGCTCATGCAGGCGTACCAAGCGCGTTTGGTCGAATTTCAAGACCCATCGAAAGAGTTTTTTCAATAATATTTTATAACAAGCATCGATTCTTGCAATCGGTGCTTCAGACCGTCGAAAAACCCGCAATCGCAAAATCGGTGAGCCATGTCGCTCGCCGATTTTGCTTTCTGTGTCACTGCAACTTGCAAATATCGTTCATATGCCCCTGTATTATTCTCTCATTTGCAAGTTTTGTTCCTTGACTTGCGAATTTTTGGACGCTCTGACAGTGTGTTGGAACAGGAAAGGTTTTTTTGATACCCTACAGCACTGATTTTTACAATCAGTGCTTGAATTTTTGTCAGAAAAGTGGTATGATAGAAACAATATGCAGATTGATTTGGAGATCTTGACCAGAGCAATACTGCAAAGAAAGGAGTTTATTCTGTCCTTTCCAACAGAATATCAAATTATGAAGATACAGTTTTTTCAAAAAGACATCGAAACGATGCCACGCAAAGAGTTGGATCGATTGCAGTTAGAGCGTCTCAAGTGGATGGTTGATTACTGCATCAAAAACGTCCCACATTACCAAAAAACATTGGGGGAAGCAGGGGTCACGGCGGAGAAGATCAAAACGCTGTCGGACATCCAGCACATCCCTTTTACCAATAAAAGCGACATGCGCGACCAATACCCTTATGGCTTATTTGCGCCACCGATGAAGGACATTGTTCGTATCCATGCCTCGTCCGGCACCACTGGGAAACCCACTGTGGTCGGTTACACCAAGCGGGACATTGACCATTGGAGCGACTGTGTGGCAAGACTTTGTATGGCAGTTGGTGTCACCGAAGAGGACATTGCGCAAATTTCCTTCGGTTATGGGCTGTTTACAGGAGCACTTGGGCTGCATTACGGTTTGGAAAAAATCGGCTGTGCGGTCATTCCCGTGTCGTCTGGCAACACTGAAAAACAGGTCATGCTCTTAAAAGACTTTCAAAGTTCGGTGCTTGTTTCCACACCATCTTATGCTATGTATATGAGTGAAGTGGCAAGAGATATGGGGATCAGCAACGAAGACTTGAAACTCAAAATCGGTCTCTTTGGCTCGGAAGGATGTACACCGGAACTGCGTGCACAAATTGAGCGTGGGTTCAACCTCTTCTCAACCGACAATTATGGGATGAGCGAATTGATGGGTCCCGGTGTTTCGGGGGAATGTATCTACCGTGATGGGCTACATATCGCAGAGGATCACTTCATTGCCGAAATCATTGATGGGCATAGCGGGGCGCCGCTCGATCGTGGCGAGACAGGGGAACTTGTCATCACCACCATCACCAAAGAGGGGATTCCGATGCTGCGTTACCGCACCCGTGACATTTCCAGACTCAACGACGATGTCTGTCAGTGTGGTCGTACCCACACCCGTATGGACAAGGTCAAAGGGCGCAGTGATGACATGCTCAAAATCCGTGGGGTCAATGTATTCCCTTCGCAAATTGAAAGTGTCTTGGCAAGTGTAGAAGGAACAAGTCCGCAGTATCAGCTGATTTTGACCCGCAAACACTATACCGACTATTTAGAGGTGAAAGTGGAATTCCACGATGCCTCCCTGTTGGAAGACTATGCAGAGCTTGAAAAACTCAGTCACACCATCCGTGCAAAACTGCGTACGGTGCTAGGTCTGGATGCAAAGGTGACCCTTGCAGAACCACAATCGCTTGAACGCTTTGTAGGCAAAGCAAAACGCATTGTCGACAACCGTTCTGATGGATAGCAATCCCCCCTGATAGGGAAAAGATAAAAAAGGAGAGAATGGACATTGAAACAATTGATGTTGGGCAACCAAGCGGTTGCAAGAGGGCTGTATGAAGCCGGTGTAGAAGTCGTTTCCAGTTACCCTGGTACACCGAGTACCGAAATCACGGAATATGCGGCAAAATTTGAGGATCTTTACTGTGAGTGGGCACCAAATGAAAAGGTTGCCATGGAAGTGGCCATTGGTGCGTCCATCGCAGGGAGACGTGCATTTTGTGCGATGAAACACGTTGGTTTGAACGTGGCAGCGGACCCGCTGTTTACGGTGGCTTACACCGGTGTCAACGGTGGTCTTGTCATCGGGGTTGCCGATGACCCGGGGATGCACTCCTCTCAAAATGAGCAGGACTCTCGTCATTACGCCATCGCCTCTAAAGTGCCGATGCTAGAACCGGCAGATTCAGCGGAAACATTGGCGTTTACCAAACTGGCATATGAATTGTCGGAACAGTATGACACGCCTGTCATTTTACGCATGTGTACCCGTATCTCCCACTCGCAAAGTGTGGTAGAAACAGGGGAGCGCAAAACAGATACCGCAAAAGCGTACGAAAAAAACATCCAAAAATATGTCATGATGCCTAGCTTTGCAAGAGGCCGTCATGTTGTGGTAGAAAAGCGCATGAAAGACCTTGCAGCCTATGCGGAAACAGCATCCATCAACTGCGTGGAAAGAGCGGACAGCGACATCGGGATCATCACGTCGGGGACAGCGTACCAATACACCAAAGAGGTGTTTGGGGACTCCGTCAACGTCTTAAAACTCGGTATGGTCAATCCGTTGCCGACCGACCTTGTCAAAACCTTTGCAGCGTCTGTCAAAACACTGTACGTCATTGAAGAATTGGATGGCGTCATTGAATCGCATTGCCGTGATTTGGGGTTGGATCCAATTGGCAAATCCACCTTCTCCAACATCGATGAATTTTCGCAAAACATCGTTGCGGCCAACATGGGCAAAGACGTACCGGTTTCGATGACCTTTCCGGAAACCTTGCCGATCCGCCCACCGGTCATGTGTGCAGGATGTCCGCACCGTGGTGTATTCTACACCTTGATGAAAAACAAATGCCTCGTTTCAGGGGACATCGGTTGTTATACCTTGGGTGCTGCTGCACCACTCAACGCCATTGACACCACCATTTGTATGGGGGCTTCCATTTCTGCATTGCACGGTTTCAACAAAGCACTCGGCAAAGAGTGTGAGCAAAAAGCGGTTGCGGTCATTGGGGACTCGACCTTCATGCACTCCGGCGTGACAGGGCTCATCAACATCGCTTACAACAGCACCAATTCCACTGTCATGATTTTGGACAACTCCATCACAGGGATGACAGGACATCAACAAAACCCTACCACAGGCTACAACATCAAAGGGGATCCGGCGACCAAAATCGATCTGGAAACGCTGTGTCGTGCCGTTGGGATTGAGCGTGTGCGTGTCATTGATCCGTATAACCTTGAAGAATGTGACACCGTTTTGAAGGAAGAGCTGGCAGCAGAGGCACCTTCCGTCATCATCGCACGCCGTCCGTGTGTGCTCTTGAAATCGGTGAAAATATACCCATCGCTTACCGTCAGTGCGCCAAAATGCAAAGGCTGTAAAGCATGTATGAAAATCGGCTGTCCTGCCATCAGCATGAAAGAGGGCAAAGCTGTCATCGATAGCACTCTTTGCGTTGGTTGTGACGTCTGTACAGGACTTTGTCCGTTTGATGCAATTGAAGGAGGATCTCGCGATGCGTAAAGTAACCAATATTATGATTGTCGGTGTTGGTGGACAAGGAAGCTTACTTGCCAGCCGTCTGCTTGGAAATGTACTCTTAAACCAAGGGTATGATGTCAAAGTATCGGAAGTACACGGGATGAGCCAACGTGGTGGCTCGGTTGTGACCTATGTGCGATTCGGTGAAAAAGTTTATTCTCCTGTGATCGACAAAGGGGAAGCAGACTACATTGTCTCATTTGAAAAATTAGAGGGAGCACGTTACCTCTCCTACTTGAAAAAGGATGGGAAACTGGTCGTCAACACGCAAGAAATTGACCCGATGCCGGTTGTGATTGGTGCAATGGCATATCCTTGCGACATCATCGGCAAAATGGAAGCTGAAGGAGCACAAGTCATTGCTTTTGATGCACTACCTGTTGCGGAAGCACTTGGCAATGCAAAAGCCACCAACATCGTTTTGATGGGGGTTTTGGCAAAACAAATGGACTTTCCAAAAGAAGTATGGCAACAGGCACTGGAAGCTTGTGTGCCGGAACGTTTCTTAGAGCTCAACCGCACTGCATTTGAAAAAGGATATGCAGGCTAAGCGGTAGTACCTGATCGGCAACCATTTGAAGGGAGAATGAAAGCAGCATGGAACAGTATTTTCAAAAAGACATCGAGACCGCCTCGGTAGAGGAAATGAAAGCACTACAGTTTTATCAATTGCGCAAAACCATTCAGCACGTCTATGACAATGTCCCTTATTATCGTGAAAAAATGCAGGAGCAAGGGGTGTCCCTACAGGATATCTGCTCCTTGGATGATTTGGCAAAATTGCCATTCACCTACAAGCAAGATCTGCGTGATACCTACCCTTATGGGTTGTTCGCAGCACCTTTGGAGGATGTGGTTGAACTGCATGCGTCCTCCGGTACGACCGGTAAGCAAATTGTTGCAGGATATACCCAACAAGACTTGAACATCTGGGGTGATTGTTGTGCCAGAGCAATTGTGGCAACCGGTGGCACGGTACACGACCGTGTACATGTCGCCTACGGGTACGGCCTTTTCACTGGCGGGATGGGATTGCATTACGGGACCCAGCGACTGGGGGCAGTTGCCATTCCTGTTTCCTCAGGGAATACGGCAAGACAAATCAATATTTTGAGAGACTTTGGTTCCACTGTACTTTGCTGTACCCCTTCCTATGCGCAGTACATCGGTGAAGTGATGGAAGAAATGGGCGTACAGAAGGAAGACATTTCCTTGCGTGCAGGGATCTTCGGGGCGGAAGCATGGACAGAAGAGATGCGTAAAGAGATCGAAAAATCTCTGGGACTCAAAGCGTATGACATTTATGGGCTCACTGAAATTATGGGACCGGGTGTCGCTTATGAGTGCAGTGAACAAACAGGGATGCACATCTGTGAAGACCACTTCATTCCGGAAATCATCGATCCTGATACAGGCGAAGTCCTGCCGGAAGGAACACAAGGGGAGTTGGTATTCACCTGTGTGTCCAAGCAGGCCTTCCCACTCATTCGTTACCGCACCAGAGACATTGCGGTCCTTACCCGTGCGACCTGCTCTTGTGGTAGAACGCTCATCAAAATGACCAAACCGAGAGGGCGTAGTGATGATATGCTCATCATCCGTGGGGTCAATGTATTCCCATCTCAAATTGAAGGGGTGCTACTGGAAAAAGGCTGCCCACCGCATTACCAAATCATTGTAGAGCGTATCGGTCACCTCGATTCGCTGGAAGTACAGGTGGAGATGCCGTCTGATTTGGCATTTGACACCGTCACCGAAGTGCAAAAATTTGAAAAGGTGCTGTATGATGCCATTTATTCGACCCTTGGCATCACTGCAAAAGTACATCTGGTGGAGCCAAAATCCATTGAGCGTTCCATCGGGAAAGCGGTTCGTGTCATTGACAAACGCAAAAAAGACTAATTGAGTGAATGATAAATTTGGAAAGCAGAGGTGTTTTTGATGAACATTAAGCAAATTTCGATTTTTGTAGAGAACAGACCGGGGCGCTTGGCGGAATTGACTGCCTTGATTGCCGAAAAAGGTGTCAACATCCGTGCCTTTTCCATTGCAGACACCAAAGACTTCGGGATCTTGCGTCTGATTGTCGATCAGCCAACACAAGCGGAAGTGGTACTCAAGGAAGCCGGCTGTATGGTATCGATGACCAATGTCATTGCGGTTCATATGAAAGACCATCCGGGTGCTTTGGCAGACATCATGAAGGTGATCTATCAAGCAGGGGTGAGCATTGAGTATATGTATGCTTTTGTCACAGAGGTGAAGGGCGAAGCTTATACCGTGATGCGTGTGTCGGACAACGATACCGTCATTACAGCATTACAGCAAGCGGACATCAAACTTGCCAGTGAAAGTGACTTGTTCCACGAAGAATAGCAAAAATAGTAAAAAGCATGTGGCGAAATCGTATTTCGTCACATGCTTTTTTTGTCGGATCAACAAGGATCACCTGTTTCGACAAATCACACCGACACTTTTTGTTACAATGAAATCCAAAGGAAGTGGATTTCATTGTAACAAAAGGAAGTGTGTGAAAATGATCGTTTGGATGGTGTTCTTTTGGCTCGGGTTTGCAGCGTTTTTTGCTCTGCATACCAGAAAATTGCCGGTACTGCGCATGGGACTACTGGGGTATCTTTGGACGAGTATCCTGCTTGCTATTTTATGTGGTATTGCAGTGCAGGGAGCCGTTGACAGCTTTGAAAAAAATATCTTTCAGTCGCTCTTTGCATTGCAGTTGACTGTCTTTATGGTAGCCTTTGAGCTGTTATTTTTCTTACAAGGCATTGACCGCTTTGTCAGACGTTACAAACAACTACTCATGATGTTGGAACAGCACCGCAAGGGGTTGCTGCTGCAAATGCCTTTTCGACAGGGGGAACAGCTTTATTGGATCGATAACCAAAGCATCCGCCCACAGGTACGGCGCATGTATTTTGTAGTGGCGGTATCGGACTGTTATATCGGTGTGTACGAAGATAAAAAACGACTGGTCTCGGTACACCAAATCTTTTTGGATCGCCGTGAGGCAAAGCGTATGCTGGATAGCTACTACTTTGCGTCTCCAGAACAAACCTTTCGCTAAACCTTTCATAAAAAATTGTGTCCATCAACTCATATTCCACACCCCTTACCGCATAGACTGTCGTAAAGACAATCGAACAAAAGGTAAAGGGTGTGTTTACTTTGGAAGATAGACGATCATTGGAAGAAAGATGTATCCGGCTGGGTGAGTATTTGGTAGAGCACAAAACAACGGTACGGGCAACGGCAAAGGCCTTTGGTATTAGCAAATCGACAACTCATAAGGACTTGACAGAACGCCTACCAAAAATCAATCGTGGGCTTTATGGGGAGGTCAAATCCATCCTTCTACACAACAAGCAAGAGCGTCACATTCGTGGCGGTATGGCGACAAAGGAAAAATATTTGAAAAATAGAGCAAAGGCAGGTTGATCAAAAAGTAGAATCAAGTGACCCCCTCTCGACGGTACGAGAGGGGGTCACTTTACTGTGGCAGGCGAACTTTTAAGCCACTGTATCAAATTGTGAATTGTATAGTTCTGCATAAAATCCGTTTTTCGCTAACAGTTCTTCGTGGTTTCCTGTTTCAATGACATCGCCGTCTTTCATCACCAAAATCAAATCAGAGTTTTTAATGGTGGACAGGCGGTGTGCAATGACAAAAGAGGTGCGGTTTTTCATCAATTCGTCCATTGCATGTTGGATTTGCAACTCGGTTCTGGTGTCAATCGAGGAGGTCGCTTCGTCCAAAATCAACATCGGTTTGTCGGCAATCATTGCCCTTGCAATGGTGATCTGTTGCTTTTGTCCTTGTGACAGTTCCAGTTTATCATCCAGCATGGTGTCATATCCGCGCTCTAATGTTTTGACAAAGTGGTGTAGTCCGACGGCTTTTGTCGCACGTTCAAGCACTTCATCGGTCACCCCTTCGGCGGCATAGATCAGATTTTCACGTAGTGTGCCTTCAAAAATCCAAGTATCTTGCAGCACCATACTGAACTGTGCATGAACATCCTCTCGCTTGACCGATTGAATCGAAACATTGTCAATTAAAATATCGCCGGCATTCAATTCGTAAAAACGCATCAATAGATTGACCATCGTGGTTTTGCCGGCACCGGTAGGACCAACAATGGCAATTTTTTGTCCACTGGTTGCCTTCGCGCTAAAATTATGAATGATGATTTTTTCAGGATCATAACCAAAGCGTACATTTCTGAATTCGACATCACCTTGTACATCGCCCATGGTTTTTTGTTTTGCAGTTTCGTTTTGCATCTCTTCCTCTTCCAAAAATTCAAAGACACGTTCTGCCGCAGCAGTACCGGACTGTAGGTTTTGCATCGACTGTGCAATCTGTCCGAGCGGTTGGGTAAAGAGGCGAATATACACCATAAAGGCAACGATGATCCCAAAGGTAATTGTCCCATTGAGTGCGAGCAATGCACCAACAATACAGACACAAACATACCCGAAGTTGCCGATAAAGGTCATCATCGGCATCATGAGACCGGACAATGCCTGTGCTTTAAAAGCACTTGTTTTTAAGTCTTTGTTGATTGCATGGAAGGTATGGATGGCTTTTTCCTCTCCGTTGTATGCTTTGACAACGGTATGCCCTGCATACATCTCCTCAATGTGCCCATTGATGCTCCCTAGGTGTTTTTGTTGATTTTTAAAATGTTTTTGGGAGCTTTTCATGACGATCATCATAAAGACAAAGCCAACAGCGGTGGAAAGAATGGCGGTAACAGTCAAGATGACATTGGTGGTAAACATCATGACTACCGACCCTACCAAAAGGGTAATGGCAGAAATGAAAGATCCCATCGATTGGGAAAGGGTTTGCCCGATGGTGTCGGCGTCGTTTGTCACACGGGACAGCACATCCCCTTTGGAATGTGTCGAAAAATACCCCATCGGCAAACGGTTGATCTTGTTTGCAATGTCGGTACGCAGTCTTTTGGCAGTCTTTTGCATCACGGTGGAAATCATCACCCCTTGCGTGATGGAAAGAAGATAGCTGAGTGCATACATGATACTAAGAAACAAACCAATGGAAAAAATGATGTTCATATCAATGCCGGCACCACCGGTCATGCTCGATTGAATGCCAGCAGTGATGGCATCGGTCAAGTTGGTGAGCTGTCCGGGGCCTACTAGGGTGAAAATCGAACCGAGTATCGCAAAGAGGATGGCGATGACCATCAAGCCTCTGCTCTTTTTGATATAGTCGATCAACTGTTTGACGGTGCGCTTCATATTTTTTGCTTTTTCACCGCCCATTTGCATACCGGGACCTCTTTGTGGGCGCTTATTTTTCTCGTTAGAACCAAGTTCGTAATTGTCTTTAGGCATGTTTGAGTTCCTCCTCTGACAGTTGTGACAGGGCAATTTGTTTGTAAACCTCACAGTGCTCCAATAGTTCTCTATGCTTGCCCATACCGGCAATTTGACCGGCTTCCAGTACAATGATCTTGTCGGCATCTTTGATGGTCCCAATGCGTTGTCCAACGATCAGCATGGTGGCGTCACCGCATTCCTGCTTGAGCGTTTCACGCAGTTTGCGGTCGGTTTTGTAGTCGAGCGCCGAAAAAGAATCGTCGAAAATAAAAATTTCAGGTTGACGGTAAACTGCCCGTGCAATGGAAAGGCGTTGCTTTTGTCCGCCGGAGAAGTTTCGACCACCCTGTGCCACATGTGCATCATAATGATGATCGAGATTTGCAACAAAGTCGGCTGCTTGTGCAATGTTCACCGAAGTGGCCAGTGCCTCTTCGTTTTCGGCAGGGTGACTGCTATCCCCAAAAGCGACATTGGATTGCACCGTACCGGTGAAGAGGATGGAGCGTTGTGAAACATAACCGATTAAAGAGTTCAATGCCTTTTTGGTATATTGTTTGACATTGATCCCGTTGACCAAAATCTCACCATCGGTGGCATCGTAAAAGCGGGGGAGGAGATTGATGACGGTACTTTTCCCACAACCGGTCGAACCGATAAAGGCGATGGTTTCTCCTTTATTTGCAGTAAAACTGATATTTTTGAGGACATAATCATCCGCCTGTGGGTATTTGAAACTGACATTTTTAAATTCCACTTGCCCCTGTTTCCCTGTATTCCCTTTGGTTTCTTTGCCCTCTACGACACTGTTTTTGGTATCCAATACCTCGTTGATACGTTTTGCCGAGACACTCGCACGGGGAAGGAGCATGAATACCATGACAAGCATCATAAAGGCCATAATGACCTGCATTGCATAGGAAGAAAAGACAATCATATCAGAGAACAAGGTCATTTTATCAGGTCCTACTGCTTCATTGATGAGGACAGCCCCCACAAGGTACACTGCAAGCACCAACCCACTGCTCACCATTTGGATGCTCGGCATCAAAAAGGACATGGTTCTTGCGGTGAAGAGGTTGGTTTTTGTCAATTCGTCATTTGCTTTTTCAAATTTGTTTGCTTGATACCCTTCAGCGTTGTACGCACGGACGACACTCAATCCGTCTAAATTTTCTTTGGAAACTTTATTGATGTTGTCCGTCAAAGTCTGTAGTCGTTTGAACCGTGGGACAGCAAGCGAAAGACAAATCAACACAATCACCAGAAGTACCAGCACTGAGACACCGGTAACGACTGTCCAAGACAGGTTTTTATCGGCAATTTTGATGATGGCCCACACAGCGGTAATCGGCGCTTTGACAAGCATTTGCATCCCCATGACAATATATAATTGTACCTGTGTGATGTCATTGGTGGTTCTGGTGATCAAACTGGCAGTGGAAAAGGAGTTGACCTCCTGCATCGAAAAGCCCATGACTTTTTGAAACATATTTGATCTGGTGACAAAGGAAAATTGTGCGGCAATGTCGGCGGCAATGACTGCTACACCAATGGAAAGCAGCAAACTGCCGATGGCACAAAGCATCATGTTGACACCGGCAAGGGTGATGTCGCCCATGGCGCTTCCTTCCGTTTGTACAAGCCTTGTGATTTCAGCCATATAATCGGGCAGGGTGAGATCGAGATAAACCTGTGCACAGGTGAGGATCAATACCAAGCCTGCCAGCAGATATTCTCTTAGGGATAAATTTTTCAATAATTTAATCATCGTATTCCTCCAAACTCAAAGGGGCATTTTCATTTAAAATAGATTTCAGCCGATTCAACGTTTCAAATAGCGTTTCCAGTTCTGTGATGCCAAATTCATCAATGATTTTTCCCACCGTTTCATACATGTGTGCTTGCAATTTTGTTGCGAGTGTCACACCTTTTTGGGTGAGTACCAATGCTTTTGACCGTGAATCGTGCAAAGATTCGGTTTTGATGACAAGGCCTTTCGTCTCCAAACGCTTGATCAACACCGTCATTCTTGCCGAACTGATTTGCAAGTGCTTGCAAATTGCCGCCGAGGTCACTTCACCTTCCGCTTCTGCAAGAAATTTGATCACAGCAAACATGCCGGATTCACGCTGATCCATTTCATGAAACATCTTTCTCGGTCTGTTTGCATGAAATAGTTCCAGTGCATAGATAATTTCTTCTTTATGTGCCATTTCAATACTCCTTTTGATACAATCACTAACGTAGTTAGGATTATAACATAGCTAACGGCGTTAGTCAATGTGTTTCATATATTGTTTACAACAATTTCATTGATAACGGTAAAAGAATAAAACAAAATCCTAGATATTTTAACCCTATAGAATACAGGCTAAATTACAAAGCTGTATAAAAATAGTGTAGCAACATGCAGTCACTACACTATCAAGGCTAACTTTTTGGGGGTCACATCAATGACGCATCTTTTTTGCGCTCTAGCGCTTATCAATTTATATGCTACTGTACTAAAAAAACACGGTCTATTTTTCACTCTTTATCGTTTTCACAATGAACAAAAAATACACAAGATGAAAGACCCAAACAAAAAGCAAAATGATTTGTCCGATGGGCACAGACTGCATCATAAAGAAGCCTATTGCCATTAAAAGCGTCACGGTTAGCATGACTTTTATTTTTGTTTTTACTGTCATTCCTTGTCCTTTGACGTAACTTTCTAAATTGTTTTTATAGAGTTTGGTGGACTGAAACCACCGATCAAGACGATCGCTACTCTTGCCAAAACAGAATGCCGCGAGGAGCAGAAAGGGAACAGCGGGTAAGATTGGTAAAAACACACCAACTGCTCCGAGCGACAACCCGATGAAGCCGATACTCAAATAGATCACTTTTTTTATATTCATTGCTTGTCCTTTCACCCTTAACTTTTCCTTGCAGTTTCCATTGTTAAAACGTGATCTGCAATTTTTACGGTAGAGGTTTTGTGTGACACCAAGACGACTGTTTTATCGGTACATGCTTTCAACGACTGCAATATCACAGCCTCATTTAAACTATCAAGGTTACTTGTCGGTTCGTCCAGCAAAATTAAATTTGCACGATGCAAAAAGGCTCTTGCGATACCGATGCGCTGTTTTTCACCGCCCGATATAGTATCGCCAAGTTCACCGACTGTGGTATCATATCCATTGGGCAAGTGTTTGATAAACTCATGAAGGGAGGCGCTTTTTGCAGCTGTTATGACTTCTTCACGGCTTGCGTTGATGTTTGCAATTTTTATGTTATTTTCGATTGTATCATGAAAAATATGTGTTTCCTGTGTGACAAAACTTTGGTTTTCACGAAGACTTTTTGTATTGATATTTTTTATATTTTCGTTTGCAATCAACACTTCACCGCTTTGCACATCGTAAAATCGCATCAAAAGTTTTAGCGAAGTAGATTTTCCACAACCACTTTTCCCATTGATTGCTAGAATTTTATTTTTCTCTATGTGCAGAGAGAAATCGCTTAGTATCTTTTCATTGTTGTAAGCAAAGGTCACCTTGTCAAGCTGAGCACCTTCAAAAGAAATGTCCTTGCCGTGATGAACCTCTGCCACAACAGGATCGTCGTCTAAAATATCGAGCACCCGATGTCCAGCGGCAATCGTCTGTGTGAGGCCGGCACCTAAATTTGCCACTGAGGTGACTGCACCAAACGAAGAAAAGAGCATGACGGTAGGTATGACAACAGCAGTCATATCAATGTCATTTACGGTATACAAATAACCGGCGGTGAAAAGCATCAGTACAGCAAAGGAAAGGATCACTAGATTGGTTAGGGAATAGGTCTTACCGATATAGCTTTTTATCTTCTTGTTGGAGCTTTCTATTTGTTCGGAAAGTGCGGCAATTTTTGCTTTGCGCGCATTCTCATATCCATACTGCAAGACCTCTTTCAAACCACGTAGACTGTCAAGGAAGTAGGTGTTTAGGTCGCCGACACGTGTTCTGTGATGCGCGCCACTTTGTTTGCTTTTTCTAGAAACAGTGATAGGAAGTAGTACACCGACTGTGAAATGAGCCAGAAAGGCAATCAGGGCAAGCAAAGGATGGAAACTGCCGATGAAGCAGATGACAATGGTAGAAGTGACCAATGCGATACAAATTGGCGAAACGGTATGCGCATAAAATACCTCTAAAAGTTCAATGTCCGAGGTGATGATGGACACAAGATTGCCTTTGTCTCTGCCGTCGAGTTTTGCAGGTGCAAGTTTTCTCAATGCAGTAAACACTTGATCGCGAATGAGTGCGAGTAGTTTGAATGCAATGAAGTGATTGCAGTACTGTTCTATGTAATGCAATATACCACGGGCAACAGCAATGGTGGCGATGACAGCAATGAGTAGCGATAGGTTTTCTCCACGATGCGCGATGATATCAACAATCGTATATCCACCAAAAACAGTGATCAAGCTCGCGCAGAAATAGCCGAGACACCCCATGATAATGGCTACGATCATCACAGCGGCAAGTGGTTTGACAAGACCGATCAGTCGAACCATAACATGCAAGGAAGAACGCTTTTTCATTGGGGGTGCACCTCCATTTTTTCTAGGTTTTGTTGGGTATGCCACAGTTCATGGTAATCACTTTTGTGGTGCAACAATTGTTCATGTGTGCCGTGTTCGGTCAAATGACCATTTTTGAGCAGGTAAATCATGTCGGCATCTACCACATTCAAAAGTCTGTGTGAAATGAGGAGGACTGTTTTCGTTTTTGTCAAGTCCTTGATCACCTGCATGATCTCATTTTCACTGTCGGCATCGATGTTGCTGGTCGCTTCGTCGAAAATATACATTTCACTATCATGTAAAAGGGCTCTTGCAAGGGCTAGTCTCTGGCATTGCCCACCGGAGAAATTGCTGCCTTTTTCGAGTAAGATGGTATCAAGTCCCTGTTCGCTGTGTAAAAAATCTGCCAGATTCACTTTCGCGAGCATCTGCCAAAGCTCTTCCTCGGTAGCGTCTTTTTTCGCCATATATAGATTTTCACGTACAGTTCCTTTAAAAATATAGGAATTTGCAGTCACCAAAGTGATTTTTTTCGCTAAACTTTCCCTTGAAATTTCTGAAAGTGTGATACCACCGACAGTCACCGTACCGTTATAATGTTCGTTGCTTTGTGTTAAGATACCTGCAATGGTAGACTTTCCACAACCACTCTTTCCAACAATGGAAACAAAACTGTTTTTTTGTATCTTCATTGTAATGTGATGTAAAATCTGCTTGTCATCATAAGCGAAGTTTAAATCGCTGATACGAATATCCGTTTGATTAACCACTTTTGTTTTTGGTAGATGCTCCTCTATATCGAGCAGCGTGAATATTTTTTTGCTTGCGGCAATGCCGTTCATTGCAATATGAAAAAAACTACCTAAAATTCTCAAGGGTAAGAAAAAGTCTGCACTAAGCAGCATGATTGTAAACATCCCGACAAGGGAAATACTGCCTGCTTGAAACTCCAGCAAAGCAAAAATGATGCCGAGTGCTGCACCGCCATAAGCCACTATGTCCATGATAATAATAGAATTCAACTGCATGGAAAGCACTTTCATGGTGACAATTCTAAACCGCTCTGCTTGCTGGTTCATTTGTTTTTGTTTATACGCATCAGTGTTGTATATTTTTAAGGTGTTGAGCCCTTGTAAATTTTCTAAAAAATGATCGCCGAGGCCTAAGTATTCACCCCAATATTTGGTAAGTAGCTTTTTTGCAAATTTTTGTACAAGCACAATGGATAAAGGGATGAGCGGTACGCAGAGGAATAAAATGACCGCCACTTTTATATTGATAAAAGAAACGATTAGAAATAATAGCAAGGGCGAAATCATGGAGTAAAAAAATTGAGGGAGAAAGTTTCCGAAATAGGTTTCAAGTTGTTCAACACCCTCCACTGACATTTGCAAAAGTTCAGCGGAAGACAGTTTTTTTGTGTAGTTGCTTCCAAGCTTAATTACTTTGTCATAAATTTTTTCACGTAAAATATGCTTCACTGATTTTGAAGCAAGATAGCTTTGAATACTTGCAAAATATATGGTGATGACTTTTCCGGCGATGCAGGCAACAATGATCGCGGCACATAGAATAAAATCCGTCGATAAGAGTGTTTTGGCGATCAAACCACTGAGAAAGACACTGATCGTAATCATCAAAATGATATTTGCAATCAGTCCGATCATCTGTAACAAAACATTTTTTGCAATATGGGAAGTGGCGCCGGGCACTGTTTGGATCAATCTTTTATTTATCATCATGTCACTCCATTGTCTTGGTGAAATAAATTTTGGGTTAGCAAAAGCTAATTTTAAGTTTAATACAGACTACCATAAAAGTCAAGTGTAGAACAAGGGAGATGGGATTTTTTTGTTGACAGTCAAATATAGGAGATAAAATCCTTAGAAGGAATAAATCTATATTGTGTATAGAAGACTGTATAATGTTGTTGCGCACTACGGTATTACTTGAGCAATAGCCAAGTCGTTCATTTTGAGATTTAAAGTAATACTTTATTCACTTTTAAGTTGAATTTGGCTTCATTCTATGGTAAGATAGTAATAAAATATTGTTTATTATCATGACGCGCAATTCCTGATCCTCTCGCCACTTTAACGAAGAAGAAAAAAGGGGCAATGCCTATGTCATTCATATAATAGGCAGTACAAAAACATACTTTTAAATAAATTGAAACGAATGAATATGAAACATTCAGAGGAATGTATCTTCGATATCAGTGCCGTTTATCAGATGACACATACCAAGTGGCGATACAGTCTTCGAGGAATGACTTCATATTTATTTTTTCGATTGCGAGAAAGGAATCAGCAAAATGTCAAACAAGCAATTCACAGGAACGCCCTACACTTTTAGAGGTAGAATCCCATTAAAGCAAGCAATCCCATTGGGGCTACAACATGTCTTGGCCATGTTTGTGGGCAATCTAACCCCTATTTTGATCATCACCAGTGCATGTGCAGTGGGTGGAGGCGCAGAACAATTTGCAGCCTTGCAAGTCAGCCTCTTACAAAACGCTATGATCATTGCAGGGGTAATCACCTTGCTTCAACTATTTTCCATTGGTCCTGTCGGGGGACAAGTTCCGATCATCATGGGGACAAGCTCTGGTTTTATCGGCGTGTTTAACAGCGTTGCCGGTGTTATGGGCGGTGGCGTTGTCGCCTATGGGGCGATTATGGGTGCGTCCATCATCGGCGGGTTGTTCGAGACGGTGTTGGGTGCGTTTTTCAAACCTTTGAGAAGATTTTTCCCGCCCATTGTCACAGGGACTGTGGTCATGGCCATCGGGCTCTCACTCATCGGGGTAGGGGTTGGTTCCTTCGGTGGCGGCTCGGCATCTGCGGATTACGGCTCGATCGAAAACCTATTGGTAGGACTTGTGGTCATGATTGTCATTTTGATTTTCAAACATGCGACCAAGGGGATTACAAGCTATTCCTGTATTCTAATCGGGATTATTTTCGGTTACATTGTCTGTGCATTATTGCCGTTGTTCTTACCAACAACAGGGATCAATGCAGAGGGCATTGAGTATACAAAATCTTGGGTTTTGAACTGGAATAAAGTGGCCGAAGCGGATTGGTTTGCAATTCCTCAGTTTATGCCGGTTGCCCCTGTGTTTGACCTGCGTGCCATTATCCCGATTTTGATTATGTTTATTGTTACAGCAGTAGAGACCATCGGGGACGTATCGGGTGTTGTAGAAGGCGGCATGGATAGAGAAGCCACCGACAAAGAACTTTCCGGTAGTGTCATGTGTGACGGTATTGGATCTTCGATTGCGGCACTATTTGGTGTTCTACCGAATACCTCCTTTAGCCAAAATGTTGGACTTGTTACGCTGACAAAGGTCGTCAACCGCTTTGCTCTTGCTTGCGGTGCGATCTTCTTAATTCTTTGTGGCCTGGTTCCAAAACTTTCGGCACTGCTTTCCATCATGCCACAAAGTGTGTTGGGTGGTGCGGCAATCATCATGTTCTCGTCCATTGTCATCAGTGGTATTCAGTTGATCACAAAAGAACCACTGTCGGCAAGAAACATCACCATCGTTTCTGTTTCTTTGGGTCTTGGTTACGGCCTTGGGGTCAACAGTACCATTTTGAATCAGTTGCCGGAGCTTTTGAAACTTGTATTTGGCGGCGGTGGTATCGTTCCTGCGGCATTTGTTGCAGTGATCTTCAACTTGGTATTGCCAAAAGAAAAACCGAAAACACCACAAGTGCAACAACCACAAGAATCGCAAGAAGCACAACAAGTGATGGAAGTATCCGAGGCATCTCAAGCCTAATATCGGAGGGATATGTGTGTTAACAATCAATCATTACCACAAAGCAATCAGTTTAGAGGAAGCCTATCAACTGAATCTAAAAAAAAGAAATGTCATCATTGGCGGCATGCTTTGGCTTAAAATGCAGCGCAAGAACGTGCATACAGCGATCGACCTTTGCGATTTGAATCTTGATCGCATAGAAGATGTCGGAGAGGCGCTTCATATTGGTGCCATGGTCACGCTCAGAACGCTCGAAACGGACAAAACCCTGCATGAGCTGACAAACGGTGCCTTTCAAAAAAGTGTAGAACACCTTGTAGGGGTGCAGTTTAGAAACCTTGCAACGGTTGGTGGTAGTGTGTTTTCAAAGTTTGGTTTTTCCGATGTGACCACACTGCTACTGGCACTCGATGCAAAAGTGAAACTGTACCACAACGGGGTTGTCCCTCTGGAAACATTTCTCAAGAAACCGTATGAGCGTGATATTTTAACGCACATCGTCATTGATAAAAAGCCGTATCACACCGTTTTTCTCTCTCAAAAGAATAGCAAAACCGACTTTGCGGTACTCAACTGTGCCGTCACGGAACAGGAAGATCGCTATACGGTGGTGATTGGTGCTAGACCTCAACGATCTGCCTTGATCACCCTAGACAAGCAAGATGACTTTCAGACAATTGCTGAAAAGGCAAGTACACATTTTGTATTTGGAGACAACCACCTTGCAAGTGCAACTTATCGCAAGCATATTTGCAACGTTTTGGTTTTGCGTGCACTGGAACAACTGGCGGAAAAGGAGTAAGCTGTGGAAATTACACTCACGTTAAACAATCAAAAGGTGACGGATACCATCGATGCTGACATGTTGTTGATTGACTTTTTAAGAGCACATCAATGCTTCAGTGTAAAGCGTGGTTGTGACACGTCAAACTGTGGCCTGTGTACCGTCTTGATGGAAGATACACCCGTCCTCTCGTGTAGCGTGCTTGCTGCACGTGCAGACGGCAAAACGGTGTATACCTTAGAGGGGTTACAGGAAGAGGCCAATGAATTTGCAGGATTTATTGCCGATCAAGGGGCAGAGCAGTGTGGTTTTTGCAATCCCGGCTTTGTTGTAAATACCGTTGCCTTGTTAAGAGAAAATCCCGATCCTACCGATGAGGAAATTCTTGCCTTTTTGGCGGGAAATCTATGCCGCTGTTCAGGGTATGACGGACAACTACGAGGGATTCGTGCATTTTTGACCCATCGGAAGAGAGGTGTTTAAATCGTGTCGTATTCGTATGTTGGAAAAGCGATCAGAAAAAAAGATGCCATGCAGTTACTGCTAGGAAAACCTGTCTATGTTAACGATATCACCCCTGCTGATGCGCTGGTCGTGAAAGTATTGCGTTCCCCTCATGCAAATGCCATGATTCGGACGATTACAACCGATAGAGCAGCCCTTGTCCCCGGCATTGCCTGTATTTTCACCTATGAAGATGCACACCAGGAACGTTTCACCATGGCGGGTCAAACCTATCCGGAGCCATCGCCTTATGACAGATTACTGCTTGACCGGCATCTGCGCTTTGTAGGGGATGCCGTGGCGATTGTGGCAGGGGAAAGCGAAAAAGCGGTCTTAAAAGCGATGAAACTCATACAGGTGGACTATGAAGTGTTATCGCCGGTACTTGATATGGACACAGCTAAAGACCATGAAGTTTTGGTGCATCCGGAAGAAAACTGGAGAGCCCTCTGCGCAGTTGGTGCCGACAATCAAAGAAATCTCTGTGCCAGTGGCAGTGATGGTGACGGCGACATCGATGCTGTTTTTGCAGATTGTGATATTGTGTTTGAACGCGATTATCACACACAAGCTTGCAATCAAGCCATGATGGAACCCTTTACCGCCTATGCTGAAATCGACACTTACGGTAGACTTCATGTCACCGCTTCGACACAAATTGTGTTTCATGCAAGACGCATCCTCTCCCATGCGCTGGGTATTCCAAAGCGAAAAATCCGTGTCACAAAACCGAGAATCGGTGGTGGATTTGGCGCAAAACAATCGGTTGTGGCGGAAGTTTACCCTGCATTTGTGACTTGGAAAACAGGAAAAAGATCCAAGATGATCTATACAAGGGAGGAAGCACTCTTAGCGTCCTCGCCAAGACATGAGATGAAAGTGCGCGTCAAACTCGGCGGTACAAAAGATGGGAAAATCCGTGCATTAGAGGTATACACCCTCTCAAATACCGGTGCTTACGGGGAACATGGCCCTACAACGGTAGGGCTGTCGGGACGCAAGTCCATCCCCATGTATAGTGGTGGGTTAGAGGCCTATCGCTTTTCCTATGACGTTGTCTATACCAATATTCAGTCCTCCGGTGCCTATCGTGGCTATGGTGCGACACAAGGTATTTTTGCGGTCGAAAGCATGGTCAATGAATTTGCAAGTATGATTGATATGGATCCCATTGTGCTTCGAGAAAAAAATATCGTGCAAGAAGGTCAGGTCATGCCTGCCTATTATCATGAAACACTGGAAGCGTCGAGTCTCAGCCAATGTATCGAAAAAGCCAAACAGATGTTTGACTGGCATGAAAAGAGTAAAGTGCGTGAAATGGGCAACGGCAAAGTAAGAAGCGCCGGTGTCGCACTTGCCATGCAAGGTTCTGGCATTCCCGGTGTAGATGTCGGGTCTGCTACCATCAAACTCAGTGAAGATGGTGGGTATGAGTTGTTGATCGGTGCGGCCGATATGGGTACAGGGTGTGATACCATCCTTGCACAGATGGCGGCCGAATGCTTAGGGTGTGATGTCGATGACATCACGGTGTTTGGTGCCGATTCGGATATTTCTCCTTATGACTCCGGTTCGTACGCTTCCTCTACCACTTATGTCACGGGTAAAGCAGTGGAAAAGGCCTGTGAGCAATTGAAGGAAAATCTATGTGAAATTGCTGCCGGGATGCTCGACTGCAGCAAAGAGGAACTCGACTTTTTGGGAGACCGCATTGCCAAAGTCGATGGGAGTGCCGATGTGTCTTTGGTTGCAATCTCCACCAAAGCGATGTGTGGCAATGTGGTGCCGACACAAATCACCCAGTCGCATACCTCGCATGTCTCTCCACCGCCGTTTATGGTGGGGATGGTCGAAATAGAATTGGATACGCTCACCGGCTCTGTTGAAATTCTCGATTATGTTGCCGTCGTCGATTGTGGCACACCCATCAACCCGAATTTGGCCAAAGTGCAGACAGAGGGTGGCTTGGTGCAGGGGATCGGCATGGCCTTGAGTGAGCGCATTTCTTATAGTAAAACAGGTGTTTTGACAGAAAAAAGCTTGATGACCTATAAATTGCCAACAAGGCTTGACATCAGCAGACTCCGTGTGGAATTTGCACACAGTTATGCAAATTCCGGTCCTTTTGGTGCAAAATCAATTGGTGAAATTGTCATCAATACGCCGTCACCGGCACTTGCACATGCGGTGTTTAACGCAACGGGTGCTTGGCATAGAACGTTGCCGATGACCCCTGAAAAAATATGGTCACAGAAATGATTTATGCGATTTATTTGGCCTCGGGTAACAGTGCAAGATTCGGTGGTGAAAATAAGCTCTTACACCTATTTGAAGGGAAAGCGGTCTTTGCGCACGGTTTAGACAACCTTTATCGTGTCAGTTTGAGGCATGCGGAGCTCGAAGTCATTGTCGTGACCAAATATCTTGAAATTGTCAAGTATGCCCAAAAATGCGATATCCGCTGTGTTTATGAAAAAGAGATGCCAGATGCACTCTCCTACACCATTCAGCAGGGGATCAATGGCATTGCAACCCTGCATCCGACGGATTATTTATTGTTTTTGGTTGCAGATCAGCCATTGCTGTCAGAAATGACCATAGAGAAATTTGTGACAGCTGCCGCTCAACAGATATTGACGGCCTGTGCCTACACTGCAAATACAAGAGGGAATCCCGTGATGTTTTCTGCAACACTAGTAGATGCACTCCTAGCCCTTGAAGGAGATGTAGGGGGCAGGGAAGTCTTACGACAATATCCACCTTTGGAAATTATGGTGGAACATGCATACGAGCTAGAGGACGTGGATGAAAAAACGTGCCTGAAAGCGTTACACGCCTACTACAATCGGGATAAAAACGCATCAAGTATCACTTGATGGTTCGTCAAGTGTCATTCATGGAAGGAGAACAATCTTGGAAATTTTAAAAGAAAGAATCAGGAAAGATGGCGTTGTCAAACCGGGCAATGTGTTGAAGGTGGATAGCTTTTTAAACCATCAAATGGATATTGAGCTCTTCAATGAAATTGGAAAGGAATTCAAACGTCGTCTTGGTGATGTGAAAGTGGATAAAATATTGACCATTGAGGCATCGGGGATTGGCATTGCAGCGATTGTGGCGCAGTATTTTGATGTGCCGGTGGTATTTGCAAAAAAATCCAAATCCATCAATTTAGATGGTACCATGCTTTGCGCAACGGTGGAGTCCTTTACCCATAAGAGAGAGCATAATGTCATCGTCGCAAGTCGTTTTATTTCACCTGATGAAAATGTCTTTATCATTGACGATTTTCTGGCGAATGGCTGTGCAGCCCTTGGCTTGTGCCAAATTGTGGAATCTGCGCATGCAAACATTGCAGCCATTGGTATTGTCATAGAAAAAGGGATGCAACACGGGGGCGCATTGTTGAGAGACAAAGGCCATCGTGTGGAGTCGCTTGCGATCATTGATGAAATGGACGCCCAAAATGCCCGCATTACGTTTAGATAACAATAGAGAAAGGTTTTTCGATCTAAAACAACTAGTTTGGATCGGTAATATGAGAATCAAACATGAAAAAATTGATACAAACTATGACGGCGTTGGCGCTTGCTACCACCTTGACTGCTTGTACAGCAAGCACACCGCAAGTGGATGTTACAACAAGTACGGCCGTTGAAGAACAACAAGCCACATCGGCATCGGACCAAACGGTTGAAACCATTACCATTGTGGATCAAGCAGACCGAGAAATCACATTAGAAAAACCGGCCCAAACGATTGTCAGTTCCTATTATATCACCACCTATGCGGCCATTGCACTCGGTTTAGAGGATCAGTTGGTCGGCATCGAAAACAAAGCCGATACCAGACCGCTTTATACGCTGGTGGCAAGTGAACTCATTACCCTTCCGGCAGTTGGTTCTCTCAAAGAATACAACATTGAGGCTGTGGCAGAACTTGCCCCTGACCTTGTCTTAATGCCGGTACGACTGATGGATCAAGCCGAAATCTTGACCGATCTTGGTATCACGGTGTTGGTTGTCGATCCGGAGACACAAGAGGGACTTGAAGTCATGATGGACAACATCGCCACGGCAACCGGCAATGGGCAAAGAGCGGAAGAATTACTCGAGGCACAGACAGAAATCTACGACAAAGTAGCAGCGTTTGTGGAGGGCAAAGAACCGGTAACCGTTTATATGGGGAGCAATTCCTCCTACCTAGAGACTGCCGGTAGTAAGATGTATCAAAATGGCTTAATCACAGAAGCAGGGGGGGGCAATGTCTTCTCCGATCTGGAAGACGATTACTGGGCACCGGTTTCTTATGAGGCAATCCTTGAAAAAAATCCTGCCTATATCATCATTCCGTCAGCGGCTTCCTATTCGGTGGAGGATGTCATGAACGATGCAAGCCTACAGGATGTCAGTGCGGTGCAAAACGGCAATGTATTTCAAATGCCGACTGGATATGAAGAACTCGACTCACCGGTGCC
>CAYJIM010000003.1:81894-93893 GCA_964370215.1 uncultured Oscillospiraceae bacterium
ACGGCAATGTATTTCAAATGCCGACTGGATATGAAGAACTCGACTCACCGGTGCCCTCCGGTGCACTGGGTGTCTACTGGCTCGCAGTCACACTACACGGACAAGAGGGAGATGACGCAGAATTTGAAGCTGCATTTGACGAATTTTACAGAGAATTTTATGGCTTAAACGCATAATAAACCGCCAACTGTTGGGAGGTAACATGAAAAACAAAACGATTCTAACCTTTAGCCTGAGTGCTATAGTCGTGTTTTTGCTGGTTGTTATCTCGATAGCGGTTGGCAGTTTTTCTCTTGATCTAGGCGAAATTGTCACGCTATTGACCGGTGCACAAAGCGACACGATGGAGGCTCGTGTGTTCTTTACCTTGCGCCTCCCACGCACGTTTATGGCGCTGTTCACAGGTCTTGCATTGGGCATTTCCGGTGCGGTCTACCAGACGATTTTCAAAAATCCGCTTGCCTCTCCCGATATTACAGGGGTGGCTTCCGGTGCTTCTTTGGGGGCGGGGGTTGCCATTGTATCTCAAGTGAACGCCTCCCTTTGGATCATTTTATCTTCCTTTGTGGGGGGGGTGTTGTCGCTCGTTGCTTTATTTTTCCTGACCTATTTAACCGGTATCAGAAAAACAAGTAATTTCTTATTTGCCGGAATCGTCATAAAATGTTTGGCAGATGCAGGACTGATGATCTTGAAAACGATGGCAGACCCACAGAGTGAGCTTGCTGCGATTGAGTTTTGGATGATGGGTACAGTGGCAAATGTAACGGCGGAAAAATTCACCTTACCGGCAATCGGCATCGGCCTTTGTCTTGTCGTGTTGCTGTGTGCTTATACACAAATTACACTGTTGAACCTAGGGGATGCGAATGCCACGGCAGTAGGATTAAACCCCACTGTTTGGAGAGTGATTTTGCTTTGTGTGACCACCCTGATGATTTCCTGTGCAGTATCGGTGGTGGGGTCGGTGGCCTTTGTTGGACTCATCGCACCACATATCAGTCTTAGACTCACACAAAAAAGAGGGTTTTGCTATCTTTTTGTCAGCATGGTCGTGGGTGGGTGTATCACGCTGATTGCCGATATTGCCGTGCGGTTAATCTCTGGCGGTGCGGAACTTCCGCTCAGCATTCCGATTGTGATCATTTCGGTGCCGATCCTTGCTTTTTTGATCTTTAAAAGTAGAGGAGTACAGTATGAGTGAGATGGTAAGCATCAAAAATTTATCGGTCGGTTATCAAAAAGCGATTGTAAAACAATTCAGCATCGAATTGAAAAAAGGTGAAATTGTCGCTATTTTGGGAAGAAATGGCTCGGGCAAATCCACCTTATTGGGTGGTATTTGTGGTCTGAATAAGGTGTTTGGCGGAGAGATTGCGGTGGATGGCGTACGAACCAACGGTCTCTCTACAAAAAAGCGCGCACGCCATATCAGTTATTTTACGCAAAGAACACCGAGAATGGAAGGGTTTCTCGCCGAACAAGTCATCGAAATGGGTTGCTATGCCGGACACGATGATCTTTTTTCACTGAAAACACAACAGAAAAAACAGGAAACAGTATATCGTTGTGCGACACTTTTGGGCATCGGTTCGCTGTTGAAAAGGCCGTGTCATGAGTTGAGTGAAGGACAGCGTGCAATGGTATTCTTGGCAAAGGTGTTTGCACAAAATACGTCCTTGATACTATTGGATGAACCCGATAACAACTTAGACTATGAAAACACCAATCACTTTTTTAACCTATGCCAAACCATGATCAAAGAGCAAGAGAAAAGTGGGATCATTGTGTTGCACAACCCCTCTTTGGCACTGAATTTTTGCGATAGAATGCTCATACTCAAAGATAGTGTGACTGTTTGTGATTGTTCGGTGAAAGACACAAGCATCGACGAGCTTCAAAAGGCGTTGCGCACACTCTACCCCAATATCGTCGTAGGCAAAGACCCGCATACCGCATTGTTCTATACCGTCTATCAAAAATCGATCAATTCCTAGAAAATAATCACATAGTGACACAACAAATAAGTGTCTAGGCCATATTTGGCCTAGACACTTATTTGTTGTTCTTCTCCATATGCAGTAAAGCCTCTTTCATTGCAAGTCCGCCGGCATATCCTACAAGTTTGCCCCCTGCACCGATCACTCTATGACAAGGTACTAAAATATGTAATGGGTTTTTATTGTTTGCCATCCCGACTGCACGACTGGCTTTAGGGTTGCCAATGGCGATTGCAATTTCTTTATAACTTCTCGTTTCACCATAAGGAATACACAGAAGGGCTGACCACACCTTTTTTTGAAAATCGGACCCATTCAATTGATACGGCAGGTCAAAAGTTTTTCTTTTGCCATCAAAATAGGCTAAAAGCTGCCCAAATGCGCTATCTGTCAGTGCAGTTTTGGTGCCAAAATCGGTTGCTACTTCATCCAATATCTTCTTGAAAGAAGTGATGTTACCATCCTGGTATTCCATTTTAAAATATCCAAATTTCGTTTCATAGATTGCAAAATTTTTCATGATCGTTTTCCTTTTCGATATGCGATGGGGGACATGTGTGCTCTTTCTTTGAAAAATTTGTAAAATGAAGACAAACTGCCAAAGCCCATTGCATACGCAATGTCGATGACTTCGTCGTCTGTCTGCTCTAAAAGCCGCACCGCTTCTTTGTATCGCAACTCATTGACATAGGCACTTGGCGTTTTACCATATTCCTCTTTGAAAACCGCTACCATGCGCTTGCGTGAAAGTCCAAGTTGATCGATTTCAGTGTTTAGGGTTGCGATCTCCACATACATGTCATCAATCAATTCTTTGAGTTTTTCGGCAATCTCTTTCATTGGCTTATAATCAAGCAAATCACTGCGGCATCGCTTGCAAGGGCGGTATCCTTCGTTTTCTGCTTCTTCTGCTGTTTTGTAAAACACAATATTTTCTGCTTTTGGGACTTTGGATTTGCAGGAAGGTCTGCAATAAATACCGGTTGATTTTACTGCATAAAAAAATACAGTGTCATAACTTTCATCATTTGAAATGACGGCATCATACAGTTCTTCAAACGTCATATGGACCTGATCCATCACACACCTACTTTCTTTTCATCGATTTTATCATTTCTTTGGTGGGTTTGTCCACTTTGAGTGACTCTCTAATTTTTTGCAAAGCCTTATGATATGTTTCATCGTCTAAATTGTTATCTTTCAGATATGCCAATGTTTTGGTGGGGAAGTTCACAAAGCACACCTGTAAACACCACGCAACAGCCATTTTTACATAGTAATCCTCGTGGGTGATATCATCACAGATGGAGAACACATCCTCAAGATACGTTTCTTGGATAAAATGGAACAATAACATCACCACAGCAAAGCGTATTTCATACCCTTCATTGGACTGATAGTATCGCTGTAAAAACTGCCATACGCGTGCTTTATGGTTTCTTACAATTTTTAACTCATTGCAAAAACTATCGCACAGCGACCAATTTGTAATTTTTGGCACAAACAATGATACTTGCGCTAATATAACTTCGATGTCTTCATTCATATTGCCTATTATAAGTGCTTTTAGCATTGTTTCCTCAAAATATATATCGTCAGCATGTTTAAGGAATTCAATAGGATTGTCTTTTACAATCTGCTTTGCTATTTTTCGTATCTGTGGAATTCGTACCCCTATCAGGTTGTCACACCCGGGAATGAGAGAAGTCGCAAACACTTTGAAATTTTTGTCATGAAGAGCCAACAACTCATTCCTGACTGCAAGTTCTTTTTCTGCATACGCTAAATACATTTTGTCACCTCATTTATGGTACTTATTTCTATTATACAAGAAAAATGTAAAAATTTCTTCCTAAAATTGCGTATTTAATTTTCTTTTGTTATTTTGAGAAATTTCTCTACTTGTAAATGACTTACACTTCCAGTAGATTTTACATAAGTTTGATGTTAAAGTTTACTTTTGGATGCTATGATTTAGATATGTTCACGTCCATGAATAATTTTCATGGATATCAAAGCTAAAATTTTATGAAAAATCTTAGCACGAGAGCGGATGCATTCGAACTTCGTTTGAAAAAATGTAGAAAAACTACAAATTAAAGAAAGGGAAACCAAAATGAAAGATACCTTGACATTTAAGATTAGAAAAGAATATAACAAACTTAGAAAATCTGAAAAAAGAGTTGCAGATATTGTTTTGTCAAAAGACTTTGATGCGATCAATGCTTCAATTGAAAAACTTTCACAGCTTGCCGGTGTTAGCCAGCCAACCATCATCAGATTTGCAAATGCACTTGGTCTTAAAGGGTTTAGAGAACTGAAAAACTTACTGGTCGCTGAAAAAGCAAGCAACATAGAAATGAGCAGCTTTGCCAGCGTCTTAACCTTCCCGGTTTGCGCTGAGGATAAACTTGTCGATACCCCTGCAAAAGTAATCAACACACACACAAAGCATCTCTCAGACATGTTAAAAAACCTCTCTTCGTATGAACTTATCAAAGCAGTTGAATGCATAGTGAATACAAAAAATATTGTAATTTTTGCAGTGGAGAACTCGACTTGTGTGGCTGATGATTTAAAGACAAAGCTCACTTATATGGGATTTAATGTACTGTTTCACTCAGATCCATATCTGCAAAAAATTTGCTCAAAAAATCTCAGCAGTGACGATGTCGCGATCGGCATTTCTTACTCAGGCTTTTCTAAAGTCACAGTTGATGCGCTGTTTACTGCCAAAAATGCCGGAGCTAAGACAATTTCAATAACAAACAGTGCAAATTCCATGATAAATAAATACGCTGACATAATCCTTTGTACAGGCAATGAGCAATACTTATACGGAAATGCGATTTTCTCTCGCTGCACACAAATTGCTCTGATTGATATGATCTACACCGGTATACTGACAACAAATTATGAAAAATACTCACAGATCATTGAGGGTAACACACAGGAGATAAAATCCTTTGCCTATCCAAATGAGTAATGTAATTATTCTACAAAGTAGCACCCAAATCATGCATGCGTTTTTGCTCAAGTTTTACTGCTGCTTGGTATCTGTTTTTACATTTAAAATATACAATAACAAACAAGAGATGTTGCAAAGACAATAGCAAAAAGGAGAAATGATATGTTAAAGCTTAGTAATGTTCAAAAGAAATTTGATGGTGTGACAGTATTAGATGATATCAATCTTAATATTGCTGATGGCGAAATTGTCTCTATCCTTGGTTCATCGGGTAGCGGAAAGACAACGTTATTAAATATCATTCTTGGAATTACCGAAAGCGACAAGGGCACGATTGAATTTGGTGGTGAGGATATCACGCATACAAGCATGGAGGAGAGAGGGTTCAATATAGTTTTCCAAGACTATGCGCTTTTCCCAAATCTTAACGCATATCAAAATATTGTGTATGGACTAAAAAATAAACCAGAGGTTTCGTCGGATAAGGAAGTAGAAGAGCTCATTGAGCTGCTCGGGCTAAAAGATCATCTTCAAAAAAAGATTGAACATCTTTCAGGCGGTCAAAAACAGCGTGTTGCACTTGCAAGAACACTTGTAATGAAACCAAAAATTCTCCTTCTTGATGAACCGCTTTCAGCACTTGATGGCGTAATCAAAGAATCGATTAAACAGAAGATCAAACAAATCGCAAAAGAATTCAATCTCACAACAATTATCGTAACGCATGATCCTGAGGAAGCACTCAGTCTTTCTGATAAGGTGATGATTCTCAACAAAGGGCATGTCGTTCAGTATTCAAAGCCTGCTGAAATTATCAGTGCACCAAAAGATCTTTTTGTCAAAGAATTTATACTTGAGCAACTTGAAATCAAAAGAAACAATATTTTGACGCTGTTTAACAATTGCGTAGCAGTGTAAAATTAGGGGTTATTGTGAAAAAAGAAAATATGCATTTAAAGATAATTTTCATTGTCGCAGGGGTTGTGTTTGTAGCATTTTTACTCCTTCCAATGGTTTTTATTTTCGGTAAATCCATCTGGAGTGATAGCGGCGTTACACTCTCATTTTATCAAGAGATCATTTCACCTGGTGAGCTTACAGAAGCATTTGTAAACAGTACCTCAATTTCAGCACTTGCAGCTATCATAACAACTGTGCTTGCTTTTATACTGGCTTATACTGTGAATTACACAAATTCGAGCAAGAAGTTCAAAACCACACTGTCGGCACTTACAGTTGTTCCGATGTTGCTCCCGACCATTACATATGGTTTTGCGATTATTTATTCCTTTGGCAAGCAAGGGCTTTTGACCATGATTTTTGGCGAGCAAGCATTTGAGATATATGGAATTAACGGACTTTTAATCGGTTATATAGTATACACTCTTCCCGTGTCGTTTCTCCTTATCAACAACACAATGATGTATATAGACAAGAAGTTTATGATAGTCTCCCGTGCAATGGGCGACAGTCCTTTAAAAAACTTCATGACTACAATTATTCGTCCGCTTCTCGGTACTTTCGCAGCCTCTTTCATTCAAAGTTTTACCCTCTGCTTTACCGACTACGGTATCCCAACTTCGGTTGGCGGAAATATTAATTTAATAGCCAATATGCTATATACGGAAATGCTTGGTTCTGTGCCAAACTTCAACACAGGATCCGCTGTTGCAATTTCCATGTTGATCCCCTCAATTGTCAGCATCACACTAATTACATATCTTTCAAAATTTAACATCAGATACACAAAAATCTCTCAAGTAGAGCTTACAAAAAACAAAATTAGAGATGTTCTTTGCAAGGTGGCTTCCATTTTAATCTTGCTTTGTGTGCTCTCCATTTTCTTAGTGATTTTTATCGCACCATTCATTGAACAATGGCCGTATAAACTGGTGTTTACATTCGACAATATATTTGAAATTTTCAGCGATGATGCCATTATCTCGGTATATGGGAATTCACTCTTTGTCGCAACAATGTCTGCACTTTTTGGAACGTTACTTGTTTATGCATGCGCACTTATCTCGGCAAGAGGTAATAGATTTCCGGTTTTGGGAAAGATCGTTGATGCCGTGGCACTTGTAAGTAATACCATTCCTGGTATGGTAATCGGTGTGGCATATCTGCTCACCTTCACAGGTACGCCTCTCCAGAACACTTTTGTGCTCATTATAATTTCCAATGTAATCCATTTCTTTTCCTCTCCTTATCTTATCATGAAGAGTAGCCTTGAAAAGCTGAATGCGTCTTGGGAGACAACAGCTAGACTTATGGGTGACACATGGATTAAAACTGTTATAAGAATCATAACGCCGAATGCAAAAAATTCTCTGATAGAGGTCTTTGGCTACTACTTTGTAAATTCTATGGTAACAATAAGTGCGGTCATCTTCATTGCAGGTGCAAGGACCATGGTCATTACTGCAAAAATTAAAGAACTTCAACATTTTGGAAACTTTAATGAGATCTTCGTTCTTTCAATTCTGATTTTACTGACCAATATTATAGCAAAGGGACTTTTCAAATTCCTTTCTAATAAAAGATCAAAACTAAAATAATTCAAGAGGTAAATAGTATGAAAACAACACTAAGAAAAATTTCAATGGTAATGCTGGCAGGAATGCTTGCAACAGCGGCACTTACAGGCTGTTCAACACAAGTAGAAGAAGTGATCATTTATTCAAACGCTGACGATGAAGCCGTTGAGGTAATGAAGGAAACCCTTGATGCAAACGGATATGAGGGGCAATATATCTTTCAAAGTTTTGGCACATCAGAGCTTGGTGGAAAGCTGCTCGCCGAGGGTGCCGATATCGAAGCCGATATTGTTACAATGAGCTCATACTATCTGGAGTCAGCACAAGAAGAACACTCGATGTTCCAAGATCTATCGTTTGACGTTGTTACATTTGATGAGTTCCCGAGCTACTACACACCATTTATCGGCAATCAAGGCGCACTTATATTAAACACTGAAGAAATGAGTGCCAAAGGTCTTGATGTGCCAACTTCGATCGCAGACCTTGCCGACCCACAATATGCAGGAGCAATTTCAATTGTTGACATTACAGGTTCTTCTACAGCATGGCTTATGGTTCAAGCGCTGATCAACGAATATGGCGAAGAAGAAACACAAGATATCCTATCCGAAATATATGCAAATGCAGGCGCACATTTAGAATCCTCAGGCTCGGGCCCAATTAAAAAAGTTCGTGCAGGTGAAGTTGCAATTGGCTTTGGTCTTCGTCATCAAGCAGTTGCCGATAAAGCAGATGGTTTGCCAATCGATTTTGTCGACCCAACAGAAGGTAATTTCACATTGACAGAGAGCCTTGCAGCTGTTGAAAAGGGAGAAGGTACAAATCCACTTGCTATGGAAATGATGCAATGTATCATCGAAGAAGGTAGAGATGGTTTGATGGAGAGCTATCCTGTTCCACTGTACGAGGGGGAGAGCGCTGATGCAGATGCACTTTCAGCAAACTCAAAGACCTTCAACGAACCGCTAACAGTTGACCTTCTAAAAGAGCATGAAGCAATTTCAGAAGCAGCAAAAGGTTAATATAGGAGAGAAAATAACATGAACTACAAATTACTTACCCCAGGCCCACTGACCACTAGCAAGAGCGTAAGAGCTGTCATGCAGGTCGACCATTGTACATGGGACGACGACTATAAAATTATTACGCAAAACATCAGAAAAGACCTTGTTTGTCTTGCTAAAGCCGACGACAACTACACTGCGGTTCTAATGCAAGGCAGTGGCACCTTCGGCGTAGAATCGGTCGTCAATTCCGCTGTTGGTGAGAATGGAAAACTACTTGTCATTGCAAATGGTGAATACGGTAAAAGAATTGCACAAATTGCAAGCTATGCTAATATTCCACACATTCTTTACGAAACTTCGTATGATGAGCAACCCAACACAGCGGAAGTTGATAAAATCCTTACAGACAACAGCGACATTACCCATGTGGCAATCGTCCATTGTGAAACAACCTCCGGAATGCTCAATGACATTGAGTCAGTGTCAAAAGTTGTAAAAAAACACAACAAAACGTATATTGTTGATGCAATGTCAAGTTTTGGCGGTATCGAAATTGACATGATTGCTCTTGATATAGACTATCTAATTAGCTCAGCAAATAAGTGTATTCAAGGTGTCCCGGGCTTTTCCTTTGCTATCTGTAAAAAAAGCGAACTTGTACAATGCAAAGGCAACTCAAAGAGTCTCTCGCTTGATTTATATGACCAATGGATCGGCATGGACAAGGACGGAAAGTGGCGGTTTACTTCACCGACCCATGTTGTACTCGCTTTTTCAAGGGCACTCGAGGAGCTAGAGATTGAAGGAGGCATTCCAAAAAGATATGCGCGTTTTAGAAAAAACAATGATACACTTATAGAAAAAATGTCTGAACTTGGCATCAAATCATATGTTAAAAGCAAGCATCAAAGCCCGATTATCACAACATTCTTCATGCCCTGTGGCACAGATTTTTTTGACATGTATAATTTTGTCAAACAAAGAGGATATGCGATTTATCCAGGAAAATTAACAAAAGCAGATACATTTAGAATTGGAAACATCGGCGAGATTTACAGCGATGACATAGAAAAACTCTGTGAGATTTTCAAAGAATACTTTAACAAGAAATAAGGAATATAAAAAGGAATATAAATATGAGAAAAATTGAAGCGGTCATCTTCGACTTTGCCGGCACCACGATAGACTTTGGCTCATTTGCACCTGTCGGAGCCTTTCTTGAAGCGTTTAGACTGAAAAAAATTGAACCCACACTTGACGAAGTGCGTGCACCGATGGGGATGTTAAAAAAAGAGCATATCAGAACAATGCTTGAAATGGAGCGCATTGACAAGTGCTTTAGAGAGCTTTATGGGCAGTCTTATACAGAAAAAGATCTTGATGAAATGTATGATTTCTATGAGAAGTCATTGATTGAAGTGCTAAAAAATTATGCAAAACCAAAGCCTTTTGTACTCGACACGATTGAAGCCCTTCGCCAAAAAGGTATAAAAATCGGAGGTACAACAGGATACAATGACAAAATGATGTCGGTTATCATTCCCTGCGCGAAAGAAAACGGATATTCACCCGATTATTTTTGCACACCCGATGCAGTTTCTCAAAAAAGCAGACCCAGACCTTTTATGGTATTCAAATGCATGGAGGAGCTTGATGTATCTTCCGTCAATGCGGTAATTAAGGTTGGAGACACTGTCTCAGATATTCAAGAAGGCAAAAATGCAGGCGTTATTTCGATCGGCGTGGTTGAGGGAAGTTCGGAAATGGGACTTACTGAAGACGAGTGGAACGCATTGTCAGAGAGCAAAAAAGAACAAAAACGTGAAATTGTTCGCAACATTTACATAAACGCAGGCGCTGACTATGTGATGAACAACATGGCTGATCTGCTAAAGATTATTGACGAAATGGAAAGATAGTTTTTTATAACTTTACTTATTTAATCAAAACGGGGTTGCAATGCAGCCCCGTTTTTGAAATTAAGTTTGTGTCATGCGAAAGGAGTAGCGATAACAATGAAAGTAAAAGTTACCGAGGGCGACATTAACCAAAGTGAAATTAGGGCAAAATGGCAAAAAGAAAACCTATCAGAAGAAACAGTAAGAAAGCTTTGCGAAGATGAGAGCATTTTCATTAAGCAAGCGCTGTCCACTCCATGCCTAAACAGTGTGACGAGTACAAATGGAGTATATTTAATTGACAGCGATGGCAGAAAAGTCATTGACTTTCACGGAAATTCTGTCCATCAACTTGGTTATAACAATAAAAGACTTGTTGACGCATTAAAGAAACAACTTGACACTCTCGCATTTTCTCCAAGACGATATGCTAATGATGCTGCTACGGAGTGCGCTAAAAGACTTGTAAGCCTTATGCCAAGCAATGACTATAAAGTGCTGTTCACCACAAGTGGCGCCGTTTCAAATGAAACTGCATTAAAGTTGTCGAGAATTGCAACAGGAAAACATAAAACGCTTGCCGCAAAAGACTCATTTCATGGAGCCACTTTTCTAACAATATCCGTTGGCGGCACAGACCATTTTAGAAATGGCATTGAACCGCTCCCTGATTATTGCCACCACTATGAGCATTTTTCTGAAGATGACAAACACAATCAAAAAGTGCTTAAATTCATTGAACAAAAGTGTAAAAACGATAAAATTGGCGCCATTATACTTGAACCGATTCGCTGTACTGACATCATTATCCCTAAAAAAGAATATCTACAAAAAATTCGAGAAATTTGCGATAGATATGATGTCACTTTGATTTTTGATGAAATTCCGACTGCGTTTGGACGCACGGGGAAAATGTTTGCGTTTGAAAATTTTGATGTTGAACCGGACATATTAACGCTTGGAAAAGGTCTCGCAGGGGGGCTCATCCCTTTTTCGGCAGTCATTGCAAAAAAGAAATTCGATATTTGCGACACAATGTCAATGGGTCATTTCACTTTTGAGAAAAATCCACTTGCCGCCGCTGTCACAATTGCTTTGCTTGATGAAATCCATGACAAGAATTTACTGGAAAGGGCAAATGAAGTTGGAGAAAAGTTAAAACAGGGGATTCTTGAAATTGAAAGCGATTTGGTTTACGAAATTCGTCAAATTGGTGCCATGGTTGGTGTAGAACTTCGTGAAAATGGCATAAAGGCAAATTTTGAAGCAGAGCAAATCCTATATAAATCACTTACAAAAGGGCTTAGTTTTAAGATTTCGGGGGGCAATGTATTGACGCTAACTCCTCCCATAGTCATTACCGACAAGGAGTTAAAGTGTGCAATTTCAATATTAAAATCATCCATAAATGAGATGGCATACGATGATAATGAACGAGCAAGGTGATGTAAACAATACATATGATAACGAAAGTATTGCACATATCTTAGATGAAGATAGAAAAATCAACGCACAGAAGTTTGAAACAGTATTTGGAATGGCTATACTTAAATGGACAGAAAAGATAAGGTGGTGTACAATAGAAC
>CAYJIM010000004.1:0-26890 GCA_964370215.1 uncultured Oscillospiraceae bacterium
TTTTGGTGTTTCAAAAGTGGCGAAAGTTGATTGTTGCAACAAGCCCTTAGGAGGGGTTTATTATATCCATTTAACTAAGAGGGCGGATAATTTCAGAAAGCTGTTGGGGGACCAAAATAGAAAAGATGTTTTTTGATCTCCCAAGAATTTCTAAAAAGCAATTATTTTTTCGGTTTTTTGTTGCAGTTTTTGATATTTCTGCTATAATTATAGGAGAGCAATTCTAACTGTTTTGTAATTATGCTGAAATTTGATTTCGTATTTGACAAAAACAGTGTAATCACTTTCTCAATGATTGAAAAAAGTCTTTTAAAAGCTGTGCACACTCCTCCTCCAACACCCCACCTTCAAGGGTTGGTTTGTGGTTGTAGGGGAGATCGAAAAGGGAAATCACGCTGCCGGTTGACCCGGCTTTTGGGTCATAGGCTCCGAATACAACGTGATCGATGCGAGCATTGATGATGGCACCGGCACACATAGGGCAGGGTTCTAACGTGACATAAAGGGTACAGTGCGGTAGCCGCCAGCCACCCAAACGCTTGCAGGCACGCTCAATGGCGATCAGCTCGGCATGTGCAGTAGCACACTTTTCTAACTCACGCAGATTGTAGCTTTCGGCGATGATCTGATCATCTTGCACAATCACTGCACCGACAGGCACTTCACCGAGCTGCGCTGCAGTACTAGCCAATGTTAAAGCACGACGCATATACTGTATGTTTTTGGTGTCTTCCATGGATAAGGCTCCTAGTTGATGATTTCGATGTAATCGATGATATTAAAAAAGGAAAATACAACCAATCCCCAAAAGGCAAGACTGGTGATGAGGCACTGTGTTTTTTCCCGATTGGTCAAAAGACTCTGGTCGGGCTGTAAACGAAACGCCCCTATATGTGTCTTTACGTAGCGATAAAAACAAAAACTCGCAATCAGCAGTGTCACACTTTCAAGTAGGGTAGAGAATATCACCGATTCCGTTGTATTGTGAAGTTGCATT
Organism: uncultured Oscillospiraceae bacterium; assembly: GCA_964370215.1. Taxonomy (GTDB): domain Bacteria; phylum Bacillota; class Clostridia; order Oscillospirales; family Ruminococcaceae; genus Massiliimalia. Next base: position 998 of record CAYJIM010000004.1, read on the forward strand.
TGATAGGTGAGGAAACTACCCAGTTTGATGATGAGATTTGCCATCATGCACACCCACAAACGTCCGCCACAGATGCGGTAAAAACAAAGCGCCATACCAAACACAATGCCGAATAATAACTGTTGGATACTATTTTGGAACAATGCATATAACAGTGCGGTGACGATAATACAATAAAGATCATCAAATCGACGCAAAGAGCGCAACACCAATCCACGGAAGAACAATTCCTCCATGACTGCAGGCAATACAATGATCAGCAGTAAATAGAGCAAGAGTGCCGGCAATTCTTGGGGTGTGGAAATGGTCGGCGAATTGATGACAATGCCGATTTGTTGAGGCACCTGTGTCAGCAGCTGTACGACAAATTGTCCAAGGGAAGCGACACCGAGCAACATAAATAACCATCGGATATGATCGACCGTTTTCATGCGTACACGTGCTTTTGGTGCTTTTTCTAGCGATCTGGTGCAAAGGTATAGACAGCTGAGACCGATGAGCATGGGGAAAAAATACAACAATACACTGGATAGATAGAGCGCTAAATTAGAGCTTGAAATCAGCCCTGTCATCGGGTTGACCAGAATGCGAAAATCAAATAGTCGTAACAATAAAAAGATCGGCAATTCTAAAAGGAATCGCAGTAAAAAGATGAGGAAGATGCAAAATACAATCAACGCAATTTGAAGCTGTAGTTCTTTTTTTTGTCGTTGTTTGGCGGAATTTGGCAAAAACCCCAATCCGTTTACATAGGTATCCGCATGATCAGACGGTTGTTTATGTGGATCATAAAACGACATGAAATCAGCTCCTTTCCTCACTTTAAAACACTCAAATTGTAACATAATATTTCGACAAAATAAACCAATGATTTGTAAACATTGTGCAAACGCATCGATGATAGCAAAGTATATGAAACACAAAGGAGCCACGAAGGATGACAAAGCAAAATGACATGATTTTATCAAAGGCGCAGTGGTGTATACTACTGACAGGATCAGCACTGGTATTGCGATTGTTGATCGGTACCGCCTATTACAACACCTTTGATCTGTCGGTATTCAACATACCATGGGCAATCGGGATGGGAGAGCATCTTTTTTCTGCTTATCAAATGATGGACAACTTAGACTATCCACCGCTTTTCCCCACTTTATTGTGGTTTGTAAGTGGACCGGTTGCCGCTGCAACTGAGCAGAATATCCAATATTTACAGATGTTTTGGATCAAGTTGGTACCGATTCTATTTGATTGTGCGCTGGTTGTTTATCTCTTTTTCTTAGGCTGTAGAAAAAGCTTAAGCATGGGCATTTTGCTGGCAACAGTTTGGGCGTTCAATGTGGCGATCATTATCAATTCCTCTTTTTGGGGGCAAACCGATTCCATGCTACTGTTGTTTATTTTGCTGATGGTTGTTGCTTTTCAGGATGAAAAACCGACTCTTGCGGCGATCTTTTTTGCCTTGGGCTGTTTGACAAAATTACAATTTGCCTACTTTGCACCTTTGCTGCTCATTGAGTTGTTTTGGCGCTATCGCTTGCCGAAGGCATGTAAGGCACTGGGCATTGGTTTGGCAGTTGGCATTGCCGGATGGCTTCCTTATATGATTGGCAGTGGATCGATTACCTTGCCGTTTGAAATTTACTTCGGTGGGTATCAGTCTTATCAATATGTCAATCTCAATTCCGCCAATCTCTATGGGATGCTACCTTTAAATTTTGCCCCATCTAATCTTGCGTTGATTGGGGGGAATTACGACAGCATGGTCGGATGGAAATTGGGCGGTTTCACTATGGATCATTTGAGCACAATCTTCACTGTGATTTTACTTTTGGTGGTCGGTTGGAGCTATTGGCAAAGTTGGCGTAAAAGCATTCGTATTCCCTTTACCTTGAATGCGCTGTTTTTACTCAATGGCATCTTTATGATCACGACAAAGATGCACGAACGCTATCAAATGCCGGCGGTACTGTTGACTTTGCTATGCTTTATAGTCTATCAAAAAAAGCAGTATTTTTGGGCATTTTTAGCAGTGACTGCATTATCCTTTTTCAACCAAGCATTTGTATTGTTTCAATACTCCCTTGGCAGTACTATACAACAAGCATTTGTCATTGCCATGCCGATTCTATCGACGCTGAATATAGCTCTTTGGATTTGGCTTTTGATCCTATATTTCAAGGAACATCAAGGTGTTGAAGAGTCATACAAACGCATGAAAAAACAACAAAAAAAGCAGACGAGTGGGATATAAATAGATTGGTGTCTTATATCTTGCTAAGAGGAGATGAGGAGGTTTTGTGATGGCAACTTCAGAAAATCCACATCAAGGACATCGCCTACGTATGAAAGATAAAATCCGAAACAATGGGTTTTCCGGCTTTTCGGATCATGAAGTGTTGGAAGTGCTGTTATACTTTTCTATTTCTCGAGGAAATACCAATACCATTGGACATGCACTGCTGCAGCGATTTGGTAGCTTATCCGGTGTATTGAATGCCTCTGTCGCTGAACTTTGTGAAATACCCGGCATGGGGGAGTCCTCGGCGCTATTACTGCGCACCGCAACGGAACTAACAAAACGGTTTTGTATGGAAGAGGCTACCGATTCTAGACTACAATTTGACAGCATTCATCAACTGTATTACCATCTTTCGGCACAATTTATCGGTGAACATCGGGAAGTGGTGTATGTGATGGGTGTGAACGGGCAATTTCGCAAATTGTTTTGCGAGTTGGTGTCGCAAGGAACGGTGGATTTTTGTCATCTGGATGTCAGGGATTTGGTGGAACTATCCTTTCGTTATCAGGCAAACCACCTCATTCTTGCGCACAACCATCCGCAAGGAATGGCGGCACCGTCAAGAGAGGATATGGTGACCACAAGGCTCATTGAAAACACGCTACATGGCTTGCGCATTACGCTATATGATCATTTGATTGTGGCAAACCAACAGTTTTATTCCTTTCGTCAACAAGGAGACTTAATCTATGCGGACCAAAGCAGATAACAGCTTTTCTTATATTTATCAGGTGGTGCAGCACATTCCAAAGGGGTGTGTTGCCACTTATGGGCAAATTGCAAGGCTTGCCGGCAATCCTAGGTGGGCAAGGGTTGTAGGCTATGCATTGCATGTCAATCCAAACCCTGAAAAAATCCCCTGTCACCGTGTGGTGAATCGGTTTGGAGAAGTGTCAAAGGCTTTTGCCTTTGGTGGAGAGAATCGTCAAATAGCACTGCTGGAAGCGGAAGGTATTGTTTTTTCTGCGGATGGTCGAGTGGATTTGGCACAGTATCAGTGGGATGGAAGACGGCTTTAAACGGAGTACTTCCGTAAAAATAAAGGCAGTTCAACAAACAAAAGGAGAATAGACATGAAACACATCAGATTGGGCAAAACAAACATTACCGTCAACTTCAATGGATTTGGTGCACTGCCAATTCAGCGCATTAGCATGGAAGCGGCAGGGAGCATTTTAAACAGTGCTTATCACTGTGGTGTCGACTTTTACGATACAGCCAGAGCCTATACCGACAGCGAGGAAAAGGTGGGCAACGCACTCAGTGAAGTGCGTGATGGCATTGTGTTGGCGACCAAAACAGCCGCAACAACACCGGAAGGATTTTGGAAAGACCTAGAAACCAGCTTGAAACTGCTTCAAACAAATTACATCGACATTTACCAGTTCCACAACCCATCATTCTGCCCAAAACCGGGAGACGGCAGTGGGCTGTATGAAGCGATGTTGCAAGCAAAGGAAGAAGGCAAAATCTTACATATCGGGATCACCAACCACCGCTTGGCAGTGGCGCAAGAAGCGGTCAAATCCGGTTTATATGACACGTTACAATTTCCATTTTCCTACCTAGCCAGCAAAGAGGAAGAGGATTTGGTGGCACTTTGCAAAGAGCACGATGTCGGCTTTATCTGTATGAAAGCATTGTCTGGCGGTTTGATCACCGACTCTGCGGCGGCATATGCCTACCTTGCGCAATTCGACAACATTGTGCCAATTTGGGGGGTGCAACACCAGTATGAATTGGATGAATTCATTTCCTATCAGAGTGAGCCGCCGATCTTGACCGCAGAGCGTAAAGCCTTTATCCAAAAGGAGCAGGAAGTGCTTTGTGGAGAGTTTTGCAGAGGGTGTGGGTACTGTTTGCCATGTCCTGCCGGCATTGATATTCCAACCTGTGCCCGCATGTCGCTGCTATTGCGTCGTGCACCCACAGCAGATCGCTTTACCGAAGAGGGCAAAGAAAAAATGGAACAAATTGAAGGGTGTGTTGGCTGCAATCACTGTATCAAACATTGTCCTTATGGATTACAAACACCGGATCTGCTTCGTAAAAATTTGGCAGATTATCGCCAAGTGTTTGCGCAAAACAGCTAAAACAGCAAAACAAAAAGCCTGTCTACATGTAGTAGACAGGCTTTTTGTTTCAATTATTCAGAAAGTGCACCGGACAGGTCTGCCAGTAGGTCATCAATGGATTCAATGCCGACTGACAAACGAATCAGATCCGCAGAAACGCCTGCTTGGTGCAGTTGCTCTTCGGTCAATTGGCGATGGGTGGTGGACGCCGGATGGAGGACACAGGTATGGGCATCCGCAACATGGGTGGCAATGGAAGCTACAGTCAACTTCTTCATGAAGTTTTCAGCAGCACTCCTACCTCCTTTGATGCAAAAGCTTACCACACCACAACTGCCATTTGGCAGATATTTTTTGGTTAATTCTTTGGTGGCATCATCCGAAAGTCCAGGATAATTGACGGAAACCACTTGCGGATGTTGTTGTAAGAATGTTGCTACCGCTTCGGCGTTTTCGCAGTGTCTTGCCATACGCAGGTGCAAACTTTCCAAACCGAGATTCAACAAGAAGGCATTTTGCGGGGATTGGATAGCACCGAGGTCACGCATCAATTGCACCGTTGCTTTGGTGATGAACGCACCGCCCAAACCAAAACGCTCGGCATAAACAACGCCGTGGTAGCTTGGGTCAGGGGTGTTGAATTCAGGGAACTTATCGGGGTATTTTGTCCAGTCAAAAGCCCCGTTATCAACAATGACACCACCGACTGCCGCACCGTGGCCATCCATGTATTTGGTGGTGGAATGGGTGACAATGTCAGCGCCCCATTCAAATGGACGACAATTGATTGGAGTAGGGAAGGTGTTGTCAATGATCAGTGGTACACCATTGCGATGGGCAACGGTGGCAAAACGCTCGATGTCCAAAACAGCAAGGGAGGGGTTGGAAAGTGTTTCTCCAAACACCGCTTTGGTAGTCGGTTCAAATGCCGCTTGAATTTCGTCTTCTGTCGCGGTAGGGGAAACAAAGGTGAAGGAGATGCCCATGCGTTTCATGGTGACGGCAAATAAATTATAGGTGCCGCCGTAAATTTGCGAGGAACAAACGACATGATCACCGCAGGAACAGAGGTTGAAAATGGCATAAAAGTTTGCCGACTGCCCCGAAGAAGTGAGCATGGCAGCAACGCCACCCTCCAATGCTGCAATTTTTGCCGCAACCATATCGTTGGTTGGATTTTGTAGTCTGGAATAGAAGTAACCGGATGCCTCCAAGTTGAACAATTCTCCCATTTTTTCATTGGTTTCATAAGGGAAGGTGGTGCTCTGTATAATAGGAATTTGTCGAGGCTCACCGCTTTTTGGGGTATAACCCGCCTGTACACATTTTGTCTGAAGATTCATAAACTCTCTCCTTTATTTTAAGTTGCTTTTATTATAACATAGAAGTGTTTGTGTGTATATGTTTTTTTATAGGAATGTTTTGCCGATTACTAGTCAAATTGCGTGAATGTGCTTTTTATGGTACAATGGATTTGGTATATTAAAAGACAAAGGGGGCCATGCAAATGTTTCACATTCTACAGGGTCGTGCAGGTACCGGAAAATCAACGGTGCTCTTTGAGCGTGTCGTCGAAGCAAGCAAAAAGAGACCGGTACTGTTATTGGTGCCGGAACAATTCACCTTTGAAACGGAACGGAAATTTTATCAACAATGTGGCGCCGGTATTTTTGCAAGGCTAAAGGTGACCAGTTTTAGCCGCTTTGCGACCCAACTGCTAAAGCAACATGGCATTGGGGGTGGGTATGCATCGGATAGTGTCAAATTGGTGTTGTTGGTACAAGCATTGCAAGAGGTAAAAGACCTGTTGGGTTTTTATCAGCAATCAGCAGACCATCTATCATTTGCAGAACAGGTGATGAGCACCGTCACCCAATTCAAACATGCCGGGGTGGATAGTGCTGCGCTAAAAGAAACTGTAGCACAGATAGAGGATCAACGCCTACAACAAAAACTTGCAGATTTACACCTGATCTATCAGTCGTATGAAGCGAGGGTTTCGCAGTCCTATCTTGATAATTTGGATGATTTGGTGCGTGCGGCAGATGTTTGCAAACAACATCCACTGCATGGATATGCCATTTTTATCGATGAATTCAAAGGACTGACAGTGCCGGAATTGCAACTGCTGGAACAAATGTTCAAAGGTTGTGCCGAAGCGACTGTTGCCCTTTGTACCGATGGGTGTGATCCACTGTTTGCCGGTGTAGAGGAAACCAAACGTCAACTCATCAAAGTGGCAAGACAAGCAGGGATGCGTGTCGCAGTACCTCAAACACTGACCACACAACACCGTTTACAGACAATGGCACTGTGCCATTTAGAACAGCATGTGCTGCAGCAGTCCACAAAAACACACTGTGCGGATTTGACTGGGGTTTCAGTGATGGTGGCACAAAATGAATATGATGAAATAGAGTACGTCGCTGCGACCATTCAAAAAATGGTGCATGAGGGCAAACGGTTTTCGGAAATTGTTGTCGCCACCAGAAACCTAGAGGTGTATCGCAATGTGCTTTCGACCATCTTTGCACGATACGATATCCCGTTTCATCTGGACCGTGCAAAACCGTTGACCGAAACACCGCTTTACCGTTTGGTTTCTCACCTACTAGCCTTTATAGAGCGTCCACAGCCGGAGCGCTTACTTGCGTTGTTAAAGTGTGGGTTGACCCCGTTTTCCATTGAAGTGGTCAGCAGTTTGGAAAATTATCTTTACTACTGGTCGCTGAAAGTGAAGGATTGGCAAATACCGTTTACCCTGTCTCCATTTGGGATGGAGGGTGCTCGAACCGAACAGGAACTGCAACAGCAAGAACTGTTGTTGGCAGAATGGAATACCTTACGTGAAAGCGTGATCCATGCAGTGAACACTGCGAAAACGGCATTTCAACAACGCCGTGTCCAAAACATGGCAGAAGGGGTGTTGGAGGCGTTGGAACACCTTGGTGTGCGGGATTGTATCAACCAAATGTTGCAACAGGTAGACTTGTCAAACGCGGTGGCAATGACAGCGGCAAATGAACAAAAACAAGCCTTTGAAGAGATTGGTCATCTTTGTGATCTATTGGTGGAAACGGTGGGGCAGACACCTTTGGACAAAAGTCAATTCACCGCTTTGTTTGGTGTTGTAGCAAAAGGAGTAGAATTGAGCGATATTCCACGTACCGCTGATTGTGTATTGGTGGGTAGTGCCGATCACTTGCGTGCCGACGCCCCGAAAGTCACCATTGTATTGGGAGTCAATGACCAAGTGTTCCCCTATGTACCGAGTGAGGAACTGCTTTTGCAGGACAGGGAACGACAACAACTCACGGCCTTGTTGCCACTGGAGTTTACAAAATCTTTGAAAGAGCGGGTTGCAGAAGAGCGGTTCATTGCCTATAAAACCATGACCATGCCATCGGAGAGATTGCTCCTAACACTTCGAAAGGCAGACATCAAAGGGGCGACACTGGCACCCTCCTCGCTGTTGTTGCAGTTCAAACGCCTGTTTTCTGAGGCGGTGGTGAGCGATACGGCAGTGCTGTCTCCACTTGATTTTTGCTACACCCCCCAAAGTGCCTTTTCCAAGATGACAATGTTGTTTCAGGAAGACAGCGTACTGTCCGCTTCCTTGAAAGAATATTTTTCTACCGACGTTACCTATAAAGCGCTGTTGGATGGTATGCAGTATTTGATGGAACATCGCAAAAAACAATTGCACAATAGGGAACAGACCAAAGCGTTATTTGGTCAAAACGTCCGCCTATCGCCCTCTCGTGTAGAGGCATACCATCGCTGTAAGTTTCGTTTTTTCTGTGAGTACGGGTTGAAATTAAAGGGTCGGGAAAAATTGCAGTTGAATGCCCTACACCGTGGCAATGCGATTCATGACATTTTACACAAGGTCTGTGTCGGCATCACCGATTATAGCCATTTTTCCGAAACACAGGTCAAACCGCTCATTCAAACAGCGGTTGGCGAGTACCTTGAAAAAATGGGTGGCAGTGAACGCCAAACAGCACGTTTCTTATACCTTTATGAGCGCATACAGCAGGAGGTGTTGTTGCTACTGAAAAAACTGTTTGAACAGCTTGCGAACACCCCTTTTCGGCCGACAGACTTTGAATATGAAATCGGAAAACCGGGCAACACACCGGGGTATCGTTTGACGGTGAATGACATCACCGTGACAGTGCATGGGGTGGTGGACCGTGTCGATCAGGCAATTGACCAAGAGGGGCAAACACTCATTCGCATTATCGATTATAAAACAGGTCTTAAAGAATTTCGCCTGTCAGACATTTATCATGGGTTGAACCTACAAATGCTCTTATATCTGTTATGTTTACAGCGACATGGCAAGGGCGATGATACGGATATGGTACCGGCAGGGGCGCTGTACATGCCGGCAGGCAGTATGGGCTTAAAACTGGGTCGACAATCCGATGAAATGGCACAAACCGCCTATGCCGATCAGCATTATTTGATGAAAGGTGTCATTGTGGATCGGGAATCGGTTGTGCGTGCTATGGAACCCGGTTTGGATGCCACCTACACCCCGATTGCGCTGAAAAAAAATGCTTACAATAAGGGCGATTTGCGAGAGGACATCTTTGTGGAACGGCAAGCCAATGAGGAGTATTTTTCACAACAGTCATTGGAATCAATGGTGACAGACAAGCAGCTAAACATGCTCTTCACCCACATTGAAACGCTGCTACATGATATGGTCGCACAGCTTTATCAAGGGGATATTGAGGCCAAACCGTTGACCGATACTTGTCGTTACTGTGACTTTGCACAGCACTGTGGATTTGAAGCAACCGACGGGGAACGACCCTATGAAAAACTCAAGAGAAAAGATTTGTTTGCACGTTTGAGAGAGGAGCAAGCCGATGGCTAAGATGACCTTTACCCCCATGCAGCAACGTGCCATAGATGTGGGGCAAAAAAACATTTTGGTTTCTGCTGCGGCAGGCAGCGGGAAAACCGCTGTCTTGACCGAGCGGGTGTTGAAGATGCTTACCGCAACCCCGCCGGTGCCGGCAGATTCTCTGATCATTGTCACCTTCACCGTGGCAGCGTCCATTGAAATGCGGGAACGTATTGAAAAAAAGTTGATGGATTTATTGGAGGATGATCCGCAAAATGAGCTGTTGAAACACCAACAGTTTTTATTGAGCCGTGCAAAAATCAGCACCATCCATGCCCTTTGCAGTAGCCTCATTCGAGAACAGTTCCAACAATTGGGATTGCCACCAAAATTTCGTCTGGCGGAGCAGACAGAGATCAACAATATCAAAGTGGAGCTCTTAGAAGAACTGTTGGAACAGGGGTATCGCACCGCTGATCCTGCATTTCTTGCGTTGGCGAACACCTACACCGATCGAGATGATCGGTTGTTGTCAGAATTGATTTTGAAGGTGTATGATTGGATTTTGAAGTATCCTTTTCCCACGGCACAGTTGGCACGGTATCACACCTTTTATGATGCCAAACCGCTGTCAGAAACTGACTGGGTACAAATCCTGCGAGAGGAGTGGATCCTGCCAACCCTTGCCGATGCAAAAAGGTGGTTACAAGAGGCAAAGGATCTTGCCATGGCGGATGACAAACTCATCAAATGCTATTATCCTGCCTTGGAACAGGATGTCGACCAGTTGACGATCCTTTACAACACACTGCGGGAAGGGCGCTGGGATGATGCCTGTCACATCGCAAGCACGCTTGAAAAGGTAAACTTGAAGGCTGCCAGAGGGGTGGAAGACAAAGAACTGCTCGAACGAATCAAATTGTTACGTGGCAGCGCCCTAGAGCAGGTCAAAAAGATCCAAGAAACCTTTCTTTGCATTGACAGTAAGGCTTTTTTAGAGGATCAGGTATTTTTGTCGCAGACGCTACAAACACTGTTTTCAGTGGTGACGGACTATATGAACCGTGTGGCGGAGCATAAATTGGCACTCGGTATTTTGGATTACACCGATCTGGAGCATTTTGCTTTGCAGTTGTTGGTGGAAGAAACCGAAAAAGGGTATCAAAAGACCCCACTGGCGGTGACACTGTCCGAACAGTATACAGAATTACTCATCGATGAATGCCAGGACATCAACTATCTGCAAAACCTGATATTCTGGGCACTGTCAAAAGGAGAACAGACGATGAATCGGCAGGAGGCTGTACCGCAATCGGAAAATCTGTTTATGGTTGGGGATGTCAAACAAAGCATTTACCGATTTCGCAATGCGGTCCCTGAACTGTTTGTGGCCAAAAAAAAGCAGTTTGCAAAAGGATCGGAACAGGAAGAATTGATTTCGCTGGGGCACAATTTTCGCAGTCGTGCAGAGGTCACCGAGCCCATCAATTTCATTTTTGAAGCGATCATGACTGAGCGATTTGGTGGCATCGACTACGATGACAAGGAGGCATTGGTACCAGCGGCACGTTATGAGCCTTATGATGGTGCATTTGCAGAACTGCATTTGGTGGAAAGCAAGCGAAAGACGAAGGGCAAAAGTACTGAAGAACAGGACGAAGAACAACCGGACGCAATGGATAGGGAAATGGACTATCTCATTGCATTGATTGAACGGATGGTGCAGGAAGGATATCAGGTGCAAGGGCCATCGGGACTGCGCCCCTGTCGATACCGTGATTTTTGTGTCCTGTTGCGCACCAAAAAAGGGAAGATTGATCGCATGATCAAGCGGATGCAGGAGGCGGGATTGCCGAGTTTTGCGGAAGCGGACACCGGATACTTCAACGCGCCGGAAGTGTTCATGATGCTACAACTGCTGCGTGTGATTGACAACCCGTTGCAAGACATTCCGCTGTTTGGTGTGTTGACTTCACCGATGTTTTTGTTTACCCCCGATGAAGTGGTGGAAATACGGCTACAAGAACCGAAACGATCGCTGTATTTTGGCGTGACAGCACTGGCAGAAACAGGGGATGTCAAGTGTATGCAGTTTTTACGCACACTGATGCTGTTGCGACAACAGGCAAATCAATTGACATTGGAACAGATGATTCAATTGATTTACGATCATACCGGCTTTTTATCGTTGATGGAAATGCAGCAGTCGGGGCGACAAAAGCGTGCCAACTTATGTCTACTACTGCATTATGCAGCAGCATATGAGCAGTTGGGCGGACAGGGGATCGATGGGTTTTTACGTTATCTTGATCGCTCCATTGCACGAGGGGAAGATTTTTCAGGCGCCAATGTGTCTTCCGAACAGGCGGATGTGGTGCGTGTCATGAGTATTCACGGCTCTAAGGGGTTGGAATTTCCGATCTGCATTGTGGCGAACCTTTCAAAATCCTTCAATGAACAAGATTTAAGTAAAGAAGTGGTGTTTGATGCAGACGATGGTGTTGCACTACACATCCGAAAGCCCAAAACCCATCAGCGATATAGCAATTTGGCACTGGAATACTTCAAACAAAAGCAGCGACTGGCATCGCGGAGCGAGGAGCTTCGGGTGCTGTATGTGGCGGCAACGAGAGCAAAAGAAAAGCTCATTTTGATCGGCAGTACCGGCAAAGGACGTGCACAAAAAATTGCAAAAGAGGTGCAAAATAGCAACAACCTGTCCCAGTATGCGTCACGATGTAACAATATGTTGGATTGGATTTTGGCAGCGACCTGTCGTGTGACAGGGTTTGCAGAATGTTATTTGGAAGAACCCCTTTCGAAAACGATGACATTACCATTGCGGTTTTTCTATCATGATGACCAAGCAGTGGGTGAAACCACAACCGAGGAACGGGTGTTTACAAAACAGCCGGATCAGGCCATTGTTGATTGTCTGCAAAAGCGTCTATCCTTTTGCTATCCCCACCAGGAAATGACTGTATTACCGGTCAAAGTTACGGCAACACAGCTTGCCAAACAGCAACAAACAGCCTTTGAGGCAATACCAAAACGCACCTTGAAGGATCGTACCGTTTTGGATGGTGCGGCAAGAGGGACAGCACTACATACTTTTATGCAATATGCAGATTTTTCAGGTGCGGTATTGGATTTATCAGCTGAAGTGACGCGATTGGTTGATCAAAATTTCCTCACAGAGCAACAGGGGCGCGCCCTCAACCTCAAGGCGATTCAAAATTTTCTAGCATCACCGCTTTATCAACGAATGAAGCAAGCACAAAAATTACATCGTGAATATGCGTTTTTGTATGGCGTGCCGGCACAGGTCGTGGAAGAATCACTGTCGTCACAGTACGAAAAGGAAGTGATCCTCATGCAGGGGATTGCGGATTTGGTGATTGAAGAGGAAGATGGCATTGTCATTGTCGACTACAAAACCGATAGGCTTTCCAATGTCGCTGATTTTGAGGAGCGATACAGCAGACAATTGCAGTTGTATGGACAGGCACTGCCGGATTATTTCCAAAAACCGGTCAAGGAATGCCTCATTTATGCACTGCATTTGGGTAAATCCATTGCCATACCGATGGCATAAACAAGAGGAGAATAGAATGAAGATTACAGCAGTTGCATTTGATATGGATGGCTTGCTTTTTGATACCGAACGACTGGTACAAGAAGCGTGGGATGTGGTCGGGCGCACCCTTGGGTATGAAAATCTAGGGGCGTTCAACTACAAAACATTGGGACTCAATCGTGTGGCTTGTCGTGCACTGTTCTTAGCGCACTACGGTGCCGATTTCCCTTACGAACAATTGCAGGAAGGGGAACACCGCTACATTCAACAGGCGATCAAAGAACGGGGGATGCCGGTGAAAACAGGGGTACGGGAGTTGTTGGCATTTCTCAAAGCGGAAGGCTATTTGATGGCAGTGGCAACATCTACCTACACCGACATTGCCAAAAAATACCTTGCCGACACCGCATTGCTCCCCTATTTTGTCGATGTGATCGGGGGCGATCAGGTGACAGAGAGTAAGCCAAATCCTGAAATTTACCTCAAAGCCTGTACTGCAATGGGGGTGGATCCTACCTGTTGTTTGGCGTTGGAGGATTCCTTTAATGGCATTCGTGCGGCACATGCAGGGGGCTTGATTCCCGTGATGGTGCCGGACTTGGCCGAACCGGATGCCGAAATGAAAGAGAAAGCGGTTGCTTGTGTTTCCTCTCTTTTAGAAGTCATTCCATTTTTGCAACAAGGTGCGAAGGAGGAAACGCTGTGAAAACCGTATTGATTACCGGTGCTTCTCGGGGGATCGGGGCACAAACGGCGTTGCACTTTGCAACACAAGGGGTACAAGTGGCGGTACACTACCACCGTGAAAAGGAAAAAGCGGAAGCCATTGTAGAAAAAATTCGGCAAAAGGGTGTGCTCTCCATTGCGGTACAAGCAGATATTTCTGAACAGTCTCAGGTAGAGGCGATGGTCGGACAGGTGGTCGATCAGTTAGGTGCTATTGACTGTTTGGTCAACAATGCAGGGGTTGCCATGCAGTCGCTTTTTACCGACACCACAGCCGAGCAATGGCGTAAACTGTTTGCGATTCATGTAGACGGCACCTTTTATTGCACCCAAGCGGTACTGCCTGCCATGATTCAAAGACAAGGAGGTAGTATCGTCAACGTCTCCTCCATTTGGGGGATCAGTGGGGCTTCCTGTGAAGTGGCGTACTCTTCGGCAAAAGCAGCGGTCATCGGTATGACAAAGGCACTCGCCAGAGAGGTGGGGCCGAGCGGTATCCGTGTCAATTGTGTGGCACCCGGTGTCATTGATACCGATATGAATCGTGGGTTTGATGCACAAACGATGGGTGCATTAAAAGAGGAGATCTCGCTGTGTCGCTTGGGCACTACAGCAGAGGTGGCGAGTAGTATTTACTACCTTGCCAGTGCAGAGGCGTCTTTTATTACGGGACAGGTGTTGACAGTAGATGGTGGTATGATTGGGTAAAAAAAGTTTTTTATTTGGTTTTTGTAAAATGCTCTCAAAGATTGATTGACTTGTCAAAGAATGTAAGATATAATCAATTCATGGATTATTTTTAAAGAAACTTTGAAGGAGGATTATAATTCATGGAAAGAAAAATGATTGGCATTGAAGATAAAGTGCCGCTCTCACTACTCGTACCGTTGTCCTTACAGCATTTGTTTGCCATGTTCGGCGCATCTATTTTAGTTCCGATCGTCTTCGGCATTCAACCGGGTATCGTCCTGTTGATGAATGGGGTGGGAACACTCATCTTCATTTTGTTGACCAAAGGGAAATCGCCGGCATACCTCGGCTCGTCCTTTGCCTTTTTGGCACCGGCATCCTTGGTGGTAGCGGCCTACGGTTATGAGTATGCGCTTGGTGGCTTTGTGGTCATCGGGCTTTGTGGCTGTCTGCTGTCTGCACTCATTTACAAATTTGGCACCAAGTGGATCAATGTGGTACTGCCACCGGCGGCAATGGGGCCTGTTGTGGCACTCATCGGGTTGGAACTTGCAGGGCACACCGTTGGCGGTGGTGCCATTGGGGCAAACCTGATGTCGGAAACCACCACCTATCAAGACGTTGTGGTGTTTGGGGTTACTTTGGGTACAGCAATCTTCGGGAGCATCTTGTTCCGTAAATTTTTGGCAGTCATTCCGATTTTGATTGCTTTGGTAGTTGGTTACCTCACGGCACTCGCATTTGGGATGATCGACTTTACACCGGTGTTGCAAAGCTCGTTCTTTGTTCTGCCGCAGTTTACCTTCCCAAAATTTGATGCAACAGCGATTTTGACCATCCTGCCGGTACTGTTTGTCATTGTCAACGAGCATATTGGGCATCAAATTGTCACTTCGAAAATTGTTGGTAAAGATCTGATCAAAGATCCGGGGCTGCATCGCACCTTGCTTGGCGACAATGTTTCCACCACCATTTCTGCGTTTCTCGGCAGTGTGCCGACAACCACTTATGGGGAAAACATCGGTGTCATGGCGGTGACTAAAGTGTATTCGGTTCGTGTTATTGCAGGCGCGGCAATTGTTTCCATCGCAATGGCGTTCATCGGACCTTTGTCTGCGTTCATTGCTACCATTCCCGGCAACGTCATCGGTGGGATGACCTTCCTGCTATATGGCATGATTGGGGCATCGGGCATTCGTATTCTGGTAGACAGCAAAGTTGATTACAGTAAAAATGTCAACCTTATTTTGACCTCGGTTGTGTTTGTCACAGGTCTTTCCGGCGTGACTGTCACCATTGGTGATGTAGAATTCCGTGGCATGGTATTGGCAGGACTTGTAGCGATGATCTTAAGTTCTATTATTTTTGTACTTCAAAAATTCAAATTGACAAACGATAGCAACGTATAGTAAAAACCCTGCCGCTACGGTCTATGACCGTGGCGGCAGGGTTTTTATCTGCAAAATCATTGACAGGATAATAGATTGGTGTATAATGGTAGTAAGGGCCATACCTTAATTCCTTGCCAACGTGGCAACGCAAAAATCCTTTGATCAACAACCATGGTGCAACAGTACAAGAAAGAGAGGGACTTTTTATGAAAGAATTAAAGGGAACAAAAACAGAACAAAATTTACAATCGGCATTTGCAGGGGAAAGCCAAGCGCGCAACAAGTATACTTATTATGCGTCTAAGGCAAAAAAAGAAGGATATGAGCAAATTTCAGCACTGTTTTTAGAAACGGCAAACAATGAAAAAGAACATGCAAAAATTTGGTTTAAACTACTGCATGACGGTGCAGTACCCGATACGGCGCAAAATTTGAAAGATGCGGCAAGTGGCGAAAATTATGAGTGGACGGACATGTATGCCACCTTTGCAAAAGAAGCAAAAGAAGAGGGGTTTACCGAAATTGCAGCCTTGTTTGAAATGGTCGCTAAAATCGAAAAACACCACGAAGAACGCTATTTGAAATTATTGAAAAATGTAGAAGAAGAAACTGTTTTCGCCAAGGGGGAAGTCACTGTTTGGCAATGCGCAAACTGTGGACATATCACCGTTGCAGAGGGTGCACCGGACAAATGCCCGGTTTGTGACCATCCTAAAGCATATTTTCAAGTATTGGCAGAAAACTATTAAAAAATGTGATCCCAAAGGATTGCAGGATGGAGTGTTCATATGAATCCAGCAGCACTGTTTAAGTTGTCCTATGGCGTTTATATCATTTCGACGATGGATGGCGCTCAAAAAGTCGGTTGTGTCGCAAATTCGGCCATGCAGGTAACCGCCATTCCGGAAACGGTTGCGGTCAGCATTGCACACGATAATTATACCCATGGGAGTATTGAAACAAGTGGGGTGTTTGCCCTTTCCATTATGCCGGAGAATACCCCGCCGCTGACCATCGGGAAATTTGGTTTTTTCAGCTGTGAAAATACCGATAAATTCAAAGAAATTCCCCATGTTATGAAAGGGGACATGCCGATTGTGGAGGGTGCTTGTGCCTATATTACTTGTAAGGTGATCAATCGTTTTGAAACGGATACCCACACCATCTTTTTGGGTGCGGTCACCGATGGGGATGTCCTGTCCGAAGAACCACCGATGACTTATGATTACTATCATCGTGTCGTTAAAGGAAAAGCACCGAAAAACGCACCGACCTATCAAAAACCACAATAACAACATGACCCCTCGAACAGTTTCTGTTCGAGGGGTCATTGACGTATTATCGTTTGTTGCGGCGTTGTTGGAATTCCTCATCATCCAATACATCCCACGGGGTGATCATGCCGAGTAAACGATCCTTCGGATCCCCTGACTTGGTGATGAAAATGGCGGCAAGTCGACGATCGTGCTTGGTGGGACGTTCAAACAGCACTCTCGCCTCAAAGTAATTCGCCGTTTTAGGTAGAAATAAAAACTGTTCGGTGCGGTGGGTGTGGATCGGAATAAGAGCACGAAATCGATCTAGTTTGGTGTCTGCGTTTAAATCACAACCACCGTGTTCCACTGCGTCGCTGAATAGCGTGGAGACACTAAACACCCCGAAGAAAAGCCCGTTTTCAAAGATGGGAAGATGGGAAAACCCATCTCGCTGCATCCGTCGCATAGTGCGCAGGGCATTGTCGGAAAGGGAAGCTGAGAAAATCAGTTCTGCCGGTGTGGCATAATTTAGCGCTAAGGGTGGACGTTTGACATGTTCAATGATTTCCTTGAGGCATTCTACCAGGACAGCAGAAGGCTCGATGATGGCTTGTCCGCCGATTTCAGGGGAGTGCACCAAAATGTTGCGAATTTCACGACAAAGATCCAATTCTTCTCGAAAGAGCTTTCCTTCTGCTGAATGCAGATACGCCATGATAGGGCTTTGAAAGCGCTTCGCCTCACGTGTTTCGGGACGTTGGCTCAGCAGATGTTCCAGCGTTCGATATAGGGATAAAAATTCTTCTTCACGCATTGGGTTCGTCCTTTCTCAAGACAATTTCCATTTGATTGAAGGGGATGCTGATGTCATGTTCATCAAAGGTTTCCTTGATGTTTTCCAAGAGATTATATCTTGTCGGCCAGTAGTCATCGGTATTCACCCAAACCTTGACGGTTAAGACAATGGCACTCGCACCATGCTCCATCATGCGCACAACCGGCTCTTTGCCCTCTTGATCCTTTAAAATGAGTGCCTCTTTTTGGATCAAGCCTTCGATGAGGCGGATCGCTTGACGAAAATCATTGTGATAGGAAATGGAAACCAGTAGGTCCAACCGTCTGGTGCCGGCAGATGTAAAATTGGTGATTTTATCCTGTGTTAAATTACCATTTGGAATATAGATGGATTTGTTGTCAAAGGTCATGATTTTGGTGGTCATGATACTGATGCGATCCACCGTACCCTCCACATCTTCAAACATGATATAGTCGCCGACTTCAAAGGGTTTGGTAAACAGGAGAATGACCCCTCCGGCAACGTTTGCAAAACTGTTTTGTATTGACAAACTGATGGCAAGACCAATGACGCTGAAAGCCGCTAAAATAGAGGTGGTCGGTACGCCGAATACTTGCAACACCGTCATCCCCAATACGACATACAATAGGACATTGAGCATCGACAGAATAAATCGATGTAGCGTTACGCTAACAGGACTTTTGGCAAGTGCTTTTTTCGTGACATTCACCGTCAAGCGAATGAGAAAAATACCAACAACGACAATGATGGCAGAGGTGATGATGTCCCCGCCGTGGGTTTCAAAAAAGGTACCAATGCTTTCCAATAAGACTTCCATAAAAACTTCCTTTCAATTATCCTCTAAGGAGAATAAGACTTTTGTTCATTGTAATGCAAAAACATCTAGAAGTCAACGTCGGAAAGATGAAGATTTTCGGAAAATTTACGGAGAATTTACTTAAATTCGCACAAATACCCCATAAATGACTTGCGAAAAATGGCTAATCGCAGTATAATATTAAGCAGTGAACGTAAAATATATAAACAAAGAGGAAGGGTATCATTCATGGGAATCTCAGTCGGGGTAGACATTGGGTCTACCACAGCAAAATTGGTGGTTATTCAGGATCGCGAAGTAGTATTTGAATGTTACGAGCGACACTTTTCACAGGTGCGACAAAAAACATTGGAATTGATGCAACGTGCAAAACCCTTTTTGGAAGGACAAGTCATTCAAGTCGCCATCTCCGGTTCAGCAGGATTGGGTATGGCAAAATCCGCCGGCATTCCGTTTGTCCAAGAGGTGTTCGCAACTAGTGAATTGGTGCGCAATACCATTTCCGATACCGATGTCGTCATTGAGCTCGGTGGAGAAGATGCCAAAATCTTATTTTTTGATGACTCTAACCGTTTTGAAGAACGGATGAATGGAAGCTGTGCCGGTGGTACAGGTGCCTTCATCGATCAGATGGCGACACTTTTGGCAGTACAGCCATTGGAACTGGATCGGCTAGCAAGTGCCTGTCAATCCATTTACACCATTGCCTCTCGCTGTGGGGTGTTTGCCAAAACAGACATTCAGCCTTTGTTAAACCAAGGGGCACGCAAAGAGGATATTGCAGCAAGTATTTTTCAAGCGGTTGTAGATCAAACCATTACCGGCTTGGCGCAGGGACGAAAAATTGAAGGGAAGGTGTTGTTCCTTGGCGGACCGCTTTTCTTTTTCAAAAGTTTGCAACAACGCTTTGTGGAAACGTTGAAACTGGATGAGGCACACGCGGTGTTCCCAGAGTGGGCACTGTATGCGGTTAGTATGGGGGCGGCAATTTATGCCACCGAACAAGACAAAACCTTTACTTACGACAACTTATTGGCCTTGCTTTCGGAAACGACTGAAGAGGCACCAACTACTTTGCGGTTAGAGCCGCTCTTTTTCGATGATGCGGATTATCAAGTATTTCGTGACCGTCACCAAAAGGCGGACGTCAAACAATTGGACATCAATGGTTATGAAGGGACAGCATTTTTGGGGATTGACTGTGGTTCTACCACCACAAAACTCTGTCTCATCGATGATCAGGGACAACTGCTTTATACCTACTACAATTCCAACAAGGGGAATCCGGTAGAGGTGGTCAAAGGACAACTGGAAGAAATCTACAAACTTTGTGGTGATCGCATCACCATCGGTGCCAGTGCTGTCACTGGGTATGGGGAAGAACTCATCAAGCATGCGCTGCATGTGGATTTGGGATTGGTTGAAACCATGGCGCACCTGCGTGCCGCCAAGCACTTTAATCCAAAAGTGGATTTTGTGTTGGATATCGGTGGGCAGGACATCAAGTGTTTTAAAATTCACAATGGCATGATCGATCATATTATTTTGAATGAAGCCTGCTCGTCGGGTTGTGGCTCTTTCATCGAAACTTTTGCAAAATCGATGGGGCACACTGCACAAACCTTTGCAAATGAAGGGCTGTTTGCTGCCCATCCGACCGATCTCGGCTCTCGTTGCACTGTGTTTATGAATTCCTCGGTCAAACAGGCACAAAAGGAAGGGGCTACTCTTGCGGATATTTCGGCAGGACTTTCCATCAGTGTCACCAAAAATGCTATTTATAAAGTCATTCGTGCCGTCTCCAAAGAGGATTTAGGGGAACATATTGTGGTACAGGGCGGTACGTTTTTGAGCGATGCAATTTTGCGAAGCTTTGAAATAGAAATTGAGCAGGAGGTTGTCCGACCTTCGGTTGCAGGATTGATGGGGGCATATGGTGCGGCGTTGTATGCCAAAGAATTGCCGGTTTCCAAATCTTCGCTGATCGATGTGGCAGGACTTGCACGATTTGAGCACCGCAGTTCCACGGCCAAATGTGGTCTTTGTAGCAACCGCTGTAATTTGACCATCAATGTGTTTGAGGACAATCGCAAACTCATTTCCGGCAACCGCTGTGAAAAACCCCTGGGCATCAATAAAGGGGTCAAGGTGCCGAACATGTTCCACTATAAGCTGAAAAAGATCAAAACGCTACAAAGTATGGATGGTGGGCTCGGGAAAATTGGGATCCCGTTGGGGCTTAACATGTATGAAAATCTGCCATTTTGGCATAGTTTCTTGACGACCTTAGGGTTTGAAGTGGTGCTGTCTGATATTTCCACCAGAGCACTCTACCGATTGGGACAGGACACCATTCCGTCTGACACCGTTTGTTATCCGGCAAAACTTATGCATGGGCATATTGTCAATCTCATTGAAAAAGGGGTTACCCGTATTTTCTATCCCTGTATGCCGTATAACTTTGATGAAAAAATCGGGGACAACTATTACAACTGTCCGGTGGTTGCTTATTATCCGGAATTGTTGGAAGCGAACATGCAGCAGCTAGAAGAGGTATCCTACCTACACGGCTATTTTGGCCTTCACCGCATGAACGACTTTAGTAAAAAAGCCTTTGCCTATTTTTCAGAACACTTTGGTGTGTCCAAAGTACAGGTCAAACAAGCGACCAAAGCGGCGTACCAAAGTTATGAGCGATACAGACAAGACCTGCGTGATGAAGGGGCGCGTGTGATGGCACATGCCAGAGCACACGGACAAAAGGTTGTGGTGCTTGCCGGCAGACCCTATCACATTGACCCGGAAATCAATCACGGTTTGGATCAACTCATTGCCTCTTTTGACCTTGCAATTGTGACAGAAGATGCCGTGGCACATTTGGGCAATGTGCAAAAAGTCAATGTGCTCAATCAATGGACCTATCATGCAAGATTGTATCAGGCGGCAGACTATGTGGCGAAGAATGAGGATATGGAATTGATCCAAATTGTCTCGTTCGGTTGTGGCATTGACTCCATTGTTGCCGATGAGGTGCGCTCCATCTTGGAGCATCAAGGCAAAATGTATACGCAATTGAAAATTGATGAAATCAACAACCTGTCAGCCATTCGTATTCGTATTCGTAGTCTATTGGCTGCAATTGAAGAGAAATCAAAGAGAAAGGGCAAATAACCATGGCCAAATTAGTATATGCCAAAGACGGCAGACTGCTTTTTACCAAAGAAATGAAGCAAGAAGGGTACACCCTTTTGGCACCGAATATGCTTCCGGTGCATTTTAAACTCTTTAAAATGGCATTCAAACTCCATGGTCTCAATGTTGTCCCATTGGAGACGACCGGCAGAGAAATCATCAATGAGGGTTTGAAAAACGTACACAACGATACCTGTTATCCGGCATTATTGGTCATCGGACAGCTGCTGCATGCACTCAAAAGTGGTCAGTATGACCTCAACAAAACAGCGGTCATGATCACCCAAACAGGGGGTGGTTGTCGTGCATCCAACTATATTCACTTACTGCGCAAAGCAATGAAAAAGAGCGGGCTTGAACATGTCCCAGTCATTTCGTTGAATCTTTCCGGTATGGAAAAAAATCCGGGCTTTCACATGAGTGTGGGGATGCTGAAAAAATTGGTGTACAGCATTCTGTACGGTGATATTTTGATGTTGATTGCCAATCAGGTGCGCCCTTATGAAATCGAACATGGATCGGCCGATCGATTGGTGGATCAGTGGGTTGAAACATTGGAAGAGGACTATAAGCACCGTTCCGGTGTGACCTATCGTCGTGTCAAAGAAAATTTTGGTCGTATTGTCACTTCTTTTGCTGCCATCAAAACAGATCGTACCGTCCAAAAAATAAGAGTCGGCATTGTAGGTGAAATTTACGTCAAGTATGCCCCACTTGGCAACAACAGTTTGGAAAAATTCCTGCAACAGGAAGAGGTGGAACCGGTCGTGCCGGGATTGCTGGACTTTGTCATCTTTAAAGTGGACAACCGCTATGAAGATCCGGCACTTTACGGTGGTGGATTTTTGAAACGATGGATTTGTGGCATCATTGAAAAACGTCTGTTTTCTTGGCAACAAGATATGATTGATGCAGTCAAACAAGTGCCGGAATTTCGTCCGCCACAGCGCTTTGATCACACCAAAAAGCTGGTCAAAGGGTACGTTGGCTACGGCAATAAAATGGGGGAGGGGTGGCTGCTCACCGGTGAGATGCTAGAACTCATCGACAGTGGGGTCGGCAACATTGTCTGCACCCAACCGTTTGGCTGTCTGCCAAACCACATTGTCGGCAAGGGGATGATGCGAAAAATCAAGCAAAACCATCCTTCGGCGAATATCGTTGCCATCGACTACGACCCCGGTGCGACTGCCATCAATCAGGAAAACCGCATCAAACTGATGATTTCCAATGCCAGAAGAATGCAAAAACTCGGCACGGTCAAGCGCACGACCAACAGCATCCAACTGGATAAAAAAGAAAAAGTATTGACCGGCACCGATCAATAAGTATAGTAAACCAAACAATGGACACACTACCGAAAAGAAGGGGTGTGTCCATTTTGTTTCAGCGGTATAAAACATTTTTAATCGCCTTTGTGGTGTCCATTTTACTATTCGGCGCCATGTTTGCCGTGGCGCTCTATCTCATGCGACAGCGAGACTTTTTGCCGGTTGCACAGGAGGTGCAAAACCTGCCGGTGGATCAATATCAACCGGCGGAGGAAGACAATATGTCGGTGGCTTTGATGTTGTGTGAGGAGCGCAATGCACTACCCGTCAGCTACTTTTACTTGAAATTTGATGTGGTACAGGGCAAACTGTTTATTTTGGAAGTACCAAAACAAACAGTGGTGACGGTGGATACCAGAACCCAAACGGTAGAACGGTTTTATGAATATGGGGGGATGGAATACGCCGCCATTGCCATCGGTACGCTGTTTGATGAAATTGACTGTCGATATGTACGTGCAGATCGTGAGACATTGCAATCGGGCATTGATATACTGGAAGGGATTCCTTATGAATTAGATGTGCCCATGCAGACTGAACATTACTTGTTTGATGCCGAGGAGATACAATTGGACGGTCGTCGCATGGCAGATCTGTTGTTGACTCCGCTGTTTGAACCCAAAGCGGATCTTGTTTCAGCACTTTGCTCTATGCGTTTGAATGAAAGCAAGTTGGATCGACTGGATTGGCTTTATGAGGCATTGTTCAAAGCGGATACCGACATCACGGAGGAGCACTTGCAAAACCGTGCGGAGGCGGTGGAAGATGCACTCTCTCATCCATTGGTGACGGTCTCCTTTTCGATGGATGGTATCATGGCAGATGATCAATTTTTATTGGATCAAACAACGATGCGCAGCATCTGCAATGAAATCAATCCGATGGAAACGGAAAAACCAAACACTTAAAGCAAAATATAACAGAGCGCCAAAATCAGTTTATGGTCGGCACCCTCACGCAATAAAATCAAGAGCAGTGCAAGAATTAGCGCTTGCTCTTCATCGATGCCGAACTGCGCCAACAAACCCGTTTCATCCCCATCGCCTTTTTTGCCCAAAAGGGAGGAGAGCAGTCCACCAAGACCGTTACTGGGCGGCGTTGGCGTGGTGGGAGGGGGAACCGGTGGTGGCGGTGCTTGATTGGTTTGTCCGTTTGCAATATCCTGCATCGGTGGTGTTCCGATGGGTGGTGTCGTGGGTTGTCGGACACGTTCTTGTGAGCGACGCTGCATTTCCTGCACTCTTCGGATGGCATCCTGTTGCATACGTAGCATTTCTCCACTACTGTAACCGCTATTTGCCATGTAAAAGTCCCCCCAGTAGTCCGCTGTCTTTGATGAGTGGCCAGAGTGCCATCAGGCGTAGTAATTGCACGGCACGATCAATTTTTTCCTGTCGCTCCACCCGAAAGTGCGGTTTCAATGCCAACAGTAGACGGGTGTTGTCGTCGTCTTTTTGAAAGGACCCCATCATTTGTTGGATCATCAATAGCATGGTCGGGTCAAGGGAAAAGGAGGGGCTTTGTGGCGATTCCTCTTGTGCGGTGTTTGCAGTCGTGTCCGATGAGCCTGAAAACAAGGCGGACAGATCAGGCATTTGCCCGTTGTCACCACCAAATAAATCCATGACTTGTTTGAGCTGTTGTTGCCCTTCTTCAGTACCCAACACTTGTTGCATTTGTTCTAATAAATCGTCCAAAATAGTCCCTCCTTTCTGATGCTATTTGTCTTTTTGAAAAAATTGTTTCATCATTTGTTGTACTTGTGGTGATTGCATCATTTTTTTGGCGACATCGGGGTTGTTTAAAATTTGTTGAAACCCTTGTGCTTGCTGTGGGGGCAAATTTTTCATGAGTTGATCCAATTTTCCACTTTCCACTTGCTTTTTGAGGTCATTTGGGTTCATACCGAGTTTTTTACTAGCTTCTTGGATAAGTAAGTTCAAATCCGGTTTATTTGGCATAGACAAATCCTCCTTTCCACTGGACATGGACGGTTGTACATGGTATAATTGAACTAATAAATGGGACAGATGTAGATCGCTGCTGTGTTATTCTATGCGAATACTTCAGGAAAATTGCACACTGTCAAAGGGGAAACAACATGAGTAAGCGGATTGTTGTCGTGTCAGACAGTCATGGGAAGTATGGCACATTAGAAAAAGTAATCCTCCGATATAAAGAGGAGGCACATTGTTTTATCCATTGTGGGGATGGCACAAAGGATGTGGTGTTGTTACAACAGAGGCACCCTGACATGGTCATTCATACAGTTGCCGGCAATTGCGATTGGGATCGTACGTTGCCCATGGTGGGTCAAATCACGGTGGAAGGAAAAGCTGTTTTTTTCACTCATGGACACCGTTATCAGGTCAAGCAATCATTGGAGGAAATCAAGGCGGCAGCGCGCAATGTCGGTGCTGATATCGTGTTGTTTGGACATACACATCAAGCAATTTCAGGATATGACGATGGTCTTTATTACCTCAATCCCGGCAGTCTTTCCAGCCCGTGCACCGGCAGACCCACGGTAGGGGTCATTGACATCGGTACGATGGGGATTGTGTGTAATCTTGTTGAGGTGGCCTATTGATGAAAAGTCAGCCGATTTTATATTTTACCTCGTTGGATTCTACCAATACTTATTTAAAACAACACCTGTCGCTGCCCGATGGTGCCGCAGTATCAGCGGATATACAAACGGCGGGCAAAGGGCGCTTGGGTCGTGTATGGCAAACGCCAAAGGGGAATCTGTCCCTGTCGGTGTTATTCCATCAACCACAAGGAGAACTGCTGTTGTACCCATTGCTCTGTGCCATTGCTGTGTGGCGGTTGTTGACACGTTATACCGACAAACCGGTGGG
>CAYJIM010000004.1:26990-48033 GCA_964370215.1 uncultured Oscillospiraceae bacterium
GTGGGCAATTTACCGTACAGAGTGGTGAAGCCTCTGTACGAGGACTATATGGTTATATCTGATCCATACCGGTACTGTCAAATTTGTGTACAGAGGTGTCAATATGAAGGTCATCCATGGGATCAAGCAGGCGTTTTGGCATAAAATGAAGGGGTGGTTTGACTGCCCATCCATGACAACAACGGCAGTTTTTGCCTTGTTTTTACCGATCCTCGTGGATCAAGGATTCGTTGTTTTACTGAACTTATTGAATACGGCAATGATTAGTTCCTCCGGTGTGGAAGCGGTCAGTGCGGTCAATATGGTCGACTCCATCAACTTATTTTTGATGAACGTCTTCATCGCGGTCGCAACGGGTGGGACGGTCATCATTGCCCAATACAAAGGGGCAGGGCATCCGGAAATGATTTCCAAAGCCACCGCACAGGCACTCACTGCAGTAACAGCATTGGGCCTTATACTGGGGGGCTTGATGATTGTATTTCATGGGCCGCTTCTGCAAGGCATGTTTGGCAAAGCGGATCCACTTGTCATGTCCTATGCCACCATTTACTTAATTGGCAGTTGTGCCACCTATCCTCTATTTGCACTCTACCAAATGGTCGTCGGTGCGTTGCGTGGTGTGGGGGACAGTAAAGCATCGCTTTTTCTGTCACTCATCCTCAATGGCAGTTACGTAATCCTTAATCTCGTTTTTGTGACGCTATTGCAATGGGGGATTTATGGGCTACTCATTTCTTTGGTTGTTTCCCGTTTACTGGGGGTTATTGTCGCCATTGTCTATATGATTCGTTACTGCGATCACCTATCTGTTAGCCCCAAAGACATCTTTACCATTGATATTGCTTTTCAAAAGAGAATTTTTTCCATCGGCGTGCCCTTTGCGGCAGAGCAGATGTTTTTCAATGGGGGCAAACTGCTCACCCAAATTTTTATCGTACAGCTCGGTACCCTTGCGTTGACTGTCAATGCCATTTCCGCCACATTTTTAGGATTGATGCAGGTTTCAGGTGCTGCCATGAGTTTGACTGTGATTACCATGGTAGGGCAGTGTGTCGGTAAAAAACGCATTGAAGATGCTAAAAAATTGACGGTTTCCGGTATGAAATTTGCCTCTGTAGCCATGCTGTTATGGTCGCTACTGGTTATGCTGTTTTTCATGCCCCTCCTGTCGTTATTTTCTCCACCTGAAGAAATTGTTTCCACCATTTTATTGCTGGTGACCATCAACGTGATTGTTGAACCGTTTGGGTGGTGCATTAGTTTTGTCTTGCCGGCAGCATTGCGTGCCGGTGGGGATGCCAAATTCACCTCTATTGCCTCGATGTGCTCCATGTGGCTGTTGCGCGTGGTTTTGGGATATATGCTTGCCATTCCGTTGGGGTTTGGCATTGTAGGCGTATGGATTGCTATGTACTTTGAATGGTTCGTGCGTGGGACAATTTTCTTCATGCGATTTAAAGGTACAAAGTGGTACCAACACAAACTCATTGATGATGAAGTACAACCGACAAAATGATAGAAAGTTTAGGTGATTATTATGGTGCAACAGCCAACGGAACAGGCTGCATTGGCATTTGTAGATCGTTTGATTGAAGATTGTATCATTCATCAGGATATGGTTACCTTGTTAAAAAGAAGCCACCCCAAGGCCACGTGGTTTTTACCCGGCAGTGGTGCCATGGAAGGAATTGCGACAACGGGACAATTCTTTCTAGAGGTCTACCTACAACCAAACAATTACGGCATTGCAAAGCAGGATTATAGAGCAACCAAGCTACCGGGAGGAGACTATCTGGTGGAAGGGGTCTTACTGTTGACAAGAGCGCAGGATGTTGCCGGTAAAACGGTTTTAGTTTTGCGATTTTCGCTCGTTTGCTGTTATGAAGAAGGCGAATTTTTACTTTATCATCTGCATTTGTCGTTGCCAGAAGAGGGTCAAGCGGATAGCAAAGAGCATCTACATCATCAGTTCGCTGAATTGAAGCGGGCGGATATGATGTTGAAAGAGTTGGAAAAATCGGTGTCGCTTGCGTTGTTACAATGCAAAAACAACGATCACTTTTCCTTTGTCTCAGAACCACAGGGCCTTGCGAAAATGCTGGGGTATCCAAGTCAAGAAAGTTTGCAAAACATTGATTATCATACCCTTGTACATCCGGAGGATCTGGAAGGATTTGACGAGAAACTCACCGCACAATTGCAACAGGGGAACACCTTTTCATTGGAATACCGATTGCTACATCGCAATGGCCATGCGATATGGGTGCTGGACACCGGTGTTGTTATCAAGGATGGGGATGGTGAAGAACATATTCAGAGTATGGTCTTAGAAACCACCGAACAGAAAAAGCAGCAGGAAGCGTTGCGGATGAGCGAAGAGCGGTACCAAATCGCGATGTCTCAGTCAGAATTGATCATGTTTGAGTATGATGTGCAGACCAATGAACTAAAATTATTTAAAAATATTTTAGAACAATATGGTTTGCCATCGAACGAAACGGTGACACCGGAAGATATTGTCTCAAAAGGCATTGTCCACAAAGATAGTAAAGAGGCCTATTTGCAGATGTTTCAAACAGTGCGAGATGGGGCGAAATCGGCCGGTTGTCGTGCCATTGCCCGTCACGCGGACGGCACGCTGCATCACTATGAATACAGTTCAACAACCATCTATTCTGATGAACAAATACCGGTACGTGCCATCGGTGTGCGCAGGGACATCGGGGAGATGTTGAAACTGCAAGAGGAAAACGAGTTTGCACGCAGTTTAACCTCCGACTTGGAACTGCTTTGTGAGGTCAATTTGACGGCCAGAAGCCTTGTGTATTTGGATCCAAAGCATGAACAGATACTCACCAAAGAGCAGCTCCTCAGCTATGAGCAGTTTGTTGAACAGTTTGTTAGCACCCTGGTGCACAAAGAGGATCGCGCCGTGATTGAGGGGAAAGCACATCCGCTGTATCTGGCGACGAGTTTTCAACAGGGGATTACGCTATTGCAGGTGCAAGGGAGGCTTTTTACGGATAAAGAACCTCGTTGGCATGAACTGTCCATTTATCTGATTGAACGACAACCAACCGGTCAATTGTGGTTGCGGATCTATGTACGTGACATTCATGAGGATAAAGTGTTGGAATTGGAGGAACAATACCAGCGAGAACTATACAAAGAAATTCTTTCCAAGCAAGCAGTCAGTTCTTATGAAGTCAATGTCACAAGAGATTACCTTATTCGTCGGGAAAACCTTTCTCTTTCGGAAGAGCAGTTGCGAAAGCTCGATAGTTTTTCGAAGATTATCGCAAACTTTGCGGAAAGTGACATCTTTATCGACGATCGTGCACGGTTCTTGCAGACCATCAATCGAGAGCATTTGTTAGAATTGTTCGAGCAGGGAAAGCGAGAGGCGAGTTGCACCTACCGTGCCGACCATGGCCATGACACACTGCGTTGGTGGAGCATCAAAGTCACCATGTACAAACAGCCGCATAGCAGAGACATTTGTGCATTGGCTTACGTAGAGGATATTCATGAGCAAAAATTGAAGGAATTGGCGTTGCAATATGATGCTGATCACGATCGTATGACAGGGCTTTACAATAAAATTGCCATCGAAGGGTTTATGCGTGGCATCTTGGATGAGGCAACCCATGGGGATGGTGAATACGCACTTTTCTTCATCGATCTAGATAACTTCAAGCAGATTAACGACACCTTTGGTCATCAATATGGGGATGACGTGCTGATTGAATCTGCACAAAAAATTCAATCCGCTTTTCGTACCAAAGACTATGTTGGGCGATTGGGTGGCGATGAATTCTGCGCGTTGACAAAGGGTATGGAACGGCAGAGTGATCTTGCCTCTAAGGCGATGCACCTGTGTCGGGAGCTACACCATACCTATACAAAAGGGGAAGTGTCGGTAACGGTATCGGCAAGCATCGGGGTGGTATTGGTGAAAAAAGGGGAATCCTTTGACACCCTCTTTGCCCGTGCCGATGAAGCGATGTATCGTGTCAAGAAGAACGGAAAAGATCATTTTGTCATTGAATAACAAAAACAGCGTAGTGTAATGAAGCACTACGCTGTTTTTTCGATTATGCTGTTTCGATGGAATCGGCACCCTGCAAATTCAAATCAATGACCGCTTGTTCACGCATTTTGTATTTCAAAATTTTCCCTGCGGCATTCATTGGGAACTGATCAACAAAGGCAACATAGCGAGGTGTTTTGTGCTTTGCCATGTGATCCAACACAAAGGTTTTGACCTCTTCTTCCGTCAACGTTTCCTCCGGTTTGACGATGACACAAGCCATGATCTCTTCACCGTAGGCTTTACTAGGTACGCCGATGACCTGTACATCCTGTACTTTTGGGTGGGTATAGATGAAATCTTCAATCTCTTTCGGGTAAATGTTCTCCCCACCACGAATAATCATATCCTTGATGCGTCCGGTGATTTTATAATACCCCTTTTCGGTACGGCGCGCAAGGTCGCCGGTATGGAGCCAACCTTCTTTGTCAATGGCAGCGGCAGTGGCCGTTGGCATTTTATAATAGCCTTTCATGATGTTGTAGCCCCTTGCTACAAACTCGCCATCCACATTGTCAGGCAGCTCTTCGCCTGTTTCAGGATCCACGACTTTGCACTCCACCCCGAAAATCGCACCGCCAACGGTGTTGACGCGATCCTCCAAAGAATCGGTGGTACTGCTCATGGTGCAACCGGGGGAAGCCTCGGTTTGGCCATAGGTGATACAAATTTCGTTCATGTTCATCTTATCAACCACATCCTGCATCACCTTGACAGGGCAAGGACTACCGGCCATAATGCCGGTACGCATATGGCTAAAGTCGGTTTTTTCAAAATCTTCATGGGAGAGCATGGCGATAAACATAGTCGGTACCCCATGAAATGCCGTAATTTGTTGGGTATTGATGCAGTCAAGCCCTAGTTTTGGCGAGAATGCCGGAATGGGGAACATGCTTGACCCGTGGGTCATACAAGCAGTCATGGCAAGAACCATGCCAAAACAATGGAACATCGGTACTTGAATCATCATGCGATCGGCGGTGGACAGATCCATACAATCGCCAATGGCTTTCCCATTGTTGATGACATTGTAATGGGTGAGCATAACCCCTTTGGGAAAGCCTGTGGTGCCCGAGGTATACTGCATGTTGCAGACATCATGTGGATGCAGGTTGGAGGCACGACGCACAACCTCTTCCATCGGCACTTGATCGGCACGATCCAGCACTTGGATAAAAGTAGAACAGCCTGTTTGTACCGAGTCGATGGTGATGACATTGCGTAAAAACGGCAGTCGTTTGGCATAAAGCGGTTGTCCCGAAACAGTTTCTTCCAATTCAGGGCAGAGTTCTTTGATGATGCCGACATAGTCGGAATCACGATACCCATCGATCATGACAAGGGTATGGGTATCGGATTGACGCAAGAGATATTCCGCCTCATGAATTTTGTAAGCGGTGTTGACGGTCACTAGTACCGCCCCGATCTTGGTCGCTGCCCAGAAGGTCAAGAACCATTCCGGCACATTGGTTGCCCAAATGGCGACATGGTCACCGGGACGCACCCCCATAGCGATCAAACCACGTGCAAATTGATCCACTTCATTGGAAAATTCAGTGTAGGTGCGTTGGTAATCGGTGGTGGTGTAAAAAAATGCCGGTTGATCTGGAAATTCTTGTACCATACGATCAAGCAGTTGTGGGAAGGTCAGTTCGATCAAGCGCTCTTTTGGCCAGATGTAGTGACCGGTTTTTGCATGGTTTTGTTGCAATCTGGTATGCTGTTGATGCGCCGGTAAAAAGCGTGCCATGTAGTTTGCAAAATGTGGAAAGACAATGCCGGCATCCTCCAGTTCTGGGGAATACTGGCGCAACCATTCCAATGTCAAATAACCATCATAATTGATGGAACTGAGTGCCTGCATCATCCCATCAATCGGCAAATCCCCTTCGCCGAGCATACGGTAACAGGTCGCACCATCCACCAACACAGAATCCTTTAAATGCACATACTTGATGTAGGCACCCAAATTTTGCACCGTCTCTTCCGGACTTTCATCTGCATAACGGTAAGGGTGATGAATATCCCAAAGTGCCCCGATTGACTCACTGTGCACCTCACTCAACACGGCATGCAGACGTTTGGTGTCGGCATACACCCCATTGGTTTCAAGTAGTAGCGTAACGCCTCGCTCCTTGGCGTATGGCAGTAGTGTTTGTAACGCTTTGATAACAACGGTGTCGTCTATCGCGTCGGTATACAACGCATTGCGTTCACCAAGCAGGCGTACAAACGGTGCACCGACCGCCTTGGCCATATCGCAGTAGGCACGTGCGGTATCTAAAATAGAGGGATTTTCTTCGGTTTTACCCAACACACAGTCAGTAGAAATACAGGAAATGGTGAGTTTCTTTTTTTGTAACAGCTGTTTGGTGCTTTCTAAATGTTCAGGAAGAAAGGGTTTTGCGTGTAGGGAAAATAGGGTATTGTCCCCACCGCGTAGTTCAATTCCGGCAAAACCAAAATCAGTTGCCATAGAATAGACTTCAGCCCAGTCAAAATCAGGACATCCTAGTGTCGAAAAAGAAAGTTTCATGGTCATTGCACTCCTTTTGGTAGGGCAGAACAGATCCTGCCCAATAATTATGGTAATTCTACCATAAAATAGGTGTGCTCGTCAAGGCTATTTTATAAAGTTTGTACATTTAACAGTGTGATTACTATTACTTTTTAGACAAAAAGAAACCTGCCGATGAAAAAAGCAATCGGCAGGTTTGTAAAAAATCCGGGAATCAAACGAAAAGATCATACAATTTGAATATCGTAAGGTGTCGTTTACTCTTCATCTTGTAGTGCGTCATAGCCTTCTTCGCCGGTTCTTACCTTAACAACATTTTCGACATCGTAGATGAACAATTTCCCATCACCGATTTGGCCGGTATACAGCGCTTTGGTAACGGTGTCGATCAACAAGTCGAGCGGGATTTTACAGATGACCACTTCTACTTTAATTTTCGGTAGCAGGGTCGATTCTACTTGGATCCCACGGTAGTAGTTCGGGGCACCTTTTTGCATACCACATCCCAATACTTGGGTGACGGTCATACCGGTGATGCCAATATTTTCAAGTGCGGTTTTGAGCACTTCAAAACGACTTTGTTTGGTGAGGATGACAACTTTGGTCATTTTTGCATCAGGATGAGCAGTGTTGACAACAGGAACTGCTTTTTCAACCGAGGCAACCATTTCGGATTTTTTCTCGGTATGATGGAAATCAGTACCCATTGGTTGTGGCATAAAGTCAGCGTAACTGCTGTTCAAGCCATGTTCTTCAATGTCAAGCCCTTTGCGTTCTTCTTCTTCGGTAACGCGAAGACCAACGGTGTGTTTGATAACCAAGAATACAATGGCCATGACAACGCCAACCCAAGCAGCAACGGAAACGACGCCCAAAGTTTGCACCAAGAGGTATTGTACACCACCACCGTACAAAAGGCCACCTTCCATTGCAAAGACGCCTGTTAAGATGGTACCGGCAGCACCGGACATCCCATGAACACCGACTGCTCCGACAGGGTCGTCGATTTTCAATACTTTTTCAATAAATTCAATGCCAAAAACGACAACGAAAGCAGCGATCAAACCGATGAAGAAAGCCCCTTCATTAGAAACTTGGTCACAACCTGCGGTGATGGCAACAAGACCGGCAAGGGCGCCGTTTAATGTCATCGAAACGTCAGGTTTTTTGTAGCGGATCCAAGTGATGATCATAACAGCAACTGCGGCAGTAGCAGCAGCTAAGTTTGTGGTGACAAAGATATTTGCAGCTGCAGAAATGGAGCCGTCACCGGTCATTGACACGGTGGAACCACCGTTGAAACCAAACCAGCAGAACCAGAGGATGAATACACCCAAAGCCCCCAAAGTCAAGCTGTGACCCGGAATTGCTCTTGCTTTACCGGATTTGGAGTATTTGCCGATACGAGGGCCTAAGATTTTTGCCCCGACAAGTGCTGCAACCCCACCGACCATATGTACTGCGGTCGAACCTGCAAAGTCGTGGAAACCGAGTTGTGAGAGCCAACCACCACCCCAGATCCAGTGACCGGAGATTGGATAAACCACGGCACTCAAAATCAAGCTATAGATGAGGTAGGAGGAGAATTTGGTTCTTTCTGCCATTGCACCGGAAACAATGGTGGCCGCTGTGGCACAGAACACTGTTTGGAAGATGACAAAAGCTGAGAGGGGAACTGTTTCAGAGAATACATTGCTGTAATCCCCTTGAATCAAAAAGTCAATCCCACCGACAATTGGATTGTCAGTGCCGAACATTAAGCCAAAGCCAATGAGCCAGAAGAACAAACTACCGACTGAGAAGTCCATCAAGTTTTTCATGATGATGTTGCCGGCATTTTTTGCGCGGGTAAACCCCGTTTCGACCATTGCAAACCCTGCCTGCATAAAGAAGACAAGAGCCGCCCCGAGTAGGATCCATATGGTATCCACTGCTGATAAAATTTCCATGTTACACGCATCCTTTCATATTTAAAAGGGGTGTATGTTTAAGAAGAACTTCTTCTTAAACATACACCCCTTTGTGTACCGTTATTTAGTTTACGCTATAAAGTAGGTCTTCGTAGCAAGGGAAATCCCAATGCTTTTTGGAAGTAATGAGTTCCAACTCATCCGCAAAGTATCGCGCTTCGTTCATCATCATGAAGACTTCATCTCTATAATACTGTGCCAATGCAAGTGGATCTTCCACATCTTTTGCACCCATGACAACCGCTTCCAATTCCTGTACCTTTTTGGTCAAGGCATCGGACAGCTGTGTCATTTGTGTCAAAATAGATGTTTCTGCTTCTGCGCTCAATTTGTGTGTGACTTTGCTGTCAAGCAAGCCTAACAATTCTTTTTGATAGCTGAAGGAGAATGGAAGGATGGATTTTTTAACAATATCAATCATGGTCAATGCTTCGATATGAATGGTCTTGCAGTAGTTTTCCAAGAGGATTTCATAACGTGCATGTACTTCTGTTGCAGAGAAGACGTTGTATTTTTCAAACATCGCCACATTTTTATCTGCAATGAAGGCCGGAAGCGCATCTACAGTAGTTTTCAAATTGAGAAGGCCACGTTTTTCTGCTTCTTTGACCCATTCATCGGCATAGTTGTTGCCGTTGAAAATAATGCGTTTATGTTGTTTTAATGTTTCTTTGATTAAAGCGGAGAGATCCGATTTGAAATCACTACCGGCTTCCAGTTGGGTAGCAAACTGATCCAACACTTCAGCAACAATGCTGTTGAGCACAATGTTTGGTCCTGCGATAGAGAAAGTAGAACCGAGCATTCTGAATTCAAATTTGTTGCCGGTGAAGGCAAAGGGGGAAGTTCTGTTTCTGTCAGTGGTGTCTTTCGGGAAGTGTGGCAATACCGTTGCGCCGATTTCCATTTGTTCCGGTGTACGGTCGCGATATGGTGCTTCACTTTCCAACGCTTCCAAAATTTCTGTCAGTTCATCACCCAAGAACATGGAAACAATGGCAGGTGGTGCTTCATTTGCACCCAAACGATGGTCGTTGCCTGCATTTGCAACAGAGATGCGGAGCAGATCTTGATAATCGTCTACCGCTTTGATGATTGCTGCTAAGAACAGCAAGAACTGTGCGTTTTCATAAGGGGTTTTGCCCGGTTCCAACAAGTTCAAGCCGGTGTCGGTGGAAAGTGACCAGTTGTTGTGTTTCCCGCTACCATTGACTCCTGCAAATGGTTTTTCATGCAACAGGCAAGCCAGATGATGTTTGGTTGCAATGCTCTTCATCAATTCCATGGTCAACTGATTGTGATCGGTTGCAATGTTGGTGGTCGAGAAAATCGGTGCAAGCTCATGCTGTGCAGGAGCTACTTCGTTATGTTTTGTTTTTGCCAAGATCCCCAATTTCCAAAGCTCTTCATCCAATTCTTTCATGAAAGCGGAAACACGAGGTTTTAGGCTACCAAAGTAATGATCGTCCAATTCCTGACCTTTTGGTGGGCGTGCACCAAACAAGGTTCTGCCACAGTTGATCAAGTCGGGACGTTTTTTGTAAAGATCCAAGTCGACAAGGAAATATTCCTGTTCAGGACCTACTGTTGTGATGACACGGGTGGCAGTGGTGTTGCCAAACAATCTCAACACTCTCAGTGCTTGTTTGTCAATCGCTTCCATCGAACGCAACAGTGGGGTTTTCTTATCGAGCGCTTCGCCACTGTAAGAACAGAAAGCGGTTGGAATGCAAAGGGTGCCGTCTTTGATGAAGGCATAGGAAGTGGTATCCCAAACAGTATAACCTCTTGCTTCAAAGGTTGCACGCAAGCCGCCGGAAGGGAAGCTGGATGCGTCCGGTTCACCACGAACCAATTCTTTACCGGAAAATTCCATGATGATTTCGCCGTCGCCCATCGCAGAGATGAAACTGTCATGTTTTTCAGCGGTAATACCGGTCATTGGTTGGAACCAGTGGGTGAAGTGGGTTGCCCCATTTTCAACAGCCCAGTCTTTCATCGCACTTGCCACAACGTTTGCAACGTCCAAAGTAAGATGAACACCTTGATTCATTGTTTTCTTCAGTGCTTTGTAGCAATCCTTTGGCAAACGACTGCGCATCACACTGTCGTTGAACACCATGCTACCGAACATTGTTGGGATATCTTTCATTATTTTTGCCTCCTTAAAAATAAAAAAAGACGCCGTGGGTTCTTTACCCACAGCGCCTTTGCTGTCCATGTGCAATACTATAGCATAGTTTTATTTTTTTGTCAAGCGTTTTTTAGAAAAAAATTTATCACCGTAATTATTAGAATTATTTCAAGAATTGTTATGGTAATTTGTGGACAAATGTGCTATACTAATTAAGATTATGGAGTTGTAAATAACTATTTTGTGGAGGATTCAATATGGGAACTTGTGTACGACAGACCCTGTTAGACGGGATCGCTTTCAACCAAATTGCCGATAAACGTTTTAAAAGCAACCGCATGTCAATCTATCTCATTGTGCCACTTCAGGAAAAAACCACTGCTGCCAATGCAATGGTTGCCAGTTTGTTGCGAAAGGGAAATGAACACTTTCCGGACTTTGTGGCCTTCAATCGCTATCTCAATGAACTGTACGGCGCTTATGTCGATTGTGGTGTGCAAAAGCGTGGGGATGAGCAGATTGTCTATCTTTCGATGGGTGCCTTGGATGATCGCTATACGTTAGAAGGGGAAGCACTCACCAAAGAGGTTTGTAATCTGCTGTGTGACCTGTTGTTTGCTCCTATTTTAAAAGATGGACTATTTCTAGAAGAGGAAATTCGCATCGAAAAGGAAACCCTCATCGATGCCATTCGTGCGGAAATCAATGACAAGCGCACCTATGCCCTCAACCGCGCCAATCGCTTGCTCTGCAAAGGGGAACCGGCGGGACTTAGTCGTTTGGGGACGGTAGAGGATGTACAGAATTTGACGGCCAAAACAGTGACAGACGCCTATCACAACCTGCTTGCAACAGCACATATCGAGCTGTTTTTTACCGGTAGTGGCGATGGGCAAATTTTTGCCGATTGTTTTAAGCAAAAATTGGATCAAAGCCTGCGCACACAGACAATACCACGCAGTGGTGCCTTCCATCAACGTAGTGATACAGTCTTGGAAGAAGTGGAGCACATCGAAGTGGAACAGTCCAAAATGGTATTGGGATTCTCAACAGGGGAGATCAACACGCCAGAAGAATTTGCGGCAATGCAGTTGATGGTCGCCATCTTAGGTGGGACCCCCATGTCCAAATTGTTTGTCAATGTTCGTGAAAAATTAAGTCTCTGTTACTACTGTGCGGCACGTTTCGACGCCGTAAAAGGACTGTTGAAAATTGATTCCGGTGTGGAAAATCCAAACATTGAACAGGCAAAAGCGGAGATTTTACGCCAGTTGGAAGAGATGAAACAGGGCAATTTTACCCAAAAGGAAATCGACGAAGCACGCATGAGCTTGGAAAATTCCTACCGTACCACCTATGATTCTGTCGGCGGATTGGAAGGGTATTATCTGGGACAGGTGTTGCAGGGCACCCTGCTATCACCGGAGGAAAAAGCAAATCTGTTGTCTGCGGTAACTGCTGAGCAATTGGTGCAGGCTGCCAATTTGGTGACATTGGAATTAACCTATCTGTTGAAAGGGAAGGAGGACTAGCGCATGGAAAAAACAATCATTCGCAATGAGAAATTGCAAGAGGAGTACTACCGCTATCAACATGCCTCCGGTCTTGATATTCTCTTGTACCCGATGGCAGGGTATAGTTCTACCTATGCGTTGTTTGGTGCGAAAATCGGATCCATCGATTGTGCTTTCAAAACCGCCGAGGATGCCTCTTTTACTGAAGTACCGGAGGGGATTGCGCATTTCTTAGAGCATAAGCTGTTTGAAAGTGAAGATGGCGACGCCTTTTCACTCTTTGCCAAAACAGGGGCTTCTGCCAATGCATACACCTCGTTTGATCGCACCTGCTATCTCTTTAGCAGTACGTCAAAATTTGAAGAGTCTCTCAAAAGTCTGTTGCAGTTTGTACAGGATCCGTATTTTACCGAAGAAACGGTACAAAAGGAACAAGGGATCATCGGGCAGGAAATTCGCATGTATGAGGACGATGCCGGTTGGCGTGTGTTCTTCAATCTGTTGGGTGCACTTTACCACAATCATCCGGTGCGCATTGACATCGCCGGTACCAGTGAAAGCATTGCCAAAATTGATGCGGCACTGTTGCACGAATGCTATCGTACCTTTTACAACCTTAACAATATGACCCTTGCCATTGCCGGCAATTTTGATGTACAATCGGCGCTTACAGTCATTGAAGAGGGATTGAAGGAAGGGCCGAAAGTCACTGTTATTCCAAAAGAAATTGACGAACCAGAAGAAATTTGTGAGGCGTCGGTTTCGCAAAATCTTGCCGTCTCCCTCCCACTCTTTCATATCGGTTATAAAGAAGCGCCGGAAAGAGGCCTTTCGTTGTTACAAAAGCAGTTGCAATTTGAGGTGCTGTTGGAAATTATGTGTGGTGAGAGCAGTGTGCTTTATAAGGAACTGTATGACAAAGGGCTCATCAACCCGTCCTTTAGCGCAGAAACCTTTACTGGTCGCGGCTATTTTGCGGTCATCTTTGGGGGGGAATCCAAAGATCCACAAGCGGTGATGACAAGACTGCAAGAGGAAATTGAAACCTTTAGACAAAGCGGTATAGAAGAAGATGCCTTTGCACGTACGAGAAAAGCACTGTACGGACGTATGGTGCGTGGGTTGAACCAAGTGGAAGGGGTTGCCAATGGCTTGATCGCTTATCACATGGCGGATGTCAACCTGTTCGACAGCATTGCATTGATGGAATCGATGACCCGAGAAGATGTCAACCGATTGTTGCAAAACAGCCTTTTGGCGGATCGTGCAGCACTCTCTATCATCCATCCCATCGCATAAACACAGGGGCAACCCTGTTACATAGGAGGAAGTAACAAAGATGAATACAGTGACGTTTCCAAATTTAGGATTGGAATTTACCCTCAATAAAGTCGCCTTTAGCATTGGTGGCTTTGATATTGCATGGTATGCCATCATCATTGCAACAGGGTTTTTGTTGGCCGTACTCTACGCCATGATCCGACTAAAGCAGTTTGGCTTAGACGAAGATCGTGTCATGGATGCCATCATTGCAGGGATGATCGGTGGGATTGTTGGTGCAAGACTTTATTTTGTTCTCTTTTCATGGGATCTCTATGCAGACGATTGGACGAAAATTTTTGACATCCGCTCGGGTGGTCTTGCCATTTACGGCGGACTGATTGGGGCACTGCTCGTCGGTGCGCTTGTCTGCAAACTCCGAAAAATCAAAATCCTACCACTGTTTGACGTGGTGGCTATTGGCTTTTTGTTGGGACAGGGGATTGGCCGTTGGGGCAACTTTGTCAATGTGGAAGCCTATGGGGCGGACACCGATTCGCTGTTTGCCATGATGAGCCCGAGTATCGGCAACAATGCGGTACATCCTTGCTTTTTGTACGAGTCGGTATGGTGCTTGGTCGGCTTTGCACTGCTGCACTTTTACAGCAAACGCCGCCGCTTTGATGGGGAAATCACCCTTCTTTACTGTGTTTGGTACGGGTTTGGTCGTGCCATCATCGAAGGGTTGCGCACCGATAGTCTGTGGTGGGGGCCGTTTCGTGTGTCGCAAATGCTCTCGGCAATTCTTTGCATTGGCGCATTGATTGTTTGGATTG
Source organism: uncultured Oscillospiraceae bacterium (assembly GCA_964370215.1). GTDB lineage: Bacteria > Bacillota > Clostridia > Oscillospirales > Ruminococcaceae > Massiliimalia. Next base: position 41,316 of record CAYJIM010000004.1, read on the forward strand.
TCATTCGCTCCAAAATCAAGCGTGAAAACGATGCGGAGTATCTCAAACTCTATGTCGATACAGACGAGTCGAAACAGGCGTTGGAAGCGGCAAGACTTGCCAAAGCATCCAAAGGAAAAAAACAAGACACGCCGGCAACTGCTGCGGAACAACAATCGACACCTGTCGATGAAGATATAACGGAAGAAGTAGAAGAAGTAGAAGAAGTAGAAGAAGTAGAAACAAAAGAATAAATGGGGAATCGTTTGGAAGGGGAAACAATCATGGCACAAATTATTGATGGGAAACAAATTGCAGAGCAGGTCAAACAAGCGGTCAAAGCGGAACTCGCATCCTTACAGTTGGAGGCATGCTTGGCAGTTGTCATCGTCGGCGACGATGCGGCATCGCGTGTCTATGTCAACGCAAAGAAAAAAGCATGTGAGCTAGTGGGCATCACTTCGAGAGAATATGCACTGGGTGGCGATACCACCGAAGCGGAATTGTTGACACTCATCGACGAGCTCAACAACGACGAAAAAGTCAACGGCATTTTGGTACAGCTCCCATTGCCAAAACAAATCAACGAACATCAAGTGTTGGCAGCCATTTCGCCGAAAAAGGATGTCGATGCCTTCCATGCAAGCAACGTTGGTAAAATCATGATCGGCGATTACGATTTCTTACCATGCACACCGGCAGGTTGTATGGAACTCATCTACTCCACCGGCATTGCCATCAGCGGAAAACAAGCGGTCGTGGTCGGCAGAAGCAACATCGTCGGCAAACCGATGTCGATGTTATTGCTGCATGAAAGTGCAACTGTGACCATCTGCCACTCCCGTACCACCAATTTAAAAGAAGTTTGCCGTTCGGCGGATATTTTGGTGGCAGCGGTTGGTATTCCAAACTTCATCACCGGCGATATGGTCAAACCGGGTGCGGTGGTCATTGACGTTGGCATCAACCGTTTGGAGGATGGCAAACTGTGTGGCGACGTGGAATTTGCAGGTGCAAGTGAAGTGGCAGGTGCCATCACGCCGGTACCGGGTGGAGTAGGACCGATGACCATTGCGATGCTGATGAAAAACACCTTAACTGCGGCAAAAATCCAAAATCAAGCGTAATCTTTTGATGGATACTAATTTTTGAAAAAATAGCTTGCTTTTTCAAAAGAAGTATGATATAATTTTATCTGCAATTACGCACGTCTTGTTCCGTATAAGCGTGGTGCTGAAAGTTCTTTCAGTGGCTGATACATTCAAGGCGGAGGAATTCAACCAAATAAACAGGAGGAACTAACAATGGCAGTAGTATCTATGAAACAACTTTTAGAAGCAGGGGTTCACTTTGGACACCAAACAAGAAGATGGAATCCGAAAATGGCGGAATACATCTTCACCGAAAGAAACGGGATTTACATCATCGACCTGCAAAAAACAGTGAAAAAACTGGAAGAAGCGTACATGTTTATTCGTGACGTAGCAGCAGACGGTGGCGAAATTTTGTTCGTCGGGACCAAAAAACAAGCGGGCGATTCCATCAAAGAAGAAGCGCTTCGTTGCGGTATGCACTATGTCAACGCACGTTGGTTGGGTGGTATGATGACAAACTTCAAAACCATCAAACGCCGTATCAAACGTTTGGAACAATTGCGCACCATGCAAGGTGACGGCACCTTTGATCTGCTTCCGAAAAAAGAAGTCATCAAATTGGAATTGGAAATCGAAAAACTCGAAAAATTCATGGGCGGGATCAAAAACATGAACAAATTGCCGGGTGCATTGTTCGTCGTTGACCCAAGAAAAGAAAAAATCGCAGTTGCAGAAGCAAAAAATCTTGGTATCCCGGTTGTTGCAATCGTTGACACCAACTGTGATCCGGATGACATCGACTACGTGATTCCTGGTAACGACGATGCTATCCGTGCAGTTAAATTGTTGGCAGGCGCTATGGCGAACGCTGTTTTGGAAGCAAAACAAGGCGAACAACAAGAAGCTGCTGTAGAAGAAAAAGCAGAAGCTACTGAAGAAGCTGCACAATAACAATAGGATCTGAAGCGTGCCCGATAAAAGGCTTTTGCACTTTTTCGGGCATGTTTTAAAACAAAGTACTTTTAGAGTGATATTTTAGGAGGATGAATCTCATGGCATTTACTGCTCAAGATGTAAAAAGTTTACGTGAAAGAACCGGCTGTGGCATGATGGACTGCAAAAAAGCATTGACCGAAACCGGTGGAGATATGGACAAAGCAATCGAATTGTTGCGTGAAAAAGGCTTGGCTGCTGCGGCGAAAAAAGCTGGTCGTATTGCTGCTGAAGGTTTGGTTGTTTCCGTGGTTGACAGCGATAAAAAAGTCGGTGTTGTCTTGGAAGTTAACGCTGAAACAGACTTCGTTGCGAAAAATGAAAGCTTTGTAGCGTTTGTAAACGACGTTGCAAAAACCATCATTGAAAACAACCCTGCTGACGTAGATGCACTCAACGAAATGACCTTGATCGGCACTTCGATGACCGTTGCTGACAGTTTGACTGAAAAAATCCAAACCATCGGCGAAAACATGAAGATTCGTCGTTTCATCCGTTTGGAAGGCGACCTTGTAGCGTACGTACATGGCGGCGGTCGTATCGGCGTTATGGCGAAATTTGACACCGATGTTGCTGGTAAAGATGGTTTTGACGGTTATGCAAAAGACATCGCAATGCAAATTGCTGCTGCTGCACCACAATACCTCAACCAATCTGAAGTACCGGCAGACACCGTAGAAAAGGAAAAAGAAATCCTGACCGCACAAGCAATCAACGAAGGCAAACCTGCCGCTGTTGCTGAAAAAATGGTCATGGGTAGAATCGGTAAGTTCTACAAAGAAGTTTGCTTGACTGAACAAGCGTTCATTAAAGACGATAAACTGTCTGTGCAACAACACACCCAAAATGTTGCAAAAGAATTGGGCGGTAAAATCGAACTGGCTTGCTTTGTACGTTTTGAAAAAGGCGAAGGCTTGGAAAAACGTGAAGATAACTTTGCTGAAGAAGTTGCAGGCATGATGAAATAAGTCTGATTGACTCATAATACTCATCCTCAACTGTTGAGGATGAGTATTCTTTTTTTGGAGGAAAAACCATGCAAGATTTTTATACTTTAAACGTGGCGGGCGTGACCAGAGACCTACCGCTTTGCGCTGTCAATGACAACTTGTGTATTGCAGGCTTTGTCATGTTTTCCGATGTGGAATTGACGGTTGCTTGTGCCAAAGCATTGCTTGAAAAATTGCCGGCATTTGATGTGATGATCACAGCGGAATCTAAAGGTATTCCACTTGCCTATGAAATGGCAAGACAGAGTGGCAAGCAATACCTGCTGGCACGCAAAAGCATCAAAGTTTATATGCGCGAGCCGGTGGAGGTGGATGTACAATCCATTACCACAAGAGGGCTGCAAAAACTCTATCTCGACAAAACCGATTTGGCACAGTTGAGTGGCAAGCGTGTGGTCATTGTAGATGACGTCATTAGTACCGGTAAATCGCTTGAGGCATTAGAGGCCTTGGTTGGGCAATCTGATGCGACTGTCGTGGCCAAAGCCGCAGTATTGGCAGAGGGTGATGCGGTTCACCGTGACGATTTGGTATTTTTAGAAGAGCTCCCATTATTTTTCAACGAGTAGTAGACAAAAGGAGGATGTAACATGCAGATTACCTATCAACCCAAAGGCGTATGTTCGCGTCAAATCAACCTTACCATTGAAGATGGTATTTTAAAACACTGTGAGTTTATTGGCGGCTGTAACGGCAATCTCAAAGGGATTGGCGCTTTGGTCGAGGGACAATCGGTGGAAGAAGTAATCGCACGCCTCGACGGCATTACTTGTGGCGCAAGACCAAGTTCCTGTCCAGATCAGTTGGCAAAAGCACTCAAAGAAGCAGTGCAAACTGCAACAATGGCATAATTTACCCGTGAGAAGATAGGACACAAGGCCTGTTTTCAGACCGTCGAAAAACCCGCAATCGCGAAACTGGTGAGCCATGTCGCTCACCAGTTTCGCTTTCTGTGTTACTGCAATTTGCAAATATCGTTCATAACCCAGAGTATTACTCTCTCATTTGCAAATTTTGTTCCTTGACTTGCAGATTTTTGGACGCTCTGGCAGGGTATCAAAAATAGAAAAGGCTTTTTTGATACCCTGAAGATAGGCCTGCAAGGCTTGTCTTCTCATTATTTTATGTAAAGTTTGCGAAAAATGTCAGAAAACATGCACGATTTTATAGTGTTTTTGCATGTAAAGCGTATCAAAGAAGTTTTGTTTTTTGGTGATAAATTAGAAAAAATCTCTGAAAATTTGGATAGGATTGACAATTTCCTTGAAACTGGTATAATAAAACAAAGCAAAAAATGTTTTCTGAATACATGATTTTAAGGAGGATGTCATAATGAAAAGAGTACAACTTATTTCGGCAAAAAGCGGCTTGGTCGTCAGTGCAGATACATCCGGGATCAATGGCGCAGACATTACAATGCAACAAAATGAAAACCTTGACACACAGATTTGGGATGTCGTAGGAACCGCAACAAAAACAAAATTCATCAATAAAGCAACAGGAAAGTCGTTGGATCTTTTTGCCGGTGGCACAGAGAACGGCACTTGGATTCACCAATGGGATGCGCATGAAGAGGAAAGCCAATTGTGGAGACTGGTCAAAGTAGACGGTGGACATCAGTTGATTTCTAAAGCGTCGAAGCGCTGTCTGGATGTGGTTGACATGTCAGCAGAAGTTGGTGCACATGTACAACTTTGGGATGCAGTTGGTGGAGAAAACCAAGCATGGGTGATCTCAATTGTGGAGCAGACCAAAGCGGCACCGAAAAAGCCTTCTGTGAAAAAGGAAACCGTCAAAAAAGAAGCGGTGGCAAAAGCGCCTGCTAAAAAAGCGGCAGCGCCGAAAAAACCAGCAGTAAAAAAAGCACCTGCTGCTAAAAAAACAGCGGCACCGGTCACAAAATAATCAGTAGTACAATATGACGGTAGTGGGATGTGAGTGTTCCACTACCGTTTTTATTTGGAAAAATTCTTTTAAAAATACAGGACAAACCTTTACTTTTACGTCAAAAAGTATTATAATAAGAAAAGACTATCCAAAGGAGTGAGGCAAATGAAAGCGGCATTGATCGTTGTGGATTACCAAAACGATTTTGTACATGGTAGCTTGGGATTTGAGGGTGCCACGCTGTTAGAGCAGCCGATTGTGGAAGCCATCATGGCTGCAAGAGCAAGAGGGGATCAGATCATTTTCACCTATGACACCCATCCGAAAAACTATGAAGAAACGGCAGAGGGAAGATGGCTCCCTGTTTCTCATTGTCAAGAGGGCACAACAGGGCACGATCTTTACGGTGCAGTTGCTGACTGTGTACAGCCACAGGATATAAAACTACAAAAAAGCACTTTTGGATCCGACCAATTGCTCACAATATTGCAACAGGAGCAATTTGACCGTGTTTGTCTAGTGGGATTGGTATCCTATATTTGTGTCACTGCCAATGCTGTCATTGCCAGAGTAGCGTTGCCACAAGCAGAGGTCGTGGTAGATGCCAATGCCATCGGCGGTGCAGATCCTGTGCAAGAACAAAAAGCTTTGGATGTATTAGAGGGTATGATGATTACCGTGATCAATCGAAATAAGGAGTAACAGCATGAAACAACGCAAAAACTATACTTTATTATGTGACTTTTATGAATTGACGATGGCCAATGGTTATCACTTGACCGGAAAAGGGGAGGACATTGCTTATTTTGATGTCTTCTTTCGCAGCATTCCGGATGGTGGTGGATTTGCCATTGCTGCCGGCTTAGAACAAATTGTCGAGTATATTCTTGATCTGCAATTTGATGAAGAAGATATTCAATATCTGCGCGAAAAGGAATTGTTTGATGAAGGCTTTTTGAGATTGCTCGAAAATTTCCGGTTCACCGGCGACATCTATGCCGTCCCAGAAGGGACACCGGTATTTCCAAATGAGCCTATTTTGACGGTGCGTGCCCCTGCCATTCAAGCACAGCTCATCGAAACATTTGTGCTATTGACCATCAATCACCAATCACTCATTGCCACCAAGGCGAATCGCATCGTACGTGCCGCTGAGGGGCGCACTGTGTCGGAGTTTGGGTCAAGACGGGCACAGGGTGCTGATGGGGCATTGCTAGGCGCTAGAGCGGCGTATATTGCCGGTTGTGATTTTACTGCTTGTGCGATGTCTGAGCGTGACTACAACGTTCCTGCCATTGGGACGATGGCACATTCGTGGGTGCAGATGTTTGATAGCGAGTATGAGGCATTTCGCACCTACTGTGAATTGTATCCAAACCAAGTCACCCTATTGGTGGATACCTATGACGTGTTGAAGAGTGGGGTGCCCAATGCCATCCGTGTCATCAAAGAAATTCTTTTGCCACAGGGCATTGAAAAGTGTGCCATTCGATTGGATTCGGGGGACATCACCTATCTGTCCAAGAAAGCACGAAAAATGCTGGATCAGGCAGGCCTGCCTTTCTGCAAAATCATGGCGTCCAACTCGTTGGATGAAAACATCATTCGAGACCTACTGCTGCAAGGAGCGAAAATTGACGGCTTTGGGGTAGGGGAACGCCTCATCACCTCCCGTAGTACACCGGTGTTCGGTGGAGTGTATAAACTGGTAGCGGTGGAAAATAAACAAGGCGACGTTGTACCGAAAATCAAGAT
>CAYJIM010000004.1:48133-64949 GCA_964370215.1 uncultured Oscillospiraceae bacterium
GACCTTCCTGACATTGCAGATATTCGTGATTATTGCGAAAATGAAATGGAAGGGCTGTGGGAAGAGGTCAAGCGATTTGAAAATCCACACCGTTATTACGTCGACCTATCCAAAAAGTTATGGGACATCAAACAACAACTGCTGTCAGATGGCGGGCAATCTCAATAGAACGACAAAAAAACTGCGATGTGACTGGTTCACATCGCAGTTTTTTGCCTTATTTTTTATGGGCTTTTTTGAGAATTTGATCTGTTGTTTTACGAAGGTAATCATGACCGGCACGGTTGGTGAGGGAGAGTACCTCATTGCGGTGCAAGCGCTGTCTTTTCTCACGGCGCACAAGCCATAGGTATCCTAATAAAATGAGTATTGCAATTGCCGACACAATCACACCGACCGTGAAACCCGGAGTCTGGTAGGTAAAGACAATTTCATTGTCACCAGCAGGAGCGACAACCGCCATAAAGCCGATGTTAGCCTGAATCACATCCACAGGTTCGCCGTTGACGGTAGCCGTCCAGCCATCTTCATATGGCACCGAGTAGAACACCAAATTTTCTCGGTCAAGGGTAATGGTGGAGGTGAAACCGTAGGAGGTTTCCTCGAAACCGGTAGCGGCGGTTTGAGCGTATTGAGCACAGAGTGCGGTATAGGTGCTTTCGTCCAAAATAGGGGCAGTTTCTGGAGAGAAGCGTGTCAGTAGATGCCCGTAGTTTGCGGCATCCTCATCCGAAAGCCACAGTGCTGTCAGTAATGTCTGATCGCCTGTCGACTGATCCAGTGTGTTGTAATCCGTTTCGGTGATGTACTGCTCGTAGGTAAAGCCCATCGGAATGAAATTTTGGTTTTCATAGACGGTGTAATTATTTTGCACTCCAATGGAGGTGAACCCCCAAGTGTCAGGTAGCGTGCCGGAGGAATGCACCATCAGATAGCGTGTAGACGTCAACGCACGCAGCGCTAGATGATCCAATTCCGGTCTGGAAGCCACACTACGCCCCACGCCAATCTCATTGTAAAAGTCCATGGTGGAACCGGGCACGATGGAGTGGAAGGCGTTGATGGTGGGCAACCCCCACATCATGCCAACGTTGTCAGGTGCACTGTAGGTATCAATGCGGAAAAATTGTTCATCCTTCAGATCAAAGTCATCCGCTGCAATCCCGTCGGTGACAATCCCCTGATAATTGTCACTTGATTGCTGTTCTCGTCCGGCTGAAATGTGGGAGTAAGACGACAGAACACTGATCACCATCACCATGGAAACTGTGATGGTAAAAAAGCGCTTGCCAAAACGTGGAAAGGTAAAGAGAATCAACAACAGCACAATGGAAACGACGGCAATGATGACATATTGCCAGAAATAATCGGGATAGGGAGGTATGGAAAACCATACCGTTTCGTTGTTTTCAAGTGATGGCAACACCCCAATGAGGGCAAAAGCACCAACACAAATCCCTGTGGTGACCACACCGGTACGTTGATTCCACGTTGACTTTTCCAAGGACAGCACCGTCATCAGCACCATCATCAGTACCGGCATATAAAACCAGCGGGCATAGTAGCTGGAATTTAATCCGGAAAACAAGCTGTTGAGATAAGGGATCCATGCGAACACAAAGCAGACCAACAAAAGCGGTTTTAGCCAATGCTTTTTCGCATATTTGAAAAAGGTGATCACCCCTGTGGTCGTAAAGAGTGGCAGGTAGAGCGACACCGATGACCATTTGGCGTTGGAGTTTGGAAAAAAGTTGGGTCTTGCAGGGATGTCAGGTGGGAAGAAAAGTGACTGCAAAATCAACCCATAGCGTTGTTCATCGCCGTAAAACAACAGATCCATGCCGGTCAAATTTTGACTCAGGCGGTTGTTTTGCAGAATCATCAAAATGGATGGCCAAAGCAGTGCAGCCGCCAAAAACAGCCCCAAGAAACTTTCAAAAATGAGTTGTACCATCAATTTTAAGGTGATTTTTGGGTAAGAACCACTCAACACACGCACAATAAAGTAAAGCAGTAAAAACAATGCTTGACCTGTCAAAAAGTAGTAGTTGACAAAGGTAGAGATCCCGATGAGTATTGCCAAAATTCCTTTTCTACCGTTGAAAATCGTCTCTTCCAAGGCGACCAGCATCAGTGGAAACAGGATCATTGGTTCATGAAAATGGTTGAAAAAGACGTTGAAGAGGTTGAAGCCGCAAAAGGCATACAACAACCCACCGAGAATGGCAAAGTGGCTGTTTTTTGTAAAGCGTTTCAAAAAAGCAAATGCCGCCACACCGGCACAGGAAAATTTCAAGACGTAGAGTGGTGCCATCAAAAACGGTACCCATGCCGTTGGGAAGGGGAGTGTTAGCCAGAAAAAGGGACTACCCAACAGATAAAAGGAATAGGATCCGATGAAGTTTGTCCCCAAATCGGTATTCCAGTCCCACCCGAACGACCCTGTGCGTACCATTTCATGGGCATGTTGATAAAAAGGGATTTGTTGTACATTAAAATCCCCATAGTAAAGAAAATACCCCTGATCCAATAAGACAAACGGCAAGAAAATGAGTGTCGAGGTCAACAGACAGAGCCAGAATGTCAGCAAGTAATGATTTTTGAGAAAAATTTTTGAAAACAGTTGCAAGATAGGTCCTCCTTTGATTGCCGTTTTGTCAAAAACGGGCGGATGTCAGTACCTTTAGTATAGCACACTTTGGGAAAAATGAAAATAGTCCTTGCAATTTTGTAACAGTTTGGTACAATAGACAGAGAACAAAAAAGGAGACAACAAGATGAATCATTATTTTTACTCTATGGTATTGCGCATGAAATATGTCGATCGATGGGGACTGATGCGCAACAGTCGATCCGAAAACCTATCGGAACATGCCACTGATGTTGCCATTCTCGTGCACGCATTGGCGGTACTGGGCAATACACGGTTTCAAAAATCCTACGATCCTTATTACCTTGCGACGGTGGCACTCTTTCATGATGTCAGTGAAATCCTCACGGGAGATCTGCCGACGCCGGTCAAATACCAAAATCCGGAAATTGTCAAAGCATATAAAGCATTGGAGCAGGATGCCAACGACCGACTGTTACAGCTGCTGCCTGCAGACCTACAACCGGCGTATCAGCCGCTGTTACAAGCAGACTTGACGACAGAACAGAAAACCCTTTTGAAAGCGGCGGATAAACTGGCGGCGCTCATCAAGTGCATGGAGGAAGAGCACGTCGGCAATCAAGAATTCTCCGTGGCAAAACAGGCACAATTAGAGGCGCTACAGGCGATGCACCTTGCCGAAGTCGACTGCTTCTTGGCAGAATTTTTGGATGGATTTGGAAAGACATTGGATGAACAGTCAAGAGGATAGAAAAACAATCAACATAGAGGGAACCATGAAAAAAACAACGATCGTCACGCTCATTATCGTGATTCTTGTGATGATCCCAATTTCATTGGGTATTTATTTTTTAGCAAACACGATGGAGGAACAGCAACAAACAGAACAAGAGGTGCAAGTTCGCATCGACATGGTCACCCATTTGATGGAACATATCGACCTGTATGAAGAGGAGCTAAAAGCACTGGGTTATACCTATGAGCGACTTTATACGCTAGAGGATACCTACAATTGGAACTACACCGCATGGTGGTGGGAGGAAGATGACGCTCCAAGTTCCATTGAAGACGATGATTTGACCGAGCGGGTCGGTCACCAAGAGCGTGGCATGATTCGTGTAGAAACAGATCATTGCTCCTACCTTTTTGATGTGGGATTAGAAACCATCAATATAAAGCTCACCCCTGACGTGTATGTCACGGTTGCAAAATCCGGCACAGAGGAGAAGCTTGTTGATCTCGAGGAAGATGGCTATCCGATGTATGTCAGTGTGTCTGCACCGGAATTTCGAGAACAGGAATACGGTTATAACCCGTTCAATCGATACAATATGAGTTTTACAAGGTTTCGTGAAGTGTATGATGATGAGCAGTTGGATGACATCAAGATTAAGGACTATATTTCATCCGCAGAATTGACAGCATTATTAAAAGAAGGGCTGGCATTGGAGGCAACATTGCTAACGCTGTACCAAGAAAAAATGAATGGAACTGTCGCAGAAGATGCGGATAGAACGCCGGAGAAAGGTGAAAAATCTGTAGATATATTAGTTGAATGTTCATAGATCAGCCATGAAATTGCTTTATAATAAAAACTAGAATTTCGCGTGGTTCGGAATGTTGTACCACCGATTCTCGTACACTTAAAGAAAAGGAAATGTATGAGAAATCACAATGAATATGGGGGTTGTTGCTGTTGGAACAAATGAAGCGACAAAATTTTTTACAAGGAGCTGCAATTTTAACTGCATCGATGATTATTGTTAAAATTGTTGGGGCAATCTTTAAATTGCCACTCGGTAATATTTTGATGGAAACAGGGATGGCGTACTTCAATGCATCCTACAACCTGTTTACTGCCATTTATGCGTTGACGGTCACTGGCTTGACCACTGCTGTTGCACGGATGGTAGCGGCCTGTGCCACCAAAAAACGATACAAGGACTGTATCAATATCTTACAAGTAGCGACTAAAATTTTCATTATCTTGGGGATTTTGGGTACTCTTGTCATGCTTGCAGGGGCACAGCTCTTTGCCTCGATGGCGAATTTGGAAAGCTCTATTTATGCCATTATGATCATGTCTCCTGCGGTGTTCTTTAGTTGTATGATGGCTACCTATCGCGGGTATTACGAGGGGATGCGCAACATGATCCCCAGTGCCATTTCAGAAGTGGTCGAGGTCATTGTCAAATTGGTGGCAGGGCTTGCGGTCACTTTACTTGTCATGGCGCTTGGGATGCAAACGGCCCAAACTCAAGGAACCGTCCTTTGGGTGCCACTGGAAAATGGTATTCATGCAACCGAGGCGGAAATTCAAGCGGCACTTCTTCCCTTTATGGCGGCAGGGGCGATGCTTGGGGTGACCTTAAGTACCTTCTTTGGTTTTGTTTATCTGAAAATTCAATACCATCGCAGTGGCAATGGATTCACCAAAGAGGAATTGGCGGCCTCGCCAAAACCGGTGGGGAACAAAGCGATTGTCGGGCGACTGGTGCGTACCGCACTGCCCATCACCATCAGTGCAGTGGTCACCAACATCACAAGTCTGGTCGACCTGTTTACCATTGTTGATCGCTTACAACATGCCATCAACCTACACCCGGATTATTTTGAGGAAGTGTATGGGGAATATGTGAATGAAGGAGAAGAGATGTCTTCTTACATTTACGGCGGATACACCATGTCCTCCTCCATTTTTAATTTGGTGCCTGCTTTTACCGCTTTGTTTGGCAAAAGTGCATTGCCAAACATCACGGCGGCATGGGTCAACAAGGACATTGGAGGTTTGCGTACCAATGTCTCCTCGATGGTGCGCATGACTTCGCTCATCTCCTTCCCGGCAGGGATTGGTCTGTTGGTGTTGGGTCAGCCCATTGCCGCACTCCTTTACGGTGGTGTAGACGGTGCGATGCTGTCGGTTGGTATTCCGCTTCAAATTTCGGGGATTGCGGCGATCTTCTTGGCACTCATTGCCCCACTTTATGCGGTATTACAAGCACTTGGACGCTTTGATTTGCCTGTCAAATTTACGTTGGTAGGTGCCGGTGTGAAAATTCTTGCAAACTACTTTTTGGTGGGGATTCCTCAAATCAACATCAGTGGGGCAGCATTGGGCACCACCCTTTGCAACGCCATCATTTTGATCCTGAGTTTGATGGCTATCACACGCATTACCGGCGCAAAATTCCATTTCGGTAAAATTTTCTTGCGCAACTTTGCCGCCGCGGTGGTTTGTGGTGGGACGGCATTTTTAGTGTCTCTCATCGGGCAAAGCAACATCATCACAGTGGTGGCAATTGTGGCGGCAATGGTCGCTTATGGCGTGTCAGTCTTGCTACTGCGGGCCATTCCGGAGGAAGATCTGTTGATGATGCCCAAAGGCAAGAAAATAGCAAAAGTGTTGAAAAAATATAATTTGTTGCGTAAGAGTAAGTAGGGAGAGGGAATGACTATGGAATTTCAAGCAAAAGAACGCTATGACATCGATGATTTACGCCAAATTGTGGCCTTGCTGCGAGGTGAAAACGGCTGTCCTTGGGATCGAGAGCAAACCCATTTGAGCATCCGAAAAAACATGTTAGAGGAAACCTATGAGTTGTTGGAAGCACTTGACAACGACGATGTCGATCTCATGCGTGAAGAACTCGGTGATGTGTTGCTACAGGTGGTATTTCATGCAAGATTAGAGGAAGAAGTGGAATCCTTCGATCTTTCGGATGTCATCACAGATATTTGTAAAAAATTGGTATTTCGTCACCCCCATGTCTTTTCCGATGTGTCGGCAAAAGATGGGGAAGAAGCGATCAAAAATTGGGATGCCATGAAGAAAGAAGAAAAGAGCCAAACTACCGCTACCGAGACATTGAAAGCAGTACCGGTGGTGTTACCGGCGTTGATGCGTGCGCAAAAAGTACAGCAAAGAGCAGCAAAAGTTGGCGTCAAAGAGGCGGAAGCGGAAGCTGTTTTGACCCAATTAGAGGACAGTGTGGCAGCACTCTATCAAGCAATGGAAGGGCAAAAATTAGGTAATATTGAGCATGAAATGGGTCAAATTTTATTACATTGTGCGAATATTTCTAACTTTTTCGACTTAGATTGCGAAAACCTCTTGACAAATGCGACAGAACAGTTTATAACTAGATTTGACACGGTTGAACAGTGTGCCGTTGCAAATCAAGTGTTTTTGAGCAAAGAAAACACAGAACAGGTGATGCGACTGTGGAAACAGAGCAAGACACCGAAAAAGAAAAGCATTGATTTGCCATAAATTGAAGGAGGTCATGAAACATGACAAAAACTGATTTGATCGCTGCAGTAGCAGCAAAAGCGGACATTTCCAAAAAGGATGCTGAAAAAGCATTGAACGCAACAATCGAAGCAATTTCCGAAGGGATGAAAGCTGGCGAAAAAATTCAACTGGTAGGTTTTGGTACCTTTGAAGTGCGCGAAAGAGCTGCACGTGAAGGTAAAAACCCTGCAACTGGTGAAAAAATTCAAATCGCTGCTTGCAAAGTACCTGCATTCAAAGCTGGTAAAGCATTGAAAGATCTGGTAAAATAGTTTTCTTTTGGGGTGGGCAGCGATGCTTGCCCCATTATTTATAGTACAAAACAGAAATGGAGTAGTATATGAGACTAGACAAATATTTAAAGGTATCTCGCTTGATCAAACGACGCACCGTGGCAAATGATGCTTGTGACGGGGGACGCATTGCCGTCAATGGACTGATTGTCAAAGCGTCGTACCAAGTCAAAATTGGCGATGTCATTGCCCTCAATATGGGAAGCAAAACCCTGACAGCAAAAGTGTTGTCGGTGCCGGAACATGTGAGAAAAGAAGAAGCGGCGGATTGTTATGAAATCATCGAAAACAACAACGTATAATCCGACCACCCAACGATAGTCTAAATGAATGCCCTCTCGCATAGGAATAGAGTAAACCTTTGTGGGAGGGATGTCTGTATGGAAGAAGCAAACATGCTTAAAATGCCCCATCACATCATCATTGAGGAACGAAAAGCGGTCTCTCTTGCCGGTGTGGTGGAAGTATTGTCCTTTGATGAGACAAGTGTATTGATGCAAACAACGCTCGGGCAGTTGATGATTCGTGGGATGGAATTGCATATCTTGAAAACCGATGTGGAAAGTGGCGAAGTGTTGTTACAGGGAGAGGTTTGCGAACTGTTTTACAGCACTTCAAAGCGATCTGAAGGAGGTAACGGGTTGTTTTCTCGCCTGTTTCGGATGTCATGAACCTTGTCGCGATCCATCAGGAAACTTGGACCTTTTTGTACGCTTGTCTACTCGGTATGGGACTGACTGCCTGTTATGATGTACTTCGCCTATGGCGTATCTTGATACCACATCGTGCCCTTGTGGTATCGTTGGAAGACTTATTGTTCTTCATAGCAGCAGCGGTGGTGACCTATGGGTTTTTATTGACCTTTCAAAAGGGCGACTTCAGAATGCACCTGTTGATCGGTCAAATGGCAGGAGCAACACTGTATTTTTGGACCGCCAGTCGCTTGGTACACTGGATATTAACGCCGATTGTGAAAATTTTAAAATCTATTTTTCGCATGATTTTTTATCCTATAAAAGCGATATTCGGCTGTTTAAAAAAGATTTTTTCTAAATATTTACAGATTGTAAAAGAGAAAAAAAGAAAAATATCAAAAAAATTTTCACAAATTGCAAAAATACACTTGAAAAAAAGGCATGGAATGGTGTATAATGATACTCAATGAGTGTGAAGTCCGCAATTGGACAGTGAGTGTGATGAAAGACCCAATCGTCGGGTAGGGGATAACATATATGGCTACAAAAAAAGTGAAAAATAAAAAGATAACCATCAATCGTATTATCATCATTGCGATGGCAGCCTTTACCATTTATGTTGTGGTATCGATTTTTATGACTCAGCAAGATATTGATGCAAAGACGCAACAATTAGAGACATTGAACAATAAAATTGCAGAGCAACAAGTGATGAATGATGAACTGGAAAAGATTGTTGCGACCGGTGCAATGGATGAGGATTATATCATCCGTACAGCAAGAGAGAAGTTAGGGTATGCGTTCCCAGATGAACGTGTGTATCAAGATTTGGTTGGAAACTGATGACATCTGTCAGTTCAGATAAAGAGAGTAACAGGAGGCTGCAGCGGCATATGCAACTTGAGGTGGGAAAAGTTTTAGAGGGTAAGGTTACAGGGATTACGAAGTTTGGTGCATTTGTGGAGTTACAACCAGGTGTTGTGGGAATGGTACACATTTCTGAAATTTCTAACACCTATGTCAATGACATTGCAGAAGTATTAAAACGTGAAGACTTGGTCAAAGTGAAAGTACTATCAGTTGGCAATGACAATAAAATCGGCTTATCGATCAAACGTGCAATGGCACCTAGCCCGGATGCGGCACAGCGTCCACCGCGCCGTCCACAGAACAATAATGGTCAAAGTGGGGGGAAGGATTTTGGTGCTCGTCCGCAAGGTGGACAAAGACCACCTTCTGCACCTCGTAACAATGGTGGAAGTGCACCTACCCGTCCAAGTGGAACAGAATACGGCGGAGCACCTTCTTCATTGCCAAAAGGCCCTGCGGCATTTGAAGATATGCTCAGCAAATTCATGGCGACCAGTGACGAGAAAATTTCCGGTATGAAAAAAGAACATGCAGTCAATCGACGAGCAGGTTCCAGAAGAAAGTAATCATCAGACGCAAGCACCGCTGTACCATTTAAGGTACAGCGGTGCTTTTTTGTACGTAATTAAAAAATATGATAGAGCTTTGGCAATTGGCAATCGTATAAACGCTCGGTTAAAACTTCTAGCTGGGATAATATCTGATAGAATGCAATATCGCTGTCTGCTTGATGAGCAGCGTGTAGCTGTGCCAAGGTATCACTGATGGCGTCCAGATCATCATGATTCAAAAAGTGAAACAATAGGGTGCTGTGTTGTTCCCACCGCGTGATATGAGTAGTGAGCAACAACGCTTGTTCTGATATGCTACTTTGAGGTAGCATCTTCACTAGCAATAATAGTTCCGACGTCGCGTACTTGGTGTAAGCGATCACTCCGAGGGAGAGGAACAACAACAGAAGGAGGATGACACTGATCAACATGCTGCGCTTCATGAAGGGTTCTCCTTTTTGATAAGATGATACTGTAAGTTGCTATTCATTGAGAGCAAAAAAACATCTTTTACAGTACACTGTTGATTGGTTAAGATGACATCGATATAGGGTCGATCTATCGACAGTTGCTGTAGTGTATGATCGTGAAATACACCCTCACTGATGACAATAACAGGGGGATTTAGATCCACTTTTGTATCAGTTGTTTTCTTTTGTAACACACTGACCTGTCCTGTTGTTTCCACAATGGCGTACTGCACCTCGCTGATGTCAAACACTCCTTGCGCGCGTAAACTTTCCAGTAAATCGTCCGAAGAAAAGCGGATTTCTCGCATCGCACTTTGTATCACCGTGCCATGGTTGATGATGACAATGGGCGAGCCGGAGATCAGTTTGCGGAATCGATGGTTGCGCAGCGACAGATGAGAAACCAACAATTCAAATCCCACCAATGCAAAAATAGGGATCAAACCCATCACCAGTGGAGTAGAAGGATCCTCAATGGGAAGCGATGCGATATTGGAAATTAAAATGGTGATGACGAGCTCACTTGGTTGCAATTCTCCCAGTTGTCGTTTGCCCATCAAGCGCAAGCAAAAAATAACAAGTGCATAAATGATGATCGCACGAATGAAAATGGTGATCATCCAAAATCCCTCCTTTTTTCTAGTGTGATGATCCGATTGAAAATTATGTATCCCTTCTTTTGGTATGAAATGCGATGGTTTTGTCGATACTAGAAAAAATACAAAAAGAGGGATGAGGTATGAAACAAAACAAACAAACATCGACAACGCAATCTGATCGATTGCCAAAGAAATTGGATAGTAAACTTGTGACACTGAGAGAAAAGCTAGACAATACGGCAGATCTCAATGTGCGCAATTTTTACATCGGCAATGTGGAGTTAAGCTTGGTCGTTTACGATGGTCTTGTCAATCAACAGCTGGTCGCAGAGTTGGTATTGGATCCCTTGTTTCGGCATTCCTTTTCGGAAACGTGTGAAGCAGAGGATATTTATCATTACATGCAGACAGGTACAGTCATGGCGCTTGGTATGGTGGATGTCTATACCTATGAGGAACTGTTTCGCTTTTTGAGTGCAGGATTTTTGGCACTATTTGTGGATGGATTGTCTCAAGCAGTAGTCATTGGGGCACAAGGTTTTTTCTTTCGTTCAGTCTCGGAGCCGACGAGCGAAATGAACGAAAAGGCCTCGAAAGAAGGTTTTGTGGAACCGGTTCGGATCAATATGACCCTTTTGCGTCGTCGCATCAAAAGTCCTACTTTAAAGTTTGAGGTGTTGAGTGCAGGAACTACCAGCCAAACAGATCTTTGTCTTGTGTACTTGACGGACATTGTATCAAAAGACTTATTGGCACAGGTGAAAGCGCAATTGGCAACGGTTCATCCAGATATGGTGCTCACCTCCGGTTATTTAGAACCGTTTTTGAAAAGTAAACGAGCCTCTCTCTTTACCGATGTGGGCACGACCGAGCGCCCCGATACGTTGTGTGCTAAAATTAAAGAGGGGCGCATTGGGATTCTCATTGATGGCACGCCTTTTGCGCTCATTGTGCCATATCTGTTTTCCGAACATTTTCAAACGATGGACGACTATGCAAATCCACCGTTCTATGCAGCATTTATTCGTCTGTTAAAATACTTTTGCTTTGCTCTTGCAATCCTACTACCAGGGCTATATGTGGCACTGGGGACCTTTCATCCGGAATTGTTTTTACAGTCCCTACTGTTCAACATTGCCGCCGCACAGGAAACCACACCGTTTCCGTTGATGATCGAAGCGGCAGTCATTTGTTTCTTGTATGAAATCATGCGGGAAGCAGGGCTTCGCTTGCCAAGGGCAGTGGGGCATGCCGTGAGTATTGTCGGGTCACTGGTCATTGGTGATGCCGCGGTTACGGCGGGGTTAATCGGTTCTCCGATGGTACTGGTACTCACACTCACTGCCATTGCATCTTTTGTGGTGCCTTCCCTGCAACAGCCAATCTCGATTCTGCGCTTTGCCTATATCTTTTGTGGGGGCTTATTTGGCTTGTATGGGATTGCTCTCCTATCGGGGATGCTCTTGTGTAATGTCTGTGCGTTATCGGCGTTTGGAGTGCCCTATACCGCACCCATTGCGCCCTTCACATTACGTGCCATGCGCGACACCTTTGTGCGTATTGGCTTTATTAAGATGCAGCAGTACGACGCCCAAATCAAGGATTTGGATGGGGTGCGTGTAGAAGAGGAAAAAGGAGGGGTGTAATGCGTGGTAGAATTATCAGTTTGCCGCAGGCAGTCGTCATTCTAGCCATCTGCCAATTGTTCCATGCTTTTTTGTTTTCTCCTTTGACCTATCAGCAAAATGCCAGTGTATTGTTCTATGGATCAATTGTAGGGATGCTTTTAACGGTATTGCTACTCCTGCCGGCGCTCTTTTATTATCATAAATATCCAGACGGGGCAGTGTTAGAAGACAGCCTTCTACACCTACCGCTGTTTGGCAAAGGTAGCCTGATCGCCTGTCTGTTTCTGTTTATTGGTGTCCTACTTTTGACAGCGGTGCGGTTTAGCTTTTTTATCACTGTGGCCATTTTTCCAAACGCATCGGTATTATTGACGTTGATACTATTTTTTATTGCAGTAGCCTACGGGGCGAGTATGGGAATCGAAGGGATTGTACGAGCAGCGACCATCCTTGCAGTCTTGCTGTTGGCGATCATGTTGTTGGTACACTTTGGCCTACTTTCTTACTACAATCCTGTGTTGTTGGAATTGCCATACGAACAATCTTTTATCGATATATTGGATACGGCATGGCAGCAGGTGTCCAACAATGTGACCCTGGTATTGGCAATTCTGTTGGCACCGCACATCAAACAATCTTTCACGAAAATGATTGGCTGGTTTGTGTTGGTTGCAGGTATACTGACGGTCTTGATCTTTTTATCCATCGTTTTGGTATATGGAGATTTTTTAGTGCAACAAACATTTCCATATTACAGCCTTTCTACCATCGCCAACACCACACTGATACAACGGATGGAATTACTACAAATGACGCTTTGGGTCGTCGTCTCTTATTTGCGCATGGCCATTTATCTTGTCATGGGTGTAGAGATCTTAAAACTGTTGCTCCCGCCCAAAATGCACAAAGGCGCATTTTGGGGATTGGTTGGATTTTTATTTTTAGTCTCGGTTTGGTTGATGGAGCAGGTAGAGGGAAAACCCGTCAGTTATGACCAAATTGGAACTGATTTGGTGTTGTTGTTCTTGTTGATCGTATTGCCAACTGTGGTGCATTTGAAAAGGAGGAAGGGGCATGAGACATCCAAGCCGATCTTTGATCCTGTGCGTGATCTCGATTAGTATGCTTGTCTTGACCGCCTGTTTTCCAAAGTCCGAACTGAAGGAAACGGCCATTGTACAAGCCATTGGTATTGACCTTATAGAGGGGGGGAGTATTGCTGTCACCTTGCAAACCTATCAGCCGAAAAGTGCAGGTGTAGGGGCATCGGTGAGCACGGCGGACAACAATGCAGGGATTTTATTAGGGGAAGGGGAAACACTGTCAGAAGCCATTCACAACGCATCTATTTCAGCAGGTAAGGAAGTGTTTACGGGGTATAATCGTCTGCTCATTGTGGGCAAGTCTTTTGCAGAAGAGGGGTTAGAACCGTTGTTCAGTTATTTTGATCGTAATATCAAGACGAGACAGAATGTAGAGGTGTTGGTGTCGGCGACCACCGCCAAGGAAGTTGTATCAGCGGATATTCAAGAGGGGATTTTGGCTGCAGAGACGATTGAAAAAATGTTAAAACATCGGGATGAAAATGGCATGATTTCCTATATGCCCTACTTTTTGTTGACCAAAAATATGGAATTGTATGACGGCAGTGCCGTGATACCGATGATCCGCTTGTTGGAATCGGAAACGCAGGGTGAGACTGAGGATCCTCCCATCCCTTCCTTACAAAAGGTCATCGCCACACAATCCGCTGTTTTTGCAGACTACCAATTACAGGAAATATTAGAGCCTGATGAAACAAGGGGTTCGGTATTGCTGCACAATCAACTGCAACAAACGACCGTGGTTACGGAAAATGAGCATGGGGACCTTGCAACGGTGCATCTCTATGAATGCGAAGTTACTTTGACCCCTGCATTTGAAGAAGGCGAGCCCACCCTTTTGATTCAAGTGAAAGCGAGTGGCACGCTAGACGAACAACTGAGCCAGGGGAGTGAAGCGGATGAAGTGCTGTTGCAACAGTGGGAAGAAGGGTGTAATCGCGTATTACAGGCAGAAATGGAGCGCAGCTTTGATCAGATGATCACCACTGCCGGTGCCGACATCTTGACGTTGACAGAACGCTTTACCCGTACCGATCCCCAAAGAATGGCGTCGATCTCTGAAGACTGGATCCACACCATCAGACCCTCTTTCATGGTGGAGGTAAGTATTGACCGTATCGGTATGCAGACAGACTTTTCTTAGAAGCAGGAAAAACGCCCTGATGTGGTAGTCTAAACGTGGAGATGGACTTCTCAAACGTTCAAACAACCTCATCAGGGCGTCGTTTTTTAAGTATTGCTTACTTTATAGCCGGTAGTACGATCTACATTGTTCTTGAGCGGTTGTCCGTCGACAAAGCGAGTGATGTTGTCGGTGGCAATCTTCATGATGTAATGCAGGGTGTCAATTAAGGCGAATCCGCCGGAACAGTGTGGTGTGATGAGCAGTCGCTCACAGTCCCACAACGGATGATCAGCGGGGAGCGGTTCAGGGTCCACCACATCCAAAAGTACACCTGAAAAGTAGCCATCCTCCAATACCTTCATCAACGCTTTGGTATCGATGGTGCGCCCTCGCCCAACATTGATAAGTAGTGCATCTTTTTTACACTGGCGCAATCTTTTTTCATCAAACAATTGATCGGTTTGCGGACTGAGAGGTAGGGTGTTGATAATGATATCTGCTGTGGGTAAAACCTTGTCTAGATCAGTAGTTGTGACAACCGTATCGGCATAGGGGACAGCAGCTTCGGTGCGCTTGACTGCGGTGATCTTGCAATTAAATGCCTGCAAGCGCTTAGCCAATGCGGTGGCAATATCGCCGTAGCCGACAAAACAAACAGATTTTTTCTCTAAGGTTTGTACTGAACCTGCATGTTGCCATAACTTTTGCTGGTGAAATTCATGATAACAGTCAAACTTTTTGTAAAAGTAAAGAATCCCCGTGAGCATATACTCTGAAATGGCATGTCCATAGGCACCGGTGGAATTGGTCAATGAAATGGACAGATCTAAGTCGGTAAAGTAACCATCTGCACCTGCCGATTCCAATTGCACCCATTCCAAATGTGGGGCTTGTTGCAAGAGGGGAATAGGCACATTACCGATCACAGCATGTGCCGATTGCAGATGTTCTGCGGTCAGTTGGCTTTTTTCGATAAATTGGACAGGAACGGCACAGTCTTTTTGAAATTGTTCTTTTAGGTCTTCTGTTAAGGCTAATGTTACGACAATGTTTTTCAAGGGAATGCCTCCTTTTTATTTCGATAGTACCATTGTACCATACAGATCAGTAGAAAAGCAAGAAGCAAGGATCTTTGCTCCTTGCTTGCTTCAGACCGTCGAAAAACCCACAATCGCAAAACTGGTGAGCCATATTGCTCACCAGTTTTGCTTTCGGTGTCACTTCAACTTACAAATTTCGTTCATATACCTTGTGTATTACACTCTTGTTTGTAAGTTTTGTTCCTTGACTTGCAGATTTTTGGATGTTCTACCAGGGTGTCAAAATTAGGAAAGATGTCTGTCACGGGTGGAGGTCCTAATGCGAAGCGATCCATCAATGAAAATTTTGGCTTTGGAAATCGGCTTTTGTTCCATTTTTTGGCTCAACAGACTAAAGGCCGTCTGTGCCATTTGTTTTAAATCAACTTTATGGGTGGTAAGAAAGTTGTAGTCGTAGTCGCCGTCGAATCCGACAACAGAAACATCTTGTGGTACTTGATATCCTTCACTTTTTAACCGTTCAATCAACGAAAGGGCAATGTGGTCACAGTTGCAGATAAAGGCGTCCGGCAATTCTGTCGGAAGCTCTAGCATCGCCGCCTCCAACAATTGTTGATCCACTCGGTCATCGATGACCGTCATGCAGTCTGGGGAGATGCCGTTGAGCAACAAGGCCTTTTGGCAACCCAAATAACGATCAACGATACTTGGCGTGGAGGATAATGTGCCCACATAAGCAAAGGTCTTGTGGTTGGTAGCTAGTAGATACTCCATCAATTGCTCCATCCCCATCACGCTGTCGCTGAGCACTGCCGGCGTGTCAAAGGAATCGTTGTAGAAATCCAAAAACACAAAGGGGAGATTGGCTTTTTCCAGCAAACGGATATAGGCATCGTCGATTTGACCCAAAAACAGCAAGCCATCTACCGTTTGGTTTTTGACAAAAGAGGGGAGTTCTTTGTTTTTGATCGTTTCTTTGGTGACCATTTCGAGTGCAGTGCTGTACTGTTGAAGGTTTGCCGCAAACACCACTTCGGTATACAGCCTCGAGTAAAAATCGTTGGTCGACATATAAAGATCAGAAACAATGACCCCGATGTTGCCAGACAACTGTGGGTGCATCATACCGTTGGAACGAACTTTCGCACGATACCCTAGTTTTTTTGCGGTTGCCAAAATCTGTTCTCGCTTATCGGGACCTGCCCCACCTTTTCCGGTGAGCACCTTGGATACCGTTACCGTGCTAACTCCGACCACATCGGCAATTTGCTTCATGGTTACTGATTTTTTCATAAATGCCCACCTTTCAAGTTTGTTGCTTCCTCTTAGTATAACAGCTGTTATTTTGAAATTTCATTAACGAATGTCGAAAATACTGTTCAGTTTCAAGCCGGTCGCATCCCCTTTGAGGATCTTGACCGATTTGGTGCCTTTGTTCATATCAAAGTAGTTATCAGACAGGATCAAATCTTCATTTTCATTGAGGATCTCAACCGATTTTGCATACGCATTTGCTGTCACGGTGATGGTATCGCCATC
>CAYJIM010000004.1:65049-90559 GCA_964370215.1 uncultured Oscillospiraceae bacterium
CGCAGCGAATATTTGACAGTGAGGTTACGGTCAAAGTGGGTTTCGTTGGTGACATTGAGTTTTGCCGATGGCTTGATAGAGAAGGCAGCATCGTTGATGTTTTTGTTTTGGGTCATCATGCCTTCCTCTTGACAGGAGATCATGACAGGAGAGAAGAAGCGTTTTGCATAGTAATGCAGCGCTTTCCAGCGGCCACAGTAGTCGATGGAAGCCCAAGAGGTGACAGGCCAGCAGTCGTTGAGCTGCCAGTAAATGGCACCCATGCAGCGACCGCGATTTCGTCTAAAGTGTTCCACCCCATATTTGATAGCGTCCGCTTGCAGCAATTGGGAGGCGTATAACACTTGTTTAAAGGACGTAGGGTAGAGGTAGGTCTGTTGGATGTAGTTGAGGATTTTTCCGTTTGCCGCACCGTTTCTCTGGTGTTTTTCCATGACATAGGAGAAGACGTTGAGGTCTTTCGGGTCATCGGTAAAGGTTTCGATCGTTTTGAGAGAAGGGAACGCTTGGAATCCAAATTCCGACAGGTAGCGGAAGAAGAATTTGCGGTATTCGGTGAAAGGTTCGTTGCCATGCCATACCGACCAGTAGTGCACATCCCCGCGGCTTTCCCCGTTTGGATCATCAAAGGAGCCACCCGACGATGGGCTTGCAGGCCAGTAGAAGGTGTTCGGGTCATGTTCTTTCAACAATTTCGGGATGATGTATTCGTACATTTTAATGTAATCGGCTTTTTGTGAAATACGAGTGACCCAATGGTTTTGATCCACAAACATTTCCATTTCGTTGTTGCCACACCACAAGCCGAGACAAGCATGGTGACGAATACGGCGAATGTTTTCAGCAATTTCCACTTTGATGTTTTCTTCAAACTCTTCGGTCAGTTCGTAAACGGCACAAGCGAACATAAAGTCTTCCCAAACCAACAGACCCAGTTCGTCACAGATGTCAAAGAAAAAGTCATCCGGATAGTAACCACCACCCCAAACACGGACAGAGTTGAAGTTTGCATCTTTACATTGTTTCAACAGCTTATAGGTGGTTTCGTAGTTGACACGCCCCAAAATATTGTCTTCCGGAATGTAGTCAGCACCCATCGCAAAAATATCGATGCCGTTGACGGTGTGGGCAAATTTATTGCCGTATTCATCCTTTTCGGTGTTCATACCAAGGGTGCGCAAACCGATGCGTTTGCTGCATTGGTCGATGACGTTGCCGTCCACCAATTGCACCACATTGACGGTGTAGAGAGGTTGTTCGCCCAGCCCATTTGGCCACCAAATTTGTGGATCTGCAATGGTGAAGTTGGTTTCATCATAGGTGGTAACAGTGCCGTTCGGTGCAGTCACTTCAACTTTATAGGTCGGCGTACAATCGGTGAAGAGACGTGGCTCTACATCGATGGAAAGGGAAACGGTGCTATCGGTATGTGTCTGTGTCACATAGAAGTTTTCTACTTTACAAACACTGTTTCCTTCTAAGTAGGTGTCACGCCAGATCCCAGCATCCGGTAGATGCGGTCCCCAGTCCCAACCGAACATGCAATGTGCTTTTCTCAAATGTGGGAAACCAACCATGGCATCCTCAACACCGTCACAGAAGAGTTTTTCATTTTCTTCACGGATGAACTTTGTTGGAGATGCGAATACGATAGAAAGTTCGTTGCCGACTTCCTTTAATTGGTCAGTGACATCGAAGCGCCACACGCGGTGCATGTTGTAGGCTTTGCCGACAACAGTGCCGTTGAGGGTGATGGTGGCAAGAGTGTCCAAACCGTCAAACACCAATTCTTTGACTGCCTGTGCTTTCAAATCCTCATCCATATCAAAGGTGGTTTTGAATTCGTAGTCAAATTCCATCAAGGCAAGGGCTTTATCCTCATTGTCTTTCCAGAATGGATTTTCCATTAGATTGTTTTCAAGTAGGGTTTGGTAAACAGAGCCCGGTACCGTTGCCGGAATTTGTTTTTGATCGCCCACTTGCGACATACACCAACCGGTGTGTAGCAATTGTTTTTTCATAGATATTCGTCTCCCTTTTCTTTTTCGCCGACCGTTTTTGACAATTGGGTCGGATACAAATCATGCCATTTCGACATAAACTAACAAAAACAGTTAATTTAAGTTAAATTAAGCTAAAAATATTATCGCACAAAAATAGAAGATAGTCAAGTCCCAATTTGGAAAAACATCCAAATTAGGCAAAGTGTTCTTTTTTCGCTTGAAGTGTCCCTATTTCGGGGCAAAAATTGTAATATCAATCAAAAGGAAAGATTATTTCATGTGCAGTTGTAACAAACAATCCCTTTACACAAATTTAATTATGGACAACTATTGACATTACAAAAGAAATAGTTATAATAAAAATCACCAAAGGGAATTCAGTAAGCGAAACAAAATTTGAGTAGATTTATCACAATTCTATCACAAGAGATCGATGAGTTGAGATTTTAAATTTAACTTTAATTTAGCTAAACTGAATCTTTTAAGTAAAATGCGAAAGGTGATTTGAAAATGAAAAAACTTATGGCAATTCTGTTGGCTGGCGTTTTGACCGCTTCCTTGGCTGCATGTACTGCTCCTGCAACCACTGAATCTGGTGAAGGTACTGGCGAAACCACCGGTGAAAGCACCGGTGAAGCAACCGGCGACGACGGTGAGGTAAATACACTGACTATTATGATGGACCAGAGCGATGGTTGGGTACAAAACTTTAACATTTTGACTAACAGCCCAGTACAATTTATGCAAGGGTTTATGTACGAGCCGCTCGTAATTTTTGACTCCTTCAACAACAACGCTGAAACCATGTGGCTTGCGGAAGACATCATCTCTGAAGCTGACAACAAAACTTTGACCATCAAAGTAAGAGAAGGCGTTCAGTGGAGCGATGGTGAAGAATTTAACGCAGAAGACGTTGCATTCAGCTTTACTTACCCTCAAGATTATCCTGAAATCGACCGTAACGGCGACTGGGGTGAAGAAGGTAAAATCGAATCGGTAACCATCGTTGATGATTACACCGTTCAAATCGTCATGAAAGAAGAAAACCGTTTCCACAGAAACACTGTTTTCGCTAACAAATGGATGATTCCAGAACACATCTACAAAGATGTAACCGAGCCTGCAACCCATATCTTGGAAGAACCAGTCGTAACCGGTGCATTCTCCGTTATCGAAAGTTTCCAACCGGAAGCTGTTGCTTTCTTGAGAAACCCGAACTACTGGAATGCTGATGATTTGGAAGTTGACCGCATGGTCGTTCCACAATTCAACTCCAACGATGCTGCATTGACTTTGTTGCAAAGTGGTAGTGTTGACTGGGCACATACCTTTATCCCAGACATCGAAGAAACCTATGTACAAGGCGATGAAAGCAGAAAATACTGGTACGGCATGAACGACGGTGTTCGTTTGGCACCGAACTACATGACCGAAAACGAAGGCGCTAGAAGAGCATTTGAAAGCGTTGAGTTCAAACAAGCAATGTCCATGTCCGTTGACCGTCAAGGGATCATCGATTCCGCAGTATTCGGTTACTTGGATCTCGTATTGCCAACAAATACCGGTTTGCCACCGTCCTTGTTCGGTTACAGAAACGAAGAAGCGGATGCAATTACCGAGCAATACTCGGAATACAACATCGACACCGCAAAACAAATCTTGGCTGATGCAGGCTTTGAAGATTTGGATGGCGACGGCTTTGTAGATCATCCGGACGGTACCCCGATCGCATTTGAAATCGTTTCTCCTGCAGGTTGGTCTGACTGGAACGACGGTTCTGCAATCTGTGCACAAGGGATGCAAGAAGCTGGTATCAACGCAAGCGCTGTTACCGTTGACCTGTCCATGATGCCTGATGGCTGGACAAACGGCGACTACGATGTTCGTTACTCCGGTAACGGCCAAATCGGCGACGTACACAAATTCTACTATGACACCATCGGTGACCAATCAAGAGTGAAAACTCCTACTTGGTGGACCATCACCCAAACAAACTACGTCAACGACGAAATGTCCGCATTGATCGACCAATTGCCAACTGCTGCTACTGATGAAGAAGTAAAAGCAATCACCGATCAAGTGGAGTTGTTCTTTGCTGAAAACATGATCAACATCCCGATCATCTACAATGGTAACTGGGTTGTTTACAATGACAGCAGATGGACCGGTTGGGCAACTGCAGAAGACACCTTTGTCAACCCTGCAAACTCCATGCAAGACTCCAAAATCCTTCAATTGATGGCTTTGGAACCGGTTGAATAAGCAAATAGACTGAAAAGTTATATGACGTAACGGAG
Source organism: uncultured Oscillospiraceae bacterium (assembly GCA_964370215.1). Classification (GTDB taxonomy): domain Bacteria; phylum Bacillota; class Clostridia; order Oscillospirales; family Ruminococcaceae; genus Massiliimalia. Next base: position 69,350 of record CAYJIM010000004.1, read on the forward strand.
CGAAAGTTCGTATTGCCTTCAACCTTGGGGATACGAACTTTCTGTTCTGTGATCTGTTTTGTACTGCGAGAATGAAGTCGTTTCGTTCTCACAGTACAAGATAGATCCATGTAAAGAATTCTTTTAAGACTTTCAAAAAGAAAGGATGGATGAAAATGGGCTATATTTTAAAAAGACTGGGATTCTATCTGGTGGCATTTTTCAGTGCGGTAACGCTGAACTTTTTCCTACCACGTATGATGCCCGGTGACCCTGTGCAGATGTTTCTAGCAGAACTCTACCAAGGTGGTGGGAGAATTGACGATGCCACCATTCGTGCGGTAGAAGAAATGTTTGGTTATGGGACAGAAGAACCACTGATTGTTACTTACTTTAGATATGTCGGTAATATCTTTACCGGTGACTGGGGACTTTCCTTCAAATACTACCCACAAACAGTTATGGAAGCACTTTCCCGTGGTCTTGGTTGGACCATCTTCTTGATGGGGACTGCCTTGATCTTAGGGTTTATCATCAACTCACTGTTGGGGATTCTCGTTTCTTGGAGACGTGGATCGAGATTGGATACCACCATTACATTGGGCGGTCAAATTCTCGCGAACATCCCGGCAGTTGTTGTGGCAATCATTTTGAGCCTTACTTTGGCACACACCGGCATATTCCCAACTGGATATGCGGTCACACCACTCTTCTATCCTGCCAACCAAATGGAATATTTGGGGGACGTTGCTTACCATGCGTTCTTGCCTGTATTGTCGATTCTCATCACCGGTCTCGGTGGGATCATGGGGATGCGTGCAAACATGATCAACCAATTGGGTGAAGACTACATCACCATGGGGATTGCAAAAGGGGTACCGCAACACCGCATCATGTTCTCTTATGGCGCTCGTAACGCACTGCTTCCGGTTGTGACCTCTTTGGCAATGCAAATCGGTTTCTTGCTCGGTGGCTCTCTGATCATCGAACAGGTCTTCAACTATCCGGGTCTTGGGACCATCATGATCAATGCGATCAATGGGCGTGACTACCCACTCATGCAGGGGATTCTTTTGATGTCGACCACTTTGATGTTGACAGCAAACTTCATTGCTGACGTTGGTATTCTCTTCTTAGATCCTCGCATTAGACGTCAAAGTAAATAGGAGGTGGCGACAATGAAAAAATTCACAGAATTAAAGCCGGTCCGCTTTTTGATGAGCAGTCCGAAAACAACCGTTGGGATTTTGATCCTAGTGACGATGTTGGTGCTTACCTTTGGCGCCCCTCTCTTCACAACCTATGATCCGATTGCTCGATTTGAAGGGGAATATCAAATGCCACCTTCTGCGGAACATATTTTCGGTACCACCCAATTGGGTCGTGACGTATTTGCACAGTTCCTTTATGGTGGGCAACAGTCGCTTGCAGTTGGTCTGGTAGCAGGCCTGATCACCACTGTCTTGAGCTTGTTCTTCGGCATCAGTGCCGGTTACTTTGGTGGGGTATATGACAGTGTTGTCAGTACCATCATCAACATCATCATGGTTATTCCGAACATCGTTTTCCTATTGATCATTGCATCGATGATGGGTGGGATCTCCCCGTGGCTCATTTGTGTTATCATCGGGCTAACGTCATGGCCGTGGAACGCAAGGGTCTTGCGTGCACAGACCATGAGTATCAGAAACCGTGAATTTGTATATTCGGCAGAGACCTTGGGCGAATCCAAATTGCGCATCCTGTTTGTAGAGATCATGCCAAACATGCTCTCCATCATCAGCTCCGCATTTGTATCCACCTTGATCTATGCGATCATGGCACACGCAACAATGGAATTCATCGGCTTCGGTGACCCACTGTCTGTTACTTGGGGTACCATGCTCTTCAATGCACAAACCAGTGGCGCAATGAAATCTGGCGCATGGTGGGAAGCAGCAGGTCCGATTCTTGGACTTGTCTCTGTTGGGATCGGTCTGACTCTCATCAACTTCTCGATTGACGAAATTTCCAACCCGAAATTGAGCGCACAACGCTTTATGAAATCTTACTACAAGAAAAAGAAAAAATTAGAGCGCGAAGCAAAAAGACAAGGCGCATAATAAAGGGATAATCGACGAAGACCACTCAATGGATGAGAGAAAGGAACTGTTAAGATGAAGGACGCTTTATTACAAGTAAATAATCTTTGCGTTGAATACGTCACCGGTGATGCAACATCGGTACGTGCAGTAGACAACGTAAGTTTTTCAATCGGCGCCGGCAAGAGCCTCGGGCTTGCAGGGGAATCCGGTTGTGGGAAAAGTACCATTGCATATTCTTTGATGAGATTGCACCGTCCACCGGCAATGATCGTAGGTGGGGAAATCAACATGAACGGTGTTGATGTCATCAAAATGAACGACAAAGAATTACAAGCATTCCGTTGGGAACAAACCTCGATGGTATTCCAATCGGCAATGAACTGCTTGAATCCGGTTGTCACCATGGAAAACCAATTCTTTGAAATTTTCAAATACCACAATGTAACCAAAAGCAAAAAAGAAGCCAGAAAATTGTCGGAAGATCTGTTGGCAATCGTCGGCATTCCGGCAGAGCGTTTGAAAGACTATCCGCACCAATTTTCCGGTGGGATGCGTCAGAGAGCGGTTATTGCAATGGCGTTGGCACTCAAACCAAAACTATTGATTTTGGATGAGCCGACAACAGCACTTGATACCGTTGTACAACGTGATATTTTGCAACGTATCTTTAAATTGAAAGAAGAGTTTGGGTTCTCCATTCTGTTCATCACCCATGACATCAGCTTGATGATGGAGTTTTGTGATGATGTTGCCGTTATGTATGCCGGTAAAATCGTGGAACAAGGGGATTCGATGACCATTTTGAAAAACCCGAAACACCCTTACACCTTTGGCTTGAAAAACTCTTTCCCATCGTTACAAGGGAAAATCGAGTACATGGAAGGGATCAAAGGGAATCCGTTGAACCTCAAAAACATTCCACAAGGGTGTCGTTTCCAAGCACGTTGTTTCAATGTTTGTGACGAGTGTTACAAAACAGAGCCGACAAGAACCGAAGTAGGGGATAACTTCTTCTACTGTCACAATCCGCTCGGCATGCAGGAGGTGTAACATGGAAAACAAAGAAATCGTATTAAGCTTAAAAAATGTCTGCATGGACTTTAAAGTTGGTGGGAAAGGCTTTTTTGCTAAAAAATCCACTCTGCGTGCACTCAATGATATTTCTTTTGACCTCTACAAAGGGGAAACATTGGCAATTGTTGGGGAATCCGGTTGTGGTAAATCAACTATCTGTCGTGCGGCAATGCGCTTTCATACACCAACCCAAGGGGAAATGTTGTTTGAAGGGCAAAACATCCACAAATTGAGAGGGAATGAACTCAAAGTCTATCGTCAAAGAACACAGATGATTTTCCAAGACCCATTCTCCTCCTTGAATCCACTACACAACATCTATTATCATTTGGAGCGTCCACTGAAATTGCATCATGATTTGAGCAATGAAGATCGCCAAAAGAAAATGGATGAATACCTTGAAATGGTTGGGCTTGTCCCACCACAAGAACAAGGGAACAAGCATCCACATGAATTGTCCGGTGGGCAACGTCAAAGAGCGTATCTTGCGAGAATTTTGGCGGTTGGTGCCGATGTCGTATTTGCTGACGAACCGACCTCTATGCTTGACGTTTCTATCCGTTTGGGTGTCTTGAACCTCATGAACGATTTGAAAAATGATTTGAAAAAATCGTTTATCTACATCACCCATGACATTGCAACAGCACGTTATATCTCTGACCGCATCATCGTATTGTATGCAGGTCACATGGTAGAGTGGGGCGACGTTGACAAAGTCATCTGTAATCCGACTCATCCGTACACCAAATTGTTGGTGGCAGCGGCACCGGATCCGGAACGTGAAGGCGATGTAGAATTGCCGGTTGTCAAAGATGATGACGAAACTGAAGTTACTGTATGGACACCGGAAAGCAAAGGTTGTCCGTTCAAAAGAAGATGCCCGGAAGCATTGCCTTCCTGTGCAGACGTACTCCCACCGGCGGTGGAAGTATCGGAAGGTCAGTTTGTACGCTGTGTACATGCAAAACCTTATCTTGAAGCATAATGAAAAAGGCTGTGAAGAAAAATTTCTTCACAGCCTTTTTGTCATGTTTTACTGGAAAGGTCATTATACAGAACAGTGGAAGAATTGATCTGTAGGGACAGGCTTCCACGCCTGTCTGCCTCCGTTGCACCAAAAAGGGATTTGATGATCAATCAAATCCCTTTAAACACTGACGCTTGAAAGTTGCCTCGCGGCAAGAAAACCGTGGGACACTGTCCACACCCTGCCACTTTTGAAAAAGTGGGCAAAACTTTTATCCACCACCCGATTTTTCATTGTGCGGTAGGGGTGGTTCACGAATCGCCCGCAATGCCAGCCGGTGCTACCGGCTCGTGCGATGGGTGCTCAGTCGAAAACAACAACAGGGTTTACCTGTCGGAAATACTAGCGCGCACCATGTGGCACAGCATGACAGAGAAAAACCTCTGCCCCCTCTGCTTTAAACTGAGAGAAGCAATGAGCAGCAGTTTCCTCCTTGTCAAAAATTCCAAAGATAGCGGAACCACTGCCGGTCATCATGGCTCCAATCGCACCCAGTGCACGTAGCCGTGCTTTGATTGCCTCTAACTCCGGTAACGGACAAACCGTTTCCAATGCGTTGTATAGGTTCGCACAGACCCCTTGTAAGTCATCGTTTGCGGACGCATCAATCATCTGTTGCAACGTGCGTCTGGGAGCGGTACCTGACTGATCAAAGGCATCAAACGCCGCCTTGGTGGAGATGCCAACCGACGGCTTCACTACAACGAGTGAACAGGGAAGAAAAGGGGAGAGGGGTTCGATCTTTTCACCAAATCCTGTAACCTTTGCTGTCCCACCAATCAGACAGAATGGAATATCCGCACCGATCTTTTCTCCGATTTGACATAGCTCTTCCATCGACAACCCTGTTTGAAACAGTCCATTCAACCCCACTAAGGTAGCGGCGCCATCGGCACTGCCGCCGGCCATTCCTGCCTGCATGGGAATCCGCTTTTCAATGGTGATGGCAACCCCCTCCGTGACTCCTGTTTTCTCAAAGAAAGCCACCGCACAGCGATGACAAATATTGCGTTCGTCACAGGGTACTGCTGGATCTTCGCAGGATAGGGCGACACCTGTGACGGTTTTAGTAAGGGTCAGTGTATCATACAGATCAATGCTCTGCATCAACATTTCCATGAGATGATAGCGGCGCTCATCCAACCCGACAATATCAAGATAAAAATTCAACTTTGCAGGTGCTTTTACGGTAACGGTCATCAAAGGTCATCCTTTCTTTTAACGAAATAGAACCGAGCGTTTGAGGTCAATGGCTTTGACGGGACACATCTCATGACAACAAAAACAGTGAATGCAATTTTTGTGAGGAATGATCGCCTTTCGATCCTTCATTTCAATGATTTTTGGCGGACAACTTTCCGCACACTTACCACAGCCAATGCAGTCGTGAAGGCGGACTTTTGGTCGACTGGTTAAGAGGCGTTTTGTCAACCACTTGGTGGGAGGTTGTAGTGGCGCCGGCAATTTACCGGTGAAATCAATGTGTTTGCCGTGTGGTTTTTGGAAAGGATCAACGGCAATGCTATCCCCCTCTACAACCACGGCCGATGAGTCAAACAGCTGTTGATTTTTTGCCGCTACAACGGTGTGAATGCTGTCAGGATCAACACCGATGACATTGCAAAGATGATAATCCATTGCATGGTGGTTGTCGGCGGCAAGGGTCAATCCCAGATGCCGCTTCTCTCCACCGGAAGGCCCATTGCCCTCCATCGCTTCAATCGCATCCACCAGTACAAAATCGGGGGAGACAGTTTGACAGAGGTCAACAAGCATTTGGCAAAACTGTTGTTCATCAGGAAATCTCCAGTGAAACTCAGGTTTCATCAAGCCGGGTACCGTGCCAAATAGATTTTTCACCGCGCCCGATAATCCAGTCATGGCATGGGTTTTCAACTTGCAAATATTCAGTGTAAAGTCTGCTTGCTTGACAGGGGCAATGAGTGTAAAACGCTTGACAAGTTGATTGTCTTGACACTCTTTTTCGAAGTGAGAAAAATCTTGATTCAGAGCGACTTGTTGTCGTGCACAAAGTGCTGCCATGCCGGTCGCTTGATAGATGCCCTTTAATGCAGATTCATTGTATAAGCCACCTGGGCTGTCGGCAACGGTGATGTTGGTCACCCCCATCTGCTTTAGGCAGATGACAGCAGCTTCAACGAGGGCAGGATGGGTGGTGGTGAATTCCTCGGGGGAGCGCTTCATCAAAAGATTTGGCTTGATGAGAACATGACTGTCCTTGGATAACTTATCAGAAAGTGAAAAGCGGTCAAAATGCGCTTGTACTGTGCTGACAAGGGATTCTACTTGATAACTTTGGTGGGCAATGGAACTGATTTTGTGCATGAAAATCTCCTTTAAAATAGATGAAACAACCCGATCAACGGTTTTCGTCAGTCGGGTTGTTGTGGATAAAAAATAAAACTTACTTCGCTTCTTTTAATTCGTTTAAAAATTCAGCAATACGTTTGGTCGCTTCTAATAGATGGTTGAGGGAATAGGAGTAGGATACTCTAATAAACCCTTCACCGGAATTGCCAAAGGCGTCTCCCGGCACTACCGCAACACGTTTTGCTTGCAACAGTTTTTCGCAAAATTCAAGGGAGGTCATTCCTGTGGAACGAATACAAGGAAAAACATAAAATGCTCCCTCCGGTTCAAAGCAGGGCAGCCCCATATCATTGAAACTGCGCACCAACAAACGGCGACGCTTGTCGTATTCACTTACCATATGTGCAATGCTTTCATCTCCGTCACGCAGGGCAGAAATTGCCGCATACTGACTCATGGAAGGGGCGCACATGATGGAATATTGATGCAATTTATTGATCTGTGTCAAGATCGGTGCAGGTCCTACAGCATACCCCAATCGCCAACCGGTCATTGCATAGGCTTTGGAAAAACCGCTGACGACGACGGTGCGCTCCCACATACCATCCAGTTCGGCAATGGAAACATGGCGCTCGGTACCATAGGTGAGTTCTCCGTAAATCTCGTCTGATAGAATCATGATGTCTGTGCCACGTAGTACCTCGGCAATTTCTGCAAGGTGTTCACGGCGCATCACTCCACCGGTCGGATTGTTGGGGAAGGGAAGGATCAAGAGCTTGGTGCGGTCGGTGATTTTTTCCTTCAACTGTTTTGCGGTCAAACGAAAACAATCCGCTTCCGTTGTTTCAATCGGTACAGGGACACCACCTGCCATGCTGACAATAGGGGTATAGCAGACAAACGACGGTTCTGGGATCAGTACTTCGTCCATCGGGTTGACAAGGGCACGCACCGCCATATCGATCGCTTCAGAGCCCCCTACTGTCACCACCACCTCATCGGTTGGTTGATAGGTGAGGGTAAAGCGGCGTTCAAGATAATGGCAAATTTCAACGCGCAAATCCATCAGCCCCGCATTGGCAGTATACCAAGTTTTTCCTTTTTCCAATGTTTCGATGCCTGCTTGACGGACGTGAAATGGGGTTTTAAAATCAGGCTCACCAACCCCCAAAGAAATGATTCCTTCCATTTGTCCTGCTAAATCAAAAAATTTTCGAATGCCGGACGGCTTGATTTCCTGTACCTTTTTGGATAGTATTTTTTGATAATCCATCACTAGAAGGAAACACCCCTCTCATCCTGCATTTCCTCACGGATCAAAAATCCTTTTTCTTTATAACGTGAGAGTAAGAAGTGTGTGGCAGTAGAAACGACCGAATCAAGGACAGCCAAGCGTTTGGAAACAAACCAAGCCACATCCTTAAAGGTTTTACCGCTGACAAATAACGCAAGGTCATATCCACCGGACATGAGATAAACACTTTCCACTTCTTCATAAGCGGCAATGCGTTCGGCAATCTCTTCAAAGCCATAGTCTACTTTTGGCGTGACACAGAGCTCGATGATCGCAACGACATAATCCTTTTCGGCACGTTCACGGTCGATGATGGCGGTATATCCCTTGATGATTCCACTTTTTTCATAATCTGCAATTTTTTTTACGACATCGCCTTCCGACATGTTGAGCATGGTGGCAAGTTCTTTGTTGCTCAGTCTTGCGTTTTCTTCCAATAATAGTAACAATGGATCCATTGTTTACACAACCTTTCTTTGTTATGAGGTTTACTATTTTTTACCGGCAGTTGCTTGCGCCTTGAGGTAGGCATTGATAAAGCCATCCAAATCGCCATCCATGACGGCACCCACATTGCCGTTTTCAAATCCGGTGCGGTGATCTTTAGCAAGGGTATAAGGCATGAACACATAGGAGCGAATTTGCGACCCCCAAGCAATGTCCTTTTGTACCCCTTTAATATCTTCAATCTTTTCCAGATGTTCGCGTTCTTTGATTTCCAACAGTTTGGATTTTAGCATTTTCATCGCCACATCGCGGTTTTGGTGCTGGCTGCGTTCATTTTGGCAGGCAACGACAACACCGGTCGGCAAGTGGGTAATGCGGACTGCGGAATCGGTTTTGTTGATGTGCTGGCCACCGGCACCACCGGCACGATAGGTATCGACACGCAGGTCATCGTCGTTGATTTCAATTTGAATATCGTCATTGATTTCCGGCATGACTTCGAGTGATGCAAACGACGTATGGCGGCGACCGGAGGAGTCAAACGGGGAGATACGCACCAAACGGTGTACCCCTGCTTCCGATTTCAAAAAGCCATAGGCGTTGAAGCCTTCCACCAACACCGAGGCACTTTTTAAGCCCGCCTCATCGCCATCGAGATAATCGAGTAGTTTATAGCGAAATCCATGACGCTCACTCCAACGAGTGTACATGCGGTAGAGCATTTCTGCCCAGTCCTGTGCTTCGGTACCACCCGCGCCGGCATGGAAGTTTAAGATGGCATTGTTTTTGTCATACTCACCGGTCAACAGCGTTTCCAACTTTTGCGCCTGCAGATCGGCTTGTAGTGTGGCGTAACTTTGCTTAACTTCATCCAGTAAGCTGTCATCCTCTTCTTCTGCCGCCATTTCAAGCATCGTTTCGATGTCTTCAAACAGGGTATAGAGGCGGTTGTACTGCTCCACCGAAGATTTCAAGCGGCTGGTTTGTTGCAGTACCTTTTGGGAATTTTCGGTGTCGTCCCAAAAAGTGGGGTCGGCGGCCTGTTCTTCCAGTTCAGCGATGGTTGCAGTCATACCGTCAAAATCCAGCGCTTCTTTTAAATCCAATATTTGGGGTTTTAATTGTTGCAACCCCACTTTAATTTCATCATATTCAATCATAATTCCAATCCTTTGCAGTGTCATTGTTCTTATTATAAAGGATTCTCATATAAAAGTAAAGAAAAAGTATGCTTTTTAGACAGCAAGTATAGATCTTAAGATGACTATTGACAATTGGAGAGTTGCCGTTTATAATAGTACTAAAGTAAATGTGTGCGCGCACACGTTTTTGAAAGGGGGCAGTCATTTGCCGGTTACTGTCAAGCAAATTGCAGCATATGCAGGGGTTTCCAGAGGAACTGTTGATCGCGTGCTCAATCATCGTGGCGGGGTAAAGGAAAGTGTCGCAAAACGGGTACAACAGATTGCCGATGAATTGGGGTATCAGCCCAACCGTGCCGGTAAGGCGCTGGCTAATCGCAAAAACCCGATGCAAATCGGTGTGATTTTAAATGCGGTGGGCAACCCTTTTTACGATCAAGTCCGACAGGGGATTGAGGCAGCGAAAGCGGATTACCGTGACTTTTCTGTAGAAGTGCAAAAAATAGAGCTCAAAGGATATGCGGTGGAGGAGCAATTAACAGCCATCGATGACCTTGTAGCAAAAGGGGTTCAATCTCTCATCATTACCCCCATCAACGACAGCCGTATTGCCACAAGACTGGAAGTGTTGTTACAAGAAGGTCTCTTGGTCATCAAGCTGAATTCCGATCTCAAAGGAGTGGAGCAGGCACCCTATATCGGCTGCCATTATCTCAAAAGTGGGCAAACAGCCGCAGGGTTGTTGTGTCTTTGTACCGCTGGTGTTGCTTCGGTTGGTATTGTGACAGGGTCTGTGAAAATGCTCGGGCACAATCAACGGGTAGCGGGTTTTTTGAAAGAGGCGAAAGCCAATTTTAAAACCTTCACGATGGCGGACATTGTCGAGAACAACGACGACGACGAGCAATCCTATCGGGAAACCAAAAAGCTCTTACAAGAACATACGCTATCAGCCCTTTACTTTACCGCAGGTGGTGTGGCGGGTGGTTGTAGGGCGGTCAAAGAAAGCGGACAAACCCCACTGGTCATCTGTTGCGATGATACAGCGGAAATTGTGTCTCTCATAAAAGAAGAGGTGGTTTCAGCTACGATCTGTCAACAACCATTTGAACAGGGATATCGCGCCATTCAAGCAATTTTTAATCAGTTTATGACAGGGGAATTTCCCTATGGCGAATACATCTTTATGCAAAATCAAATTAAAATTTCAGCAAACATTGAAGCGTAAGCGAGGATTTTTTCGATCAGATATGATCGTGAAAAGATAAAAAAGGAGTGTTTCAAATGAACTATTTAATTGGTGTGGATTTAGGGACATCGGCAACAAAAACAGTACTATTTGATCAAACAGGCGAGGTTATTTGCTCTGCAACGAGAGAATATCCATTGAGCCAACCGCAAAACGGTTGGGCGGAACAAGCCCCGCAAGATTGGTCGCAAGCGACACTCGAGACACTAAAAGAAGTGGTCGAAAAAGCAGGGGTAGCGGCTGGAGACATCAAAGGGATTGGGCTATCTGGACAAATGCACGGGCTGGTTATGCTGGATGAAAGTTGTGAAGTCATTCGTCCTTCTATCATTTGGTGCGACCAAAGAACGGCAAAAGAATGTGAAGAAATCACTGCAAAAGTTGGCGCAGAGCGCCTCATTGAGATTACTGCAAACCCAGCTTTGACGGGATTTACCGCCTCTAAAATTTTGTGGGTGCGCAACAATGAGCCGGAAAATTATAAAAAATGCCGCCATATCTTACTGCCAAAAGACTATGTGCGTTATGTGCTGACCGGTGAGTTTGCAACCGAGGTAAGCGATGCGAGTGGGATGCAATTGCTGGATATTCCAAAACGCGACTGGTCGGATGAAGTACTGCAAAAATTGGACATTGACCGCAGTTTGCTTGCAAAAGTCTATGAATCGCCGGAAGTGACAGGTAAGGTGACTGAAGCAGTAGCGGCCTATACAGGTCTTTGTGTTGGTACTCCTGTCGTGGGCGGTGCAGGTGACAACGCGGCAGCGGCTGTTGGTACCGGTGTGGTGCGCGATGGCAGAGCATTTACCACCATCGGTACCTCCGGTGTGGTTTATGCCCATAGCGATAGCATTTCCATTGACCCGAAAGGTCGTGTCCATACCTTCTGCTGTGCAGTACCGGGCTGTTGGCATGTCATGGGGGTAACCCAAGGTGCTGGTTTGTCTCTCCAGTGGTTCCGCAATGAATTTTGTGAAGATTATCTACAACAAGCAGAGGAGCAAGGGGTAGACCCTTACTACCTCATGGACAAAGCAGCGGAAGAAATCCCAATCGGTAGTGACAGATTGTTGTATCTGCCATACTTGATGGGGGAACGCACCCCGCATTTGGACGCTGATTGTCGTGGCGTCTTCTTCGGTCTGTCTGCCATTCATACCAAAGAACATCTCATTCGTGCCGTCATGGAAGGGGTTTCTTACTCCATGAAAGATTGCCAAAGCATCTTAAAAGAAATGGGTATCACCATCGATTCGATGATGGCTTGTGGCGGTGGCGGTAGCAGTACCTTGTGGCGTCAAATGCTTGCAGATTTGTATGATTGTAAAGTACAAACAGTTGCCTCTAAAGAAGGACCTGCTTTGGGCGTTGCCATCCTTGCAGGGGTGGGCGTTGGTCTCTATCCTTCGGTACAGGAAGCTTGTGATCAAATGATCAAAACCAACAAAACAGCGACACCGGTTGCTGCACATACTGAGGCATACAAAGGGTACTATAAGCTCTACAACAAATTGTATGACAGTCTGAAAGACGACTATAAAACATTGGCAACGCTATAATTACTAGGCTACCAAATAAAAACCGATCAGCGCAATATAAGCGTTGATCGGTTTTTATTTGGTAGCGATTAGACAATTGTAAAACTATAATCCTTCAGATTAGCAGTCAGTGTGACGGTACGTCCATCCTTCTCCCAACGGATGGACAGGCCATCTGTTGTCGTTTGACATTGGCAAATACCGTCAAAGACAGGATCGGTATTGCGAAAACGCAAGAGATCTAATTGTTTTTGTACCACATCGAGTGACAATTTTTCTTGAATTTCAGCAACGGTCAAATTGGTACGGTTGATTTCTTTGTGGCCATCTTTACCGGCACGGACAACCGCATCGTGGTCATTTTTACCGACAAACAAATCGAGATACCAAACCTGTGGTTTTGCCGGCATAAACAGCTGAATGGCACGTGCCAACAACATCTTTTGATCGTCTTCACCAAGGGCACTGTAGTAGGTGGCATTCACCTGATAGTACATGTTTTTCTGTCCATGTAGGTTTTTGACATAGCCACCACGTGCCACCACGGTGTCAATGAGCGACTGAATCTGCTCTTCCCCGAGGAATCCTTTGAGATCCAACAACGGAATACCATCATGACAGCCGAGCATGTTGACGACCTTTAGTTGTTGATCGATAATTTCATTGGCCCAACGCACCAGATTGTCGCCGGTTTGCGCTTCAAACGCATGGATGATCAATCCGGGGAGGAAAAAGTCATAGGTCATGTAGCCCTTTTCACAGAGCAGTTCATGGATTTTCTCACCGTAACTTGCGTGAATTTCAGGAAGCAAGGTCACCTGATATTGTTCAGCCAACTCCTTGACCCGTTGCAGAATGGCAAAGGTTTCCGGATCATTCAAAAAGTTTGGTTTGCCGATTTCTTTTGACCCATAGGCAAAGGCATCAAGGCGTACGACCTTTGCACCGTAATCGCGAAACTTATGCAGGGTATCATCGTAAAAATCCCAAACAAGAGGGGATTTGACATTCAAGTCCATCTGCCCCAAATACTTGACATCCGATTCCAACCAGTCGACAATCGCCTTGGATGGTAGGTCACCCAAGTCCAATTGTTTTGGCGAAACCCCTTCTGCCAACTGTTTGTTGATGCTGTCTGAAAGAATGTTCGCTGTTTGATATTGCAGATCCGCCAAACGCATCAAATCCTGTGGGTCGACGGTACGGTAACTGATTTTTTGGTAAAAGGTATTCCAGTAAGGAACAGAAGTGCCATCCGGCATCTTCACCATCAACAGGGGCAGTCCCGGTTTTCTGAAAAACATCTGCTTGATCAGCTCCGGATAGGGCTTGATATATCCCTCTTCGGTCATCTCACCGTGACCATCCCAAAATTTATTCCAGTTGATGAAAAAGTCGGCATATTTTGATGCCTGTCCTTTGGCCACCAAATCACGAAATTGAGGGGAGAGCACCGAGGCATGATTGAGAATAAAATCCAACTTTAAATCAATCCCCAACGCTTTGACACGGTCAAGGTCATCGGTGGTTGCCATTTCTTGGTTGAGGTTGTAGTCAATGACCGAAAAGCCTCGATCCAAATCGGTGTTGAACATACTGGGCAGGATGTAAAGGGAGGAAAAGACATCGGAAAAGTGAGGGAGCTCCAATACGTCACAAACCTCTTTCAATGTACCACCAAAGCTGTCGGGATATAGATTGAGCATCGGTTTTCTATCCATGAGACACCTCTTCCTCCATCTGTTTTAAAAATTCTTCGTAAGTTAAAAATGCACCGGATTTTGACAGAATGATTTTTGCGGTTTTCGCCGAACGATCCAATGCCTTTTGTTCTACATCCAGGACCATGACAATAAATGGGCTGTCAATTTGGTCGGTCGCACGGTTTCGGGCTTTGCGGTGCTCTCTGGTTTCAGCAGGGGTACTGCTCAACAGGATTGGGATGTCCACCCCTTCAAAGAAACCACTGTTGCCGTGGGTCCATTCGATGATCAAAACATCCACAGTTGAAAAGTCTACCGCATCATACCACAGTTCCGTTGGGGTTCTCCCCAAACGGCGCAGGAAAATTTCCTCTTTGCCCGCTTTGAATTGTCGCAATACCGATTCGAATTCGTCATAACACTGCTCTTCGGGAGTGCCGAGGTAGTGTGTCAATCCCTTTTCCGCTCCACGGATATAATGCGAAAACCAAGGGTACTCTGCAATGTAGGCAGGGTTTGGATCTTCTTCCTTTTCCTGTAATGCACAGATGATGTCAAACCGCTCTTTGGTGTATTCACCGGCAGCGATCAATTCCTTTAGGGCAAACTGACGCAGGACAATCATGCGCTCTGCATCGTTGTGAATCGGGATGCGGCGGGGATAATTGTCACCGGAAATGACATAGGATCCAATGCCGTTTTGTTGTAGATAATAAGCAAAAATACCGGCAATACCTGTTTTGCCGACACCGGAGCCACCGGTGACCGAAATGACAATTTTCTCATCTTTGATTTTTTTCATCTCGTCGATCAATTTTGGGAAGAGAATATTCGCATTTTCATAGTGCCCATCACAGAGCAGTACTTTATCACCGGGGGAATCCCCACAAGAAATAGAAAAATCTTTTGGCGGTATGGTTAGGTTATTGTAGTTGAGCATGAACGTTTCCTCCTAATAAAGATTGATTTTCTTTATTATAAAATGAATTGCTAGTAATGTCAAATACATCCACTGAAAGCACATAAACATGAGGAATCGTTCTATTTTTTCTTGCAAATACAAAAAAAGTCGAGAATTTTGCAGAATTATAATTGACGAATGGCAGGGGAATGGTATACAATATAAGATAGATCAAACAACAGATCAATGTGACAATAAAGCCGAGAAGGAGTGGCAATGAAAAATATAACTGAACAAGAAACTTCTACAAAAGCGAACAAGGTAAAGCGTTCGCCCATTCCGATTTATATTGCTTGTGTCGTTTGGGTGCTGTATGCGGTATTTTCGCCCATCTATCAAGTGGAACCATTTTTGCTGATTGCCTTGGTGTCGTTGGCTGCTTTCCTGTTGGTGTATTGGCTATTTCCCTACGGATATTTTTCTAAACAAAAGGAAAAAATGGAAGTGTCGGCAACATTGCCGGAGCCGGTAGTCTCTACGCTGGAAGAGTCAGAACAAGCCATTGTATTATGTGGCAACTATTACGGAAGGATCAAGCAGGCAAAAACAAAATTGTTCATGGCAAATCCTGAATTGTCGTTTGAAGCAGGACAGTTGGAACGGATGTTGTTTCGCACGTCAAAATATCTCGAAAAATATCCGAATGATGCGACACATGTACTGCAACTGACCAATCAATTTGGCGTACCTGTGGTACATCTATTGGAGTATTACCTGCAATTACACGAACAAAAGGACGAGCAGGTGATGCCCTTGGCAATTTCACTATCTAAAACGCTCAGTGCAATCAGTGCAGTATATGAAAAATTGTTGCAACAACTCTATCTACACGACACCCTTGACATTGCCAATGATTTGAATACCCTCACCATATTGTTTGAAGCAGAAGGGGTATCCTCCTATTTGCCCTCCAGTCTAGGTGAAAAATCTGCGTTGTAATTGTCTGTATTTTTGCATATTTTAAATGTGTCGGTATAAACTAGATGAAAACCGCCCATTCTCTTGACAGAAACAGGAGAAGGGGCGGTTTTTTTGATGAATCTATTACAATATTGGAACAGATGTCATTGGTATACCAAAGGAATATTTGCATTTGGCATAGGATTGATGATGTGCACTTTTGTTTCCTTTGTATCCTTTGCAAATACCTGTGATACTATTCGAGAGGATGTCTTTCGATTACATGTGCTGGCAAATTCCGATAGCGATTTTGATCAGCAGGTGAAAATTCAGGTTCGTGATGCCATATTAGAGGCCAGCCCAACTCTTTTTTCTGACACAGGAAATAAAGAAGAAGCAATGGAAGAGGCAGCGGCCCAAACAACAACACTAACCATGCTTGCCAATACAGTACTGCAACAGTCGGGGAGTACCGACACAGCACAGGTACAGGTCTGCAAGATGTACTTCTCCACTAGGGTCTATGAGCATTATACACTACCGGCTGGGTATTACGATGCCTTACGTATCACCATTGGGCAAGGGGCAGGGCAGAACTGGTGGTGTGTGTTATACCCAAACCTCTGTGTCCCTGCGGCAACGACGGAACAAGCAGAAGAGGCGTTGACCGAGGACCAGTTGAACGTCATGGAAAACAGTGTGGAATACGAATTTTCCTTCGCGTTGGTGGAATTATGGGAAGAGTTGCAGTCGGTATTTGAAGAAGTGCCATCACAATGAGTGTGATGGCACTTTAAAATTATTATTCGCTGACTTCATCCAGCGCTACACGATGGGGAACCGAAACACGTTCCTCATAGCAGGCAAACATTTGATCCACATCTTTTGTGGGTAGTTTTTTGGTGAGTAAGCTGACCAAAGGAACCAGTGCGACTGACGCAATCATCGAAACGGCACCGGCGGTGATGGAAGAGGTGAAGGGGAGCAATAGATTCCATACATTGATGCCAACTCCTGCCACAAAGGACACCCAAATAGCAGCGGTCGTTGTCTTTTTCCAGAACAACCCAAAGAGGAATGGACCTAAGAAACAACCGGCAAGTGTGCCCCAAGAAAGGGACATCAAGGAGGAGATTAAGGTGTTTGGATTGAGGGCGATGACGACCGATAGCAAAATAAATGCACCACACAACACACGTACCAATAAAAGTTCTTGTTTTGGCACCATGTCCTTGATGAAGCGCCCTTTCAAAAAGTCGGAAACAAAGGTCGCGCTGGACGCAATGACCAAAGATGACAAGGTCGACATCGAAGCAGACAGTACCAACACAATGACAACCCCCATCAAAAGATCCGGTAAGGTGTCGCCGAGCATGGTTGGGATGATTTCATCGAAATTAAAGGGGGTGGATTCAGGGGTGTAAAAAATGCGTCCAAAACCACCGAGGAAGTAAGAGCCACCGGCAACGACGACTGCAAAAACAGTGGAAATAACCGTTCCGGTTTTGATGGCACGTTCGTTTTTGATGGTGTAGAATTTGTGGATCATCTGTGGCAAACCCCAAGTGCCGAGACTGGTTAGAACGACAACGCTGAGTAAGCCAATAGGATCAGGCCCTAAAATAGATACAAAGGCACCGTTGAGTTCGGGTAATGTTTCACTTTCTACCTGCGACAGTTCGGCGATAGCAGGCATCAATCCACCTTTGGTTTGCAGTACCGCAAAAATGACCGCACAGATGCCAACCAACATGATGACCCCTTGGATGAGGTCGTTGAGTGCCGCTGCCATGTAGCCACCGGCAATGACGTAGATGGCGGTCAACACTGCCATGGCAATGGCGCAGTAGATAAAGTCAATGCCAAATGCCATTGAAAAAAGACCCGACAAACCACGGTAAACCGAAGCGGAGTAAGGCACTAAGAAGATGAAAATGATGATGGAGGCAATGAGTTTTAGGGATTGACTTTTATAACGTTTTGCAAAAAAGTCGGGCATAGTAGCTGATTCCAGATGTTTTGTCATGACACGGGTACGTTTACCCAGTACAACCCACGCAAGCAAACTACCTAAAAAGGCATTGCCAATCCCGATCCAAACAGCAGAAATTCCGTAACTCCAACCGAACTGTCCGGCATAACCGATAAAGACAACGGCGGAAAAATAGGAAGTGCCGTACGCAAAGGCGGTCACCCATGGACCCACTTCACGTCCACCCAGCACAAAATTCCCAACGTCTTTGACGCTCCTACGGCAGACAACACCCACCCCGATGGTGACGGCAAAGAAAATTGCCAGCAAAATAAGTTGTACAGTCATCACACACACTTCTTTCTAAAATGGTATAAGCGACAATTGTGATACTTCATCGCTTTAAAGTATATATGTATTTTAGCACTTTAAAGTCTTGATGTCAAGTGTTTTTCATTGGTTGTTGAAAAAATCGCTGTGAAGAAAGACGCTTTTTCTTCACAGCGATACGATTTATCGATAAAATTGAAACACTTGACAGCGAATCATCCCGTTGTAGAGTTTTCTGCGTTTGTCCGCACGGCGACCGAACAATTTCTCAAACTGCTCGTGTGGGGAGATGATGTAGTAAGAACTACCCGGCATTTGCAAAAAGCGTTTGCCCATGATCTGATACAGCTCCTCTGCCTGTCGTTTTTCCAAGAGGCGTTCTCCGTAAGGCGGATTACAGATGACGGTGGTTTTTTCTGCGGAGCGGTATTTACGGATGTCCGCTTCCTCCACCTTCAAGAAGGGCAGGACACCGGCAGTTTTGGCATTTTTCACGGTGAGTGCGATCGATTTTGGATCCAAATCACTGCCAAATCCACGGAACTCAGCATCTCGCTTCACTCCTGCAATGCCACGTTCACGCTCGTCTTTCCACACTTGCTCCGGAAACAGACCCCAGTCTTGTGCGATGAATTTTCGACGAATACAGGGTGGCATGTTGAGTGCTTTGGTTGCCGCTTCAATTAAAATTGTGCCGGAACCACAAAACGGATCGTGTACAGTAGAAAAGTCCTTCACACGTGCAAGGTCGACAATCCCTGCGGCGAGGGTTTCCTTGATGGGTGCTTCGTTGGCACTCGGGCGATACCCACGTTTGTGTAGACCTGCTCCAGACGTGTCCAACAAAATCGTCGCCTCATCCTTTAGAATAGAAAATTGCAGTTGGTGTAAAGAACCTGTTTCCACAAACCATTCCACACCGTAATGTTGCTTCAATCGCTCTACTGCCGCTTTTTTGATGATGGCTTGACAGCTGGGTACACTCTCCAACTGGGAATTTAAGGACCAACCCTTGACAGGGAAAGCATCTTTTTTACCAATGAAGTCCTCTAGAGGAATTTGCTTAACTCCTTGAAAGAGTTCCTCAAATGTGGTGGCAGGAAAGACTGCCAATTGAATTAAAATACGCTCTGCGGTACGACAGCATAGATTGGCGCGTGCCATTAGTTCAAATCCGCCCTCAAAAATTACTTTGCCGTTTTCTGCACGGACATTGTCCGCCCCCATGCGTTTGAGTTCTCCAGCAAGGATACTCTCTAAGCCAAAGTGGCAGGGTGCTTGATAAGTCAGGTGTGCCATAATTTTACTCCATTCTGCCGCTTTGTCGGCATTGACGATTCATCTTTACTTCTATGATACGCTATTATCTTAAAACAGTCAAGTAACAGGGGTTTACTTTTTATCGATTTAGCGGTAAAATAGAATTATTATGATCAATAAAGGAGTACAGCATGATTGTTCAATTTTTGTGGCAGGTACTGGGCAAGCTGTGGAAACTGGTCACCAGTCGTGTTTTTTTGGTGAGTGTCTTTATTCTGGTGCAGATTGCCATCCTTGTGATGGGTGTGGTCTTTTTAAATGCGTTCGAAAATATTCACTTTATTTTTATGATTCTGTCATGGTTGATGGTGGCATATATTCTGGCAAAACCGGTCAACCCAACCTATAAAATTGCATGGATTATTCTGATCCTAGTCATTCCTGTTTTTGGAGGATTATTTTATTTACTGTTTGGACGGGTGGATGTGCCGGAAAAGCGCCGTATACGTTTGCAGCAGATTATTGAACGATATCGCCCCTACCAAGAAACACTTGGAAGACAGGCGGCGGAACAGTTGAAAATGACCGATTTGCGTGCTTATAAAATGGCAAATTATATTCATCACCGTGGGGCAGCACCGGTGCATCAAGGCACCTATTCAGAACTGCTGACACCGGGGGAACAAAAATTTGAAGTGTTGCTTGTCGAACTTCAAAAAGCAAAAAAATTCATTTTTTTGGAATATTTTATTTTAGAGTACGGGGAAATGTGGGACGCAGTACTGGAAGTGCTCCTGCAAAAGGTTGCTGAAGGGGTAGAAGTGCGCTTGTTATACGACGATCTGGGGTCGGTGACCGCACTGCCATTGAACTTTCCAAAACAGATGGCAAGGCTTGGCATCCAAACCAAAGCATTCAACCGTTTCCGTGCCTCCCTAGATGTCTTTATGAACCACCGTGATCACCGCAAAATTTGCATCATCGATGGCAATGTAGGCATCACCGGTGGTATCAACATTGGAGACGAATACATCAACCGCAAGGTGCGTTTTGGGCATTGGAAGGACACCTCCATTCTGTTGAAAGGGGAAGCAGTTTGGAATTTGACATTGCTTTTTTTACAGATGTGGGAATATCAGGATAAGTTACAGGTAGAAACACAGTTTTCCAATTATCTACCTACAGAACAGTATCCAAATGACGGTTTTGTCCAACCATTTGGCGATTCCCCCCTCGATCAGGATTTGGTGGGGGAGACCGCTTATCTCAACATCATTGCCAATGCTGAACAGTATGTTTATATCTCCACTCCTTATCTCATTTTAGACAATGAAATGATCACAGCGCTGGTGGTAGCAGCACAAAGTGGCATTGAGGTACGCATCACCACCCCGCATATTCCCGATAAATGGTTTGTGCATGAAGTCACCCGTGCAAATTACGATCGGTTGATTGCCGCCGGTGTACACATTCATGAATACCTGCCGGGATTCATCCACGCCAAAACCATTGTTAGTGATGACAAGTATGCCGTTGTCGGGACGACAAATTTTGATTTTCGGAGTTTTTATCTGCACTTTGAATGTGGGACACTCCTTTATCATACCAAATCGGTTTTACAGGTCAGGGACGATTACTTGGAATTGTTGTCGCTGTCCGCTGAAATCACCAAAGAGGATTGCGATGCCACAAACCCCTTGGTACGCCTTGCACGCGCCTTTCTTGCTGTATTCTCACCGTTATTATAACAATGGAAAATATGAGGAGGAAACGATCATGATCATTCTTTACTTTATCGCAGGTGTTTTTCTCATTTTTAGCATTTTGTTTTTTACCGGTAGAGGTGCCTTTTTGATCAGTGGGTACAATACTGCAAGTACGGCTGAAAAACAACAATACAAACAAAAGCGTTTGACCAA
>CAYJIM010000005.1:0-5254 GCA_964370215.1 uncultured Oscillospiraceae bacterium
TGGCGGAGATGGTGAGATTCGAACTCACGTGCCCGTGAAGGCAACCTGATTTCGAGTCAGGCTCGTTATGACCACTTCGATACATCTCCAATATTTCGTTCTTTTAAGAACAAGAAATATTATACCACAGTTCGCCACAAATGTAAAGACTTTTTTATCTTTCCTTTTGTCTCGCTAAAAATGTCAATCCTTTTCGTTACAACGATCTCCATTTTCGTGCTTTTTCTTGCATAATACCGCAAAGTATGGTACAGTTAAAAGACAAACATCCATCGATGACAGGGAGCCCTTTCCCGTACAACCCCTTAGGAGGATTTCTTGAAAAAACAACCTCTGTTGCTGTTCCGACTGGAACCAAAGCGACGTTATGAACTCATTGGCTACTGGTTTTGCTGTGCCCTTGTCGCCGGTATTAGCGTTCTTTCCCCCACAGCTATTTTCCCCATCCTATCGACCATCCTCTTTTCGCTCTTTTTCCTGTGGTGCTTACTCAAAGCGATACGCAGGGTACTTCACTACCACCGTGCGGTACAGGGCACACCACACAATACCCCAAAGGACTACTTTGCCGATCCCACTTTCAATCGACAACATTTCGGTTATCGACTGTTCGCCATTGCCGCTTGGGTGATCTTCTTACTGCTCTGTCTATTGGGCAAGGTGTTATTCGCCCCACCACCCACGGTATTTTTGGCGATTTGCCTATTTCTCTGTTCTCTTGACATCGTCTTTTACTCCAAATACTGTCTGTTCACCATCCTGTATACAAAATTCACCGGCTCGAAGATCAACTGTTGTCACCTCTGCCCCATTCGTGGGTGGGACTTTCTGATGTACACATCAGCACTACTGTTCACCTTGGACAGCGAATCGGTACTACATAACATCGGCGTAATCATCACTTTGCTGTTGATGACAACCTGCCTCATTTTATGGGAGGTGGTTAAGTTTCGGTTACTCCCTATCGACCAGCGTCGGCGTGATTGTGTGCGCTGTAATCACACCTGTGGCAAAGAATACGGTGCGGTGGTGCGCTGTTTTCGCACCCCTATGATAACCCCAGCTAAATCAAAGGAAAAAGAACCCGAGAAGGAACCTGTTTTAATGGGCTCCGATCGTTGACGTTTCAAAGGCATTCAGCAATTGTTGAGTGCCTTTTTCATTCGTCTAAATTGTTATCTTCAATAGTTTTTGTTTGTTTTTTGTTTGTTTATTGACATTTCAGTCAATTCGTGCTATGCTGTTTTTATCGTTGATCAAATGAGCGAGTTCCTTCCCAACATTATTTTACAGTATCATTTTCAAGTAGTAGAAAGGGGTTTTACCGTGAATATCCTAGAACGCATGAAACTGACCGACAAGAAAATTTTTGTCACCGGTGGGGCACGTGGCATCGGCCTTGCCCTCGCCACCGCTGTTGCCGAAGCAGGCGCCGATGTCGCATTGGTGGATGTGGACCTTGCCCTTGCCACCGATCTTGCCAAAAAGCTATCCGTTGATACCGGCAGACAGGTCATTGCCCTTGGGTGCGATGTCACTTCGCCTACCGATGTCGATCGCATGATGGCCGACTTTTTAGCCACATTCGGACGTGTCGATGCCGCTTTTTGCAATGCCGGTATCTGTATCAACCAGCCTGCAGAAGAGATGACCTATGAGAACTTCAAAAAAGTCATGGACATCAACCTCAATGGTGTCTTTTTGACCAACATTGCCGCCGGTAAAGCGATGCTCCAACAGGGCACCGGCTCCATCATCAATACCGCCTCCATGTCGGGGCATATCGTCAATGTGCCACAACCACAATGTGCCTACAACGCCTCCAAAGCGGCCGTCATTCAGCTGACCAAATCACTTGCCATCGAATGGGCAGATCGTGGGGTGCGTGTCAACTCCATTAGCCCGGGGTACATTGCCACCGATATGACATTACAGTCTCCTCTGGTGCCTCAATGGAACGCCCTTTCCCCCGTCGGTCGTTTGGGCACTCCTGCGGAATTACAGGGCATTGCCGTTTACCTTGCCGGCGATACTTCCAGTTTTACCACCGGTTCCGATTTCTTGATCGATGGCGGGTTTAGTAGCTTCTAATCCCTTCAAGCACTCTTTTTTCTAGCAAAAAGGCAAAAAAAGAAAACGACAAACCGAAATTGGTATGCTACAATAGGAGCAAATAAGCGTTACAGGAGGAGTTTTGAAATGGAACAAACCATGAAAGTCGCTATCATGACCGGCATTGGTCAGATGGCCTATGAAAACCGCCCCATCCCTACCCCTCAGGCAGATGAAGTACTGGTCAAATTGGAGTATGTCGGCATCTGTGGGAGCGACATGCACTACTATGAAACAGGTGCCATTGGTGATTTTATCGTCGAGCCACCTTTTGTGCTCGGGCATGAACCGGGCGGTGTGGTCGTGGCAGTTGGCGATGCCGTCAAAGAACTTAAAGTCGGTGATCGTGTGGCATTGGAGCCTGGGAAAACCTGCGGTGTCTGCGAGTATTGTCGCAGCGGTCGCTACAATCTCTGCCCTGATGTCATCTTCTTTGCGACCCCTCCGGTTGATGGGGTATTCCAAGAATATGTCGCGCACCCCGAAACACTCTGCTTCAAACTCCCCGACAATGTATCGACGTTGGAGGGTGCCCTCATTGAGCCATTGGCCGTTGGCTTTCACGCCGCCAACCAAGGAGGAGCTACCACCGGACAAACGGCTGTCGTCACCGGTGCCGGCTGTATTGGACTGTCTGCTGTCATGGCACTCAAGGCCAAAGGGGTGGATCAGGTTTATGTCATCGACGTGATGGAAAAACGCTTGGAAAAGGCGTTGGAATTGGGCGCTGATGCGGTTATCAATGCCACCAAAGTCGACGATGTAATTGCTGAGGTACAGCGACTAAACGGGGGCAAGCAATTGGATCTGGCCATCGATACAGCAGGATTGGAATTGACCTTGCGTCAATGCGTCGATCTTTTGAAAAAAGGTGGTTGTTTGGTGCTGGTCGGTTATCCGCCAAGTGGCGAGGCGACATTGCCACTTTCCAACATGTTAAACCATGAACTGCGCATCGAGTCGGTTTTCCGTTACCGCCACATCTACCCAATGGCGATTGCCGCTGTGGCAGACGGTAGAGTCAACCTCAAAGGCATTGTCACCGACATCTTCCCCTTTGATGATATGCAGAGTGCAATGGACAAAGCCATTGCCGACAAAGCAAACATCGTCAAAGCCGTCATTGAATTTTAAAATAATAGCAAAAAACAGCTTATCCAAAAAGGATAAGCTGTTTTGATTTTAACTATGATGACTTATTCGCTCACGTACGGCAACAATGCAGCGTGACGAGCACGTTTGATTGCAATTGTCAGTTTACGTTGGTGACGCGCGCAAGTACCGGTGACACGTCTTGGTACGATTTTGCCACGTTCGGACAAAAAGCGTCTGAGTTTACCGGTTTCTTTGTAATCGATGTGTTCCGCACGGTCTACGCAGAATGCGCAAACTTTTCTTCTGGAACGTTTACCACGATTGTTTCTTTCCATTTCGAGTACCTCCTTGTAAATTTGGGTGACAGCTTAGAACGGCAAATCGTCCTCATCCTCGGTGCTGATCTCTTCGTAGTCCGAAAGATTGCCCACCGAAAAACTACTGCCCGTTTGGGGTTCGTTTTGAATGGCGTTCGGGACGGGGAAATTCGTGTTTGCAGGTTTGGATTGACCACCACCTGCCGATTTGGATTCTGCAAAATGCACTTGATCCGCAACGACTTCCACTGCTGTTCGTTTGTTGCCTTGTCGATCTTCATAAGATCTGGTTTGAATCGAACCTTCGATGACGATCATCGAACCTTTGGAGAAATACTTAGATACAAATTCCGCTTGTTGGCGCCATGCCACAACATCAATCCAATCGGTCATGTCACGGTTGAATGTCCGTGTCACAGCGATACGAAAAGTCACCACACTCGCACCATTCGGTGTTTGTCGGAGCTCCGGATCTGCAGCAAGTCTACCCATCAAAACTACTCTGTTAAGCATACTTTCATCTCCTAGCCGTCATGTCTCAATGTGATCAAAGAACGCATGACACCGTCTGTGATTCTACAAACACGGTCGATCTCTGCAGGCAGAGACGGCGCACCGGTAAAGTTGAACAACACATAGTAACCTTCGGTTTCATAGTTGATCGCATAAGCCAGTTTGCGTTTGCCCCACTCATCGATAGAATCCATGGTCGCATTTGCAGTAATCAAGTCGTTCAATTTTTGTTTGGTCGCCTCGATTCCTTCTTCACCCAATTTTGTACTCAAAATAATGAGCGCTTCATAAGCTTGTTCCAATTTTGCCATTATACAGCACCTCCTTTTGGTCTTTGGCCCTACCTCTTATATTCGGATAGAGCAAGGATAGTTGTCCACTTTTGTGGATAACATTAAGATTATAGCAAACCAGACAGCATTTGTCAAGGTTTTTACGATAAAAGATTTACGTTTTGTTTGATTGACGGTTTCACCCGCCAAAAAGGGATTTGACGAATGTCAAATCCCTTTAACGCTAACGCTTGGAAGCTGCCTATCGGCAATCCGACCGTGGGACGCTGTCCCACACCCTGTCCCTTTTGAAAAATGGAATAAAACTTTTGTTTTCCACCTATTTTCATTGGGTGATGAAAGGCGGACAGAGCAGAGCCCTGTCCCTACAAGGGCACAATCTCACCATGCCACGTGGTGGACGGGCTTTTTGTGTGATGGGTGCTCGGTCGGAAACAACAGCGGGTTTCACCCGCACTAGCCTTTGACGGAGCCGGAAATCCCTTCTGCAAAGCTCTTTTGGAGCAGGAAGAAGACAATAATGGTCGGCAAAGTGCTGAGCAGTACTGCCAGCATCATGACACCGTAATCGATGACATACCCTGCTTTGATGTTTGCGGTCAACATCGGCATGGTAAGGGTTTGGCCATTGTTCATGATGATTTTCGGCCATAAGTAGTTGTTCCACGCATTCATGAAAACGATGGTCATTGCCGCCGCATAGGTGGATTTCATGGTCGGAATGTACATGCGGAAGAAGATTTGAATTTCGTTCAAGCCTTCCAAACGAGATGCTTCGATGATTTCTTTTGGGAAACTTCTTGACGCTTGGCGGAACAACATGATCAAGAAGGGGGTTGCCATGGTTGGCAATACAAAGCCCAACGGATTGTTGAGCAATCCTGCCTGTGCAAACATGGTGTACAGCGGAATCATGATTGCTGC
>CAYJIM010000005.1:5354-16928 GCA_964370215.1 uncultured Oscillospiraceae bacterium
ATCGTCAAAAACACATATTTGAATACATTCAAAAACTTAGTCACGTTTATCCCCCACTTTCATTTGAATCATCGCAAGTACTGCAACCAGTACTAGAATACAGATCGACATGGAAGCCGCATAGCCCAGTTTCGGCGAGTTGATGAACGACGTGTCAAAGATGTAGTGCGACATGGTAATGGTCTGGTTGGCAGGCCCACCACCGGTCAAGTTGACCGACTCGTCGAACAATTGCAAGGTCCCGTTGGTGGACATGATTGCAGTAAGCAGAATCATCGGACGCAACAACGGCACGGTAATTTTAAAGAAAGATTGTGTCACCGATGCCCCGTCAATTTTTGCAGCTTCATAGATGGTGGAATCAATGTTTTGCAGGCCTGCAAGGTAAAATACCATGTTATAGCCTGTCCACCGCCAAACAAGTGCCACGATAATGATGAAACGCGCAAGCCACGGATCGTTGAAAAAATTGATCGGCTCTGCATAGACACCCATAGCGATCATCGCACGGTTGATAAACCCATCCTGTTGAAACAACGAGTTGAAGATCAAGGAATAGGATACAAGCGAGGTTGCACAAGGCAGGAAGATCGCTGTACGAAATACCCCTTTGAATTTCAACTTTTTATCGTTGAGAAGCGATGCCAAAATCAACGCCAGTAAGAGCATGATCGGCACCTGAATAATCAGGTAAAAAAACGTATTGAACATCGCTTGATGGAATACCCCGTCCTCAAACATACGCTCATAGTTTGAAAGTCCCACAAAAGATTCCACTACCCCATTGGATTTATACAGCGATAAAATAATCGCACGGAACATGGGGATAAAGCTCATAATCAGAATCAAAATCGCAGCCGGCGCCAAAAACGCCCAGCCGGTCAGGCTTTGTCTTTTTTCAAGTCCCAACCCTCTTTTCTTCATAGCCATCACCTTCCACCTAAAAAAATAGGGGGATCGCGCGATTTAAGCGGATCCCCCGAATCTTGCTCTCAGTCTATTCCATATTAAATTCGGTTTCTGCTTGTGCATCTGCAATTGCAGTTGCAATGTCAGTACCGTTTACAACGTTGACCATTTGGGTCGCAATTGCGTTTGCTGCTTCATAGTAGTAAACCCCTGTGTTGAATGGCAATACTTGCGAGGAGAAATCAACGATGTCAGCGTATACTGCTTGGCCACCGAAGAAGTCGAGTTCTTCGCCATAGATTGTACTTTCGCCGGCAGGCGCCCAGTTGGACAATGCCCCTGCTTGTTGCAAGATGCTTTCGTAGAATTCTACGCTGCCACCGTAAGTTGCGCCGAGGAAGTCAATTGCAGCATCTGTATTTTGGGAAGCTGCAGAAATTGCCCAGCTCGAACCACCGTTTTCGGAGTAGTTGACAGAACCTTCAACACCCGATAAGGTTGGAATGTTCGCAACACCCCAGTTGCCTGCTTGGTCTTCAGCGGTTTGTACCGAAGCCAAGATCCAACAACCATTCATAACGCCTGCAACGGTACCGTTGATGAAACCACCAATGTACTCATCCCAGTTGTTGAATTCTAAGATAATGCCTGCATCAACCATTTCTTTGTATTTTTCATATGCTTTTGCCAACGCTTCATTTTCAGTCATGTATGGCTCGCCGTTTTCATCAAACAAGCTGATCCCAGCGGTTTTCAGCATCATGATGATGAAGTCCCCACTGCCTGCTTGGTTTGCAAGCAACGGTTTACCGGTTTTTTCTTTGATGTCGGTACCCATGGTGATGAAATCATCCCAAGTGATGTTGTTGAAATCATCCAAGGTGTAGCCGGCTTCTGCCAAAATGTCAGTTCTCAAAGCCATAACCGCTGCACCACTGTCGAATGGTACGCCGTAGTTTTTGCCGTCAACGGTCGAGTAGCCCAACGCACCTGCGCTGAATTCATCAAAGTTGATGCCACTATCGGTCAAATCGGTGAAGAGGTTTGGATAGTTGATGACGTTCTTTTGGTACGCATTGTTTTGTACCAAGAAAATGTCAGGCAATACATCCAATTGATTGGAGGTAGCGGAGGTGATCAATTGGGTTTGAATGTCATCCCAAACGACTTCCACGATGTCCAATGCAAAATCAGGATTTTCTTGTTGATATACTTTTTCAGCTTCTTCCATTGCATACAGGTTGAAAGCCGGGTCCCAGCACCAAACGGTCAAAGCGTCGCCACTTGCGGCTTCGTCGCCTGCATCTTCAGCAGGATCGTCGGTGGTGGTTTCTTCTGTAGAAGCATCTGCTGCCGCGTCTTCTGTCGGCGCTGTGGTGGTGCTACAAGCGGTAATGGAAAGGGCCATCGTACCTACTAACAATGCTGCGAATAATTTTTTCAAGTTCATCTTAAGGTTCCTCCCTTTAATTATGCTGTACCCCAGTTGGTACAACGACATTTTATTAAGTTCCCTGTCAACCATTTCCGAGACTTGTCGAAATAGCCAAAATAATCGTGGTTTGATCGAACTTAATGTGTTAATTATATAATCATCAAACCAATTATTCTTATCAAAAACGAATTGAAATATGCCAAAAACGAACTAATATCAGCACTCTGCCTAATTCTAACGCTTTTCTATAATATATTGTAAATAAAGAACCGAAGAAATATACCGTAGCTCACTGGGTAATTTGGTGTCGTACAATTTGTGGAATTCCCCCCTCTTGTTCCTTGCGATATTGCGAGGGAGTATACCCCGTTTCGCGCAAAAAATTGCGGTTGAAGGTACTGACCGATGCAAAGCCACAGGACATGGCGATGTTGATGATATTCTGATCGGTGGTAGTCAATTCCGTACAGGCTTTTTGCACACGCAAACTATTGAGGTAGTCAAGCGGGTTGCAACCCACCGCCTCTTTAAAAAGTTTACGAAAATACTGCTCACTCATATTGCTCTGTTTGGCTAGTGACAGCACTGTGACCGATTCATCACAATTGCGCTGCATACTATCGAGTGCTTGTAAAATAACGGACTTGCCTTGACCCCGTAACGACAATTGATGCTTTGTTTCTGCCATACGTACAAAGTCTACAAGCAATGCCTGCAACAACAGTGTGACCTTTTCGGTGTAGAGCGGACGACGGTGGGTCAATTCATCCACAATCTGCAAAATGGTTTGGGCGACAGCAGGATGTTGGTGTTTGTCGCTGATCAAAAAGCATTCTTCAAACAGCCTTTGCACCTCATCCAATTGCAGCTGTTGCAACGGCATTTTTTGAAACAGGCTTGCCATATCCACAAACACAAAGTCCCAATGTTGTCTTTTCCCAATAATTCCCTTTGTAGAGTGGGTGAGGTTTGCCGGAATGACGGTGAAAGTACCTGCTCGAAACACCTCTTTTGCCGACTGGACCATCACCTGTCCTGCACCGTCGTGACAGTAGCCAATTTCCAACAGGTTGTGAAAATGTAACGGATCGTCTCCATCAATCGATGACACCGTCCAACGGTAATCCGCAATGCAGAACACAGGAAACTTCGGATCGGCAAGATAGCGCCGAAATTCCACTGAATGTTGATGCTCCATGCAATCCCCCCAATCGATAAAAATAAGAAAAGGCACCACATCACAAAGAAGGGCGCCCTTTCAATTTTACTGTTTATTTGCCAAACTGCAGGTCTACATCCAATGCAAAAACCTCTGTTTTGAGTTGGTATTTTTCTTTCAGTTGTGGCCCACAGCTACCGGAACCGATCCCCGACATCTGTGCGTCAACACAAATAACCGTCGAACCTTTTTCTTCCAGTTCATAGTTGTGTGCTTTGGTCGCCAATTCCTCTTGGGTATATGGCGAAACGTTGAAGCTAAAGTCTTTCCCTGTCACGCTGACACAAGCGCCATCCCCTGCAAGGCAGAGGGCATCACAGCCCCAGTGGCTACCATTTTCCTGTGGTCTGATATAGTCTTCGTGCAGATCCTGTACCGCAGATTGGAAGGTGCCGTAGTAGGATGCTCTTCTCTTATCTTGATAACTTTCAAACGGACCGTAACCGGTGTAGGTAACATCGGCAAAGGTATTTGGCAGGAACATGCGCAAACCAAAGCGCGGCAGGAATGGCATTTCGGTGTTGCGTTTGACATCCATATGAATGTTGACATCGCCGTTGTTGTAAACGGTCCAAACAGCGGTGACATCGGCAATGCGTTGAATATAAATCGCACCGATGGACAATGTCGAGGTGATGGTGACACAGTCTGCCCCTTCTTCGACTTTGGTATCGTATACTTTAATGGTGGTGCGGTCATACCCCGCTTTTTCCCATTCTCTGCGGATGACACGATCGTTGTCGGTTGGTGCACGCCAGATATTATACTGCATCGGCTCATCGAGCATGGACATTTGATCTTTGACCATCGTGTCAAACACACCGGTCAATTTGTTGTATTGGTAACGGAAATTGTCGCCACAAAGGGTGACTTTGCAGTCACAAGCAGACACGCGCACTGCATTACCGCCTTCATGGGTGACCGGCGCTTTTGCCTCTTCACGGATCAGCAGTTGGTCAAACCCTACTTCATAACCTGCCGATACCAATGGGGTATCCTCTTTTTGGCTGTAGATGAGACGCAGGTGAACGGTCCCTGTTGCGGGTAGGGTATAAGGTACGGTGATTTGTGCAGTGCCCCAAGGTGCGACATCCGGCACTGCAATCGTACCTGTTTGTACCACTTTGCCGTCACAGCTCAGTTCAAAGCCCAAGGTGATGGCCTCTTTCATATTGGTGAAATCGAGTTTGTTGGACAGTTCCACAATCCCATTTTCCCCATCAATCAAGGTTGCGCGCACTGGTCTTGCACAGTTTTTCCACTCTAAAATACCGGTGTGCGGACGTCTGTCAGGATAGACCAAACCATCCATGCAGAAGTTGCCGTCGTGTGGGAATTCTCCCCAGTCACCGCCGTAGTAGTATTTGTCTTTGCCTTCTTGGGTTTGCCCCATCCAAATGGCATGATCGCACCATTCCCAAACAAAACCGCCGGTAAAGCCGTCGTATTTGTAAATTTGCTCGAAGTAATCTTCGATGTCCCCAGGGCCATTGCCCATTGCATGTACAAACTCGCATTGAATAAATGGTTTTTCCATCCAAGTTGCAAAGGTATGGTCAATTGCTTCGGTTGGTGCATACATACGGCTAAAGACATCGAGGTTGGAAACGTCATTTTCATAACCCACCATTTGGTACATACTGCTTTCATAATGCACCAGCATATCTTTGTCGTAGGATTTGATCCAAGCCGCTGCTTTTTCCATGTTCGGGCCATAACCGCCCTCGTTGCCAAGCGACCATAAAACAACACAAGCGTTATTTTTGTCACGCATGACATTGCGCTGTACACGGTCGACCAAGGTCCACTCAAAGCGCGGATCGTGGCAGAGCATCCCATAGGTACGGTCATCCGAGAACGGTTCTAGGTAGCTGTACTCATGCCCCCCGTTGTAGATGGTGACAGTGCCGTGCATTTCAATGTCACTTTCATCGATGACGTAGAAACCCATTTCACTGTAGTATTGGGTTGCCCACGGTGCATTCGGATAGTGACTGGTCCGAATTGCATTGAAATTGTGTTGTTTCATCAACGCCAAATCTTCCAGCAATTGTTCTCTTGCAATGGTGTAGCCGGTAAACGGGTCACTGTCGTGACGGTTGACCCCTTTGAACTTCACTTTTTGTCCATTGACATAGAAAATGTTGCCTTTGACTTCAAACACACGAATACCCACTGCTTGTACAATGGTTTCTTCAGCAGTTTCTATGGTGATTTGATATTGGCAAGGATTTTCTGCATTCCACAGTTGCGCTTTTGGCACACTAAAGGAGACCGCATCGGCAGTCATTTCTTTGCTTTCTACGACGTTGCCGTCCGGATCACAGAGGGTCACAGTGGTCGGCACTGCCGCCCCTTCCCATTCCGGTGTCACGGTGACGGTCGCATCGGTGTAGCTTTCATCCAGTGTCGATTTGACATAGAAATCACGGATGTGGCTTTGTGGTCTGGACAGGATGTAAACATCACGGAAAATACCGCTCATGCGCAATTTATCTTGGTCTTCAAAGTAGGTACCCGAGCACCATTTGAGTACCAATACCGCCAATTTGTTTTCCCCTTCGACCACATAGTCAGAGATGTCAAACTCACTGGTGGAGTGAGATACTTGGCTGTAGCCAACAAATTTGCCGTTGACCCAAACGTACAGGCAGGAGTCTACCCCTTCAAAGTTCAGGTAGTTTTTCATGCCAATTTGTGCTTTATCCAACGCAAAGTATTTGATGTATGCCCCACTCAAGTTTTCATCCGGCACATAGGGCGGATCGAATGGGATGACGAGGTTGACATTTGCGTACTGGTGACGATCATACCCCAAAATTTGCCAACAGGAAGGTACGGCAATGGTATCAAAGTCATCGGGGCAAAAATCTTTTTCAAAGAACGGTTGTACGGCATAAGGGTTTTGGTAAAGATGAAAATACCAGTCATCAGACGAGAGCATGAGTGCACGATCCGAATCTTCCATATAACTGTCCATTTTGACAGCTGGGGAAGTGGGCACATAATACGCACGATTTTCGCATGTATTTACGTGAATTTTGTCCGGATTTTCAAAAAAACGCTCAAACAACATAATAGCACCTCTTCTTTTAAGTCATTGTTTATGAATTGGCAACGGTTTCATACGTCACTGCATTTACTATACAGGAAATAGCCAAAAAAGGCAAGCCTTGTTTTACCTTTTTGTCAAAAAAACATAAACTTTTGCTGTATTTTCTATGCTATTTCACACAGCGCGCTAAAAAAAGGATTTGGCTCCACACCAAATCCTTTTTTAATCAGCTTACACGCACTTACTGCATTAAACAAACTGAATATATATGATCAAAATCAACAAACAGCTCACAACGAACTGTACCAGATACACTGCCATCAATGGATTGAAGCAGAGTAGTTTTACCCGCTCCCTCAAGGAATACACCTGTACGCGCAACCCCTGTGGTGCTTTGAGGGTATGTTTCAGTCGTTTGGTGTAAATAATCACCCAAGCCAACAAGGCGACCAATCCAAGGGCAAGGTAAATGGTACTCCAGATCCCCAGTGCTATTTCCGACTCAATGGAAAAAAACTCCGGCACCGACACAAAGGTATTGTTGAAGACATGTCCAATGATACCGGGCCAAATGGATTTTGTCTGCACCACCATAAAACCTAAAACCAATCCGACAAAAAAGCCGGTAAAAAATTGAAAAGGGTTGCCGTGGAATAGGCCAAACAACAAGGCAGTCACCACCACAGAGAGTCCTTTACCATATGGGAGCAACGCCTGCAACAATAGTCCGCGAAAGATGAGCTCTTCTAAAATCGGCCCCAACAGGCAGACATACCCCACATACAGCACCGCCGCCAATGGATCGTCCTGCGACATGGTCAATGCCGGCAAAGTCAACTGTAAGCCAAACAACTGAAACAATAGTAAAAGCCCACTGATGAACAATACATTCAAGCCGGATGCCCCAAGGCAGGCAATCGTGCCATGGAAGATAAAACCGCCATGTCCTTTTTGCGGTGCACAAAAAGACTGCTTCCACCATCCTGCAGACAAGAGCGCCCCACCCAGCAACAGGACAAAAACATCCATCATAATCACCGGCAAGAAGCCTGTCATAAAGTCGGTCATCCCACTGCTGAGTCCCATACCAGCAGACTGCAACGCACTCACCAAAAGTGTCGCCCCACTTGCAACCATCTGCACCCCTGACGCCATGATCAACAGTAACCCTGCAACTTTACAAGCAAGTACAAAGGCCTGCTTTTTAGAAAACGCTCTCCACTGTTGTTCAATCGATTGTTGCCATACCACGCTTTTTCACCAAACTTTCTTATTCGCCATTGATTTCATTGAAGTCACAGCTGATTGTTCCTTTTTCCGCATCCATCGCCACCAATGCGCCACCTGTCAACAGGTCGGTCGCACACTCTGCCCCGACAATGACCGGAATATCCATCGCCATCCCAACGATCGCCGCATGGGAATTGGTGCCGTCCTGTTCAGTGACAATCCCACCCGCTTCACGCAACAGCGGCATGAGGTTGTTGGTCGTTTTTGGAATGACCAAAATATCCCCCGGACGGAAGGTTTCAAACGCCTGTGCTTCATCTTTACAGACACATAGTGCCGCACAACTGCTGGATTTTGTGATACCACGTCCACGCAGCAAGATATGCCCCACCACGTCCACTTTCATCATATTGGTGGTACCGGAAATGCCGAGTGGCACCCCTGCGGTGATGACCACAATATCCCCCGACTGGACAATGCCAGTTTTTTCCGCTGCATCAATGGCACAGTGGAAGAGGGTGTCCGCGTCCTGCTGTTCCTCGATCAAAATC
The DNA here is from genome assembly GCA_964370215.1 of uncultured Oscillospiraceae bacterium. Taxonomy (GTDB): domain Bacteria; phylum Bacillota; class Clostridia; order Oscillospirales; family Ruminococcaceae; genus Massiliimalia. The sequence continues at coordinate 13,754 of CAYJIM010000005.1, forward strand.
GGTGTGACCCCCCAAGACAGCCCCAATTGACGGTAGGCATGTTGCTCGGTGGTGCAACCAATGATCGGCACTTGTGGGCGGAATTTCGAGGTCATACGTGCGGTTTTACCCGATTTTGTCACCGAAATAATCGCCGATGCCCCCAAATCATGGGCGGTCGAACAGGTGCCGTGGGCAATGGCATCGGTCACATCTGCCGGTGTTACACCTTTTTTGCGCGCGTTGAATCTACCGATATAATCAATATCCTGCTCAGTACGCTCGGCAATGCGCACCATCGTGTTGAGTGCCTGCACCGGATATTTTCCGGCAGCGGTTTCGCCCGATAGCATAATTGCACTGGTGCCGTCATAAATTGCATTGGCAACGTCTGTCGACTCTGCTCTGGTTGGTCTCGGATGATACATCATGGAATCGAGCATCTGGGTAGCAGTAACTACCTGTTTGCCCGCACTGTAAGCCTTTGCAATGATAACCTTTTGCAGTACCGGTACCTCTTCGAGTGGAATTTCAACCCCCATATCGCCACGAGCAACCATGATTCCCTCGACGACACGGATGATTTCGTCAATGTTGTCCACCCCTTCGGAGTTTTCAATCTTTGCAATGATATTGATATGATGGCAATTGTATTCATCCAAAATTTTACGCACCTGCAAAATGTCGTCCGCAGAACGTGCAAAGGACGCGGCAATGCAATCAAAATTATTTTCAATGCCGAAAATGATGTCGGCACGGTCGCGCTCACTGACAAATGGAAGCGACAATTTTGTCCCCGGCAGGTTGATCCCTTTGTTGTTGGACAGTGTACCCCCGTTTTTGACACGACAGTTGATGTCGGTATCGGTGACGTTGATGACTGTCATTTCAATCAAACCATCATCAATCAGGATGGTTTTGCCTTCCGAAACGTCCTTGGGCAAATCCTTATAGGAAACGCTGACGCGCGTTTCGTCCCCTTCAATATCGTTTGTGGTGAGGGTAAACAGATCCCCTGTTTTCAATTCAATGGAGCCGTTTTTGTAAGCACCTGTGCGTACTTCAGGTCCCTTCGTATCCAAAATGGTGGAAATCGGCAGTCCCAATTCTTCACGGAGTTTGACCACTAAATCTAATTTTTTCTTATGCGATGCGTGATTTGCGTGGGAAAAGTTGAAGCGTGCTGCATTCATACCACCGAGCATCAACTCGCGCAATACCTGTTCGTCATCATTGGCCGGCCCCATGGTACAGATAATTTTTGTTTTTCTCATCGTTACATCCCTCCAAAAATACAAACTTGTTATTCACATTATACCATATTCTTTGTCAAAATGGGGTGAAAATCGAAAAGATTTTATTTTTTGTCACCTTTTGTAAAAAATCGCAAGAATAAAATCAATTTTACCACCCTTTGACCGTTTCGCCTCACAAAAAAGCATCGGTTATTGCTCTGTTTTATCGACAAAATCTCTTTACTTTTGACAATCTATCTTGTATAATTATAGTAATTGTTTGATCATTTTATCGTTATCGTTTCAAAGGGGTTTACTATATGGAAACAGGCGTGCAAAAAAAGAAATTAAAACCATGGGCCATCGGATTGATTATCGGGGGCAGTGTTGCCGTTGTGGGCGGACTGACCTTTGCCGGCATTCAGTTGTACAATTGGATCACGATGATGGAAACCTCGCTTGCAGGGGATCATTTTTATGAAGGGGTGATTGTGCAAGGGGTGGACGTCAGTGGTATGACAAAGGAAGAGGCCAAGGTAGCATTGACGGCACTGGAGCCGTCCTTACGCCCCGCAATTGCATTGGATCTTTCCTACGCTGATTTTACCGTCCATTACAACCAAGACAATTTCACCTTTTCCTATGACACCGATGCGGTGTTGGAGGAGGCTTATCTTGTCGCGCGTGAGGGGCAACTGTGGGAACGGTATGACGAGCAGCAGGCACTACTCGAAACACCTGCTACCTTTGAGGTGACCGCCACCCTACAACCTGCATCGGTGACAACCCTGGTTTCAGAACTTGCCGGCACCGTCAACCGAGGCAAACAGGAAGCGGAACTACTCGCCTTTACCCCCGGTGAAGCCTCCCCCTTTGCCTTTCAAGATGGATTTGATGGATGGACTTTAGACGAAGTGACAACGGTTGCCCTATTGGAGGATGCGTTGGCAGCTGAGGAAAAGGCGGGTACCATCGCCCTCCCGATTGCCGTCGATGCCTGCCTTGTCACCACCGCCACGTTGCAACAGGACATCGCACTCATCTCCACCTTTTCCACCGTGTCTACCAATACCCAAGCGGCACGCTCCAACATGGCAAAAGCATTGGAGCTGATGAATGGGACGGTGTTGCAACCGGGTGAAGTGTTCTCCTTCAACGATACGGTGGGCAACAGTTCTTTGCCGGAAAACGGTTGGCTTTCTGCTGATACCCTTTCGGGCGGTCGTGTGGTGCAGGACTACGGCGGTGGTGTTTGCCAAGCGGCGACAACGTTGTATGGTGCTGCTATGCGTGCAGATTTAGAAGTCGTAGAGCGTGATTGTCACCGTTGGCCTTCGAGTTACGTGGATACTGGACTGGATGCTACCATCAGCTACGGCAACATTGATTTTAGAATTCAAAACCCCTATAGTACGCCTATTTATATCGAATCCTATATGGTGGACAATTCCAAACTGATCATCAACCTGTACGGCAGACAACCGGAAGAATGGGATCGCATTGAGGTCAGCGGTTGGACAGAATCCACCCTTTACCCTGCGGCGACCATCGAAACAGTGGATTCTTCCTTGGCCCCGGGAGAGCGTGTGGTCGACATTTCGTCGAGAAATGGGCTGACTGCCGCCGGACAAAAAACATTTTATAAAGACGATGTGGAAGTAAAAACCGAAGCGGTACACGACTCTTATTATCGTCCTGTCCAAGGCGAAGTACGTGTAGGCCCAGCGGCTACCCCTGCGGTATAAACGGACGGCAGATGAGAAATTACGACAACTTTACCGCGGGGCACACAGTATACGAGAAACTTTTTGTTTGGTAAAGGCGAAGTTTTAATCAACTTTTTTCAAAAAGTTGCAGGGTGTGGGACAGTATCCCACGGTTTTGAATGCCGTAAGAGAGCATTCAGAGGGTGAATTTTCAGACAATCCGGTGAATTGTCTGAAAAGAGGGAGATTTTACGA
>CAYJIM010000005.1:17028-54745 GCA_964370215.1 uncultured Oscillospiraceae bacterium
CGTTGTACGTCGTCGTTCTCTTCCAGATGTTCCAGTAACAGGTTCATTTTTTTGAGGGCATCTTCGTCCGTCAAAGCCGTATAGGTCGACGGTACCTGCTCGACTTCCGCCGACAACACAGTATACCCTTTGGCTTCAAAGTATTCTCTTGCCGCACTGCAATCTGCAGGGGCTGTTTCCACTTCCACCACTTCTTCAAGCACTTCAAATTCTTCCGCACCGGCTTCCATGCAGTCTTCCATGACCTGTTCTTCGTCCAGATTATTGTTCTCCAGTAGGATGACCCCTTTTTCGGTGAACATGTAAGAGACACAGCCGGTTGTACCAAGGTTCCCACCAAATTTATCGAAATAGTGGCGCACCTCACCGGCGGTGCGATTTTTGTTATCGGTCAACGCTTCGACGATGACAGCGACCCCCGATGGCCCATAGCCTTCGTACACCATGCCCTCATAATTGTTTTTATCGCCCTCACCGGCGGCTTTTTTGATGACCCTGTCGATGTTGTCGTTCGGCACATTGTTTTGTTTTGCTTTTGCAATGAGGTCGCGCAATTTGCCGTTGACCGCAGGGTCCGGCCCGCCCTCTTTGACGCACACCATCATTTCTCTACCGATTTTTGTAAAAACCTTTGCACGCTGTGCATCGGTTTTTCCTTTTTTGTGCATGATATTTTTCCACTTGGAATGTCCTGCCATTTGTCGCACCCTTTCTAAAAATCTATCTGATTTATTTTAACACAATCCTTTCTGTTTTTCAAGTATAGCACCAGACTTGTGTGGCAAACTAGTACTACCGAAAAATAATTTTCGGCAATCGAAAGGAGTCCTTCTATTATGGCGAAGAAAATGAAACGAAACGCACAACAAACATCGGATCAACACCCCAGTTCCAGCATGATGGACTATGTCACCGTCCCCACTCAAAAACAACAACCCTCTTCCAAAAAGCAATCCTCTGCACAAAACTGCAAGGATAGTAAAACGTCCAATTAGCAAATATTCCCCACGGTTGTCTGCAAAGGAAATCGGTGAGTCTTAGGACTTGCCGATTTTTTCTTCACCCTCTTATTTTCCACCATCTTTTGTTCGATATTCTATATAGAAAGTGGCTCATCACAAGGAGGTGCCATCCATGAATGTCAACGCAACGCAAACATCGGGGCAACCCAGTGCCGCTGTCGAAAAAACAACCGCATCACCAACCACTCCCCAACAAGAAAGCAAAAGCACCATCGAGGACATTCGTCGGCACGCCAAGGTGCAACAGACCTCCATGGATCGCTATCGGGATGTTTTACTCATCGAGTCCAAGTGTCGCAAAATTTATACCAATTGGATGGTGGGTAAACGGGTGATCGGTAGAGATCGCTACTACCTACTGAAAAACAAACCGGAACTGTACGGCATTGCCAAAGCCATGGCAAAGAAGCCGGAAGGACGACAGCGTCTGGAAAAGGTGCTCAAGCACTATAAAGAAACACTCGAAACACATCCGAATGATCCTTCCAATATTGAAAAGTATGTTTGATGTGATGTCCATCAAAAAAGCAATCTTCTCGGATAAATTTATCCACGAGGATTGCTTTTTAGGTTATAACATTGCTGTCTATTTCACAAGTGTCAAGGCAATTGCGTTCTTTTGAGCGATAGTTCAAACACTGCTCCATCATCGTTGTGCACTGTGATTTGCCCACCCATTCGTTCAATGGCGGTTTTGGCAATCGACAGTCCCAACCCAAAATTCCCGTCATCTCCTTTTGAAAAACGCTCAAAGATACGGTCGGTATTGGGCACACCACCGCCATCGTCGGCAATGATCAACAACACCTGTTCTTCCTGTTCTGTCAACGTCACTGTCACCTGATGGTTTGCATAACGAATGGCATTGGACAACACATTCCCCACACAGGCGGCAAATAATTCTTGATTGCCATACGCCATGACCGCCGCATCGCTCTTTGTCTGCACCGACACCTTTTGACTGACTGCATACCCGTGGTATCGATGAAGTACCGTTTCCAGACATTCACTCAAGTCGATCCATTCCAACGGCTTATGTTGGTCGAAATTTTCCGCCCGTGCCAACGTCAATAAGTCGTCTACCAATTCAGTCATCTTTTGACTTTGTGCGGAAATGAGGACTGCCGTTTCCTTTGCATCGGGGAATACGCCCAACGCAATGCCGTCGGCATACCCTTGAATGCTCATCAACGGGGTGCGCAATTCATGTGACGCATTGTGTAAAAAGGACTTTTGCGCTTGATCAAACTGATAGACTCGTGCGTTGAGCTCATTGAGCTCGTGGGTAAGTCTTGCCAGTTCCACACTGCCACTTTTATCCTCAATGACGGTCAATTCGTCAGACTTCATCGCCTCGACCACCGCTGTCAGTCGTTCAATTGGTTTGACAATGGAATTAGTCACCCGACTGCAAATGAACAACGCAATCCCTGTAATCATAACCAAAACAAGCAACAGTACCACATTGACTGTGTCGACAAATTCATCGATGGCAAGTCCTTTGGAAATATACACCACTTCGTCCTGTTGTTGGCGATCACGATACCCTACCTGTACCACATAATAGGTCTCCCATTCGTACCGGAAGGAGCCGATTTCAAACTGCTCTAACCCGTCGATCAGCGTGTACACCTGTGCCGCCAAAGCTTCTGTGACAAAGCTTTCCTCGAGGTCAATCATCTTGGAAATATTGCCATTTTTGTTGAATACCAGCAGTTCGGCAGAGGCTACCCCACGCTGCACTTTGAGTAAACTCTCCATCCCCTTGTAGTTCTCATCGTCTATTGTTTCCGCCACTTCTTCTACAATGGTCGATAGATCCTCTTGTGCCTGTCTCCCCTTATAGTCCAATACAATCAAATTGAACAGCAAAAAAATGGCGGTAGGAATGGCCAAAATGAGCACAAGATACGGCCTTGCAATGCGCTTTCTAATCGTCAGCATGCCCATCCTCCAACTCCAATTTAAAGCCAAATCCCCAAACAGCGGTAATGCGAATCGCTGTTTTGACCAATTTTTTGCGCAGTCGCTTTAGGACATCATCACATGCCTTGGTGTCCACCTCATGGTCAAACTTCCACACATTTTTCAACAGTTCCTCACGGGATACCGCACGCTCGGCATATTCAAACATGTAAGCCATCAGCGAAAATTCGGTTGGGGTCAGGTCAAACTTCTCGCCTGCATAACCGGCGGTTTTCAATGCTAAATTCAGTTCCATTTGCCCAAAGTTCAACACTTTTTTGACCCGACTTTCCTCCACAAACGCCATGCGACGAAACAGCGCATGAACCCTTGCCACCAATTCCATCGGTGCAAAAGGTTTGACCAGATAATCGTCTGCCCCCATGGTAATGCCGGTGATGCGATCCAACTCGCTGTCCTTTGCCGACACCATAATGATCGGCACCGAAGACTGCGCACGCAGTGCGGCACAGATAGAAATGCCGTCGGTTCCCGGCATCATGACATCCAAAATAACCATGTCACAGGGATCGTTTTCAAATGCTACACGAAGTGCGTCTCCTGTTTCAAATGCGGTCACTTCATAGCCACTATTTTTCAAAAATCCAACGATGATGTCACGAATGCTTTTTTCATCATCTGCAATATAAATTCTCAATACTATCACCTCAAAAGATGATTTTATTATAACATATTTTTGTTGGAAAGTAAGCTATTCTTTTCAATTGCCACTGTTTTGCCTATTTTTATTTCATCGTACTCGACCTGCTAAATCCTTCCTGATCTCACCTCAAAATTCTGTACTTCAATACAAATAAACCGACCACTTCAACTGTGGCATTGCACCAGCAGTGCGTGGAACTTCCAACGCTACAAGTAGATGTGCCTTTGCGATAAAAAGCCCTCTGGTACACCGTATCGTGTACCAGAGGGCTTTTTATCGCAAACAATGGGGCTTAACGCACCAAGGCTTTAATATCTGATTTTCCCGTCTGCAACATGTCTTAAATGTCTGCCGTATTCACTTTTCCCATGATTTTCTGCGGCAACTAAAAGTTCTCCTTTGGTAATCCATCCGTTTTTATAGGCAATTTCTTCAATGCAAGAAATGGTAAGTCCCTGTCTTTTTTGAATGACTTTGACATACTCCGAGGCTTCTGTCAAGCTGTCTACCGTGCCGGTATCCAGCCAACCATACCCACGACCCAACGTGATGACATCCAAATCACCTTTTTCAAGGTACACGCGGTTGAGATCGGTAATCTCCAGTTCCCCTCGCTTGGATGGTTTCAAATTTTTGGCATACTCTACCACACTGTTGTCGTAGAAGTAAAGCCCTGTAATTGCGTAGTTTGACTTTGGTTCTTCCGGTTTTTCTTCCACCGAAAGTACTTTGCCATTTTCATCAAATTCCACCACGCCGAAACGCTCCGGATCGTCTACGTAGTACCCGAAAACCGTTGCACGCCCTTTGTTGGCAACCGCTTCTTTGAGGCGCTTGGTCAACCCATTCCCGTGGAAAATGTTGTCCCCTAGGATCATTGCACAGTCATCGTCTCCAATAAATTCTTCACCGAGGATGAATGCTTGCGCCAGTCCATCCGGAGAGGGCTGTACTTTATAAGATAGGTTGATCCCAAATCGTGCGCCATCACCCAACAGTTTTTCAAAGTTTGGTAAGTCCTGTGGGGTGGAAATGATGAGAATATCTTTGATCCCTGCCAACATCAAGGTGGACAGCGGATAATAAATCATCGGTTTATCATAAATGGGCAACAATTGTTTGGATGTTACCAATGTCAACGGATACAGTCTCGTCCCACTCCCGCCGGCTAAAATAATACCTTTCATATAAAAATACTCCTTAAATTCAAATTGTGATGTGTTTCTTGCAACTTCATTATATTATAAATCAAACCCACAAAAATGTCAATTTATATTTGAAGAACCCTTGGTAGAAATACAAAAAAGCAACTGCTTTCACAGTTGCTTTTTTATTTCTACCCGTACACCAAATAGCTGTAGTTGTTTTGATGGGATGAACGAAAACACATGATAGGATTGTAAGATACCACTTCAGTAATTGCTGGCATTATAATTTCATGATACTTTTTTCGCTATCGCAAAATGCTCTAAAATCATCTTCTGACATTGGTTTTGCATAATAATACCCCTGCACTATGTCACAACCCATTTCTTTTAATATGATTAAGTCCTCTAACTCTTCTATTCCTTCTGCAACAGTTTTTATATTTAAGTCCTTAGATAATCTTATTACGCTAGCTACAACAGCGATACTGCGTTCTCGAGTTTGTGATGCAACAAAAAAGCTTCTATCTAATTTTAAAACATCAACCGGTGTATTTTTCAACAATCCTAAAGAACTATACCCTATACCAAAATCATCCATAAAGACTTTAAACCCTTCTTCATGCAAATCATTTATAAAAGAATTTAAATCACAATCGGCACTGAGCATACTTGTTTCAGTAATTTCTATCCCCAAATATTTTGGCTTAACATCATATTTTTTACATATCGCTGTTAAGTTTGAAACAAAATCTGCAGAATACAAATTTTTTCTTGAAAAGTTCACCGAGATAACAAAAGGCTTTCTCCCTTCCTTTTCCCATAAACTCAAAAAACTACAAGCTTTTTCAAACATGTACATATCAAGTTTTAATATAAACCCATTTTTTTCAAACAGTGGAATAAACTCACCTGGTGGTCTAAATCCCGCAGATGGGCTGATCCATCTTACAAGCGCCTCAGCAGCAATCATCTCCCCAGATTTCAAACCTAATTCAGGTTGTAACACCATCTTAAACTCACCATCTAAAAGCGCTTTTTCCATCGTATTTTCCATTTCTTTGGCTTTTATCGCATCGGTTAAATATTCGTCAGTAAAAATACTATTTTGTAATTTTTCTTCCTTTGCGTTGTGATGAGCAATATTGACTTTCTCAATACAAGCCTGAATATCCAACAGATCACTTTGATTTACATAGTAATACCCTGAAACTATTCGCAAGTTATATTTAAAATTTTCACCTAAATTTTTATATAATCGACATTTATAATCTTCATACCAGTTTTCTGTTTCGTCTTTTGAATACGCTATCAAGGTCAAAAATTCATCATTGTATATGTGTGAAGATAATGAATCATATCTTTCTGTTTCAATAGCGGCAGCCATGCTTTTAAGTATTTTATCCCCTTCTAAAACGCTGAGGGTTTCATTGACCAGCCTAAAATTTTCTACATCAAATTTTATAAGCAAAAACTTTTTCGCATGATGCTCATTTATAAACTTAGGCGCATCTAATTTAAATTTCACCACAGTATTTAATTTTGTAAGCGGTGTGACATAGGCAATTTCTTCAATATTTTTAAGGTGTTTACGCTTGGTCCTTCCGATTAAATACGCACACAAGCAAATAATGAACACCGAAGAGGACGAAACTATTGCGCTTACAATGATTACATGGTTGGTAGTGGATTGAATGATTGTTTCCGGGATAATTGACATAATAGACCAATCTTGTACACCAACAGGTGTATAAATCAATCGATACAATTGTCCATTAAATTCAATTTTTCGCTCTCCACCACTTACATTTAGTATCTCTGTTTTCAGCAAGTCCAATTGATCATAATCTGTCAAATCAAATTCAGATATCACATCAAACGCATTTTCAGGCGGAGTAAAATAGGTATTATCGACACCATTTGAGATGATATTTCCTTTACTATCAATCAAAAGATTTGCAAAGATTCCATCAATGGGGTTTCCAAAAATATCATTAAGTGTTTCAACATAATTAAGACCTGCTAAAACTCCCCGAATTTCACCATTTGCAATCATCGGTGTAGAGATAACTATAGTACAAATCCCGTTTTGGTCAGTTGCTATCAAGTCACTTATTGTAGTTTCACCACGCATAGCATTTTGAAAATATTCTTCTTCAAAAGCGTCACCAACATTTCCGTCACTTCCAACTGCATAACCATATGGGTTTATTACCATTACATAATCAAAGCTCTCCGAAATATAGTCATACTCTCCTGATTCATAATCAACATACCTTAAATAATCCCAAACAGGCAACAAGGACGCTGTTGACTCAAGCAAATTAATATTTGATTCAAATTCTAGTCTAAATGTGTCTACATTGTTATCCATTAATTGTTGAATGCTCTGATCGGATAACGCATTGATCTCAGTTCTTATAAAAGTATTATACAGTAATGTGGAAAAAACTAAAATTATGACAACCACAAGAGCTGAGATTAGCTGCAACAATCGATTTTTCAATAAATTTTTCATTCTCTACCTCTCCACAAAATGTGCTCGCCAAAGTTTAAGCTTTGATCTTTTCATCAAGATCACTGACATATTCATTTGCACACGCTACAACGTCCTGGCCATTCAAGATTTTTTGAAGCATTTGATACCATGCGGCTCGCTGCTCAGTCCATCCAATCGTTACTTGATAATAATCTCCAAGATTTGTCATAAATGGATAGTACCCGGCGATTCTTTCTTCAAATTCAGTTCCTGCATAAACACCTCTATAAAGACTATTTACAGGAAAAAATTGAGTCGCCAGAATACTTTCTTGTCTTTGTACAGGATCGTTGGCTAAAAACTCAATAAACAGCTTCGATGCATTCACTTTATCCATATCTCCATTATTGAATACACCAAATCCCCATATACCTCCTTGTAGCTCTGCAATTCCATCATCAGAAGGAAAATTCATTGCAAAAGGAGTAAAATCCACTTGCTGCGCATATAAAGATTCATTTGTTGCATTCCAAGCAAGCGTAATTGCGGTTTCTTGCGCGGCAAACAGTTGCAGTTCTTCAGCCGCTACTATATTAGGTTGATGGCTCAATGCGCCATTTTCAACCATGTCTTGTAGCAAAGATAATCCTTTGATGCCCAACTCTTCATTGATTGTATAGGCATTATGATCTTCATTTGTGAAAGAAGCACCATAAAAATTAGTTACCAAAGCTCTTGTACCTTGATCCCCACCCTGCCCACCGGTATACACTATACCGGGAAAATCAACAAGATTACTATCTCGAATAGTTTCCATCGCCGCAACAAAGCCATCCGTTGTCCAAGTGCGGTTTTCCTCATCAATATACTTTAATGCACCTGCTTTTTCAAAAACTTCATAATTAATTGCCATCACATGGGCTGTCATTACCAATGGATATTGATAGAATGCACCATCAGGCGCTTGACAAGCATCTACAACTTCCTTTGATATTTCTGCGATATTGTCAGTCGTTTCTTCGTCCCACATGTCGCTTAAGTCAATCATAAGTCCTCTTGCGCCCCAATTTGCTACTAAACGTTCAGGCCCCTCTAGCACAATGTCTGGAGCATCTCTTTGTTCAATAGCCGCTTCAATTTCGTCATCGCCTGTTGCAAAATCAAGCACCTTTACATGAATGGTGATATCGGCATGAATTTTATTAAACTCTTCAACAAAATCTTCAACTACATCTTCATTTCCAAAATCACCTACAGGAAAAGTCCAAAAATCAATTTCCACAGCACTCGTTTGTGAGATATCAGCTTCTGTGATTGGTTTTTCAGGGTTTTGATCAGAAATATCCACATGATCATCAACTGTACAAGCTGTAATTAGTAGCAACGACGACACACAAAAAGAACATGCAAAAAATCTTTTTAACATAAGGAACATTCCCTTTCAAAAAATCCTTCAAAATGCCGAATCCAATATCAAAGATTAACTTTTCCTTTAGATAAACTTTCTTTATATTTTCATCAATCACAATCATGCCATTTCTCAATTTCACGCAAAGATAAATTTATCACTCTCTTTATAATTATTATACTCTCACTTTTTTACAAAGTCAATCATGTTCTAAATTCATTGCTATTATAACCGATAAACTATTCATTCAGCTTATTTATGCCTATATTTGGTGTGATTTTTTTGACTTTCCTATACCATTAAGAGCTCTAAAACAAGTTGCCACAGAATTTTTCACATTTTCCCATGACATAAAAACAAATGGCGTAAACATTAAGTTTACGCCATTTGTTTGGTTGCGGGTCCGGATTTGAATTGATGATCTTCGGATATCGCTCCGTGTCTGTTGCGGTGCCCAAAATTCCTTGTCACTTCTCTTCAAAATTTTGACCGCCGCCACGCCTGACTGCACCCTTTCCCCGACACTGTCGTCAATCTCATTCCCTTCATCAAAACATTGTAGCTTGCACAAAAAAAGCAACCGTTTTCACAGTTGCTTTTTCTAATTGGTTGCGGGGGCCGGATTTGAACCGACGACCTTCGGGTTATGAGCCCGACGAGCTACCGAACTGCTCCACCCCGCGATATTTAATTTTCTCTCAAGACGTTGTCTTTTTGAGTGCTTAACTATAATACCATACAAAACAAAAGATGTCAACCCCTTTTCGCTTTTTTCTTTAAAAAAAGTGTTTTTTGAGAATTGCCACTGTTTTGCCTATTGTTCTCCGATGATTTTCCACCATGTATTGTGTTACACTGATTGTATTGTGACACAAGGTAGTACTTCCCAAAAATCAAACCTGTCACCATGTGGCAACAGGTTGATTTTTCCTTACAGTAACGGCTGTTAAAAACTGTCATCAATTCTTGAAATGTATTGACAACATACATAGACATTCTGAATCTTTTTGGCTTCAGTACCAATTGGGGTATCGATGATCGGTTGGGTTTCGGATGGGGTGATGTACAATTTGAATGCGATTGCATCCTGCCCTTTGCGCATGTTGGAGACTTTCTTGTAGGAGAATTGTTTGCCTTGAATGTCCAGATAATCAAACACGATTTTTTCCAATGGGTCACCGGAAAAAGTACGCACGACCATATCCGCTTCGTACATTTCGATGATTGCTTTTGCTTCCTCAAAGCTCAACATGCTGAATTTGTACTGCCCTTCATTGATGATGGTGCCAATAGTTTCGTTATCCAATAATAACAACGGTAAGTTTTTGCCAGACATAAACGTCACTCCTCTCGTGTGTTTCTAAGACTTTTGCCTTAGCTTACTTTTATTATAACGGTCTTTACAGCGGTTTGTCAATTGTTTTTTATCATTTCTAACAGAAAATAAATTTTTAACAAACTTTTTTAGAGCTTTTCGCACAATTCCGACCAATTGTCCCTCTAGCACTGTCATTCTTGTCAATTGCAGTACATACTGCCCTACTGATTGACATAGTATAACAACAGACCTTTTACTTGAAAGGAGCGACTTTTCTTGAACCTCTCTCTCTCAAAACAGATCACACGCTCACTTGCCGCCCCCTTATCGCTGGATGGCAACACGTTGAAAAGCCTGGCGTTGCTTGCCATGCTGTTTGACCACATTGTTTATACCCTCGCCTTTGGGCTTGCCATCATCGAACCATTTGGTGAACTGTACATGCTGCTGCGTATTCCCGGTAGAATCACGGCACCCATTATGTGCTTTTTTATTGCTGAGGGGTTTCATTACACCAAAGATCTTGCCGCTTACTTCAAGCGATTGCTCCTTCTCGCAGTTCTTTCTCATATCCCTTATGTATTGTTCTTCGATGTGGTATGGTGGAAAACTACCAGCATCATCTTTGGCTTTGTGTTGGGCCTTATTGCACTCATCATCGCCACCCACCAGAAGATCCCCTTGGTGCTTAAAGTGCTCACCATTCTTGTTTGCTGCGCATTTTCACTGGTCTCTACCTTTGATACACTGGTGGTACTATGGATTCTTTTCTTCGGCCTGTTTCATCATCGTCCAAAGGCGCAACTCCTCTCTTTTACACTCATTGCCTTGTTTGGGGGGCTTTCCTCTATCGGGTATCAACTCCTTACCGACTTTGCCCAGTCGTGGTATATGGTAGGAATGTTGCTCGCTATTCCACTACTTTGGTGTTACAACAATGAACGCGGGCAACGCACGGCCTTCTCGCAGTACGGATTTTATGTGTTCTATCCCTTGCACCATCTGTTGCTATATATTGTCATACTCCTTGGCCGGTAGCACCGGCAGGCATTGCGGACGACCAAAGGTCGCCCCTACCACACAATGAAAATCGGGTAGTTCATAAAAGTTTTGTCCACTTTTTCAAAAGTGGTGGAGTTTGAGGCGAAGTCTCAATGTCTTTGATGCCGCAAGGGAGTATTAAGAGGGTGAATTTCCAAACAATCCGGTGAATTGTTTGGAAAGAGGGAGATTTTACGATAAAAAATCTCCCTGCGGGTGAACCCCGCTGTTGTTGCCGACCGAACACCCATCACACGTAAACCTCGTCCACGAGCCGGTAGCACCGGCAGGCATTTGCGGACAGCGTCCGCAGGCATTTCCGACCAAGCACCCATATCACAAAAAGCCCGTCCACGACGTGGCATGGTGTGATGCAAATTGCGGGCGATCACACAGGGTCGCCCGCACCGCACAAAGAAAGAGGCAGTGACGAAGATATTGTTCGTCACTGCCTCTGTTTATATTCACATTACTCGGTCATCGCTCTCGGTGGTTGCAGGACTTCTATGAAGTACTGCTCCATCAAACGATTGACCTGTTTTTTATCATAGCCCAACACAACATTGTAATTGTAGTTGCCCATCGCCTGCCACCGCTCTGGATGGGTCGTCAAGCGATGTAGTGCAATGGCAAAGCTCTCCGATTGTTTGGGGTCACATAGATACCCGCCAAGATCCGCTTGAATCAGCTCGGCATTGCCACGAATATCTGAACAGATCACAGGTTTTTTTGCCGCCATCGCTTCCATCAGTGATACAGGCAAGCCTTCGCGCAACGAGGGAAAGCAAAAAATGTCCGCCGCATGGAGCAGTTTTGGTACATCATCTCGAAATCCCAATAGGTGAAATCGATCCGACAAGCCTAATTCTTCTGCCAATACCAACAGCAATTCTCGCTGATACCCTTGTCCTGCCACCACATAATGCAAGTGCTCATGCTCTAGTTTTGCCATGGCACGCAACACCACTTCATGGTTTTTATTTTGATTGAGCTCGCCAATAGAAAACAGCATCACATCACTTGCCCGCATACCAAGCGCTTGTCTCGTGGAGTGTCTGCAATCGACAAAGGCAGTAATGGCGTCGGCATCAATACCGACCCCCGGCAGGTGCCCTACCTGCTTTGCCGGCATTTTTTGCTTCGCAAAGTTGTAGTCCTCTTTGTTGATGGTCAACAGCAAATCGGTTTTCTTTGCACAAAACCATTCAACTGGATAATAACACAGCCAGTTGATGACCGGGGCTCCTTTAAAAAAGTGAAACCCGTGTGCCGTGTAGATGACCTTCAGTGGATGATCTGGTTTGATCAACCTTGACACTACACTCGCAATGGGGGTGTGGCAGTGAATGGCTTCATAGCCATAGTCGTTGACCACTGCTTGCAATTGCTTTTTGGCTTTACACATACTAGGCAGATTGTAGACACTGCGAATAAAATCAACCTGATGCACTGCAATGCCTTGCGTGACAAGGCGCTCTTGAAAAGCTTTTGCCTTTTCGGGTGAATAGGTGCTACCCTGTTTATAATTACAAGCCACACCAACTTCACAGCCAAGTGCACGAAGGATGCGGATATTTTCCATATTAAATTGATCAATGGTAGATGCAACTGCCGATACGACTAAAATGCGTTTCATCCGTCACCTCCTATGCGTTTTCAAACAAGGGCTCAGCCCTTTTAATGTTTTTGAATGGTTACCTGTCGCGGTTTTGAGGACTCCGCCACCATGTAAAAAAGACATTCTCTGAGTGTCGCTTCATCGGTTTGAGTTTCAAGAAGCTGTTCTAACTGCGCAAGTCCCCCTTGCAAAATGCTCGGGTCAATACCGGTATCGCGCATAATGAAGATTTTTTTATGGGAGGTTTTGTCGACCGTTTCGTTGTCGAGTTTCAATTCCTCAAACATCTTTTCCCCATCACGTAGACCGGTGATTTTGATGTCTATATCCTGGTAAGGGGTCAACCCCGACAAGCGAATCAAATTGATGGCCAAGTCGTAAATCCTGACGGGTTTTCCCATATCAAGTACAAACAACTCCGAGCCTTTCGCCGCAGCTCCCGCGGAAAGGACAAGGGTCACCGCCTCCGGAATGGTCATAAAGTAACGGGTCATCTCTTGATGCGTAACGGTTACCGGCCCCCCTGCCGCGATCTGCTTTTTAAAGAGCGGAATAACCGACCCATTAGAACCCAAGACGTTACCAAAACGTACCGCAACGCATTCTGTTCCACGATCACAATATGCTTTGACTAACAGCTCACAAATACGTTTGGTTGCCCCCATCACGTTGGTCGGGTTGACTGCTTTGTCAGTGGAGATCAAAATGAATTTTTCAACCCCAGTGGCAACTGTTTCTTCCAGCAGGTTTTTCGTGCCGAAAATATTGTTTTTAATCGCTTCAAACGGGTTGATTTCCATCATCGGCACATGCTTGTGTGCCGCCGCATGGAAGACAATTTGCGGTTTGTACTGTGCGAAAATATTTT
Organism: uncultured Oscillospiraceae bacterium; assembly: GCA_964370215.1. GTDB lineage: Bacteria > Bacillota > Clostridia > Oscillospirales > Ruminococcaceae > Massiliimalia. The sequence continues at coordinate 30,557 of CAYJIM010000005.1, forward strand.
TCAATCGCAATTGGTCCCTAACCGAACCAAAAGCCGTCACATACCTGTCCGCAAATTCCCCTTTCAGTTCTTCGTTGAGTTCAAACAGCCCGTTTTCATTGATGTCATAAATAATCAGTTGTTTGCAGCCATTCTGCAGAATTTGACGACAGAGCTCCGAACCGATCGACCCTGCTCCACCGGTGACCAGCACCACACGATCCTGTACAAAGGCACGGTTGATTTTGTTGTCCACCTTGATCGGCTTGCGAAACAACAGGTCTTCGATGGATACTTCACGCAAGGCCACATCGGTCACGTTGTTGCTGAACTGATCCAACCCCACCACACGCTGTACAACACGTGTTTTGAGTTGCGCTGCCGACACTTGATCGTAAATGGTGCTCATCTGCTCTTCAGAGGCCGATGGAATGGCGATGAGCAATTCTTCTGCACCTAATTTTTTAGCATAATAGCCAACCGTGTCAATGTTTCCTAACACTTTGACACCAACAAGTTTCAATCCTTGCTTTTGCGGATCGTCGTCCACAAATCCCACAGGATACATCCCGTGGACCTTGTTATTTAAGATTTGTTTTGCCATTAAGGCACCAGCTTCACCTGCACCGATAATCAACACCTTTTTGTTGTTGCCACTGCGCCCTGCACGCAGGCTCAAAAACCATCTTTGGTAGCGAGGAATGGCGCGCACTGCACAAGAGAGCAGGAAAAACATCATCCCATACAACACGGTGATGGAGCCGGAAATGCCCACCACACCGGCCAGTTTAATCAACAACAGCAGCACGATGGTAAAGAGCATGACCAATCCCTGTTTGATAATTTCGGCAAAACCAAAATACGCCAATACACTATTGTAGCAATCCAACAACACACTAATCGCCACCGACAAAATAACTGCAAGCGGCACGGTATATAACAACACATCTTGATAATACATCGGTACCATAAACTCAAATCGCAAAGAAGCCGCCAAAAACATGGCAACGACCCCCAGTGCAATATCCACTAAGATAAAAAAGTACTGCTTTGTGCGCATACTCATATCAAATCCCCATTCTTTCTCATCATATCTATATATCATTATGCTATCTTATCATCTCTAATTTCCATTAAAAAAGACTGTAAACATGCTCTATTTTATCATAATTTTGCCGTTTAGTCAAATTTCTGGTGATTTATTCACCAAATAATCACATCTTTTTTCTTAGTGTTCGCACCCTGTACAGCATTACTCTTTTTCTCATTTCACATTTATCAAAATTTCACAAACTATACTAGCAAAATCAAAAAGCCCTTTTCTTTTTTGACATCCTTGCTGAGTGCCTAACAATCTGCAATTTGCGTGTTTAAGCTTTTCTAAAAAAATGCTGAGGCTAAACGTTTGTTTAGCCTCAGCATTTTCGATACAATCAATCATCCTGTTAATTTTTCGCCATTTTCATCCCATCCTCAACCGATGGGGATGTGTTCGACGACACGTCTTCTAACGCTTCCTGCTTTTTCTTTTTCTTAGAAATGAGCATCGTCAAGACGGTAAAAACAATCAGCACGGCGATGGAAATGACCAAACCCCACGGATTGCTCTGCACATCCGCTGCAGTGTAAGAAAGGTAAACGTACACTGCTGACCCCGGAAGCATCCCGATGAAAGTTGCAAGCGCATATTTTGGATAGGAAATAGAGGATAGTCCCGGCACATAGTTGACGACATTAAATGGAAAAATCGGGATGGCGCGTAAATACAAAACGTATAAAAATCCGTTTTTCTCCATTTGGTTATTTATTTTCTCAAGAAAGGATCCTGATTTGATAAATCGCATGACAAAGTCTTTGCCGGCAAAGCGGGAGATAAAAAAGGTAATGGTACAGCCGATGTTAGAGGCAATGACCACCAACAAAAGCCCTTCCCAAAACCCGAACAGCGGTGCGGCAAGCAACGTCATCGGCAAACCCGGCACCACCAAAATGACGGCGAGAATATAAAGTCCACAGAAGATAAACGGTGCCCAAAAGGAGTCCCTAATTCCATCAAATAGTGCAGTAATCGATTCGATGCTCAAATAATTGCGTAGCGGTGTCAAAAATACCACCAGTGCCAAAACCAACACAACAATCAACGGCAAAAATTTTTTAAACTTTTTCATCTTCCTCATCCTTCATAATTTTCGTAATATGATAAAAGCGGATGATCCCCGTCACAAAAATGAGCAGGGTAAAGGCAAGCAACAGATAACCTGCCGCCGATGGGAACAACAGCATCAACCCAAAGGTAATAAACGTTTCGGTGCGCTCTGCAAGACCGGGGTCATAGTGCATACTTTTCTCCCCCATGTTTTGCATGAGTGCCCCTGCCACACTAAAAGTGGCAAAATTGAAGACCACTGACACAAAAAATAGTAGGTAGAAAAAGGAAAATTCCGGTAGAGCAAAGTAAAAACCCAATACAATCGCCGACTCTACCAAACGGTCAAATACCATGTCCCAAAATGCACCGAGCTTAGAGCTTTTCTTGGTCAGCCGTGCCACCGTACCATCTAGCACATCCATCAATCCGGAGAGTGCCAACAACACCCCTGCTACCAGATAGGCTTGCAATGCCACGCAAACACCGGCGGCAACCCCCAACAACAATGCCAACACCGTCACCTGATTGGGTGTCAGGCGCAGTTTTACCAATGCCTTCCCCCCTAAGTCAAATGCAGGTTGTACAACTTTGCGATAACGACTGTCAATCATGCTCGTTTCCTCCTCATACCAATGATCTGTAACAATAATTTTGTCTGCCACGGCTTGACCCCCTCTTTGCGATAGGTACTTGCCGCTGTTTTATAGATTTCCGCTTGGGTAGGATAAGGCAAAATCACATTGTTCCATGCAGAGATCTTTTGTTTGTTTGCAACCGCCAATGCCGCCGGTGCAATCAACTCCCCGGCCTTCTCACCCACCAATGTCGCCCCGATGAGTACCCCTTTGCGATCGACTGACACCTTTAAAAAACCATCTAAATCGTCCTCCGCTCTAGCGCGGTCATTGCCTTTGAGGGGCAATCGCATCGTCTTGCTCCCCTTCAACTGTTTGGCCTGCGCTTCTGAAAGCCCCACATGCGCCACCTCTGGCAGGGTGTAAGTACACCAACATACCTTACTGTAATCCACCGTTTGTCGCAAGCCGAGCAGTGCATTTTGCAGGACAACCCCTGCCTGATACCCTGCCATATGGGTGAATTGGAAGGGGCCTGCCGCATCCCCGCAGGCATAAATGCTGGGCACACTGCTCCGCAGATGGCGATCCACTACAATCTGTCCGTTTTTTGCAAGAGTCACGCCGACTTCTTCTAGCCCTAGCCCTTTGGTGACTGCTTTCCTACCAAGACTGACAAGCAACGCATCACCTACAATCTGCCGTTCTTTGCCATCCTGTGTGACGGTGACGACAATTTCCTCCCCACGCTTGTCCACTCGCCCAATCGCCGCCTGTAGGCAAAGCTGCACACCGTCTGCCTCCAATCGTTGTTTCAAGATGGGACCGACTTCCGGTTCATCCTTTGAAAAGAGTGTCGACGACCGATCGATGACCGTGACGGTACTGCCGAGATGACAAAACCCCTGTCCCAATTCCAATCCGATGGGTCCTGCCCCTAGCACCAACAGACGATCGGGCAGCGTTTGCATTTCAAATATGTTGTGGTTGGTGTAATAAGGGACTTCCGACAATCCCGCAATGGGCGGAATAGCAGCTTCCGAGCCTGTGGCAATGATCACCGACTTTGCCCGATACCGTTTGCCACCAGCTTCCACCGTGTGTCCGTCCACCAAAACGCCTTTATGGCGGACCACCTTCACTCCAAGACCCTCAAACCTCTCCTGCGAGTCATGGGGGGCAATGCTTTCTATGACATCATGGACATACCCCATCACATCGGCAAGGTCAACACCACCAAGTGCCGTATGAACACCTAAAGATTGTACCGCTTTTGTGCGATGCGCCCCATGCGCACCATGTAAAAAACTCTTGCTCGGCACACAACCGTAGTTCAAACAATCCCCACCCATGAGGCTCTCTTCAAACAATACCGCCTTCCCACCGAGTGCTGCTGTGCCTGCCGCGACCACCAGTCCTGCAGAACCTGCGCCGATAATTGCCATATCGTATTCGTAGCGCATAACCTTTCTCCATTCCTGCCGCAATCATCTAAGACTCGCTGTCACGATGCGGCACCGCAAAACAACGATTGGTTTTACCTTTCGGGTCTTTGCAATGGATATTTGCCAGAATATTTGCGCATGGACGTGCCTTCCATCCTCTTTTAATTCATAGTTTATCAGTGTGAATTATCCTGAATGAAAAAGCACCTCCCTTCGGATTTGCTGTTTCACCCATTATACCACTTTTCCACTCCACTTTTCAAATGTTAAATGCTTTATTTTAGTATTTTTGAAAAAAATTATTAAAATTAAACAAATCAGAGTCTTTCTCTTTATACAAAAAAGCAAGGTGAAGTCTGCTCCACCTTGCTTTTCCTGTTATTCACTTTTTCTAGCTCCACACGCAATCAATAGCTACTCTTGATCATCGCTTTGACTTTATTGACCAACTGTCGGTCGTTGTCATAACTCAAAATTTGGTATGCGTGGTTGATCTCCACCCAGCGGATTTGAGAAATCTCTTCCGGCTGTGGTGTCGGCTTGTACGTTTTGGCAAATGCCAAGAAGTACACCACCTGCTTCATGGTATCTTTTTTGGGAGAGTATAACACCGTTTCGCGAAACGAATCATCTATCATGATATCAATGCCGGTTTCCTCTTTGACCTCACGCACTGCCGTTTGCACTTCCGTTTCCGCTTCTTCTACATGACCTTTCGGAAAGGACCAATGTCCGCCATTTGCATGTTTGATCAAAAGTAATTCGGTATTTCCATGGAACTTGCGAAATACGATGGCCCCACAAGATTTTTCATACTGCATTTGTGACACCCCTCTACTTCTTTTCAGTATTACTATACCATAAAACCTGAGAAAAGTTTTGAACTTTTTAAGAATTATTACGGTGTGATGTAAAGGAGTTGTCGTTCAAACAACATTGTCGTTTATCCAATTGCACGATATCGGGTATCCCGCAGTCCTGCCACGACTTCATACAGGTAGCGTAGTTGCTCTGCTTCAAATTTATGTAACGAGATTTCTGCCTCCTTGTCTTGGCGCTTTCTCAACACTTGAATTCTCCACCAATGATACTCAATTTTTACACCAATCCATTTTAGTTTCATCGCCCTCATGACAGTCCCTCCATGTAGTTTATTTTTGGGTTTTCGCTGTTGTTTTTGCTGTATTGTCAGTATACGACAAAGGGGCTGTCGAATGCTGTCACAATGCGTCACGGAAATAAAAAAAGTTTTGCGAAATGTTATTTTTCAGAATTTCTTAGACATTTTTTACCAACTTTTCCTACATTTTGAAACAAACGAAACAACTTTGGATGTTTTGATTGCGTGAATGGATGGCAGATGGATCATACAAAACAAACCTCTCGTTGTGCGGTAGGGGCGATTCACGAATCGCCTGCGGTGATTGCATCGTTTTCATTGTGCGATTGCCCGCAAAAAAGCAGTTTGGCATATGCCAAACTGCTTGAACGCTAACACTTGAGAGTTGCCTATCAGCAATGAGACCGTGGGACGCTGTCCCACACCCTGCCACTTTTGAAAAAGTGAACAAAACTTTTATTTGTCACCTGATTTTTATGAGATAACAAACGAAGGACAGAGCAACCCCTTCGTTGTGCCGTAGGGCGACCCTATGTGGTCGCCCACAGTGCCTGCCGGTGCTACCGGCTAGCCCGGAGGCCATGCGAGTTGACGTCCGGCGAGTACGTGATAATGCAGGTGTCGCACCGTTTGACCACCGTCATCTCCAACGTTTGTCACTACGCGGTACCCGTCTTGCAACCCCAAATCCTTTGCAATTGTTGCAATCGCTTGAAAGATGTGTCCGACAACTGCCGCATTTTCTGCGGTAATTGCATCCGCTCCATCAATGTGTTCCTTTGGAATCACCAAAAAATGCACCGGTGCTTTGGGATCAATGTCGTAAAATGCATAGCACCATTCATCTTGGTACACCTCTGTGGACGGAATTTGCCCATCCACAATTTTGCAAAACAAACAATCAGCCATCTTGTCCCCTCCTCATACGGGCGACGAACCCGCCACCCATATCATTGTTTTTATTTTCCGAGCACTGTTTTTACAATGCCTTCTAATGCCAGTAGTGCCTCATCAATCTTTGTCGCATCGCCAACCCCTGCCATTGCACTGTCAGGACGACCGCCGCCTTTACCGCCGGTGATTGCCGCTACTTCCTTAATGACCTTGCCTGCATGCACGCCGGCAGTCACCGCTTGCTTGCTACAAACACAAAGTAAATTTTGACTGGAGGCCAGCACAATGACAATCGCTTCATCTTTATCTTTGATGCGATCTCCCATTTGACGCAGGATTTCCGGTTTCGCATCGGGAATCATCACCGAAACAACCTTCACCCCTTCCACTTCTTTGGCGTTGTCGAGCACCCCACCAAATTGCATGGAGGCAATTTTGCCGTTCAACTGTTCAATTTCACGGGTTTTCTCTTTGAGATCCGCCATCAAACTGTCACAACGTGCCGGTAGATCTGCAACATTTTGCACCTTCAATGTGCCACTGATCGATTGGATCAACTGGTTTTGTTCATGCAGTAGTTCCATGACCCCAAGGCCTGTGCGTGCTTCAATACGGCGTACCCCGGCAGCAACCGACGCTTCCGATACAATTTTAAAGAGGCCGATTTCCGCCGTATTGTCGACGTGGGTACCGCCACAGAATTCTCTGGAAAAGTCCCCAACCCAAACAACACGCACACGGTCGCCATACTTTTCACCAAACAGTGCCATCGCACCGGTTTTCTTTGCGGCTTCCAAGCTCATTTCTTCGACATTGACATGGTTTGCCGCCAAAATTTCACGATTGACAATGCGTTCTACATCTCCCAATTGTTCGGGTGTCAATGCTTCAAAGTGGCTAAAGTCAAAACGCATCATATAGGAGTTGACCAATTGTCCGGCTTGGTGTACATGGTCACCGAGCACTTCGCGCAACGCCGACTGCACCAAATGTGCCGCGGTGTGATTTTTCTTAACAGATTCACGTAGGATGCGCATGACTTTTAACTCGACAGTTTGTCCAACCGAGACACGGCCCTCCATCATTTCACAGGAATGGAGGTACAAGCCTGTGTCAGTTTTTTGCACATCCAACACATCCGCTCTACCGTCGGTTGCAAGCAAACGACCTTTGTCGGCAATCTGGCCGCCACTTTCCGCATAAAACGGGGTACGATCAAACACGATGGTCGCTTTCTGCCCTGCAACTGCCTCGTTTACCGTGTTGTTGTCCACCAAAATCGCAAGGATTTTCCCTTCCGCTTTTAAGGTATTATAGCCGACAAACTCCGTGGTGGTGTCGCCCAGATCAATGAGTTGATCCGCCCACGCAACCGCTTCTCCCGACATGCGTGCGTCTCTTGCACGTTTTTTTTGCACCTTCATCAATTCCACAAAGGAGGCTTCGTCCAGATCCAATCCCTTTTCACTGATAATTTCACGGGTCAGATCAATCGGGAACCCATAGGTGTCATACAATTTAAAAGCATCTTCCCCTGTGAGGGTACGGGTTTTGTTCACTTCCATATCATCGATCATACGGTTTAAGAGTTCAAATCCCTTGTCGATGGTACGGTTGAAGTTTTCCTCTTCAAAGCGGATGGTTTTTTGCAGGTAAGGCAGTTTTTCGGTCAACTCCGGATAGGCGACTGCGTTTTCTTTGGCAACCGTCTCTACCACTTCATGCAGGAACGGACGAGTCACACCAAGCAAACGACCATGACGTGCCGCACGGCGCAACAGACGACGAAGAACATAGCCACGCCCTTCGTTGGACGGGGTCACCCCATCGGCGAGCATAAACACCGTCGAGCGAATGTGGTCGGTGATGACACGTAAGGATACGTCTTGTGTATCATCTGCATGGTAGGTCACCCCTGCAATGTTTGAAATGTGGGTCATGATGTTTTGTACCGTGTCTACCTCAAACAGGTTGCCAACCCCCTGCATGATGCACGCCAGACGCTCGAGCCCCATGCCGGTGTCGATGTTTGGTTTGTCCATCAAACGGTAATTGCCTTCGCCATCGTTGTCAAACTGGCTGAATACCAAGTTCCAGAATTCTACATAGCGGTCGCACTCACAGCCGACTTTACAGTCAGGCGAGCCACAACCATGCTCTTCACCACGGTCAAAGTAAATTTCCGAACAAGGGCCACAAGGACCTGCACCAATTTCCCAGAAGTTGTCGGCTTTGCCCATGCGGACGATGTGGGTAGGGTCTACCCCTACTTCGTTGATCCAAATTTGTTCCGCTTCATCATCTTCAAGATACACAGAAACCCACAAGCGATCGATTGGCAGTTGCAAGCGTTCGGTGATGAACTCCCACGCCCATTTGGTCGCTTCTACTTTGAAGTAATCGCCAAAGGAAAAGTTACCGAGCATTTCAAAAAAAGTACCATGTCGTGCGGTTTTCCCAACATTTTCAATATCGGGAGTACGAATACATTTTTGGCAGGTAGTCACACGCACCGACGGTGGTGTTTCCTGTCCCAAAAACCATTTTTTCATCGGTGCCATCCCGGAGTTGATCAACAACAAGCTGTTGTCGCCCTGTGGCAAGAGCGGAAAGCTCTGCAAACGCAGATGTTGTTTTTCCTCAAAAAAGGATAAATATTCTTCTCTCAGTTCGTTTAGGCCCATCCATTTCATACTGTTGTTCTCCATTTCTTCTTGCTATTTTATTCTTTTTCCACCACTGCTTTGAGCTGTTCCAGTTCTTTTTTAATCTGGTTGTAATGGGTGGTTAAATTCATATGATTGTACTTTTTACCGGCATAATACGCCTGCTTGACGGCATACATATCTTTATCAGCCGTAATGAGTTGTTTGTCTATGTCAACGTTTGCCCCCTCTTCAAAGGCATAGCCGATGGAAAGGTTGATATAGGATAATTGTTCTATTCCCCGTTTGAGCTTCGCTTGCACCAGTTCAAATTCCCCCACACTTTGATCTGTCACAAACACCACAAATTCATCCCCGCCGATGCGGTAAACAGGTGCCTCAATCTGTTCGAATAAAAATCTCCCTGCCCATTGTATGAGCACGTCTCCATACTCATGTCCGAGGTTGTCGTTCGCCTCTTTGAGACCATTGACATCACAAAAAATAACCCCCAGCGTATCAGGTCGATTGTCTTTCATTTCAGCAATCGCCGTTTCAAAACAGTTTCTATTTTTCAATCCAGTCAAACTATCGATGAAGCTGAGCTCTTGTAGCTGTTGCAGGAGGCGTTGTTTTTCAATAAAGTTGACTACAAATGCCGACACCGTTTTAAGCAAACGCACATCATCAAAATGAATTTTCGGATTGCCCACGATGATGGAGCCGATCTTAACCCCACCTTTGCGCAAAGGCGCGATCATGATACCATCTAGCTTACTGCGGGTAAGCAGTTGATATTGTTTCATGCTCGCAGTCAACTGTTGGCTTTTTTTATCGAGAAAAATCTTGTCATCATTGTCCGAAAACTCATACCAATCCTCGATCATTTGTACCGGTATTTTTTGAAATTTTTGACGCATCTGCGCCGGCATGTGCGAAGCATATTCATAAGTCACAGAGGCAAAATCCCCCTCCGCTTCAATGATACAACTGTAGCTGCCATCAAAAAATGCGCACAGCGTCTTAAGCAATTCCTCAATCGATTCATCGGTGTTCCATCCGTCCAGCAACGTCTTTGCACAGGCACTTACCGCTTTATCGTAATTTTCGCTTGCTTGTAATGCCTGAATCGACCGCACTTCCCCCGTGATTTCATAGCAGATTTCCATTCGTACTTTGCCAAAATCAGGATGCTCAATCAATGTATCCCGTACTGCCAAATGGGCATCCAACAAAGGGTTATAGGCATACCATTTATCACATTCGCCCACCGCCAAACGGTTGTTGTTACAAAAAACACAAGGGGTTGACTTGCCGTGAATCACTTCATGACATTTGCGCCCTTGGTAGCCCGTTTCCGTTATCCCCAGGCACTGCAACAGATAATCTGAAATATGTAACATGTCATAATTGTCGATCCGTGAGATGTAACCCATGACATCGGTCGTATCACATAGTTGTTTGTAATATTGATTCATGCTAGTCCCCGTCCTTTCTTTCTAATACCGAGAGAACCTGTGCACATTCTTGTAACAGGGCCTCGATTGTTTCCTGCCGCTCGGTTGTTGTCTGCTCTTCTTGGATGAGTTGTTCGATATAATCCCAAATGTCCTCCGACTTTCGGCGCAGATGGTAAAACTGTAACGTGATCGGATTGATGGGGTGGGATTGGTGAGATTGATAAGCCTTGTCAAAGGCTTTCTGCCATGGCAACCCCTGCAAGGAAAACAAGTCCGCCTCTTTGGGCGCCAGCTTTACCCCCTCCCAATCAATGAGGATCAACCCATGATCACTTTGCATTAAATTCCATCCGTGAATATCGGTATGGCACAGGACAAAGGGATCGGGTTGCGCCTTTGCAAGTGTCGCATACCTTGCTGTTTCTTTCACCAACTGGTGTAACTGCTCCTCATAAGGGGATAAAAACGAAAAGGTCTTTTCATTGTTTTCAAGCCATTCCTGTAGGCAATCGTTAAAAGGTAATTCAAACCGCTCGATCATGCCATCAGGCAGCGCCGGTAAGGGCCGGTGGCAATGTAGTTTGCCAACCATGCGCCCCAATGTCGCCGTTTGCCCCTCTGTCAACGGGGTGTCCTTGATGGTGTGCCCTTCAATATAATGATAGAGTAGGTATTTTCCTTGGTCATCCTCACAAAAAGGTCTGCCGTCTTTGGTGTAAATGGTGACCGGCACACAGCCTTTCAAACAAGCGCCCGCAAGGGTTGCAAGCACCGCAGTATAATCCGCGATATTTGCCGTGTTGCGTGCCGTTGCTGCACGGCTTTTTTCATACATCTTTAAAAAATAGCGATCGTCTGCAGTCTTTACGACAAACGCACGTGCCGCAAAACCACCCTGCACCTCTATAAGCGTCACCTGTTGCAGTGCCTCATACGCTTTGATGGTTTTTAACCGTTGTACCACCACAAATCCTCCTTTCAAAACAATCAAAAAGAGCCCTCTCCCAAAATATGGGACGAAGGCTCTAACGCATTTCGTGGTACCACCCAAATTGTCGAACAACCTGCTGTTCGACCACTCGAATCCCTTTAACGCAGGGGCTACGTTCAGGCTCTTCGCCGACTGCTCCGAGGTGGCTTGTCAAACGATGAACGGTGTATGTTTCAGCCTTGCACACACTCTCTTTACATTCCTCTACTGTCTGACATCTTCTCATCTTCGCAATATTTTTTATACTACTAATACTATACGTCAAATACCCTTCATTTGTCAACCCTGTTGTCACGTTTCCCGGTGTAAAATCTTCGTTTTTGTCGTTTTTTTCAGACATAGGCAAATTTTTTTCATTTGATCGTTGAGTTTGACGACAAAGTGTTTTATAATAGAAGTAATATCAAGCGATACCGCACAAGGAGGAATCTTCATGACCGGAAAGACAGCCAATCTCTACACCCACCAAGAGGCGTTCGACGTCTCCTCGCTCATTCCCCCTTCCGAACGTGCCTATCACGAACAACTCGCCCTTGCCTGTACCGCTTTTTTGCAATCCGGCAGTCAGATCATTCTGCTCACAGGCCCCTCGGCCAGTGGCAAAACCACCACAGCAAAGCACCTGAGACGCTTACTCAAAGCACAGGGGCGCGTCGTTTACTATATTTCACTGGACAATTTTTATCATCCACCAAGCCTCATGCCGCGTTGGGAGGACGACAGCCCAAACTACGAAACGGTGGAGGCTCTCAACCTCATATTACTACAAGAAACTCTTTCCACACTGTTTGATCAGGGCACGGCACATTTTCCACGCCATGATTTCAAAACAGCAACACGCATGACGACCACCGATGCCATTCATTATAGCGAGAATACCGTGCTAATTTTTGAAGGTATTCAGTCATTGCACCCACAGGTGGCGCAAAGTTTGGTCAGTCAGTCTTGTTTTCGCGTCTATATCAATGTCGAAACATCTCTTTGCAGCACATGTGGGCAAACCCTTTCTCCGATGGAGCTGCGATTTTTGCGCCGTCTGGTGCGGGATTTCTATCACCGCGCTTCCGACGCCCGCCACACCCTCGATTTTTGGGGGTATGTATTGCGCGGTGAAGTGCTTTACATCGACCCTTATCGCAAAGATGTCGATTTTACCATCGATTCAACCCATCCATCCGAACCCTACTTTTTTGCAAAACCGGCGCTTTCGCTGCTGCGCCCTGCCACCGATTATCCGGCACAGCAAGAGATGATTCAAAATCTTTTGACAATACTGCCTACCCTAGATCCCTTAACCCCCACATTACTGCCCCCCTCTTCATTGCTGCGCGAATTTTTTGCCTAGTGAAAGCACAACTTGTTCGCCACGCGTTGCGCATAAAAAAGCAGTGCCCCATTGAAAGAATCCACTCTCAATGGGGCACTGCTTTTTAAATTTATGGTTTATTTCCCTGCCAAGATCAATTTGCCGAATGGCAATCTTCTGACAACGAGTTTACAGACAAAACCGAGAAAAAAGAGTATAGCTTTCTTAAAAAAGTTCCCCTCTTCTTTTTGCTTTTTCACCTTATGGCAAAGGAGCAAGATGATACCAACTATGGCTGTTACCAGCCCTGCAATGGCAATCAAGGCACCAATACCCATCGAAATCCAGTATTTCTTGTCCATCTTCCTGTCCTCACTTTTCTTTGATTTTCTCTTCTTAGTGTTTTTATCAGCCTTGTAGCATGCCCAAAATATCCTCTTTGCCGTGTACCCCGATCATTGTTTTAACCACTTTTCCGTTTTGGAATACTGCCAATGTCGGAATGGTCATCACTTCATATTGTACGGCAAGTTCTTGTTGCTCGTCTACATTGATCTTACCTACTTTAAATCCTGTTGCTTCCGCAGCGATTTCATCCACAATTGGAGAAACCATTCTGCAAGGGCCACACCAAGGTGCCCAAAAATCAATCAAAACAGGCTCTGCTGCCTGCAATACTTCCGTTTCAAAATTCGCTTTTGTTACTACTAACTCTACCATTGTCACACGCTCCTTTTCTGTTCTCACGAAATGTTCTTGCTGATTTTTCCACTGCGTACAGTGTCCACCACACTGTTATTTTTATTATACCACAAAAAACGGCAAAAACAATCCATTTTTTGTGTTTTTTTACGGATGTTTTTTCTTTTTCGAAAAACCCTGCTGTGTCATTTATTTTACAAGAAAGACGCCTGTATAAAATCTTGTTACGCTTGGTAATTTCAAGAAACTGCGCATTTTTTCATCATTTTGCTTATGATTATTGTATACTAGTCGATAGATAAATCGGAAGCAAAAGGTGTTTACAAATCACCAACAATGCTCTATAATAGAAGTAGCGTGAAAGCACAAACACCGGAAAACAAAAAGGAGTCGTCTATCATGAGAAATTTGAAAATCAAGTACAAATTTTTGGTATGCCTCGGAGGCATTTTACTGCTATTTTTATTCAGCAGTTATTCCTCTATCACTAGCACAGGGACTTTAATCGGGCAGTTTACTACATTTAAAGCAGGACCTTACAGTGTTGCAGTGAGCGTCAACAACATGTTATCAAGCCTTTCCAACATCGCAGTAGCAGCGGAGGAAGCCGCATTTGACGGCAACAGCAGTGTCAACCTTGCGAGCAGTCACAGTGACGATATTACGCTGTTTGAATCTTCTTTGCAAACGGTACTCGACACCAGCGATTCTGAAGAGCTGATCGCCTATGCAACCAATGCACAACTGCAATTTGAAAAACTCAGTTCCATCACCACAGATTTAGAAGCGGCGATCAAAACCGGTGGCAGCGAGGCAGGCCTTGATGTTTATTTCAACGACTACCTGCCGGTATACACCATCTTGTTTGAAGATGTACAAGGAATCAACAACATCGCATTTGATGATGCGAATACAAGTTTCACTTCCATCACCACCTATTCCAACAACACCATCATTGCGTTGGTCGTTATTGCTGTAGTCTGTGTCATTTTTATTCTGCTCAACAGCGTGGTTTTGATCAGCAACTTTACACGCCCAATTTTTGAAATTCAAAGAGCCATCAAACATATCAGCGAAGGCGACTTTGAAAATGCAAAAATCAACTACACCTCACGTGATGAACTGGGCGAACTGTCCAACGATGTTTCGAAGATGCTGAAAAATAATGAAATGCTCATCGGCGACATTATAGAAAAGTTGTCACAATTGGCGCAAGGGAACTTTGCCATTGACACCAGCAACAAAAATGGGATGTACATTGGCAATTTCAGCGTACTCAACGATGCAATGAAAGAGTTTGTTGATAAATTGAACGGGACATTGGTACAGGTCAACCATGCAGCAAATCAAGTTTCGGTCGGCTCGGATCAAGTATCTACCGGTGCACAGGCGTTGGCACAAGGCGCAACCGAACAAGCAAGTTCGGTACAAGAACTTGCCGATGCCATCAGTGACTTGACCGATCAAGTCAACAGCAATGCACAAAGTGCTCGTCAAGCAAATGACATGGCAGTTGCTTCAAGCAATGCGATTTCTTCCAGCAATGACCAAATGCAGCTCATGATGGCTTCCATGCACGAAATCGATACCAAATCTAAAGAGATCAGTAAGATCATCAAAACCATTGATGACATCGCATTCCAAACCAACATTTTGGCACTCAATGCCGCTGTTGAGGCAGCAAGAGCAGGCTCTGCCGGTAAAGGCTTTGCCGTTGTTGCGGACGAAGTGCGTAACCTTGCAGGAAAATCTGCGGAAGCTGCACAAAACACCACCGCTCTCATCGAAGCCTCCATCAGTGCCATCAATAAAGGGGTTTCCCTTGCACAGGGCACTGCCGATGATCTGATCAACGTCGTGACCGACTCGACTCAAACCTCTGCGTTGATCCAACGCATTGCACAGGCAACCGATGATCAAGCAAACGCCATCAAACAAGTTTCTGTTGGCTTGGATCAAATTTCTGCTGTCATTCAAACAAACTCCGCAACCAGCGAAGAAAGTGCTGCTGCCAGTGAAGAACTGTCTAGCCAAGCGACCTTGTTGAAGGATCTGATCTCGACCTTTGTCCTACTGGAAAGTGATTTGAAAGCTATTAACTCTTCTTTGAATCAAGCGTTGTCGGATACATCGCAATACGACAACATGAACATGCCAAACAACACCTACGACAAATATTAAAATCGATCATGATGATAAAAAGAACCGATGTGAGTGTCCTCACATCGGTTCTTTTGCCTTGTACCCCTCTATAGTTCAATTGGACGATGGACGGTGATGTGCATTCAATACACACCCTACGGCGGTAACTGGAATTTTGTAGGGCTCGCATTGTATGCGTGCAGAAACATTGACAACTACCGATCACAGGGGGATTTTTTATCGTAAAATCTCCCTCTTTCAAAACAATTCACCGGATTGTTTTGAAAGTCACCCTCTGAATACTCTTTGACGTATTCAAGACCGTGGGACACCGTCCCACCCCCTGCCAGAGCTTCCAAAAATCTGCAAGTTGCGTTTTTTGGAAGCCCTGAAGCAGTTTAGCATATGCCAAACTGCTTGAACGCTGACGCTTGAAAGTTGCCTAACGGCAAAAGACCTTGAGGCTTTGTCTCAAACACCACCACTTTTGAAAAAGTGGACAAAATTTTCATTTGCCCCTCGACTTTTCATTTTGTGCGATGAGTGCTCAGTCGGCAACAACTGCGGGTTTCACCCGCACGGTGCTACCGGCTATTTCCGGCGTGGAGGCTTTTTCTTTTTGGGCTTCTTTTTCACTGAGAACCCAAATGTCCCGATCTCTTTACCTACTTCATAATAGGTCCCGTGAGCAAAGGCTGCAAGTCCTGCGCGTTCGAGATGTAGTTTCCCCTGTTCGTCCAGTAGCGCATCATCCACCTGCACCGCTACAATGTCGGCAAAGAACAAATCATGGGTATCTCCCCCACGTTCCACGTGGGTGACACGACATTCCAGTTGCAACGGACTTTCCTTGATCATCGGTGCTGATACCGCCGATGCTGCGACAGCAGTCAACTTACAGTGTGCAAATTTATCCACATCCTTGCCCGAGCGCACCCCACAAAAATCAGCGGCAAACACCAAGTCGGTTGTTGTCAAATTGATGACAAATTCCCCCTGTTCCTTGATCATTTCATAAGAATATCTACTCGGCCGCACTGCAATGTAAGTCTTTGCAGGCTTTGTGTTGAGAATCCCCGTCCAAGCAATGGTCAAAACATTCGGCTTTTCGACCGTCCCACAGGATACCATCACCGGCGGTAGTGGTGCCAACAAGGCGCCACCTTTCCAAATTGTTTTCATACTCGCTCCCCTTTGTTTGATTGTTTCTTTTTTACCATCTTATCATACTATGAAAAGAAAGTCTACAAAAAGAAAAGCGGTGGTTCACATGCCACCGCTTCAGCGTATCAAAAAAGCCGGATGTCCCCATACTTTGCCATATAGGCATAAAGCGGGGAAATGCGGTTGAGAATCCATTGGTCGACCATCGCATTGTAAAGCCCTTTATTGTGCACCGGTCCATGAGCTTCGCCACGCAAAAATTGCATGGCTATGGTCGTTCCCTCATGTCGGGTGCTGGACAAAATAAGGTGTCCGCCCATATCCTCCACCAACTGCTTGGCAAGGTATAGCCCCAATCCCAAATGCGCCTCTGCGTCCTCGCCCTCTGAGAAAAAAGGGGTGAAGGCTTGATGTTTGATATGATCCTGCATACCGTTGCCACTATCTTTCACTGTGATGGTCACCATCGTTTCACTTTGACTGACTGAGACATCAGGCGGCCCTTCCTCCAAACTGTGTGCCAACGCATTGTCCAACAGATTGAGCAGCACAATCATCAGCTTGTAGTGATCAAGGTAAAGCCACACCTGTTCGGTATCGCTTTGAAATGCAATGGCCGAGCGCTTACGCTTGATCAAAAAATTCACCTGCTGTATCAAAGAGGCAGTCGCTTCACTGACATCCATCCACTCCATGGCATAGGTCTGACTCCCATTTTGCACCCGCAAATATTCATTGAGGTTGGTTGTCGCCTTCATCATCATATGGCAATTTCTTGAAATATTGTTGAGCAGTGCCATTTCCTCAAAGCAACCGGTACGATCCAACGTATGCGAAAGAGGGGTCAAGGCATTGAAGATGTGAAACAAGCCATCTCGATACACCTCGCCGATCGGCAATAGCCGATTGGACGTGACGACCGGTGGAGTGATGTCCTGTGCCAAGAACAAGTGCCAGATGAAGTACCTTTTTTCGCCCTCTGCAAACACACAGATTTCCACATCAAACTTCATACTATAATAGGGCAATGCCATCCGCAAGGGTGGATCTAATTCCTCTAGCGTTTCACATCGTTTCCACAACAGCGATTGACCGGCAAAGCGGTGTTTCATACAGTCCCCTATCTCAAACACAATCGGACAGTGCTCTGCGGCGCGATGAGAACACCAAACCACTTGGTGATTTTCATCACAAATCAGCGTGTGCACTGGCAAGTTTTCAAACAATGTGGTCATTTTAATAAATGATTGTCCCAAACGCCTCCTCCTTTCTCTAATTTGTCTATATTTTGCTTACCTCACCCTTATTATATGTTCTTTTTTTCAAAATGTAAAGGATTTTTTCTATATTTTTCGACGTTAATCGATGTTTTTCGACAATTTGAAATTATTTTCGCACAAAGATTTTCTGTTTCAAATAAAAAATTGCCTCGACTTTATGAAAAATTTTAAAATAATGGTTAAATTTGTATCAAACTATTGAATTTCGCCGCCAAATGGTGTAGAATAAGAGTATCAAAATTTTTGGAGGTTTTACATTATGGCAGTTAAAGTAGCAATCAACGGCTTTGGTCGCATTGGTCGTCTGGCTTTCAGACAAATGTTCGGGGCAGAAGGGTATGAAATCGTTGCAATCAACGATTTGACCGCACCGAAAATGCTCGCTCACCTTTTGAAATACGATACCGCACAAGGCAGATATGCTTTGGGTGATACCGTTGTTGCAAAAGAAGAATCCATCGTAGTTGATGGCAAAGAAATCAGAATCTACTCCCAAAGAAACGCTGCAGATCTCCCTTGGGGCGACCTCGGTGTTGACGTTGTTTTGGAATGCACCGGTTTTTACTGCTCGCAAGAAAAATCGCAAGCACACATCGATGCAGGGGCTAAAAAAGTTGTTATCTCCGCACCGGCTGATGCACAAACCAAAACTGTTGTTTTCAGCGTAAATGAAGACATCCTTTCTGCAGAAGACACCATCATTTCTGCTGCTTCCTGCACCACCAACTGCTTGGCACCGATGGCAAACACCTTGAACAACTATGCCACCATCCAAAGCGGTATCATGTCCACTATCCATGCTTACACCGGCGACCAAATGATCTTGGACGGCCCTCACTCCAAAGGCGACCTTCGTCGTGCACGTGCTGGCGCTGCTAACATCGTTCCAAACTCCACCGGTGCTGCAAAAGCAATCGGCTTGGTTATTCCGGAATTGAACGGCAAATTGATCGGTTCCGCACAACGTGTACCGGTTCCAACAGGTTCTACCACCATCTTGGTAGCTGTTGTCAAAGGTAAAGACGTTTCTGTTGCTGGCATCAATGCTGCAATGAAAGCTGCTTCCTCTGCTTCCTTCGGCTACACCGAAGAAGAACTCGTTTCTTCCGACATCATCGGCATCACCTACGGTTCCTTGTTCGATGCAACTCAAACAATGGTTACCCCAATCGGCGATGACCTGTACCAAGTTCAAGTTGTTTCCTGGTACGACAACGAAAACTCCTACACAAGCCAAATGGTTCGCACCATCAAATACTTTGCTGAACTTGCATAAGTAATCGGCTTTACCGAGTACAATCAAGCGGTTACCTCACGGTAACCGCTTTTTTATTTGATCAGATAGGAGAAGACAACATGACTGTTACACTGCAAAACATCCAAAAGTCATTCGGTGACAAACAAGTACTCACTGACATCAATCTCACCGCCACAAGTGGTAGGGCACTTGGGTTGCTTGGGCGCAATGGTGCTGGCAAAACCACGACCATTCGCATTTTGATGAACGTTTTCGGTGCCGATAACGGTGATATTCTTATCGACGGTGTGGCACCGAACTATAAAAAACTATGCATTGGTTATCTACCGGAAGAGCGCGGCCTCTACCCCAAACGAAAAATCATCGACCAACTGGTCTACTTTACCGAGCTGAAAGGGATGTCCCGTAAAAAAGCCGTACAATCGGTGGATTACTGGTTGACACGTCTTGGCATGATGGAACACCGGGGCAAATTGCTCAGTACCCTGTCAAAGGGCAACCAACAAAAAATCCAACTGATCACCGCCATTGCTTGTGACCCTGACATTGTCATTTTAGACGAACCCTTTTCCGGCCTTGACCCTGTCAACGCTATGCTCTTAAAAGATGTGGTAAACGAATTGATTGCTAATGATAAAGTGGTGCTCTTTTCCAGCCATCAGATGAATTACATTGAAGAATTTTGTTCGGACATTGTCATTTTGCACCAAGGTAAAGTAGTGCTTTCAGGGGCCCTTCAGGACATCATTCGGGCCTATCCACGCAATAAACTTGTGGTTTCCTCTGCACAAAATGATGAGATTGCCAAGCAGTTGGTTCTGCCCTTTACCCGAGATAAAGAGGATTTGATCCTCACACTCCCCAGTGCTTCGGATAAAGCTGCCGCCATGCGCCAGTTGACGGAGCATTACGATATCGATGCGGTACGGGTATTTGAACCCTCTTTAAATGATATTTTTGTCGAATACACCAAGGACAGCGACATGGATGACACCGCATCGCAAGAGGAGGTGTCGGCATGAAACAATTTTCCACCATATTAAAATTTGAGTTGGCAAATTATCTGCGTAGCAAGGGCTTTTTAATTTTCACCATCCTTTTGGTCGTTGGCATGGCACTGCTGTTGTTTTCCCCACGTTACCTGCCGTTTTTAGGGGAATTGTTTACAGGCGACGGGGATGAAACTACGCCATCCACGTCGACCTCTTTACTCGTTCACAGTGAAACCGAGGATGCCGAAACGGTGTACAATTATTTGGTCACACAATTGCAACCGCTGGGCTATGAGGTGGTTTCCGGCGATTACAGCGTTGAGGAAATGACTGCATTGATCGATGAGCAAGCATATGACCGTGGGTTGTACCTCCAAAGCCTCACCGCGTACACCAGTGTTGTCAAGGATACACAGCTTGGCAGTGCGGACGGCGTGGTCATTCAGGAGGTACTGTCCAGTTACTATGCGGTGCAGACATTGTCGGCCTATCAAGTGCCTGCCACAACAATTACGACCGTACTCACCCCGCCGCTAGAGGAAACGGTTATCCAAACAGGGGTCAACCAGTCGGACAACTTCTTTTACACCTACGCACTCATCATGCTGTTGTACATCGCCATCTTGTTGTATGGGCAGTATGTGGTATCGAGTGTGGTCGTCGAGAAAACGTCACGTGCCATGGAAGTGCTCGTCACCAGTGCACGTGCCACCTCCTTTATGTTTGCAAAGGTGCTGAGTGCCGGCATTGCAGGGCTTTGTCAATTGACGTTGGTGTTGGGGAGCGCTTTTCTGTTCTTTCAACTCAACGCCTCCTATTGGGAAAATGACCCCATCATCCAGTCGCTGTTCAACATGCCACTCTGGATCATCGGGTTGATGCTCGTGTTCTTCCTCTGCGGCTTTTTTATGTATGCCTTTCTGTTTGGTGCGGCAGGCTCGCTTGTCAACAAATTGGAGGATATGAACACCGTCATTTCTCCGGTCATGCTCTGCTTTATCGCATCATTTTTCATCACGCTATTTTCGATGGTATCCGGCAACGTCGACAGTATTTGGATGGTGGTCTGCTCCTATATTCCGCTGACGTCGCCACTCGCGATGTTCGCAAGGGTGGCGATGAGCGACGTGCCCGCCTATGAAGTTGCCATTTCAGTCGGTATTTTACTGCTGTCCATCTGGTTCACCGGTTGGATCGGCGGCAAAATCTACCGTGTCGGCGTACTACTGTACGGCAACAAACCAAGCCTCTTCGCCGCCTTAAAACTCGTTTTGACCCATAAATAATAACCGGTTTACCACCTACAAACCCAAGCAAAAACCCACAAGTTACAGTGACAACAACAAAAGAGATGAGCAAAAAAACTGCTCATCTCTTTTGTCTTTGTTGGATAGCGGACATGGTAAGACGAGGCCACAACACCAACACGCACTCTCCGATCACAAAACAGGCATTCGGAAAAACCCGAATGCCTGAAAACGCTGACGCTTGATCGTTGCCTGTCGGCAATTAAGGTCGTGGGACACCGTCCCACACCCTGCAACTTTTTGAAAAAAGTTGATTAAAACGTTATGACAGAATCCTATTACTATTGTGCGGTAGGGACGACCTTTGGTCGTCCGTGTGTTGCTCTGGATGACGGATGGATCAAGACCCACCCCTACAAATCCCCGTTTGCCTTGTGCGGTAGGGGCGATTCACGAATCGCCCGCAATATCCGCCGGTGTTACCGGTTTCGTTCTCTTAATTGTGGAAGTTGGTGATGGCGGATTTTTCAATCGGCAACGCTTCGGTGTAGCGTGCCATGAAACTTTCAAAACCTGCTGTTTCGGGTGGGTTTGGCGGCAGGGTACTGCCGATACTGCCGTCAAATACACGGTTTGTGAGGTAGTCTGCCAAGGACTGCTCCTCTTTTTTATCCACCAAGTAAGCTGCCAGTAGCGCCATGCCCCAAGCACCACCTTCGCCGGCAGTTTCCATCACACTAATCGGGGTTTCCAGCGCACTTGCCATCATCTGTTGTCCGACCCCTTTTGCCTTGAAAAATCCCCCATGACCATAAAGGGTATCTACTTGCACTTGCTCTGCAAACAGCATGTCCATGCCCAGCTTCAAGGTCGCAATGGCGGAATAAATTTGGGTTCTGGCAAAGTTCGGGAAGGTAAAATGGGCATCGGGGAGTCGTGCAAACAGCGGTCGCCCCTCTTCCATATAGGTGATTTGCTCACCCGAAAGGTAATTGTAGGAAAGCAGTCCCCCACAGTCCACATCACCCTTCTGCGCCTCAAAAAATAGCGCATCCAATGCCTGTGGCATGGTGCAAGGGGTGCCGACTGCCGCTGAGAATTGGCAGAACAACGCCGCCCACGCATTGATGTCAGAGGTGCAGTTGTTGCAGTGTACCATCGCCACCGCTTCCCCTGTCGGTGTGGTGACAAGGTCAATTTCAGGATACACTTTAGAGAGTGGGCGTTCCAACACCGCCATCGCAAAGATGGACGTCCCTGCCGACACGTTTCCGGTGCGTACCCCCACGCTGTTGGTGGCGACCATGCCGGTTCCTGCATCCCCCTCCGGTGGGGCAAGCGGAATTCCTGCTTGCAATGCGCCGGTCGGGTCTAGCAACAATGCCCCCCCAGCTGTGAGCGTTCCTGCATTCTCCCCTGCTTTGAGGACAGTTGGTAAAATGTCCTTTGCGGTAAAGGAAAAGCCCTGTGGCGCGATGAGCTTGTCAAAGGTTGCAAGCATCCCTTCATCAAATTGGCAGGTCGCACTGTCAATGGGGAACATGCCCGACGCATCACCAACGCCAAGCACCTTTTGCCCTGTCAACTGCCAATGCACATACCCTGCAAGAGTAGTGAGGTAAGCAACATCTTTGACATGATCTTCCCCATTTAAAATCGCCTGATAGAGGTGGGCGATGTTCCAACGCTGTGGAATGTTGAAGCCAAGTACCGTCGTCAGTGCATTCGCCGCCTGTTCGGTGTTGGTATTCCGCCAAGTGCGGAATGGAACAAGCAAGCGATCTTCTTTATTAAACACAAGATAGCCGTGCATCATCGCAGAAAAACCAATTGCTTTCAACGTCGTTAACTGTACACCATATTGTTGCAAAACATCCGCTTTGAGTTTGGCAAAACACTGTTGCACCCCTGTCCAAACCGCCTCAAGCGAATAGGTCCAAAGGCCGTCCACCAGCTGATTTTCCCAATCGTATCCACCCGATGCCAACGGTTTATGCTGATCATCCAACAATACTGCTTTGATGCGGGTAGAGCCAAGCTCCATTCCGACGACAGCTTGCCCCGATTCAAGATACGCTTTGATTTGTTCCAGTTCCATCATGATAAGTCCCCTTTCAGATTGTGTGCTGCTTAAAGCTATCTCTATCATAACCGATTCGTTGTTTATTTGCAATATGATCGCCACAAATTCAAGGTTGTATGTACAAATTTTGTTGAATGCGACGAATTTTTTCAAAATGATGTTGTCTATGATTGTAGCAGGATCTATCATAACAGATCTTGCTTTGTTGAATCAATACCTCAACTCACAGCGATTGATTTAATTTACCAAATCTGTTGATTTTTTACCCTTCCTGTGTTATACTCCAATTAGAACTAGAAAGGAGTGTTTCCCATGACCGCACTGAAAAAGACTTCATTTTTTCCCCTAAAAATTGTTGGCTATTTGATTCTCCCCTTAGCTTGTTCCTTCCTATTCAGCACCCTACTTCAGTACATTCAAGAGATGAGATTCAGCACCTATGATGGGTTTTATTATTTCCTTGGACTTGTTGTGACATTGGCGATGATTGTGGGTCTGATCTTTCTCACGGCCTGGCTTTGCAGAATGTTGCAGTTTGAAAAGTTGTACTGGGTTTACAGCATTGCCTTTCCCATTGTTGCATTTTTGTATCTGTGGATTCGTGTGTTTGCCCAAATCGGTCGCATTCCGTCGGATCAGGAATATTTATTCCTCTGTATCACGGTGGGGATTTATCTGTTGGGGCTGTACAAAAAACCCATCCGATAGGGTGCCTATCCCTACAGCATCATACTTCAAGCAAGCAATGAATGTCGGA
>CAYJIM010000005.1:54845-78797 GCA_964370215.1 uncultured Oscillospiraceae bacterium
CGATAGGGTGCCTATCCCTACAGCATCATACTTCAAGCAAGCAATGAATGTCGGACACAGCAAGCCGTGTCCCTACAGATCCATACCGTAGGGGACGAGTCACCCGTCCCGAAATTTATCATAAAAAACGTCTGTCGACCATGGTCGACAGACGTTTTTTTAATATATCCTAATGGGCGTTACAGCTAATGGGCGTTACAGGTTGGGATTGGTGCGCTATCTTTGAAATATCCATAGCTGACAGGGCAACCGCTACCTGCCATCAAACCGGTGCTGCTACAGTATGCACGGTAAGAGACGCCGGTGTCGTCCAAGTCAAATTCCGCTTCAGGATAACCTTCATACAGGTCGATCATGATGTTGCGGTAGATTTTCGCCGGCGAGTACATCCAGCTACTGCTGATGGTTTTACTTGCCGAATCATGGTAACCATACCAGATGGAAGCAACGTGGTAAGGGGTCATCCCGACAAAGGAACGTTCGGTGTTCTCGGTTGTCCCTGTTTTCCCAGCCACTTCAATGCCGATGCTGTTCAGCGATGCGGCAGTACCGGTACCACTGGTGACAACTTGGCGGAGTGCTTTGTTCATGATATAGGAAGTGTCAGAGCCGATGACTTGGTCGTACACTGCCGGTGCTGAGAGCACGACTTTGCCGGTGGCATCCAATACTTTTGTGTAGGTGGTCGGTGGGGTGTATTTACCGCCATTCCCGAAGATGGTAAATGCTGCGGTAAACTCATCGAGGTTGAACCCGTTGCGGTTGGACCCCAGAATTGCGGAAGGCCCTTCTGCACCCATTTCGATGGTGCTGAGTCCCAGTGTGGTCTGCATCCACTGCATGGTCCAGTCGATGCCCAATTCCATACCGAGTTCTACCGGAATGGTGTTATGGGATTGGCGCAGTGCGTAAATAACACTGATGTTGCCACTATAGCTGTCCCCATAGTTTGCCGGATAATCCGCTGTTCCGTTGCCATCCGAGTCGTATTTCGGTTCATCGGTACGGATCTGCGACCAGTAGATCAAGTCCTGATCCCAAGCAGGTGCATAAACGGCAATCGGTTTGGTACACGACCCCATGCGCAAGCCCCCTTGGGTAACAGGGTTAAAGCCGAGATTGGTCGTCTTTTCATCTCTCGATCCTGCCATCGCATTGATCTGACCCTCATAGTTCATGATGACCATCGAGGCATCCGGCATGTCATCCGGCACCCAATCGTTGAAGTTGTAGACGTCGGCAAACTGTGCGTCTAGGCGATCCTGCAACTGCATATCAAGGGTGGAGTAGATCTGCATCCCACCGCCCATGACTTTGTCTTTTGCAATGTCGTAGGTGTAGTTGTATTCCGCCATCAAATCTTCGATGACTTCCATGATAACCGCATCTTCAAAGTAGCTGAAGATGTCATCGGTCGGGGTTTCCCCTTCCGCCGGTGTATAGTTTACCAAAGCCACCTCTGCGGCAACGGCCTCTGCATGTTCTGCTTCGGTAATTGCACCATTGTCAAGCATGTTATCCAGAATCCAGTCACGACGTTCGTCGTTGTCCGCAGGCCCATCAATCGGGTTTCTTGAACTTGGAGACTGGGTGATGGCTGCCAAAGAAGCCGCTTCTACCAGGGTCAAGTCAGCAGTTGTCTTGCCAAAGTAGTACTGTGCCGATGCTTCAACACCATAGTTGTTGTGCCCCATGTAGATATAGTTGATATAACTTTCCAAAATTTGCTCTTTGGTAAAGTTGCGTTCGAGGTTGAGTGCCGCCAAAATTTCTCTCATCTTGACTTCCGGCGTACGGTTGTAAATGTCCCCGTTGATGTTTTTGATGAGCTGCTGGGTAATCGTAGACGCCCCACCGCTAAAAAATTCTGTTTCACTGCCGGTGACCATCTGCAAGGCTAAGTTTGCAAAAGCGGCAAAGGTACGCATCCATTCGACCCCTTCATGTTCAAAGAAGCCCTCATCTTCTGCATTGATAAATGCCTGTTGCACCATCGGCGGAATTTCGGATATGTCAATCCACTCTCTGCGCCCGTTGGCGGACAGACTACGTACGACAACTTCCTGCCCTGCGGCATCGGTCGCGTAGATGTTGCTGGTAAAGGTGGTTTCAATATTTTCAAGGTCATATCCGCTTTCGGTGTCGACATAACGCATGACAAATACCGTCATGGCAGTCCCACCAATACAAATGGTAATGACACCGACAAGAATGATCATCGCCAACACTTTAAAGATGGTTTTCATTACCCATGCCAACCCACGCACCGGTGCCGATACGGATGCTCGTTTGTGTTTTTTCGCACGTTCTCTTCGTTTTTGCATTTCGGCACGTTGCGCCGGTGCCTCCGGCATCTGGGTTTGAGAGCCCCTGACAACCCGCTTTCTCTGTGGTCGTTGTTCTTGGTCTTTGCTCATACTACGTCTCCTTTTATCAATTCCTACACTTCACATACGGTAAAATTTTTCTCGGTACTTGCACTGTCTTCTAAAAAATGCCTATTTTATAAGTATACCACAATTCCCTTTTTTTGTTAAGTACTTCATCTTTATTTTATGATATTTTTGCATGTATAACCAAACCTTTGACGGTTCATACTAAAAAAAACAGCAAAGGAATGAATTTGTCATGTTGAAACGACTAAATCGGCTAAAACAACCTCTTTTTCTTGTCGTAGTAGGGCTTTTGTCAGCCTTTCTCATTTGGCTGTTTGCCAGCCTTTTGATGCCACGCCCCATTCAAGTGTTGGATCAACCAAGCACCCCGACCGGCGAGCAATACCTCATCTCGACGGTAGACGGAAAAATTGCGGTCTTTGTCCCACCTTATGACAATCCCAAAACAATCCACCCCATTTATGTCAACACCCTCCCGATTCTCGATCAAAATCGTTTGGCACAGGGCATTTATGTAGAGGACTTAGAAACGGTCAACCGTTATCTTGCAGATTTTGAAAGTTAATCAGATCAAAGTGGTACTCTCTCAGTGTAGCCAAAAGATGTGAAATTTCTAAAAACACATTCTTAAAACTTCCCTATGAAAATCTTAAACACGGCAGTTTTCACATTTGCACCAACGTATTTGTGCTTGTGTGCTTTTTTCGATACTCCGACGGAGATTGCTCCTTCAATTTTTTAAACACCTTTGAAAAGTGCAAAGGGTCTTGGTATCCTACTGACAATGCGACCTCCCCGACACTCAACCCCGTCTGACGAAGGAGCAAGCATGCCTTTTGTACCCGGAATCGCTCGAGGTAGACTTTGGGGGATTCGCCCATATGCTTGACAAACACCCGATAGAGATGACTGCGCGACACCATCAATTCCTCTGCAATGTCACAGATGTTGATGGGTTTTTCATAGTGTGCTGCGATGTATTCCACCGCCTTTTTGCTGTAAATCGCTGAGATTTGCGCAGGAGACGGTGATTTTTTTGCGCTCTCGATGAGTACAGATAGGATGAGATACAGATACCCCACCATCCGTACTTGGTCGGCAAAGCCATCTCCCCCTGCGGTGTAGAGCTTCAACAAAAGTCGCTGTAGTCTTGCCGATTGTTCGGTGCAGATGACCGGTTGATCCGGCTGAAAATCGGTCTGTTGCAAAAGGTTTTTGACCTCTGCCCCATCAAATCCCACCCAGTAATATTCCCACGGGTCCTCTCGATTGGCTTCATAATAGGCCACCGTGTCGGGCGGGATCAAAAAGGTATCTCCCGTTTGCACCGCATAGGTCTTGCCATGCAGGACAAATGTTCCCTTACCGGCAAAGACGTGATGAATCAAATAATCATTGCGGACCAATGGTCCCATGGCATATCCACTCTCACATTTTTGGTAGCCACAGTTGTGTACATTGACCAAGATGTTCTCTTCTTTTTGCAATTTATATGAGTATTTAAAGGACTCCATCACGACCCAACCTTCCTCTTACCGCATGCCAAACCCACGGCAAGACATCCTATTTTTCCCATTATAACTGATGCGCACCAAAAACACAATATTTGGGGGTTGCAAAAATTTTTTTCTGTTTTGCACCTCTATCAGAGCTTCCAAAAAGCCGCAAGTCAAGGAACAAGATTTGCAAACGAGAGAGTTATACGGGTGTATATGAACGAAATTTGTGAGTTGCAGTGACACCGAAAGGAAAGCTGGTGTGCAATTTTGTGCACCGGCTTTACGGTTGCGGTTTTTTCGATACTCTGATGCAACATTTTTCCATATTAACATAACAAATACCTGTTGACTTTTGTGCCAAAAATCGGTACACTAAAAGTATGTAACAATCACCGTCATCAAGGCTGATTTTTGCAATATTTTTGAGCAGATTGCCAATGCCGATTGTGTATCAGGAACGCTGCCTTAAAGGAGAATGTAATATGTATACCATCGACACTTTAAAACAAGCGGTGCTATCCGATCAATTTGACCAAACACTCAACCTGTTGTATCCAAATGCTGTGCCTGCTACCAAACAACGCTATGCAGACACCATCGACGACTTTGTCAAAACATTCGGCAACACCGCTGATGACGACAAAATGGCACTCTTTTCCTCGCCGGGTCGTACCGAAGTCGGGGGCAATCACACCGACCATCAACATGGTGCAGTGCTTGCAGCCGCTGTCAACATGGATGTCATTGCCGTGGTACGTTTGAATGACACCGGTGTCATCCGTGTCCAATCCAAAGGATTTCGCATGGACACCATCGATCTGTCGGATCTTTCCCCGCAAGAGAATGAACGCACCCATGCGGCCTCCCTTATCCGTGGCATCGCCTTTCGTTTAAACGAACTCGGCTATCGCATCGGTGGGTTTGATGCGTACACCACCTCAAACGTGTTGAAAGGATCGGGACTCTCCTCCTCAGCGGCGTTTGAAAACCTCATCGGCACCATTTTGAATTACAGCTACAACGATGGCGACATCGATGCGGTGGAAATTGCAAAGGTCAGCCAATTTGCAGAGGTACATTACTTTGGCAAAGCCTGCGGTCTGATGGATCAAATGGCGAGCAGTGTCGGCGGGTTTGCGTCGATGGACTTTGGCAATCCGGAAGTGCCGATCATCCGCAAAATTGATTTTGACTTTGCGCATTCCGGCTACGCCCTTTGCATTGTCGATACCAAAGGCAACCACGCCGACCTGACCCCCGATTACGATGCCATTCCATTTGAAATGAAATCGGTTGCCGCTTACTTTGGCAAGGACGTACTACGTGATGTAGATCCTTCGGCATTTTACCAAAATCTTGCCGCTGTCCGCGAAACAGTCAGCGACCGTGCGGTCATCCGTGCCATTCATTTCTTCAACGAAAACCAAACAGCACTGGATGAAGCCGTAGCGTTGGAACAAGGTGACTTTGACCGCTTCAAAGGGCTTGTCAAAGCGTCCGGTCTTTCCTCCTTCTGTTACCTACAAAATGTATTCTCCCCTGCACATCCGGCAGAACAAGGTGTTTCCCTCGCGTTGGCAGTCAGCCAATCGGTATTGGGTGACGAAGGGGTTTGTCGTGTCCACGGTGGCGGTTTTGCCGGTACCATTCAGGCATTTGTGCCTCTTTCTCTGGTTGACAATTACCGTGCGGCTCTTGAAGCGGTCTTTGGAGAAGGTACTTGCCACGTCTTGAGCATTCGCCCCATCGGCAGTACCCGTATATCCGACTAAGGAGGTTTCATCTATGATCGATCTTGCCATTGCAAAACTGGTCGCTTATGGCCGTCGTACCGGCCTGTTGTCGGCACTCGATGAAGTGTATGCCACCAACACCCTACTGGCGATGTTACAGCGTCAAGACTATTCCGCTCCTGTCGTTGACGACACCCCCATTGATTTGGAGGAAACCTTAAAGATCCTGCTCGACGAAGCAGTATCACTTGGACTCATCGAAGACAACGGGACGGAACGAGATCTGTTTGACACCAAGCTCATGGGTGCCCTCATGCCAAGACCGAGTGAGGTGGTACAACACTTTTCCACCATCTATCAGTCCTCACCAAAACTTGCAACCGACTATTACTATAAACTAAGTGGTGACAGCGACTATATTCGCCGTTACCGCATCAAAAAAGATGTCAAGTGGGTCACTCCCGGCCCTTATGGAAACATCGACATCACCATCAATCTGGCAAAACCGGAAAAAGATCCCCGTGCCATTGCAGCGGCAAAAAACGCCAAACAAAGCGGCTATCCAAAATGCCAGCTCTGTCGTGAAAACGAAGGGTATGCCGGTCATCTCAACCATCCGGCACGCCAAAACCACCGCATCATCCCGATCACCATCAACGATTCTGCGTGGTATTTGCAGTACTCCCCTTATGTCTATTACAACGAGCACTGCATCGTCTTCAACGGTGCACACACCCCGATGAAAATTGAACGAGCAACTTTTGTCAAACTGCTTGACTTTGTCAAACTCTTTCCTCATTACTTCATCGGGTCCAATGCCGACCTGCCGATCGTCGGTGGATCCATTTTGAGCCACGACCATTTCCAAGGGGGCAACTACCGCTTCGCTATGGCAGATGCGCCGATGGAGCGCACCTTTACCGTCAAACAGTTTGAGGATGTTGAAGTGGGCATTGTCTACTGGCCGTTGTCGGTTTTGCGTTTGCGCAGTAGCGACCCTGCACGTCTGGTGGATCTTGCCGATCATATCTTGACGGTCTGGAAAGGCTATTCCGATCCTGACGCCTTTGTGTTCTCCCATACCGACGACACGCCACACAACACCATCACCCCCATTGCGCGCAAGGTGGGCGACCTGTTTGAATTGGATTTGGCGCTGCGCAACAATATCACCACCGAAGAGCATCCCATGGGTGTGTATCATCCGCATGCCGAACTACACCATATCAAAAAGGAAAACATCGGTTTGATTGAAGTCATGGGGTTGGCGGTGCTACCCAGCCGTTTGAAAACCGAAATGGAGCTGTTGTCCGACTATTTGGTGGAAGGCACCGATCCAAAAGATCATCCTGATCTTGAAAAGCACGCCGACTGGGTCAACACTTTCCTACCAAAGTACCCAGCTATCACCCGTGACAATGTGACCGACATTGTCCAAGAAGAGGTGGGGCGTGTCTTCACCCGTGTATTGGAAGATGCCGGCGTTTACAAATGCACCCCTGAAGGGCGTGCCGCATTCGCACGATTTGTGGATGCACTATCCTAACTGATGTCCTCGCTTACGACATAGAACCCCCCGAAAGATGAGATTGTCTTTCGGGGGGTTCACTTGTTGTTTGTCACGATGGTAGAGCCTCCCTTTAGTCGTCCAAAAAAGCCCTTTGCTATTTCGACACCCTGACAGAGCGTCCAAAAATCTGTAAGTCAAGGAACAAAACTTGCAAATGAGAGAGTAATACGAGGGTATATGAACGAAATAGCCGAGTTGCAGTGACATCGAAAGCAAAACTGGTGAGCGACATGGCTCACCAGTTTTACGATTGCAGTTTTTTCGACGGTTTAAGGGATTTTGCAAAATGCCAAATCCCTTAAACGCTAACGCTTGGAAGTTGCCTGACGGCAAATTAGACCGTGGAACGCCGTCCCACACCCTGCAACTTTTTGAAAAAGTTGATTAAAACTATTTCAGAACCATATCTTTATTGTGCTGTAGGGGCGACCTTTGGTCGTCCGCAATGCACACCATCACTCTTTCCCTGTCGCTTCCTCAATATACTCGGTGGTCATATAAGCATCACTGCCACTGGGTAGATTTTTCTTTTCCAACATCCGATCCAAAAATAATTTGACAAAGGTATAGATGACCGCAAAAATCGGAACACCGGCGATCATACCGATAAATCCAAACAAGCCGCCGCCGAGCAAAATGGCAAAAATGACCCAAAAACTGGACAGTCCTGTCGAATCCCCCAAAATTTTCGGCCCCAAAATATTGCCGTCAAACTGTTGCAACGCTAAAATGAGAATACCAAAGTACAATGCCGACATCGGATCTTCCAGCAAGAGCAAGATCCCACAGGGGATCGCGCCGATGAAGGGGCCAAAAAACGGCACAATGTTGGTCACCCCAATGACCACACTGATGAGTAAAGCAAAGGGGAATTGAAAGATGGTCATCAGGATAAAACAGAGCATTCCGATGATCAGAGAATCCACCAATTTTCCGACAAAAAAGCGCATAAACATATCGTTGGTGTGGCGCAGTGTGCGCAAGGTCGAATTGGTTCCCTTGACAGGGAACACCGCATACAGCAGTTTTTTAGCCTGCGCGGCAAAACGCTCCTTACTGTACAGTACATAAACCGAAATGATGAGTCCCACTAAGATGTTCAGTAAGGTGGTGAACACCCCACGTACCCCCTCTGTCAAGTTGACAAGCATCCCATTGACCGTCGGCACCAAATTGGCCACCGTCTGCTCGAGCGACTGTGTAACACTCTCCACAATATCACTGAGTGGCACGATAAACACGTCGCTGCTTTGGGACAACTGCATTGCCCACGCTTCCACCTCTAACACATAACCGGGAATACTCTCAAAAAAGTTGGTTAAGCTCTCCAACAATTGCGGTATGATCATGCTGATGAGGGCGGTTATGATTAGACCGGCAAGGATGAGAGAGGCAAAAATGCCAAGTATACGGGCAAGTTTGTGTGCAGTCTTCGGCTTCAACGGTTTTTTAAAGGTCGCAAACCACCGCTTCAACCCATTTTCAGTCAAACGCACAACCGGAAACAGCAGGTAGGCAAAGGCAAAGCCGTAGATGAAAGGGGACAACAGTCCGCCCACAAAGGCAATTCCCTCAAAAATGGTTGCAAGATTGATGAGAAACAAAGCAAAGGCAATGCTCCCAATAATGACAAAAAAGGCAGTCAATCCCCAATAAAGGTATTTTTTATCCCAACGATATTTCAATCGACGTCACTCCTTTGGTGTAATGATACCCTTTAAGTATACCGCAATTGACAGAACTTGAAAAGATCTTTTTTATAAACAATTGCTTTTTTCTGTTTTCCACAAAAAAGCATCCCATTCTTGCACACACAAACCATTTACCTGAATGCAGAAACCCTCTATGCGGAATTGGTATTCGCATAGAGGGTTGTTTTTTTCTTACAATTGTTTGGGTGCCGTTTCTTGTGGGTAAAGTTTGCCGGTCGCAGGATCCATCAAAAACCCTTTGATCGCAACGTCTTTTGGCATCAACGGATGATCGGTAATGAGTTTCACCGTTTCGGTCACTGATTCAATAGGATCTTCAAATCCTGTCAACCACCGCTTAAAATCAATGCCACAATAGCTGATGGCATCCAAATCACGCTGAGAAACCCCACGGGATTTCATTTTGCCAATCATTGTTTCAGCGGACAGCCCC
This sequence comes from uncultured Oscillospiraceae bacterium, assembly GCA_964370215.1. Taxonomy (GTDB): domain Bacteria; phylum Bacillota; class Clostridia; order Oscillospirales; family Ruminococcaceae; genus Massiliimalia. Next base: position 64,189 of record CAYJIM010000005.1, read on the forward strand.
TGCATACCACAGTCGTAATGTCCCACGACAAAAATGGTTGTGACCCCCAAGTCGTACACTGCTACCAAAATACTGCGCATGACGCTGCCAAATGGGTGCGACAACACCCCACCTGCATTTTTGATGATCTTTGCGTCGCCGTTTTTGAGTCCCAATGCCGCGGGTAACAGCGCTGTTAATCTGGTGTCCATACAGGAAATGATGGCCAAGTTCTTATCGGGATATTTGGTGGTGTGGTATTGTAAATATTCTTCGTCTGCAACAAAGCGCTCGTTGTGTTGTAAAATCTCTTGATCGATTGTCATGATAACCCACCTTTCTTCTTTCCTTAAGTTTAGTATATCATACCACACAAACCAAAAAAGCACAAGTTTTGTCGCCTTTCCTGCAAAAAAGCTCCGCATAAGCCGATGGCTTACACGGAGCTTGTCTCTCAAATAAAGGAAACGTGAAGTCAACTTGCAATTAGTTGCAGATTGCTTTTTCGGTTTCTTTGTCGAAGATGTGGAGGCTGTTCAAATCCAAAGCGATTTTGATGTTGTCGCCCGGTTTTGCAGTCGAACGAGGAGAAACACGAGCGGTCAAGCTGATGTTTTCGAGGCTCAAGTACAAGTAAGTTTCAGCACCCATCATTTCTGTTACTTCAACGTCGCAGTCAACAACGCCGCTGGTAGCAGCAGAGATGTACATTTCTTCGTCATGCAGGCATTCCGGACGGATACCCATGATGACTTCTTTGCCAATGCTTGCTTTGACGTTTGCATTGATTTTTGCTTCCGGCAATTCCAAGAAGTATGTTTTGGTTTCGCCGAATTCCAAACCAACTCTGCCGCCTTTTTCCATGATTTTCGCATCGATGAAGTTCATTTGCGGAGAACCGATGAACCCTGCAACGAATACGTTAACCGGAGCAGCATACAAGTTTTGTGGAGAGTCAACCTGTTGAATGAAACCATCTTTCATAACAACGATACGAGTACCCATGGTCATCGCTTCAGTTTGGTCATGGGTTACGTAGATGAAGGTTGTACCCAATTTCAAGTGCAATTTAGAAAGCTCAGTTCTCATTTGTGCACGCAGTTTAGCATCCAAGTTGGAGAGCGGTTCGTCAAGCAAGAATACTTGTGGTTCACGAACGATCGCACGACCCAACGCAACACGTTGTCTTTGACCACCGGAAAGTGCTTTCGGTTTTCTGTCAAGCAAATGTGCGATGTCGAGGATGCGAGCAGCTTCTTCTACACGTTTTTTGATTTCGTCTTTCGGTGTTTTTCTCAATTTCAAACCGAATGCCATGTTTTCAAACACGGTCATATGTGGGTACAAAGCGTAGTTTTGGAAAACCATCGCGATGTCACGGTCTTTCGGTGCAACGTCGTTTACCAAACGGTCGCCGATGTACAGTTCACCTTCAGAGATTTCTTCCAAACCTGCGATCATACGCAAGGTAGTGGATTTACCACAACCGGAAGGACCTACCAAGATGATAAATTCTTTGTCTTCAATGTCAAGATTGAAGTCGGATACTGCTACAACGTTACCTGCATATTTCTTGTAAATGCTTTTCAGTGTTAAACTCGCCATAATAATGGACCTCCTAAAAAATTAAAATAACTTCTACGGAAGACTTTTTCGGTACCACCCTGCCTACCTTTGAAGTTTATTGTAGTTATAACTATAACAAAAACTCATCAAAAATGGTAGCACCTTATTGCCCAAACTTCAAAAAAATTCTTTATGAAAATTGACCAATTCCGCCTATTAGCAGTAGTTTTTTTACATTTACCACATCTTCTGCTTACAAAAAGCGTACAAGATCTTTGTGCACAATTTTTTTGACCGCTCCTTCAGGTAGCGTATCATCCAGCCAAACATCCCCCATCGCCACTCGTTTAAGCGCCAAAACATGTCCACCGACTGCCGCAATCATCCGCTTAATCTGGTGATATTTTCCTTCATATAGCGTAATTTCTACTACAGATGGTACCCCTTGTTGCAACACACGCATCTTTGCCGGCAAACAGCGGTACCCATCTTTGAGCGTCACCCCATCGGAAAACTGTGTGATTTGTGCCTCGGTGATCTCAACGTTGACCGTCGCATGATACACCTTTTGCACGTGTTTTTTCGGCGAGAGCAGACGGTGTCCAAACGCCCCGTCATTGGTAATGAGGAGCAACCCCGTGGTGTCTTTGTCCAAGCGACCGACGGGAAACAGCCCCTCCCTTGCCCATTCAGGGGGGATCAGATCCACCACGGTGCGGTGCGCGCTGTCCTCAGTCGCACTCACCACCCCTTGCGGTTTGTGTAGCAGGTAATAGACAAATTCTTCATACCCTACAGGCTTGCCGTGTAGGGTGATGCGGTCGGTGTCGGGGTTGATTTGGCAGTCTGCCTTTTTCACCGTTTCCCCATTGACTGTCACCGCACCCTGCCGCACCAGTTCCTTGACTTCTCTGCGTGACGCCAAACTCTGCGACGAAAAAAATTTATCCAATCTCATGACCTGCTCCTTTATTCTTCCAATCTTTTTTCTATGGTGTCAATCAAAATCTGCAATACCTTAATACGGGCATAGCGTTTGTCCTGTGACTCAATGATGTGCCACGGGGCATGGGTGGTGGAGGTGTGCTGTAGCATTTCATCCACCGCCACTTCATAAGCGTCCCATTTTTCGCGGTTGCGCCAATCCTCTTCGGTGATTTTCCACTGTTTTTCCGGTGTGTTTTGACGGTCTTCAAAACGACGCAACTGCTCGTCCTTGTCAATGTGAATCCAGAACTTCAGTACGATCGCCCCATTGTCTGCCAATTGCTTTTCAAACAGATTCATCTCCTCAAACGCACGGTGCCAGCAAGCCGAGGAGCAAAATCCCTCAATGCGCTCCACCATGACACGACCATACCAGGTGCGGTCAAAGATGGCGATGTGCCCGGTGCGTGGCAGGCGTTTCCAAAAACGCCACAGGTAGTGATGCCGCAGTTCTTCACTGTCGGGGGCGGCAATGGGAAAGACGGTGTACCCCCGTGGGTCCAGTGCCGACGCCACCCGTTTGATGTTGCCCCCCTTGCCGGCGGCATCCCATCCTTCATAACCGATGATAACGGGGATTTTTTTCAGGTACAACAGGCCATGCAATTCCGATAGGCGCTTTTGCAGACGATCCAACTGCTTTTCGTAATCGGCTTTGGTAATTTTACAGTCAAGCGCCACCGTCGACAAAGCCGGCATCGCCAGGCGATCGTACTTTGTTGACACCGCAACCGGCGCATCGATTGCAAGATCAGGGGTGGGGTGTTTTTTCTGTTCCAAAGCTGCTTCAATGGTGGTCAACAGGGTTTCATACACCGCCAGTGTTGCGGCACGGCGATCCTCACCACCCACTGCATGCCACGGGGCAAAGGAATAATTTGTACGGTTCAACAGCTGGTTGTAAAGGTTGTAATAAACGTCATAGTCGTCATTGCGTTCCTCATCCTCACGGCTGACACGCCAAGCAGTACTCGGGTCGGACAGCAATCGGTCAAACCGCTTGCGCTGTTCTTTTTGAGAGATGTGCAGGAAAAATTTTAAGATGAGATAGCCATCGTCGGTCAATTGTTTTTCAAACTGTTCCACCTCTTCCATACGGCGATGGATGACCTTGTCAGAGCAACCTTCCTCCACCGCATAGGTGGACAGCTCCCGATACCAACTGCGGTCGAGGATAGACAGTTCCCCATAAGCCGGAATCTTTTCAAAAAAGCGCTGCATAAAATGGTAGCGACGTTCCCACTCGGTCGCGGCAGTGGTGGAATAAACCCGAAAGGTTCTCGGGTCAAGATCCTGAATGACCTTGGCGGTAATGCCCCCTTTGCCGGAAGCCCCCCAGCCCTCAAACACCACCATGACGGGCAGTCGCTGTTGTTTCATCTGCTGTTGCAGACTACTCAATCGCACCTTGTACTCTTTGATCCGTGCTTTGTACTCTTCTTTTGCAATCTTTGTTTGTTTGACATCCTTTAGCATGGTAACACCTCTTCTTATAGAATACGATTCAGACATTGCCACGAGCTTTATATATCTTCAGACTGTCAAAAAAATCCTTTCCTGTTTCGACACCCTGCCAGAGTGTCCAAAAATCTGCAAGTCAAGGAACAAAACTTGCAAATGAGAGAAGGTATATGAACGACATTTGCAAGTCGCAGTGACACAGAAAGCAAAAATGGTGGGCGACATGGTTCATCATTTTTGCGTTTGCGGGTTTTTCGATGGTCTGTTATATACTTTTTATTATACCTGTTTTTATTCCATTTGCAAAGAATTCTTTTTGTTTTTCTTTGTCGCAATTTTTAAGCTACTGTTTACCGTTCCTTTTCTTGCCTTTTGGACCATTTTATGGTACACTATAAAGAATGTAAACATTTGCAGAAACCCTTGTCAAAAAAGTCATTTTTCGCCCTATTGACACCGATTTGTTTGACAATCTGCCAATATGATAATAGGTAAGGTGAACGTTTATGAAAAAACTACAAATCGCAGTGCTGTTCGGCGGTGTCTCGACCGAGCATCGTGTTTCCTGCACCTCCGCGACAACCATTATAAAGTCATTGGATACCACGAAATATCAAGTCCTCCCTGTCGGCATCACCGAAGAGGGGCAAATGCTCTATTTTGAAGGGGACATCGACACCCTCGCTGACGGCAGTTGGCAACAGGGGCCTGTCACCCCTTGTAACCTCAGCACCAACCGCACTTGTCGTGGACTCCTGCTCGACCATGGTGCGACCCTTGGTATCGACTGTGTCATTCCGGTACTCCACGGCAAAAATGGAGAAGACGGTACCATTCAAGGCCTGCTCCAATTGGCAAACATCCCCTTTGTCGGCTGTGACACCATCTCTTCGGCAAACTGCATGGACAAGGAGCTGACCCATATCATCTTGGCTCATGCCGGTATTCCGATGGCAAATTGGGTATCGGTGACTGCCACACTTTCCACCGAAGAACAGGTGGCACGGGTGGAGAATGCCCTCCCTTACCCTGTCTTTGTCAAGCCTGCCAATGCAGGATCTTCCTTCGGGGTTTCCAAAGCCGACGACCGTGCCGCGCTCCTCACCGCCCTCACCCTCGCATTTTCCCATGACCGTAAAGTCATCGTCGAAGAAATGCTTGTCGGCAAAGAGGTGGAATGTGCCGTTCTTGGCAGTCTCACACCTGAGGCTTCCACCATTGGGGAGATTGAACCGGCCGGTGAGTTTTACGACTTTGATGCAAAATACGTCAATCCGGCATCGCTCTTGCACATCCCTGCAAGACTGCCCATTGACACCATTGAGACACTCCGAAAAACAGCCATCCAGGCATACCTTGCCATGGGTTGCGGTGGACTTTCACGTGTAGATTTCTTTGCGACAGAGGACGGACGATTCTGGCTCAACGAGATCAACACCTTCCCCGGATTTACCAGTATCAGCATGTATCCAAAATTGTGGGAAGCCTCGGGGGTTTCGATCGCCACCTTGTTGGATCGCCTCATCGCCGATGGAATGGAGCGTACAAATGGATAATAGACCGGTCGGTATTTTCGACTCAGGGCTCGGTGGCATCACCGCTGTACGTGCCCTACAACGCCTCATGCCAAATGAGCAGATTGTCTACTTTGGCGACACCTCACGTGTCCCATATGGCACCCGCAGTCGAGAAACCATTCAAAAATATGCCATGCAGGACATTCGCTTTTTGCTGTCCAATGATGTCAAGATGATTGTTGCCGCTTGTGGTACCGTCAGCACCAACCCCCCGCCCAAAGAACTATTAGGCGCCCTTCCGGTACCCTACACCAACGTCATCTCCCCTGCGGTGACCGCCGCTTGTGCGGCGACAAAAAACGGCAAAATCGGGGTCATTGCCACCGATGCGTCTATTCAAAGCCATGCGTACAACAACAGCATTGCAGCGATCAATCCTGATTTTTCGGTGTACAGCAAGGCGAGTCCCTTGCTTGTCCCCCTCATTGAAAACGGGTACATCGACAAACAAAATCCCGTTACCCGTATGGTGGCGATGGATTACCTTTCCCCTCTACTCTCCGAGGGCATTGACACCCTTATTTTGGGATGCACCCACTACCCCATCATCAAATCCCTGTTGGCAGATCTGGTGGGGCCTGACATTCGCCTCATCGACACCGGTGAGGAATGTGCCAAAGCCGTGCAGTCCTATCTGCTTACAAACGGCCTGCAATCCGACAGCAACACCCCCAAAAGACCACGCTTTTTTGTCAGTGACAAGGAACAGAATTTCACCGACAAGGCCTGTATCTTTTTGGGTAGCGACATCACACCGGACGTCAAACAAATCGACATCGATCGTTTTTGATCACTGATAGAAATGGCGGTACTTCATGAAAGAACAAACAAACAACTCCGAAAAACAACTCGTTTGGGTAGAGATCAAAGGCACTCAGCTCATGGATGGTCAATTGGATCAAACCGAGCTGATGACCCAAGGTAGGCTTTACCGTAAAAAAGAAAGTTTCTACATTATATATGACGAAAGTGAGGCCACCGGATTTGAGGGATCACGTACCCTTTTGAAAATCGATCCCGACCGTGTGCTCCTCACCCGAACCGGACAAACCAAAAGCAATCTACTCATTGAACACGGCAAACGAAACGTCGGTTACTACGACATTGGTGTGGGAGAAATGACGGTTGGTGTCAATGCGGCCACCGTGGCCTCCACCTTAAATGAAGCAGGGGGAGAAGTCTTTTTCTCCTACGCCTTGGACATCAACGGTAGCCACGTCAGCGACAATGAAGTAAAAATGACCGTCAAACTCATTTGATGGATCTTGAAAGGAAGTTTAAGATGAACGATTTTTTAACCCAAAGCAAACACCAACTCGAAGAGTTGATCCTATCCGCCCTCGGTCGTGCAGTGGCTACAGGCACCCTGCCTGCTGAACCGATCCCACCCTTTCAAGTAGAAGTACCGGCAGACACTTCCCACGGCGATTTCGCCTGTAACGTTGCCATGGTGTCGGCACGTGCCTTCAAAAAAGCACCACGCCAAATTGCCGAAGCGATTGTTGCAGAGCTCGACTTTACAGGGACAACCTTTGTCAAAGCGGAAATTGCAGGCCCCGGCTTTTTGAATTTCTTTGTCAACCCGACTTGGTTTTCGGATGTTGTCACCGGTGTGCTTGCCGACGGCGAACAATACGGACGCTCCAACTACGGCGAGGGCAAAAAAGTCATGGTGGAATTTGTGTCGGCAAACCCAACAGGGCCGATGCACATCGGTAACGCACGTGGCGGGGCACTCGGCGACGGGCTTGCCGCTGTCCTTGACTGGGCAGGGTTTGACGTTTGGCGTGAATTTTATGTCAACGATGCCGGCAACCAACTTGAAAAATTCAAATTGTCGCTTTCTGTGCGTTATCTGCAACTGTTTGTTGGAGAAGAAAACGCCCCACTGCCTGCCGATGCTTATCAAGGAAGCGACATCATCGACCATGCAAAGGCATTTGCCGACATCCATGGTGACACGTTTGTCAACTGTGATGAGGACACCCGTCGCAAAGCACTGGTCGACTATGCCCTCCCCAAGAATATCGAAGCGCTCCGCACCGACCTCGGTCGTTACCGCATCGCTTACGATGAGTGGTTTTTGGAAAGCACCCTCCATGCGGCGGACAAGGTCAATGAGTGTATCAAACTCTTGTCGGATCGTGGCCTGACCTACGAACAAGAAGGGGCGCTTTTCTACAAAGCGAGCGAATTCGGTGGCGAAAAGGACGAAGTATTACTGCGTGCCAACGGCGTGCCGACCTACTTTGCAGCGGACATCGCTTACCATTACAATAAATTTGCCACCCGTGGCTTTGATCGTGTCATCAACATCTGGGGTGCCGACCACCACGGTCACGTTGCCCGTTTGAAAGGGGCGATGGATGCCGTCGGCTTGGACGGATCCAAACTCGACATTGTCCTCATGCAGTTGGTCAAACTGATGCGTGACGGCGAGCTTGTAAAAGTCAGCAAGCGTACCGGCAAATCCATCACACTGGTCAACCTGTTGGACGAAGTGCCGATCGATGCGGCACGTTTCTTCTTCAACATGAGAGAGGCCAACACCCAAATGGACTTTGACCTCGGGTTGGCGGTGGAAAAATCCTCCGAAAATCCCGTTTACTACGTCCAGTATGCCCATGCTCGTATCTGCTCCATCCTTGCCAAACTGCAAGCGGATGGTGTGGTAGCAGCCCCCCTCTCTGAAGTGGACTGCACCCTGCTGCAACAACCGGAAGAGCGTGAACTGATCCGCTTTGTTGCGGCACTCCCGAGCCAGATCATCGAAGGGGCAAGAACGCTCGATTCCTCGCAAATTACACGCTATGCCGTCACCTTGGCACAGCTCTTCCACAAATTCTACAACGCTTGTCGTGTACAGGTAGAGGATCAAGCACTCATGCAGGCACGTCTGCAACTTTGTAAAGCGGTGCAACAAACCCTGCAAAATGTCTTGGCACTGTTGAAAATCGACGCACCAACCTCGATGTAGCCACACACCCCACCGAAAAACGTCGTTTTTACAACAATTTGTCATTTTTTTGTTGACAACTGACATCTCTTTATGTTTTAATAAGATTATCCATAAAAAACAAAAAATTTAGGAGGTTTTTTCATGACCAAAACACAGACAAGACTTGGGCTGTCTTTGCTCGCTGTGGTAGGGCTGATGCTGTTCGGCATCCTCTGTCTACCAACTTCGGCAAGTGCCAACCCAACCCCCACCACCGCAGCCCCAACCGAGGTAATGTCTTATTCGTCTCTTATGATTGCATTAGATAATGATACCGTGACTGAAGTTTCCATCATCAGTAATATTGATGGCTTTTCATCAAGCGGACTTACCATTCCAAACAACAAAACCGTCACCGTACAATCTCCAAACATGTTGAGAACAGGCGTCCGTTCCACTGAAAGGATTGTCGTTGAGGCAGCGGGTACTTTGACTGTTGCAGAAGGCGCTACCCTTCACGTTGATAGCGAACTTTACAATAATGGTACCCTCAACATTGCAGGAACCTTTACCGGTACAGGCACTTTTGAAAACTATGGTGTTGTCAACATCACCGTGCGCGATGAAGCTGCACTGCTTGAGGCATTGACATTACCGGGTACCGTCAACATCACCATTCCAACCGACTGGGGTGTTATTGTAAACGCCGACCTTACCATTCCAACCGATAAAACGGTGACCGTCCTGCAGGGTTCAGCATTGATATTAGACAAAATGTCTCCGGAGGCACCTACACCAAATCTCACCATCGCTACGGGAGGCTCGCTTATCAACCAAGGGGATGTCGTTTTGCGTGGTGCTGTAGACAATCAAGGCACCTTCCAAAACACTGCTACCGGTACCGTTCATTACGTTGTATCAACCAACGGTTGGAGCCTGAACGGTGTGGCGCTGACAGACGCCGCTGTGACAGTACCTTACAATGGTGCTGCTCCTACCAACTACACCTTTAACGGATCGGTTCCGGATTTTCCAGAGATATTTGGCGGTGCTTTCTCCTTTGACGAAACAACAACGCAATACGTCCAGTTTGCCACTGCTTCCGGTGTCGTATCCTCCATCACCGCATCAGTGGATGCTTACAGGGTTGCTCTGTTTATAGAGAGTACTTATGGTGACGGATCTTTGCTTATTGTTTCAGATTCCACTATTGATGCCACTGTGGAAAAAGTAGCCTTGCAGTATGCGTATGAGCTACCGGACAGCATTACCGTGGATTACACCGGCATGGCTTCCCACCAACAAGCGTTCCCACTCACCATCACCGGCGGTGTTGCTGCAGGGGATGAAGTATTGTTGGAAGTATTCGGCACAGCGACCTTCCCAAATGCAAACTTTGGTAGCTATGACAATGTTGCGCTGACCTTGGATTCGACCCTGTCGCTGACAGGTGCTGCGGCACAAAACTATACCGTCTCTGCACCGACCCAAACCACATTTACTGTCAAGGGCACCATCAACACCCCGAAAGCCCTGCCAAACGACAGTGTCAACGGCTATGTCGTGGCACAACCGGAAGGCATTGCTACCATGCAACAGATTGCAGAGGGTGGTGTACAAGCCTACTATGACAGTTTGGTCAGCATCTACGGAGCAACCTTTACAAGCGTTTACCCAACTGCTGACAGCATGATCAAAGCCATTGAACAAACTCTGCCACAAGGGCATCAATACCGTCTGTTTGATCTGACCGCTGCACAAACTGAACCAATGGTAGACGACAACGGCAATGAATATGTCCGTTTGATGGTTCCGGCAATGGGTGGCGTAACTGCAGACATTTACGGTAGTCTTGCTCATGTTGACCCAATGACAGGCAAAGTAGACAGCTACAAACAAGTGTCAGCAAATACCGTTCCACAACTCGGTGAATTCCGTGTGATCGAAGGGATCGGAATTGAAGTTGTGGTTTCCCACACCTCCCCACTTGCCATCTCCTACAATCCTTCCAGCACAAGTGGTACCGTTTCCGGTGGTACGACTTCGACCACTACCCCATTGGTAGGTCCTGACACCGGCGACAACAGCATGACAGGCATGCTCTTGATTCTCCTTGGCGTTTCCGCTCTTGGTGCAATCCTTGTTGTCCGTTATGTCAAACGCACAAAATAACCACTACATAAAAAGCGAGGCGTAGATGATTTCTACGCCTCGCTTTTTGTTTTGTTCTATTGCTCCAATAGCGCTGTCACCCCCGACAGCTCCTTGACCTTTTCCGCTGCCGCCAGCAATACTGTCTGCCCCTCGCTTGTAATGCTGTAATACTTGCGATTGCGCCCCGCAGTCACACGGTTTTCCACCGACAACAGTCCCGATTGCGCCATACTGTGAAGCATGGGATACAGTGTGCCTGCACTGATTTGATAGCCATGTCGTTTCAATTCCTCGATCATCCAAGAGCCGAAAAACGGCTCCTCCGCCGCATGTTTTAAAATGTGCACCTGCATAAACCCCAGGAATAATTTGCGTAAAACTTTCTCTTGCATTTCTCATTCTCCTATGTTATACTTGTGTTATCGAAAACCGATAACGTAAATTGATATTTTATATCACCTATGGTATCACATTTTTTATCAAAAATCAAGACCCGATTACACAAAAGGAGTTTGTCATGTTATTCCAGCTATCCAATGTCGATTTTAAGGGTATTTTGCATTACGACGCCCTTGTCATTCAAAACCATGTGGTGACTTTTTTATGTGGTAAGAGTGGGTGTGGCAAAAGTACTTTGTTTCGCCTGCTCAACCAAACCCAGTCGCCCAGTCAGGGGGATCTTTTATTTGAAGGAAAGCCCCTTACATCCTATGATCCAATTGCATTGCGCAAGCGTGTACTTCTTTGCGGACAATCAGTCTACCTTGCAGATGGTAGCATTCGAGAAAATTTCGCCTTATTCTATCAATACCGCAATCTCCCTTGCCCGAGCGACCAGCAGATCGAATCGCTACTGGCCATTTGCCAACTGCGCATGCCCCTCGATCAGCTCTGCCAAACGCTGTCGGGTGGGGAGCGTCAACGGGTCTACAATGCCATCCACCTCTCCTTCCACCCTCAAGTACTGCTCTTTGACGAACCGACCAGCGCACTGGACGACAGTACGGCAGTCGCTTTTTTTGAAGCGGTGATCCCCTACTGCAAAGAGCATCACATGACCCCTATTTTCATCTGCCACAATCACCAACATGCGACACAGTTTGCTGAGCAAATCGTCACATTGGGAGGAACCTGCCATGAATGATGTCATTGTATTGAGCATTGGGCAATTTGCGCTCATTTATCTCTTGTTGCTCGTCATTCTGGTGGTGATGCGCCGCTGTCAGATTCATCAAACAAAACTGTTGTTGGTGGCCAGTATGCGTATGACGGTACAGCTTGTTCTTGCAGGTTTTGTGCTCACTTTTTTGTTTGAAAACCCACACCCGGCTTTTACCATTGCCTATATTCTGTTGATGACAGGCTTTTCCATCTATACCGTCCTGTCACGCAACAAGGGGTTCAATCGCCGTTTTCAAGTGATTGTCGGGGCATCTCTTGCAGGCTCCGGCTTGTCGGTTCTGCTATTTTTTCTCCTTGCTGTGGTGCAAGTGGATGTATTTCACCCGCAATACACCATTCCCATCGGCGGTATGCTGATGGGCAATACCATGACAGGGGTCAGTCTGGGGCTTCGCACCTTTCGCCAACAGATGAAGGATCAGCGCAACAAAATCGACACCCTCATCAATTTAGGGGTGGCGCCCAAGCAGGTGCTGTCACCCATCATCAACCATGCGGTGGAAACGGCACTGCTCCCTACCCTCAATTCAATGCTCGGTATGGGCATCATCTCGCTCCCCGGTATGATGACAGGGCAAATTCTTTCCGGCACACTGCCCACCACCGCCATTCTATACCAAATTGCCATCATGATTGCCATTACTACGGTGGTATGTCTGGCTGTCTTCTGCTCCTTATTTTTCGGCGCACGAACGTTTTACAACAAACAAGCGCAAATTTTACCGCTCTAACCCCATGCCACACTAGAAAAGGTTTTGTCCACTTTTTCAAAAGTGGTGGGTTTGGGTGAAAACCAAGGTCTTTTTTGCCGACAGGCAACCATCAAGCGTCAGCACAAAAGGCTTTGTTTTAAACAAAGCCTCAGGGTGTCAAAAAGTCCTTTCCTATTTTGGCACCCTGCCAGAGCGTCCAAAAATCTGCAAGTCAAGGAACAAAACTTGCAAATGAGAGAGTAATACGGGGGTATATGAACGAAATTTGCAAGTTGTAGTGACACAGAAAGCAAAATCGGCGAGCAGCAAGGCTCGCCGATTTTGCGGTTGCGGGTTTTTCGACGGTCTGAGGCTTTGTTTTGTTTCCAATTCTTTATCCTTCCAAGAGATAGTTCCAAATGGCCGACACCGCATTGGCGCCGTCGGCAACGGCGGTGACAATTTGGCGAAGCGGTTTTTGGCGCAAATCTCCTGCTACATACAACCCTTCCATCGTCGTTGCCCCTGTTTCATCGGCAGGGACATAGCCGTTTTTATCCAGCTCGATGAGCGGTTTTAACAGTGCTGTTTGTGGCACAGTACCCACCGCAATAAACACCCCGTCCACAGCCACCTCTTTGGCGGTTTGGTCGGGCAGGTGAGTCAATTGCAACCCCTTGACACGGTCGTCCCCGACAATGTCCGCCACCGTGGTGTTCCACAGGATCTCCACATTTTCACAGGCCAACAGCTTTTGTTCCAACAATGCCCCTGCACGCAGTTTGTCCCTACGGTGTACCAGATACACCTTTTCACAGATGGCGGACAGATAGATGGCATCCTCCACGGCAGTGTAACTGCCCCCGATGACAGCCGTTACCTTATTTTTGAAAAAGGCACCGTCACAGGTCGCACAGTAAGACACCCCTTTGCCTCGGAAGGTGGTTTCCCCTGCCACACCGAGGGTGCGGTTTTCTGCTCCCGTTGTCACGAGGACTGTTTTTGCGCGGTAGTCGCCCTCATTGCAGTGGACGACAAAGCCTTCTGTCCCCTTTTCAATGCTGTTAACGGTGGCACTTTGGGCTTTCGCCCCCATGCTTTCGGCATGTTCTTTAAATTTCAATCCGAGATCAAAGCCGTTGATCCCCTTGAACCCGAGGTAATTGTCTACCTCATAAGTGGTGAGCACCTGTCCCCCCGGCATGTAATTTTGTTCGAGCATCGTCACGGTCAAGCCGGCACGCACAGCATACACCGCAGCGGATAATCCAGCTGGCCCTGCCCCAATGATGAGTAAATCTTTCATTGTTATCTCCTCCATTCGTGTGTTTCATTTCAAAATGAGGAATCTTGCTATCCTTATTATACCCCAAAGAAAAAGAAATCGCAAGAGAAAAATACACCAAAACAGAATAGTATTAACATTCCTATACCATTGTGCTGTAGGGTCGGGGCTTGCCGTGACCGAACCGCCAGCGGACGCTGTCCGCCGCAAAAAGGATCTGCCGATGAGGGCAGATCCTAGGGTGTCAAAAAAGTCTTTTCCTATTTCGACACCCTGCCAGAGCGCCCAAAAATCTGCAAGTCAAGGAACAAAACTTGCAAACGAGAGAGTAATACGAGGGTATATGAACGAAATTTGCAAGTTGCAGTGACACAGAAAGCAAAATCGGCGAGCGACATGGCTCACCGATTTTGCGATTGCGGGTTTTTCGACGGTCTGAGATCTGCCGATGAGGGCAGATCCTTTTTTGTGTTATTATTTTGTTTTTCTCATGCGAATGGTGAGGACAATACCGCCGAGGGCAAGGATGGAAATCAACACGAGCATCCCTGTCATGCCGTTGTCGCCAGTGTCAGGGCCTACCACAGGGGTGTGGGAGGAGGTACTGCCCGAAACGGTACCCGATGGGGTAGATGGCACTGGGGTTGGTGCCGGAGCAGCGGTGACGGTGAAGTTTGTTGTCACGTTGCCGTATTCCGAAAGAATTTCCATCGTATGTGCGCCGACCGCCAAAGTTTGGGTAAAGGTCGGGTTCAACGTCACAATGGTGCTACCGCTTACTGCGGTGA
>CAYJIM010000006.1:0-30960 GCA_964370215.1 uncultured Oscillospiraceae bacterium
TGTTTCGTCCGTTGTGGGGCGTTGTTTTCGCAAAAAGGAATCGACAGGGATTTTTGTATCGCAGGCGATACGCAATTTCATGGCCGGATGGGGAGCCGATTCCAATGCCGTACCGTGTTCGTCCAACAGTTCGGTGACTGTCAGCGTTTTGGGCGGCATGGAAGGAGAAACCACTTCCAGTTCATCGCCCAGTAAAAACTTGTTTTTCTGGGTGCACGCAAGATAGCCGTCCTTGCAGTCGTCCACCATTGCCACCACGTCGTAAAGGCGAAGATACCCGCTATTTTCATAATACTGGCTTGGGGTGTCGAACAAAAAGCCGGTGGAGTAATGGCGGTGGCTGACCTTGGTCACCTCTTCCAACAACCATGATGGTACGGTATACTTTTCGGGATCCGCCAGATGCCCATCAGTCGCCATGCGATAGGCATTGGTGACTACAGCGGTATAGTAGGCAGCTTTCCCCCGTCCTTCAATTTTCAGGCTGGTCACCCCTGCTTTTAGCAATGCGCCGACATGCTCCAATAAACAGAGGTCTTTGGCGTTGAGGATGTAAGAGCCACGTTCGTCCTCATAGATGGGTAGGAATTCACCGGGGCGTTTTTCCTCCACCAGATGATAGCCCCAACGACAGGGCTGTGAGCAAGCACCACGGTTGGCATCGCGATGGGTGAAGTAATCGGACAACAGACAGCGCCCCGAAAAGGACATGCACATCGCCCCATGCACAAACACCTCCACCTCCAAATCATCGGGGATTTTTTCACAGATGGTTTGGATTTCTGCCAATGACAATTCTCTTGCCAGTACGACGCGACGCGCTCCCAATTGATAAAGGGCGTTTGCCGTTTCATAGTTTGCCACCCCTGCTTGGGTGGAAATATGAATTTCGGTATGGGGAGCATACTGCTTTGCAAGCATCAATACCCCAATGTCACTGACGATGACAGCATCCACCCCAGCTTTTTCCAGTGCCTGAAAATAGTCGGGCATCCGTCCCACTTCGTCGTTGTGGGGTACGGTATTGCAGGTGACATAGACCTTGACCCCTGCGGCATGTGCTTTTTTGACGGCCTCTGCCAACTGCTCTAGCGAAAAGTTTGCAGCAGCGGCACGCATCCCAAATTCGTTGCCGCCTAAGTACACGGCATCCGCCCCGTAACGAATGGCAAAATGTAAGCTCTCGGCATCGCCGGCCGGTGCCAATACTTCGGGTTTATTCATAACGTTCTCCTCTCCATTGAAAGCCTTTGCAGATACGAGCACGGACAACTTGATGTTTTGTCCGTGCTCGTATTATTTTTATTATTCTGTCAAACCTGCCAATACCAGATTTTGCTGATGTTGGTCATAGGTGTAAGCATAGAAAAATTCCTGTGTTTCGAGATTGCTACAGAAGTAATAGTATTCTGTTTCGTTCGGGTAGAGTGCCGACTGGATCGCATCGATCCCCGGATTTGCAATCGCACCCGGTGGCAAGCCGTCCGACAGGTAGGTGTCGTAGGCTGTGACAACCGCCGGATCAATGCCGTTGACCGCAAGGGTGCGATCAGCATAACGGCCGGTCGGGTCCGCTTGTAGTTTCGGGAAGGTCGCACTGTCCACCAAACGGTTGTGGTAAACCGAGGAGACATTGAGCATCGATTCCTTGTGCGGCGCTTCTTGCTGTACGATGGAAGCAATGGTAATCATCTCATCGATGGTAAAACCTTTATTCGCCGTTACATTGCGCATGATGTCGGTGTATTTGCGGTCAAAGTTTTCAAGGAAACGGACAATGACATCACGTGGTTCACTGTTTTCCAAGAAGGTGTAAGTGTCGGGGAAGAGGTATCCTTCCAAGACATACGCCTTGCCTTCACGGTTTTCATAGGCAGAAGTCAAGAACTCATACTCAAACACTTCGGTGTTGACTGCAGTCAAAAATTCCTCTTTGGTGCAAACGTGATTTTCCTGTAAACGTTCTGCAATCTGTACCACATTGAAGCCTTCGGGGAAGGTAATATCCACTTCCGCATTGGATTCACTGGTACGTTCCAGCTCGGTGATGAGTTCATTGTAGGACATGTTCGGCGTCACCACAAAGTTGCCGTAACTGAAATTGACCTCATTGTCTAAGCTATAGCGAATGTAGGCACGGAATACCACCGCATAGTCGATGACACCCTGTTCTTCTAACATGTCCGCTACTGCGGTCACCGAGGTATTCGGTTCAATGGTCAGCTCGATTTTTTCTTCACTTTCACTCAAACCAAACATATCCCCTGCGGCAAAGACTGCAAACATCGCGCCCACTGCCAATGCCACCAACAACAACAGGATGACCAAGAAGCGCAAAATCACGCCGAATACACCCAATACACCACGGATGGGCCGTCTTTTTTTCTTTTTCTTTTTTTGTACCGTCACTTTATCCCAACGCTCGTCTCCATCCTCCAAAATCGGTGCATCCAATTTTGCCGGATCGATGCGAATTTCAGTGCGCTTTCTGGTTGGTTTGGTCGGTTGCGGGATCGGTGTTTCCTGCACATCAGGTGCTTTGGGTGGTTCAAATTGTTGTGTCTCCCCAACGTCCTGCTCTGTTCCCTGTTGATTTTGATTTTCATCATACTGCGTCATTACGTTTTCTCCACCTTCAATTCTTTCTACTCATTACAATGTACGACATCCGATTGGGTAACCACCCAATCCATGTTACAATCATGTTGTTCCACCGACCAAGTCGGCATAATACACTCATTATAACATATCCCGACCTTAATTGCATCCCTTTTTGCAAAAAAACGATCATAATATCCTTTTCCGTACCCCAAACGATCGCCCCCCATGCTAAAGCACAGCCCCGGCAGAATACAGATGGCCGAGAGATTGTTTGGCAGTGGCGGACAAAGTGCCTTCGGTTCTAAAATGCCGTACATGCCCTCTTCGACATCCGCCCAGCTTTTGATCGCAAAAAACGTCATCGCCCCATCCCTATCTTGACAACGAGGGGCATACACCGGTATTCCCTCTGCCCACAGTGCTTCTATCAAGGGCTTTGTATCAATTTCACCGTTGGTACCGATGAAGCATAGCACTGCTCTTTTTTCATACCGTTTCAATAGGTCGAGGGTACGTGCCGTGATCTGGCTGTCCCACAACACTTTTTTTACAGGGTCAAACCCCTTGCGTACCGCAACAAGCTGTGTACGCAGTACACTTTTTTCTAGTCTTCCCAAAGAACTGCACCTTTCAACTTATCAGCACGGGCTTTTCCCAACAATTGCTCGATGATGGCAAAAGAAAATTGTGCTGCCACCCCTGCCCCTCTAGCAGTGATAAACTTGCCGTCCACCTCTACTTCAGCACCGGTATAGGTTGCTCCCGTCAATTGTGTTTCAAACCCAAGGTAACAGGTGGCACGACGCCCCTCCAACAATCCCTTATGCCCCAAAATAGAGGGGGCGGCACAGATGGCCGCAATCCACAATTCTTTTGCCACAGCTTGATCGATCAGTTGTTGCAAGGGGGCACTCATTTCCAATTGCAATGTACCCGGCATTCCACCAGGGAGAATGATCATATCGGCATCGTCGAGTGTGACTTCACTTATGGTGCGATCGGCAACGACGGAAATTCCATGCGAACCTGTGACGACTTTGGTGTCTAAAATCGACACCGAACAAACTTCCAATTCCTCACAACGACGCAGATAATCGAGCGGTGTGATCGCTTCCACTTCCTCAAATCCCGGTGCTAAAAATAAATATACCATCTGAATTTCTCCTTTTCCATCCGTTTAGTCCAACATCAAATTCATGTAACAGTCCTTTGGTAAAGCCTTATCCGTCAGCGATTTCATCATCCCGTACGGATGGCCATGCCCCCGCAAACGAGCCTGCAAGGTCTGACAATCATACCGCGCACAGAGCATTCCTGACGCTTGCATCAACGCTTCTTTTGTCAGACTGCTTTCACGCACCAACAGCTGATTCTCCGCTTTATAGACCGCCGCAAATCCGTCGCCCAGAGGGGTTTCCACCCACAGGGTTTCAGTCGCTGTCACACCCAGTTCCTGTTGCAGGTATCCATCGTCAGTGAAGGTGATGGTCGCAGGTTGTGTCAAAAGCCAGTCCTTTCGCAACGCAAAATAAGTTTCTTTTGTCAGTTGTTTGATCCGGCAGTCGCCCTCTTTTATCGGATCGACAGTCTCGACCGCAAGGGTGCTACAGGTTTGATATCCCACCCGCTCATACAAAGAAAAGAGCGATTTGCTTGCCGGCACCAGACACAAAAAGTCGTCCCCGTTTGCCGTCATCGCTTGGTCTACCGCTGTCATCAATGTCTGCATTAGCCCTTTTCCACGATGTTCTGGAGCGGTGGCAACGGCATAGACATATTGTCCTCGGTGCTGTCCTCGTGGGGTTTGTAATGTCACAGGGAGCAGGGTCAGCATGGCGACCGGTTCGTCTGCCAATTTTAACACCACCGTTTGCTCGGCACAAAAACCGTTTGCAAAGTAAAAGTCAATGTACGACCATTCATCCCCAAAACAGGTGTGCCACAACGCCTTGAGCTTTGGGATCTCCCCTTCATTGGCAAAGCCAATCCACAGCGTGCCGTCCGCACGCAAGGGTTTTTTATTCATGGCAAGCGGTCGCATGGTATTTGACGACCATGTGCGAAGGTCGGTAGGATAGTTTTGCCTTACGCAGTCCCTCAATACCCATATCCTCTTCACGGTTGATAAATTCATATCCTTCGGTTGCCAGCTTCACAAACTCTTGGTTGACGGTGGGGTATGCCCCCGCAACGTCCGAAAAAGCCTTTTCAAAATGCACGACAAAGGTGCTGTCATTGAGGCGTTCGCCGACGGTAAAGGCAACCACATGCCCCTCTTGGCGCAAAACCCCTCCCACCAAACCGAGTGTTTCAAAGTTTGCAAGCATCCGCTTGATGATGTCATACTCTGCTCTGGCAGAATCACTTTCGACACAACCGTTTTTCTGGCACCACTCGACGTTCATTTGCCAACAATCATGGCGATTTTCGTTGTCAAGTGCCTCAAACGACCATTCTTTCAATTTAAAATTGTTGATGTGGTTGCGTTTGCCGTGATACTTTTTCCCTCTTAACTCCGCCAAGTCAGTGCGGTTATACACGTAGTCTTCAGCATCTCGATCCTCTTCATAGGAAAATTGACCAGGATAATACGCTTCCAACAACGTCTTCATTTTCTCGGTGATATTGTACAGGCGAAATGGGATGTTTGCAGCTTTGGCGTAGTCTTTCATCGCTTGCAGTGCCGGTTTCAAATCCCCTTTCCCAGCCGGAAAGGCAAATGCTTGATCTGCCCCTTCTCCCGACTTAAAAATGACCACATCTCCAAGCACTGCTATTTTTACTTGGTAATAGCAGGACCATAAAAACACATTGACAAAGGTGCAGTCGCACCCTTCTGACAAGGGGCTGTCAAAACATCGATCTATCAGTTCCTTGTCCTGCAACGTCACTTCTCTAAATTCTAACACAACATCGTCCTTCTTTCTCTATTGTCCCTATGTTGCCCTTTCATTGGGCATACTCATTGTTCGATTAACGGTCGTACTGCTTTGTAAAGTGCGTCTGTGATTTGCGCCATGGGGTAAGGTGTTCTCCCATCACAACAGCGCACCACCTGCCATCCCTGTTTGTCAGCGGCATAGGTCGCCGACGCGGTGCAGGCATATAAGTAGGAAAGATCCCTTTCATGTAAATCCCTTTTTTCTTCGTCCCCTTCGTAACGCGCAGTGATCAATTGATCGGCAACCGCACGGGACATATCCAGAAAAAAGATGCCGTCCGGTTTTGGTAGTCCCAACTTTTCAAACTCAAAATCGGAAAGCCATTGTAAAAAGCCATCCCATTCACATTGTGGCAGTTTGACCATCTGATGAATGGCATTGGACGAGACATAGCGGCTAGCAATGATGATATGCCCTTGTTCGTAAAGTGCTTTCCAGTGTTGCATGTATCCGGCATAGCGATCCACCGCATAAAAGGTGGAAGCGGCATAGGCATTGACATCCCCTGCCTTGTCCGAAAATTCCCCTGAAAGATACATACGCACCAAGGTAGAGGAAGGTTTTTCATAATCGGGATAGGAGATGAGGGTCACTTCTCTGCCATCTTCTCTCAATCTTTGTGCCAATCGCTCTGCCTGTGTGGATTTGCCGCTGCCATCCAATCCATCAATGACCAGTAATTTGCCTGTCATACTATATTCTCCTTCTAAACAAAGTAAGATCCCTTTGTCCTAGATCGCTTTTTTCGTAGATAGTTCTAGTGTACCATATTTTTCTTGAAATTTGAATACTTTCAAAAAAAGTTTACCAACACTTAAAGCAACTCAAATGTGTTTTTGTCATACCGCAATACCCCGTCACGCTGCATTTTAGAAAGTTCTGACGACAATGCACTGCGGTCAGCACAGATATAGTTTGCAAAATCCTCTCGATTCAGCGTGATGGAAAAGCAGTTGCGGCCCTGACTTTCAAACTGTAAAAAACACAGAATTTTTTCGCGCAGGGTGCGCTTTGCCAAAATTTCAATCTTTTGGCTGAGCTGTAGGTTTTTATGTGCCAGCAATTTCAACAGGTTTTCCATCAGCTGTGTGTGAAACACGCAGGCGTTGTTGCAGGTGGTGATGAGTTTTCGGTAATTGAGCAGCAACAGCTGTGACCTTCTTGTCGCAATCGCCGTCACCGGACTATGACACAGCCCTGCACAGGCGAGCGCCTCACCAAAACTGTCCCCTTCACGTATCTCGGCCACCACCGTCTCGTTGCCGTCTTCATCTGTTTTGACGATTTTGACAGCACCCGACAGCACAATGCCCACCACCTCCACCGGATCACCGGCAAGGAGGATCACCTCTCGTTTGTCCACCCACTTTTCATAGGCACCGAGGCAGCTTAGCATGGTGTCAAAACTGGTGGCAGAAATGCTTTCAAACAAGGGATTGCAGCGAAGTACTTTAAAATAACCGTTCATTTCCCCCTCCTTTCGTTGTCTACACAACGGATTTGTTGTAATAATCATAGTATAATTGAATCAGAAAGTCAAGTCATTTCACCTATTTTTAAGAAAACACAAAGGAGTCTTGTGACCATGAATAAAAAAGTCATTCAAATTGATCGTGAAACTTGTATTGGTTGTGGCATCTGTGCCGCTACTTGTCAGCAAAGTGCCATCGAGATGGTAGACGGTAAGGCCTGTGTCACCCGTGATGATGTCTGTGACGGCATTGGCCGCTGCCTACCGGTCTGTCCGGTGGGTGCCATTTCCTTTACCGAACAGCAGACGGATACCCCCGTGTCGACCACCGGTGGCGGATGCCCCGGTACACGTGTGTCCTTTTCCAAAACAGTCCCTGCGACATCACCCTCAGCACTACCTTCCTCACTGCCCTCCGCACTGCAACAATGGCCGGTGCAAATCAAGTTGGTGCCCCCAAGCGCCCCTTACTTTGCCGGTGCAAATCTACTCATTGCCGCCGACTGTACCGCCTTTGCCTATGCCAATTTCCATCATGATTTTATGGCAGGCAACATCGTACTCATCGGATGTCCCAAACTCGACGACGGGGATTATACGGAAAAACTGACCGCCATTCTCTCACAAAATGACATTCGCCATGTCACCGTCGCACGCATGGAAGTTCCCTGTTGCGGTGGGTTAGAGTATGCCACAAAACAGGCGTTACAACACAGCGGGAAGCAGATCCCATTGCAGATCGCAACGATTTCCACAACGGGAACCTTGTTGTCCACCATCAACGGGTAACCCCGTTCCGATGAATTCATCGTTTGCATGGTACTGTAGGGTCGGGTCTTGACCCGACCGCATTACGAGCGATCGCCGACCACTATTTGCCCGCAAAAAAAGGATTTGGCGCAAACCAAATCCTTTCAAACGATGACGCTTGGAAATTGCCTGTCGGCAATGCAAACCATGGGACGCCGTCCCACACCCTGTCCCTTTTAAAAAAGGGAACAAAACTTTTACTTTTCCGCTGATTTTTATCGGACAATACAGTTATCCCAGAGCGTCCAAAAATCTGCAAATTTCAGTTGCGGTTTTTCCACGGTCTAAGGAGTGGGTGATTCTTTGTGGTCACCTATTCCTTTTTTATTCCTGTTGCAATGCCTCAATCGGATTGAGACGAGAGGCTTTCCATGCCGGCAACAAACCAAACAGCACCCCGATGAGGGTGGAAAACAGCACCGAAATTGCGATGGCAGGCGGCGAAACCGCTACCGGCACCGCAGAAATGCGTGACACGACAAAGGCAAGTCCAATGCCGGTACCCACCCCGACTAGGCCGCCAAGACCGGTGAGCACCGCCGCTTCGGTTAAAAACTGCCATAAAATCCTTGCCCGTTTGGCACCCAAGGCCTTTTTCAACCCGATTTCACGGGTACGTTCCGTCACCGACACCAACATGATGTTCATGACCCCAATCCCACCGACCAGCAACGAAATGCCGGCAATCCAGAGGAGCTGGGTATTGGTCGAATTGCTAAGTTCCTGTAACCCCTGTGCTTCCCTTAGTAGATCCTCACTTTGATATACCACTTCGCCCGAAAGACCCAGTGTGGTGTTGATCACGTCGGCAGTCTCTTTGCCCACCATCGTCATTTGTTCCGGTGTCTGCGCACGCACCGCAACGATGTGTGGCTCGTCATAGCGATAGACAATCGGCCAAGTGCTGTCCGGTATAAATACTGACCCGCTCGAACGAGTCATATATTGGTAATAATCATCGATGTTGTTGATGACCGGTTCAAAATCAGTGATGGCCTCCACCACCCCTACAACAACATATGGTTCACCCTTTACTTCCAACGTTTTGCCAATGGGATCCGTAGTGGAAAAAAGGGTGCGTGCCGCAAGACTATCGAGCAGTAGCACCTTGCGATTTTCAGTATAGTCGCTTTCGCTAAACCCTCTGCCGGTGCGAATTTGATAGCCATATACGTCAAAATAATACCGATCAATGCCCATGATCTGGCCGCCGTTTAAAGGGGTGTCATGATAATAAACATCCTGACCGGCCTCTCGCTTGTGAAACAGTGTTGCCGCCGTGACATCCTCTATGCCGGTGATCGTTTGGCGCAACCCCTCCCCGAGCATGGGCAGATTGTCAGGCACATCCTCATACTGGAATTGCAACGGATACTCCCCACGGTACGGCTGCACCGCTACCGCATTGTTGCCTGCACCGATGAGATTTTGTTTGATCTGTTCGTTGGTACCTTGGATGGTCGACACAATGGCAATGATTGCCGCAATCCCAATAATGATGCCAAGCATCGTGAGAAAAGAGCGCATTTTATGCCCCCAGATCCCCTGAAAGGCAAGTTTTATATTTTCAAGCATACCCTTCCCTCCCTTCTGTATTGGCCCTGTGCAGGGTCAATATCCTACCCCTTCAGTACGTACGACACGCAACCCTTCCTGTACCCGTGTGCCATAGGGAAACGCCAGATAATCGTCGGGTGACAGCCCCGACAACACCTCTACATGTTCTCCATAAAGCATTTTTCCAACCGTCAAAATTTGTTTTTCCAGTCGCCCCTCACGCTCCACCATGGCATAGGTCTGTCCGTTTTCAGTACGGGTGTACGCTGCCATGATATACAGTGATCCTGTTTCGATGCCTTGATTGCCAAAGGATACTTCGGCAGATTCATGCTCTTTGACCGGTTGGTTGGATGGAATGGAAATGACCACAGGATACTCCGAAGCATTGCTTGTCTGTGAAAATGCGTCGGTTTTTTCAATCGGATAATAGGAAATGCTGACCAGCGTCCCTTCCACGCTCACCGCACTTTCATAGGTGGTGACCTGCACTGTTTGACCAATGGCAATCTGATCCAACCAGTGTTCACTTACTGCCGCCTTGATATAATAAGCATCACTGCCAAGCACTGTTAGGATCGGGGCAGTGGGATCCAACTGTTCGATATCCTGTACCCCTTGCACCACACCGTCCACCGTACTGTAAGCGACATTGTCTTCATACCGCTGTCTCATGCGACGAATTTCGAGATCCAGCAGACGCACATCCAGCGACATGCCCTCAATTTTCTGCTCTTGGGTATAGATCTCCTGCGGTGTATAGGTCGGTGCCGGTGGCAATGGCTCCGGCTCGGGTGGCGGAATCGGTTCATCACTGGTTGTACTACTTGTATCACTCGTTGTGGTACTGCTTGTTTCACTCGTGGTGGTACTGCTTGTTTCACTGGTGGTAGTACTGCTTGTTTCACTCGTGGTAGTACTACTTGTTTCACTCGTGGTAGTACTGCTTGTTTCACTCGTTGTGGTACTGGTGGGTGGTTGTGGTTTGACGACCTCTTCAAAATCAAAGGAAAGTCCGCCGTCTGCCGCAAACACCAAGTGTAGGGCATAGACCACCTGTTTCTCGGCATCACCCTTGTGGTACTGTCCGATTTTGACGTAGGTGTCTGTTCCCGCTGTTTTGGCAACCGCTGCCCATGCCTGCAAAAAGGCTGTGTCCACCGACAGGCTTTCAGAAAGGTATAGGTACGGGTTTTGTACCGTACCATCCCCTTGGCTGATGGCAATCGATCCCTGCAATGCAATGTCAGGGCCGATGGCTTTTTCCAAATCCGGCGTGTCTGCTGCAAACACCGGCACGGTAAACCATCCCGACAACAGAGACAAGCTCTTGCCGACCGCCGTTGTCACCGAACCCATGGTTTGGGTGGTCGCCGGATTTGTACGCATGATCGACAGCAATTCTCGCTCGATGAGCAGTCCTGTTTCCATGGCAAGCAAGCTGTATTCCTTGGCACTCAATTGCAAATCGAGTAAGCTGACATCGTAAGCAAGCAACGGATCACCCGCCTTGACTTGCTGTCCCGATTGCACAAAAACCTCTTCCACGCGTTCCTCACTGTCCAGTGTAATCGTTTGGGAAAAATCATTGGTCACTGTGCCGTAGGTTCTGCGGTCGTCCCCCCACCATTGGGTTTGAATGGTGGAAACGGGTACGACTTCAATCGTCTGATTGTACACGCCCACAACCACAAGGGTGATGCCTATCGCCAACAAAAAGAGGATCACTGCCACGATCCATAAGACTTTGGTACGCTTATGCTTGGTCACTGCCATCTCCCTTTCCATCACTTAAAATCCCATCTCGAATATACCGTGTTTGTTCGGCATAGGCGGCAATTTCCGCCTCGTGGGTGATCATGACAATCGTGGTTCCCTCTGCATGAAGCGTTCGAAAGATCTCCATCACCTGTTCCCCCGAGGCCGTGTCCAGTGCACCTGTTGGCTCATCTGCCAACAGCAGCGTAGGGTTTGTGACAATTGCTCTTGCAATGGCAACCCGTTGGCTTTGTCCACCCGATAATTGATTGGGGCGAAAATTCATCCGTTCTGAAAGCCCCACCTTTTCAAGGGCGGCCACGGCACGTGCACGCCTCTCCTTTACCGAAACACCGGCATACAGTAGGGGCAACGCTACATTGTCGAGTGCCGACTGTCTAGGCAATAGATTGAATCGCTGAAAGACAAAGCCGATGGCACGGTTGCGCAAATCCGCCAACCGATTGTCAGAAAAATGAGACAAATCCTCCCCCTCAAAAAGGTAGGTTCCTCTCGTCGGGGTGTCCAGACAGCCGAGTAGATTCATCAGCGTTGATTTGCCCGATCCCGAGGGTCCCATGATGGCAAGATAATCACCCTTTTGTACCGTCAAATTGATGTCGTGCAGTACCGGTACCGTCAGATTGCCCTGCCGATATTCTTTATCAATATGCTCCAGTTGTAAGATCATGGTACACTCCTCCATCCTTATCCCACTACCGGTGTCGGTCCTTCTGCCGGCAGCGTTTCCGGTGTCTGGTTGAGGTCTTGCGGTGTTTCTTCCGGCAAAGTTTCGGGCGGTTGTAAGTCTTGTGAGGTGGTGTCGGACACCGGGAGGCTATACACCATGGTGTGGTCGCCTTCCTGTAGTCCTGCTTGTGGGAAAGCCACCCGATCCTCCAACGTTAAGCCCTCGGCGATGGTATACATGCCTGTTGCTTCTTCATAATCACCGACTTGTACCTGTCGCTTGCGCAATTCGCCATAGTGTTCCACCCACACATAAAAATCATCACCTTGTCGGGTGAGGTATCCTTCTTGAATTTGCACCTCTTCAAAGGCAAGCCCTTGACCGAGTTCAATGTAAACGTGCTGTCCCATCAATAGATTGTCGTCGTTTTCCAGCGTGATATAAAAAGGGTATCGAGAGGAGGTCGTCATCGGGTCGTTTCCCTCTCCCTGTTGGTTTTGCTGGGTGTTGATCTCACCGACAGCACCGTACCATGTTTGGCTGTCGTCTGCACGTGAACGAATCGTCACCGCATCGCCGATCTGAATCGAAAATACATTTTGTTCATTGACAAAGCCTTTGACACGGTAGTCGCCTGTTTCCATGATGGAGATAAAAGCCTGCCCTGTCGTGGACTGATCGTCCTTGTTGTTCACCTGCTGTACCACACCCGACAGCGGTGCTTTCACCTCGGGTGCCACGGCATTTGCTTGCAATGCTTCCAACGCCAATTGTTTGACTTTTTGGTTGTACTCCTCTGTTTTCAACGCAGACTGCGCCTGTTGAATTTGCATGGTGTAGGAAAGTTGCTCTGAGGCAGGTGCTGTCTTTCGTTCCTGTTCGAGTTGTGCGATTTGTGCATAGTAAGAATGGATGCTATTTTCTATCCGTTCCAATTCCAATAATGCCTGCTCCAATGCAAAATTCGCCTCTTGGGTATCGTACAAAAACAGTACATCTCCCTCGGTTACAACATCCCCTTCTTTGACGAGCACTTCCGTTACGGTGCGCTCACCATCCTTTTGGATGTCCACCGTTTGTTGTGCTTCTACCACCCCTGCATAGCGGTTTTGCAACCCTCCCTGTTCGGCATATCCCATGAGCGACGCTACCGATTGCACATACACTACCGATCCATTAGACTGCGCACTTGTCCACATCACGATCAGAAAAACCACAAGTCCTATCAAAATAGCTGCGCCGATGCCAATCCCAACCCCCATGTTTTTTGTCAGTTTCATCTTTTCTACCAACCCTTTCTTCTGCTCACAACGTTCCTAAAGGTAGTATAAACTCTATTTAGTATAGCACAATTTTTATAAGAAGTACAGTTTTTCGACTATTTTCTCGTATTTCTGTGCAATATGTATACTTCAGCATTTGCCAAAGCAAACGACAAGAATCTGCCAGTTGCCGTGATGCAGAAACTAAAATGAGCACGCAGCATGGTTCACCAATTTGGGGATTGCAAGTTTTTCGATGGTGTAGGGACGACCAAGGGGCACCCCTTACAGCAGGTGTCACTCGATCGCACTGGTAGGAAAATAAAAAAACCTTGTATCATAAGCTACAAGGTTTTTTATTTGATTGTAATTCTTATACGCCGTGTGCGATCATTGCAGTGACAACTTTTTCAAAGCCTGCGATGTTTGCGCCCATGACATAGTTTTTCGGCATGTCGTAACGGTTTGCAGCTTCATCCATTTTGGTGAAGATGTCTTCCATGATGCCTTTGAGTTTTGCGTCAACTTCTTCAAAGGTCCAGCTCAAACGTTCGCTGTTTTGGCTCATTTCCAAAGCAGAGGTTGCAACCCCACCTGCATTTGCAGCTTTACCAGGTGCAAACCATACGCCGTTTTCGATGAAGTAGTCGGTCGCTTCGATGGTGGTCGGCATGTTCGCACCTTCCCCAACAGCGATGACACCGTTTGCAACGAGCATTTTAGCGTCTTCCAAGTGCAATTCGTTTTGGGTTGCACAAGGCAATGCCACGTCACATTTGACAGACCAGATGCTGCCATCGGTGTGGTATTCTGCGTTTGGACGATAGTTTTTGTAATCGCTCAAACGGCCACGTTTGACTTCTTTGATTTCTTTGATTGCATCGAGGTCTACACCATGTGGATCGTAGATCCAACCGGTGGAGTCAGACAATGCAACAACAGTTGCACCCAATTCGGTTGCTTTTTGTGTTGCGTAGATCGCAACGTTACCCGAACCGGAAACAACAGCGGTTTTGCCTTGCATCGATTCGCCGTTTGCACGGATCATCGCATCTACCAAGTACAAAAGACCGTAACCGGTTGCTTCGGTACGTACAAGCGAACCACCGTAGGTCAACCCTTTACCGGTCAAAACGCCTTCGTATTGGTCGGTCATGCGTTTGTATTGGCCATACATATAACCGATTTCACGTGCGCCTACACCGATGTCCCCAGCAGGAACGTCTTGGTTTTGGCCGATGTATTTGCCAAGTTCAGTCATGAACGAACGGCAGAAAGACATGACTTCACGATCGGATTTGCCTTTCGGGTCAAAGTCAGATCCACCTTTACCGCCACCGATTGGCAAGCCGGTCAAAGCATTTTTGAAGATTTGTTCAAAGCCTAAGAATTTGATGATCCCCAAGTTTACGTTGTCACGGAAACGCAGACCACCTTTGTAAGGCCCGATGGAATTGTTGAATTGTACACGGTAACCGGTGTTGACTTGAATGTCACCATTGTCATCTACCCACGAAACGCGGAATTTGAATTGGCGATCCGGCTCTACCAGACGCTCCAAAATCCCGTCTTTGCGGTAAGCTGCTTCGTTGGCTTCAATGACCGGACGCAGGGAGTTCATAACTTCCTTCACCGCTTGGTGAAATTCCGGTTCTGCCGGATTTTTCTCAATGACTCTGTCAATGATTTGATCTACATAAGACATAACGACACCTCTTCTTTTTTAGTTGTTTTTCTCAACTTTTGGAATGCACGAAAAAAAACACTTTCCTTTCGTCATCACTTTTTTTATTATACCTAAAAAAGGGTTCTGTTGTCAATAGGTTTTAGGACGCTAAACTGTTAAATTTTGCATTTTTTTCTTTTTATTCCTGCTTTTTTGTGTTATAATAGGTGTGCTGTCGTCGTTGCTTTCAGCATATAAATATTGTGTGCTACAACAGCACGACACTTTACACAACCATGTTGAGAGGAAGAGTTTATGAAAAAATGGGAATCTTTTTTACAGGTTTTGGCGAATCAAACGCCTACTACTCCTGTAATTTTTGAATACGCGGTGCCACGAGACACCGCCGAGCAATTGATCTGGCGACGGGGTGACCACCTGTGGGAAACAGAAGAAGTCGCATTTCGTAATTTGGCGGACACCTATAAACTTTGCAAGATGGACTTCGGTCCCTTGCATTTTCCAGCCAACTGCAGCGATCCACAATTGGTGGATCTTTTGCTGCAAACCCTGCCTGAAGGGTTTCGCGTCATTGGCGCACAAAAGCAAACGATAGCCAAAAAGTTGCAAACCGGCCTGTCTTTATCCGACTGTTTTGACCAGACACGTGACCTATACTTGACACTTGCAAAACACCCTGCCGTCATTGCCTGTGCGTTCAACGATTGCTTGGACGAAATCGAAGAAAAAGACGCTGTTTTACAATTTTATCAGACGTTGGCAGGCGAACTGCACGATCTCAACCTCCCTTGTATCTGGATTGATTTTAGCGACCATCCTGTTGCCATTGAAAGGGTGATTTCTCTTGGCGTCGATGGGTTGTACCTGACCGAACGGTATCCACTGACCACCGAAGAGGCGATTGATCGCTACGGCAAACAGATCGCACTATTCGGAGACACCCATACCGATTACTTAAAGACCGCCAAAACAAAACCGATCATGGCACATATCAAACGTCTACAGGAACATGCAGGCCACCAAGGGTATGCCTACGGCACCGGCAACATCAAGGGTACAGACTTCCCTTATTTGAACTTCATCTCCGTCCTCACCGCTTTTATTTAGGTAAATGATGCTGGGTATGACCGACGAGCTTCAGATCACACAAAACAAAAGTTTTGCGGGCAAAATCCGCGGTTGTTGTCGGCTGAGCGCCCATCGCATGAAAACTTCGTCCACGACGTGGGATGATAGAAGCGTATCATAAAAATTTTGTTCACTTTTTTAAAAGTGACAGGGGAGTGGGACAGCGTCCCATGGTCTGCATTGCCGTAAGGCAACCATCATGCGTCAGCATTGAAGGGATTTGGTCGTTGACCAAATCCCTTTTTTAGGTGAGGAACGGCAGACAGGCATGGAATCCTGTTCTTACAGCGTAAAAGCAGTTTGGCATACGCCAAACTGCTTTTACGCTAAGCTTCAAAATTGCCTGTCGGCAAAAGGTCGTGGGACGCTGTCCCACACGCTGCAACTTTTTTAAAAAAGTTGATTAAAATCTTTTCTTCACCAAACTGAGAGATGATTTAACGAGCCGGAATACTGCGAGTGGCGACGACATCGACCCCACTTTGCAGTACATTTTCAATCAATACCTGCCCACACACCACCGGTGCGGTGACAGTCAACGCATTGATTTCCTTCATACAATCAAAAATTTGCCCTTTGGGTACCGCTCCTGCTGTTTTGATCGGCACACGGGTCACCGACGCACCCACCAAAGCGGCGGTACTTGTGATGACACGGGTAGGAGCGGTCATCTCATTGATGCCATAGCTCTCCCCACGTTTACAGACATTGCCCGTCACGGTAAACTTGCCGTCCACCTCTTCCACCGTCAATCGACAGCCCTGTGGGCAGACAATACAAATCATTTGCTGTTTCATCAGATTCCCTCCTACTCTTCAATGCTGATTGTCACAGCGGTATGTCCCTGTAACAAACTCTTATCCAGTTTGACTTTTTCCATCTCTGCCGGCAATAGATGTGCTTTTTTCTTAGACAGCAGTACGGTACCGTCCTCTGCTGTCACCGTCAGTGTTCCTTTTTTCACCACTTGATTGACACGGAAGAAGACATCACTGCCCTCCTCGCCGACATTCAAATCAAATTTTTGTGGCACAGTGTAACTGACACGATTGCCATTTTGTACCTGTACCACGTTGTCGGAATGGCGGTAAGGCGACAGGATATAGTTTGCAGCCGACGCCCCTGCTTTCATGCTCTCTGCTGTCACAAAGTCGACCAAGTCATGCACATGCAGTACATTCCCACAGGCAAAAATCCCTTCTACCTCGGTTTGCATATCGTCGTAGACCACCGCACCATTGCTGCGTGGATCCAGCGCAATGGCAGCGGACTTTGTCACTTCATTTTCCGGAATCAAGCCAACCGACAGCAACAAAGTGTCACAGTCGAACACCATTTCCGTTCCTTCGATCGGCTGACGGTTGTCGTCCACCTTGCTGACCACCACCTGTTCAACACGGTTTTTCCCACGAATATCGGTCACCGTGTGCGATAGATAAAGCGGAATGTCATAATCCTCGAGACATTGTACAATGTTGCGGTTGAGGCCATTGGAGTATGGCATGATCTCAACGACCGCCAATACGTCTGCCCCTTCCAGTTTCATCCGTCTTGCCATAATCAGGCCGATGTCACCCGAGCCCAAAATCACCACACGTTTGCCGACCATATACCCTTCCATGTTGACATAACGCTGGGCTGTCCCTGCAGTGAATACCCCTGCCGGACGACTGCCCGGAATGGCAATGGCCCCACGGGTACGTTCACGACACCCCATCGACAGGACAATCGCTTTTGCCTGCAAGGTGCAGTATCCGTCCGCTTCGCTGACGGCATAAATCTGTTTGTCAGGGGTGATTTCCAGTACCATCGTTTCCTTTTTGATGGTCACGGTACTCCCCTCCAACATCTTTTCAAAACGTTCCGCATATTCAGGGCCTGTCAGTTCCTCTTGAAAGTAATGCAGACCAAACCCGTTGTGGATACATTGATTTAAAATACCGCCTGTCACATCATCACGTTCGATGATGACAATGCTTTTGACCCCTTTTTCATAAGCGCTCACCGCCGCTGCAAGGCCTGCAGGGCCGCCGCCGATGATCGCCAAATCGTATTGATTTCCCATGTCTATTCCCCTTTCTCGGTCTTGCCGGTCAAGATGTAAGAGCCCTCTTTGTCCTGTAACACCGCTTCAGGCGACAGCCCACGCTCTCTTGCAATGATCTCCAATACACGAGGGGAACAAAAGCCCCCTTGGCAACGACCCATCCCTGCATTGCAGCGGCGTTTGACCGCATCGATGGTCAGTGCCGGAATCGGACTGTTGACCGCTGCAACAATCTCCCCTTCTGTGATGGTCTCACAACGACAGATGATGTGTCCGTAACGAGGATCCTTTTGGATCAACGCTTGACGCTCTTGTGCATTCAGCTCACGAAAACGCGGGAATTCTCTGGTGGTGACAACCGTGTCTTTTGGTGTGAAGGGCAGACCCGCTTCTTTCAGCATTTCTGCCACTTCCAATGCAATGGCAGGGGAAGCGGTAAGCCCCGGGGATTTGATGTTGGCAAGGCTGATAAACATCGGGTGGTCCTTTGCCGCCGCAATCAAAAATTCATCAAACTGGCTCTGTGCACGAATCCCTGCAAAGTTGCGGATGGATTCACGGTAATTGACCTTGTCACAGCTTCTCGCCGCAGTGTCACGTACCAATGCCAGTTGATCGGCAGTGGTCGACACATCGTCACGATCGCTGACGTTGACACTGTCAGGCCCCACAATGAGATTGCCGTGTGCAGTCGGCGAGACCAAAATCCCTTTCCCGAGTTTGGAAGGGCATTGGAAGATGACCCGTTTGACCAATTCCCCTTGCGATTTGTCCAATAGATAGTACTGCCCTTTGTTTGGCACGGTTTGGTAGTCAATCGGTTCGATAAAGCTCTGGATGCGATCGGCATAAACACCGGCTGCATTGACAACAGCTGTCGCTTCATAGCATTCTGTGTTACCGTCATGATCCGTAGTGACCGCAAAGCCACCATCGATCGGTGTCACATTGGTCACTTCACGGGATAACAACACTTCTGCTCCATTGGTCACCGCCACTTCCAGTTGGGCAATCGCCAATTCCCACGGGCTGACGACCCCACCGGTCGGTGCAAACAAGGCACCCGTAATGTCGGTGGTGATGTTGGGTTCCATTTCAGCCACTTCGGCCGGTGTCAACAACTGCATGTCCGGCACACCATTTTGCACGCCACGATCATAGAGTGTTTGGATGGTGTTTAAGTCGGTGTCGTCGAATGCCAACACCAGTGATCCGCATTTTTCATAAGGAATGTCCAGATCGCTTGCCATCTGTTCGATCATACGATTGCCCAATACATTGAGCTCTGCCATACGGGTACCCGGTTCCGGATCATACCCTGCGTGAACAATCCCACTGTTCGCTTTGGTGGTACCACCGGCCACGTCGTTGTCTTTTTCCAGACACAGCACCTTCAGTTGATATGCGGCAAGTGTCTTTGCCACAGCGGCACCACAGACACCGGTACCGATAATAATGACATCGTATTTCATATGTAACCCCTCAATTCTTTGTTGTTGGTTTGATGGATCTTAGATATAAAAACACGGCAAAATAGCACCTCAAAAACGAGGTGTTATTTTGCCGATTTCTCTCAATTCTCTATCAGACGGTTATG
This sequence comes from uncultured Oscillospiraceae bacterium, assembly GCA_964370215.1. Classification (GTDB taxonomy): domain Bacteria; phylum Bacillota; class Clostridia; order Oscillospirales; family Ruminococcaceae; genus Massiliimalia. The sequence goes on from CAYJIM010000006.1 coordinate 19,552, forward strand.
TAATTGTTAGACTTTAAATTGCTTGGTGCAGGCCACTGCTTTTCTCCAATGTGCCATATAATTGTCCACCTGTGCTTGTGGCATGGTAGGCTCGTAGACATTGCCGAGTTGCCAATGTTGTTTGACATCGTCAAGATCCTTCCAGAAACCGACGGCAAGTCCTGCCAAGTACGCTGCCCCCAGTGCAGTCGTCTCACTGATGATGGGGCGCTGTAGCGGAATACCCAAAATGTCGGATTGGAACTGCATGAGCAGTCCGTTGGAAGACGCTCCCCCATCGACACGCAATGCCTTCAGCTCCACACCGGTTTCCTCCACCATCGCATCGATGACATCTTTGGTCTGGTAAGCGATCGCTTCTAGACAGGCACGGATGATGTGGTTTCGATTGGTGCCACGGGTCAGCCCGAACATCGTCCCTCTGGCATACATATCCCAGTGGGGAGCCCCCATACCGGTAAAGGCAGGCACAACATAAACGCCGCCATTGTCAGGCACTTTGCCGGCAAAATATTGGGAGTCTTTGGATTCATGGATGAAGCGCAGGTCGTCTCGCAACCATTGAATGACCGCCCCACCGACAAAGACACTGCCCTCGACAATGTAGTTTACCTTGCCGACACTCGCACCGATGGTGGTGAGCAGTCCATTTTTGGAAATGATCGGTTTGTCACCGATGTTCATCAAGGTAAAGCAGCCGGTGCCGTAGGTGTTTTTGACTTCCCCTTTTTCAAAACAGGTTTGTCCAAAGAGGGCTGCTTGCTGATCCCCTGCCATCCCACAAATCGGCACTTCCACCCCTTGGATGTTGATGGTGCCGTAGGTTTCACTGCTGGAACATACTTTTGGTAACATACATTTTGGAATGCCCAGCTTTGCAAGAATTTTATCATCCCAGTCAAGGTTGTGGATGTTGAAGAGCATGGTGCGTGACGCATTGGTATAGTCAGTGACATGTACTGCCCCGCCTGTCATTTTCCAGACAAGCCAGCTGTCCACCGTACCGAAGAGCAGTTCCCCACGCTCTGCACGTTCCCTTGCCCCTTCGACATGATCCAAAATCCATTTGATTTTGGTGCCGGAAAAATACGCATCGATCAGAAGCCCTGTATTTTCACGAATGTAGTCGGAAAAGCCCTCTGCTTTCAGGTCTTCACAGATCTCACTGGTGCGTCGACATTGCCACACAATGGCATTGTAAATTGGATTGCCGGTTTCTTTGTCCCACACAATGGTCGTTTCTCGTTGATTTGTAATGCCAATCCCTGCAATGTCTTTGGGATTGATGTTGGCCTGCATGATCGCCTCGGTAAGCACACTGTATTGCGATACAAAAATGTCCTGCGGACGTTGCTCCACCCAACCCGACTTCGGGAAAATCTGCGGAAATTCCTTTTGCGCCACCATGCGAATATTCAACCCTTTGTCAAAAATAATACAACGGGAACTGGTGGTCCCTTGATCCAATGCAACAATGTACTGCTCCATCCCTGCTCCTCCTCCAATTTATGCTTGCCAAATATCCGGTAAGGTAGACGATACCGCAATGGCACCACTACTGAGTGCCGCAATGACATCCTCTTTATCCACCACAAGTCCGCCGGCAATGACCGGAATGGTCACATCCCTTACAATGCGTTTGAGCATTTTGGGCATGACCCCCGGCAATACCTCAATCATATCGGCATGCCCTTGTTCTAAGTGCTTTTTCATGTTTTTAAAGGCAATCGAGTCAATCATAAACACCCGTTGCACCGTCATGAGCCCCTGTTCTTTGGCGGCTTTGATGAGCATGGGTTTGGTGGAGATGATACCATCAGCTTTTGTCGTTTGACGAATAAACTGTGCCGCAATCGGTTTATTTTCCAACCCGTCAATTAAATCGAGATGAACCACGGCAAGTTTGCCGCTCTCTTTGATTTGATCGACAAGGCCGCCCATACGGCAGATGTCACTGTACAACAAAAACACCACACGACACTCCGATTGGCAAGCAAGTGCCAATTCCTCATCATTTTTAACCGCCGCAATCACCGGCATCTCCTCGAGCAGACTTTTCAAATCTATCGGCATATTTGTCCTCCATTGGTCCAAGGTTTTCTTGAATAACCGCAAAAAAACGGCGTGACAAACACCTCCGAAAGGTCTTGCGCGCCGCTCTCATTACTCTTGCACTTTGTTTCTTTCCTTTGCATTATAGCATATTGATCGTGAAAAGACAAGATGAAATTGCCCTCAAACAGTCATCAACTCCCATTTGAACGAGTTTTCATCAAAATATTTGTGCGTTTTGACCAATTAACACGTATATTCTTCATGGAGTGTTGTTGGCGGACAGGCATGAAACTCAGCCTGCCAACAGGGAGATTTTTTATCGTAAAATCTCCCTCTTTCCAAACAATTCACTGGAATGTTTGGAAATTCACCCTCTTAATACTCCCTTTGCAGCATTCAAGACCTTGAGGCTTTGCCTCAAACTCCACCACTTTTGAAAAAGTGGACAAAACTTTTATGAACCGCTCGATTTTTCATTGGGCTATGGATGGCGGTGTACATAAAATGCACACCCTACGACAAAAGGGAAGGTTTTGTAGGGCACGCATTGTATGCGTGCCAAATGCTCGTCGGTGCTACCAACCGCAAAAAAGAGCCCTGTCCGTTTTGGACAGGGCTCTTTGAAATAAAACAATAAGTACTTGTTGTGTGACAACTATTCTTGTTTCATTTTCGCAAAGCATTCGCTACAGTAAACCGGACGGTCCTCTCTTGGTTGGAAAGGCACTTTTGCCTCACTACCACAGGACGCACAGGTTGCTGTGAACAGTTCTCTTTGCGCTTTGTTCGCGTTTTTACGCGCTTGACGGCAATCTCTACACCGTTGAGGTTCATTTTCGAATCCTCTTTCTGCATAGAATTCTTGCTCACCGGATGTAAACACGAACTCGTTTCCGCATTCCTTGCAGACTAAACTTTTGTCCTCGTACATACTCTTTACCTCGCTTGAAAAGATTTTCGCCCGCCAACGGATTCACACCGTACCTTTGTTATGACAACGCTCTAATTGTTAAGCTATTGGGGCATGTTTATGAAAAGCAGTTACGCTTATCATCTCGCTCATTGACAATCCCGCAGCTTCGTTCGTACGCGCTGTAAAGCATTGTCTACCGATTTTTCGCTGGTGTGTCTGATTGCGGCGATCTCATGATAGGTTTTCCCCTCTAGGAAAGAAAAGAGCACTTCTCGTTCTAGATCAGATAGTCGCTCGGCAATTGCCTGTTCCAGTGATTTGAATTTCTCGCGATCAATGATAATGTTTTCAGGATTTGCGCTTAGATCTTGTGCGCTTTGCAATTCGTCTCCCAATGCTGCCCATTGCAATAACTGAATCTTTTTAGCTGAAATATGTGTCAGAAAATTTTTGATGGTATTATCGGTACATAAATTCACATATGTTGCAAAGGAAGCCCCTTTGTCTTCCCTGTATCGACTGACCGCATGCAGAAAGGTAATAAGCACCTCTTGCTTGACATCCTCCGCTTCCTTTAACAGTCGCGGATAACGTCCAATTTTCTTATCTGCCAGAGTGAGATATCTAGAAACGAGTTCAACAATCGCCCCATTTTGTCCTTGGCGATATTGTTGTATTAGCGCTTCGTCCGAAAGCGTGTGAATCGAACTCTCTTCCATCTATTCTCCCTCTATCTTAATTGTTATACTAATGATACTCCCATCTGCACTGAATGTCAAGTACTATTTAAAGAATACGGTGTTTTTATCTGCTTTCTACAAAGAAAGTATGAAAAAGTTGACATGCGGTTATTTTAATGTGGTAAATCCGACACGAATGTGCTAAAATATTATTGATGAGTTTAGGTGTCATTATTTCATTTTTATCACTTTTTCTTGCGAAGTTATACCGAACTCAAGCGCAAACAGTCGTTTCCATCCACCCTCCGGAGGTTCCCATGAAACATTTACTCGTTGGCATCAATGCAAAATATATCCACACAAACCTCGCCATTCGCTCCATTGCACAATACATCATGACCCATTCTGTCATCACCCCGACACTTTGTGAATTCACCATCAACCAACAGCCAAGTGATATTTTGGCAGCCCTTTATAAAGAGCACCCCGACAGCATCGGCTTTTCCTGTTACATTTGGAATTACGGCATGGTCTGCCGCCTACTCGCAGAACTCAAACAAGTACTTCCCCATTGTATCCTGTATCTGGGTGGGCCGGAAGTGACCTATACCCCAAAGGAAGTACTCTTAACCACGATGGCAGATTGTGTCACCGTCGGGGAGGGGGAGTTTGCCGTCCTGCAACTGCTGTCGGCATTGGAACAAGGCGCTCCGTACAGTGCGGTACCCAACCTCTGCTACCGTGAGGGTGAGACCATTTGTTGTAATGAAGAGGCGCCACTTCTCCCCATGGAGGATCTCCCATTTGTCTATGACGATACCACGTCGCTTGCACACAAAATTCTTTATTATGAGAGCAGTCGTGGTTGTCCGTTTCGCTGTCAGTACTGCCTGTCCTGCAACGACCAAGGGGTGCGTGCCCGTCCCCTCCCTCAAATTTTTGAGCATTTACAATTTTTCCTGCAACAGCAGGTACGGCAGGTCAAATTTGTCGACCGCACCTTCAATTTCAATCGTAAAGATGCCGTTCAGATCTGGGAATTTTTAAAAGCGCACGACAACGGCTATACCAATTTTCATTTTGAAATCGCGGCCGAGCTGTTGGACGAAGAGAGCATTCGCTGTCTATCCACTGCCCGAAAGGGATATTTTCAATTGGAAATCGGCGTACAGTCGACCAACCCAGAGACATTAAAAGCGATCTGTCGTTTTACCAACTTGCAAAAACTACAGTCGGTCATCGCCGCCCTACGTGCCCCACAAAACATCCATCTCCACCTCGATTTGATCGCAGGACTGCCCCATGAAGGGTATGACCGATTCGCCACCTCTTTCAATGATGTCTATCAACTCCAACCGGATCAATTGCAGTTGGGCTTTTTGAAACTGCTCAAAGGGTCTGGTCTTTATGAAAATCGGGCACAATATGGACTGGTGCACAGCGAAGCCCCCCCTTATGAAATTCTCTACACCGATGCGTTGACCTTTGGCGAGCTGTTGCGATTGAAGGGGATTGAGGAAATGGTGGAAGTCTATTACAATTCCAATCGATTCACTCGACTACTTTCCTATCTTGTCCCGATGTTTGCCTCTCCCTTTGCTTTTTTCGAAACGTTAGCGGACTTTTTTGAAGGACACAGTCATCACTTGGTTTCCCATACCGCCGTCGCCTACTATGATATCCTCTTTGATTTTGCAAAAGAATACCCCTTGAACCATGATCTGTTTTGTGCCCTTGCACGCTTTGACCTATACACCCATGAAAAGGCACGTCGTCTACCTTCCTTTTTGTCAGACCAAGTCGATGCTGACTGGAAGCGTACCCTGCACACCTTTTATCAAAACGACGACCACCGTCATACCCTCTTGCCGGAGTACGATGATTGTGACCCCAAACAGGTGCTACGCATGACCCATCTGCTGGCACTCCCCTACAACCCCTTTGACTTTTCCGACACCCCATGTTATTATCTATTCAACTACCGCAGAGTGGATCTTTTGGGCAATGCCCACTATCTGCCATTGTCCCCCTCACGACTGGAAGGAGTGCCTCATGCAACAACCTGATCGTCTACAACGGCTGCGTGACAAGGCCAATCGGCTGGTCGAACAACCCGGTGTTTATTTTATGAAAGACAGCGGCGGTGACATCATCTATATCGGCAAGGCAAAGCGGTTGAAACACCGTGTCGTCAGCTACTTTCGCCAAAACAAAGGGCACACCGACAAGGTGCGTCGGATGGTGGACGCCGTGCAGGATTTTGACTTTATCGTCACCTCCAGTGAGTTTGAGGCACTGGTGTTGGAATGCAGTCTCATCAAGCAGTACAGTCCCAAATACAACATCCTATTAAAGGATGACAAAGGATACAGCTACATCAAAATTACCGACGAGCCCTTTCCCCGCATTCAATCGGCACTACAAAAAAATGAGGACGGTGCCACTTATCTGGGCCCTTACACCAGTTCCTTTGCCGTCAAGCAGACGGTACAGGAGGTCAATCAGGTGTTTTTGCTCCCCACCTGTCGCAAAAAATTCCCGGAAGATTTTCGCAAAACCCGTCCCTGCCTCAACTACCACATCCACAATTGCAGTGGCATCTGCCGTGGGCGGTTGAGCCAAGCACAGTACCACAGCATCATTGCCGATGCCATCGACTATCTCAAAAATGAAAGCGACAGTCGCACCGCTCGTCTGACCGAGCAGATGGAACAGGCGGCAGAGGCACTCGACTTTGAGCGTGCAGCAAAATTTCGCGATCGTATCAAAGCGATCACTCGCTTGCAGGACACCCAAAAGGTGTTGCGTGACGATGGCAAGGATCACGACTATATCGGGGTGCAGATCATCGGGGAGGAAACCGCTGTTACCGTCCTGCAATTCCGCTCCGGCAAATTGTATGGAAAATCCGACTACCACTTCAACGGCTACACCCATGCCACTGAACTGCTCGAGGACTTTTTGATCCAGTACTACCACGCAGGCGTGACACTCCCCTCTTTGATCTCGCTGGATACCCCGTTGGAGGATCTTGCATTGTACGAGCAATACCTCAACTCCATCACCGATCATCGGGTCTATCTCAATGTACCGCAAAAGGGAGAGCAAAAGCGTTTGGTGGAAATGGCGCAAAACAACGCCTTGGAGACCCTCTCCAACCGCATCAAGCAACAGTCCAAGCATCTTGTGGCGTTGCAGGCATTGACCGAGCTGTTGGCACTGTCCACCATGCCAAATTATATCGAGAGTTATGATATTTCAAATATTGGCAGTGACTATATGGTGGGTGGTATGGTAGTCTTTCGGCAGGCAAAACCCTACAAAGCGGCTTACAAAAAGTTCACCATCAAGGATCAAGTCATGCAGGATGACTATGCGGCGATGCAGCAGGTCATTCGCCGCCGCTTCACCCGTTACCTCGACCCCGAAGAAAAGGATGAAGGGTTCAAAACCCTACCCGATTTGATTTTACTGGATGGCGGACAGGGGCATGTCAATGCCGTGGCACCGGTGTTGCAGGAACTGGGCATCAAAGTGCCGTTGTTTGGCATGGTCAAGGACTCCAAACACCGCACCCGTGCCATCACCTCTAGCGGAGGTGAAATTCAAATTTCCACCGTCAAGGCAGCCTTCACCCTTGTCACCCAAATTCAGGATGAGGTGCATCGTTTTGCCATCTCCTTCCAACGAAAAACCCACAAAAAGGTGACTTTTTCGATGCAATTGACCACCATTCCCGGTATTGGTCCGAAAAAGGCGGCAACCTTGTTGTCACACTGTCGCACCAAACAAGCGATGAAAGCCATGGCGGTGGAAGAACTCCAACAACTGCTCAAAATCAACACAGAAACTGCCACGCAATTGCACGCATTGCTACAGCAAACTTCTTAAACTATAATACCATGCGAACAGGGATTTCCGATCATTCAGGATCCCTGTTCTTTTTTCATGAAAACGTTTTCAAAATACTGATCAGAGTAACCGAAAAAGGTTGGCACCCTTTATACAATAGCGCCAACCTTTATCACTCCACCCTATTCTTTTTTTAAATCTATTGAAACTTTTAGATAGATTGTATATAATGAGTACTGGTTGATGCGACCCATCAGTCGCCCTATTTTTTGTTTTATTTAGAAGGAGTAATATCATTTATGGTTACCTATCAGGCGATTACCGAAAACGCCGCCGTCAAACAATATATTTTACACGCTGATCATATGTTAAAATCCATCGGCTACACCGAACATTCCTTTGCACATGTCACCCGTACCGCACACATTTCCGCCCAGATTTTGACGGAATTGGGATATCCTCCGCGTACCATTGAGCTTGCCAAAATTGCATCGCACCTACACGACATCGGCAATTTGGTCAACCGAGTGGATCATGCACAGAGTGGGGCGGTGATGGCTTTTCGTATTTTGGACAATTTGGGGATGGCACCCGAAGAAATTGCCATGGTGGTTTCTGCCATTGGCAACCATGACGAACATACTGCAGCAGCCGTGACTCCCATTGCCGCCGCTCTGATTCTTGCCGATAAGAGCGACGTGCGCCGTTCTCGGGTGCGCAATCAGAACATGGCGCAATTTGACATCCATGACCGCGTCAACTATGCGGTGGAGCAGGCATCTGTCTCTCTGAATCACGAGAAAAAGCAGGTGGTGCTAGCACTGACCATCGACACTGACATCTCTCCGGTATTGGATTATTTTGAAATTTTTATGGCACGGATGATTTTATGTAAACACGCCGCACAATTTTTACAATTAAAATTTGTATTGATGATCAATGGACAGAAGCTCTCTTAACCTTCGACAATTCAATTGAGGTATGATCATGAGAAATGTTTCAAAAATGTTCGACACTTCCTCTTTTCGCAAATTAAATCTGTTTTTCTTCGCCTTCAACTTTGTTTATTTTTGTGGCTTTAGCACCTATTTTGGCTTTATCACCATCTATCTTGCAAACCACGGATATTCCAGTTTTGAGTGCGGCATTGTCAACACTGTCATTGCCATTTGCCTCTTACTCTTTCAACCGCTTTGTGGGTATATTACCGACACTTTTTTATCGGTTAAAAAGTTTTTGATTCTCTGTAGTGTCGGCACCATCCTCACCATTTTCATTCTGCCTGCCATCGTCGAGCATTCCTTTATGGTGGTGATCCTATCGGTGCTTCCCATAGCACTGCTCTATCAATCGATGACCTTTCTGGCCGATTCATGGGTGGTGGGCCTGCGTGAAGATTATCCCTACATCGACTACGGCAAAAGCCGGACCGGCGGATCGACCGGTGGGGCGGTCACCAACGTCGCCGCAGGATTTTTGATTGCACAGTTTGGCTACATTGCCCTGTTTGTTGTAACAGCCCTTGCGGCCGTCGCATTGATCTTCATCATCAGTCAAATCCCCGACATCCCCTGCAAAAACAAAGCGGGTCAACATCAAAAAGAAAACGAAAGTGTCGAGCGACTGAGTTTTGTGGCAGTGTTTCGTGAACTGTTAAAAATTCATCCTTACGTCATCTTTGTGGTCGCTACCACTGTCTGTGGGTTTGGTTGGCGCGCCGTTTACGCAAACCTCACCTTTAAGGTGTTGGATTTGGGCGGGGGTGATGTGGAACTAGGCATTGCCAACGCCATTTGTGCCATTGCAGAAATCCCGGTACTGCTACTGGTCACCTTTGCCTGCCGCAAAATGCGTTTGCATTACCTGTTGCTCTTCAGCATGGTCTTTGCAGTACTCCGTGGGTTGACCTTTTGGGCTGCCGATGGCATGACGATGCTCTATCTTTCCCAGATATGTCAATCCTGTTCTTATGGCTTGATGGTCTCCATCTCACTGGAATTGATCAACAAGCTGGTTCCTGCCACCTATCGGGCGACCGCTATCACCATCATGATCAGTGCAACTGGGGGACTTGGTGCCCTTGCCGGCAACTTCTTTGGCGGTTTCCTTGTCAACTTGGTTGGGGTCAATCAAATGGCGGCTTATATGCTCATCCCCACCGCCGTGCCGGCACTCCTCTATGGATGTTATATCTTGCATCAACGGTATAAGTGCCCTGAAACATTACTATAATCAGAAAGAGGTCATACCATGCGCAGGTTGTTCAATCTGTCCGACACTTCCTATTTTCAAAAATTGAATGTGTTGTTTTTTTCCTTAAACTTTGTCTACTTTTGTGGCATGTGTGTCTACTTTGGTTTTTTGGTCATCTATCTGACCACCCAAGGATTTTCCAGTTTTGAGTGTGGCATTGTCAACACCGTTTGTGCTTTTTGCCTACTTTTGTTTCAACCATTGGCAGGGTACATCACCGACTCCTTTTTGTCCATCAAAAAGTATTTGATGATTGCCATCACTTTATCCATCGGCGCAACCTTTCTTCTTCCCTTTATGTCTCACCTGCCCCTGCCACTTGTGTTGCTCGCAGTGGTGCCGATGTCCTTACTGTTTCAACCAACTCCCTCCCTTGCCGACACTTGGGCGGTCACCCTACGTGAACAATACCCTTATCTCGATTATGGGAAAAACCGTGGCGGTGGTTCCATCGGGTACAGCGTCATGTCTCTCGCCGCCGGTACACTCATCGGGCAGTTTGGCTATCATGTTCTGTTCATCTTAAGTGCTGTATTTTCGGTACTTCTGTTGGTCATTCTCCTGCAAATCCCCGATGTTCCTTGTAAGAACAAACGTGTAGAGGCCTCACACCTTCCTGCAACCGAACGGATGAGTTTCTTTGCCGTTGTCAAGGAACTGTCCAAAATGCCCACCTATGTCATCTTTCTCGTCGCCTCTACCTTGAGCGGTCTTGGCTGGCGTGCACTGCACGTCAACGTCACCTTTAAGGTGTTGGATTTGGGCGGTGGTGACAATGAATTGGGCATCGCCTTTGCCATCTGTGCCATTGCCGAAGTACCGGTACTGCTGTTCGCAACGGTCGCTTGCCGACGCTTCAAATTAAATTATCTGTTGCTCGCTAGCTTGATTTTGGAGGTCGTTCGTGGACTGACCTACTTCCTTGCCGACAACATGATGATGTTTTACCTGTCACAAGCACTACAGGCATTTGCGTTTGGCTTGTTTTTGGCAGTTTCCTTGGAGATCATCAACAAACTGGTACCGACCATCTATCGGGCAACTGCCGTCACCTGCATGATCAGTGCGACAAGTGGCCTCGGTGGCATCACCGGCAACTTCCTCGGCGGTTATTGGGTCGAGGAATATGGGGTCAACCATATGGCATTTTTGATGACCATTGCACTGGTGGCTGCCGCTGTGATCTATCTTGTCTTTGTGCTTTATCAGCAAAAGCGACACCCTGATCGCATGATTTAACATCACAATCAAAAACCAGTAACACAGAAAAGAACAACCGGTGAGCAACGTGGCTCACCGGTTTGTCGTTTGTAGTTTTTTTCGACACCTACCAGAGCGTCCAAAGATTTGCAAGGTGCAGTGACACCGAAAGCAAAAATGGCAAGCCTTGGCTCACCATTTTTGCGGTTGCGGTTTTTTCGACGGTCTGCGTGCATGGTGCTATTGTTTCTTTCGATAGCGGCATACAAGAGCGGTGATTGCTAGGAGTAGCACGCCTACCCCAACCAACCACCACAGCAGTCCACTTGTGGTCGTCGTCTCACTGTCCTGTGCCGGCATTGGTGCGTGGGTGTCAAGGATCGGTTCCTCCTCTGTTTCTACCGTTTGTGTCTCCATTGATGTTGTCGTATTGTTGCTGTCATCGGTACTGCTTTG
>CAYJIM010000006.1:31060-52690 GCA_964370215.1 uncultured Oscillospiraceae bacterium
CCGTTTGTGTCTCCATTGATGTTGTCGTATTGTTGCTGTCATCGGTACTGCTTTGCTGTTCCACAATTGGTGCTGTTTGCGTGCCTACTGTGGTCTGCTGTGTACTTGTCGATGTACCACCTTCTACCGTCGGTGGCGGTGTCTGTCCGTCGTTTCCTCCCTGTGGGGTGGATACCGACGGTTCGGAGACTGACGGCACGGAGGCCGATGGATTGGACGTCGTCGGTGTAGAGACCGACGGCACGGAGGTCGACGGTGTGGTGTCCGCTTCCCTTTGTAGGTTGTAATCGGCCGTTGTCAACCCCACCCCTTTGTCGATCTGTCCGACAAAGCTATCCCCTGCGGTCAGTGGAATGTCAGGGTAACTTATGCTATTGGTGACTCCAATCTGACCATCTTGTAGCGTGAGTTCCTCGACGGTATAGTCCATCGTACCCCCATCTCGTGCTACAATTTTCATGCGATAATCTTGGGTGTTTGGCAGATCCACAATCTTCACGCCATCCTGTACCCAAACCGACAGGGTGTCCACCGTGATCGTTTCGTCCACCACTGCTGCGACTAGTTCGTCTTTGCTATCATAGACGTAGACATCCACCGGACAAGCGACCGTGGCACGTTTGAATGTGCTATTGTTGCCAATAAAGCTCATCCCACCTTGATCGATGCTCTGCATCCAACTCAGATACCCTGCCGGACAGTGGTTGTCGGTTACGGTGCCGAGCACTTGATTGTTCGCAACAAAAAATAAAGTAATATCAAAATAGAGCACACTGGTGAGTGAAATATCCAGTAACGGCCCTTCATCGCCCGTCACCAACACCGTTGCCAACGCATTGAAATAATCTATCAACGGGAGGTCTTCCTGACCCACTTTGCCGTCGTACGCAGCAGTTCTGGTTGGTGCGGCAAGGTAAAAAGAACCTTCCAGCTGATCTACCCAAATTTTTCCGCTGTTGTAGTAACTGTACCGCTCTTTGGTCAGCGTTTCAAATTCATCGCTGTTGTGGTAAATGGTGCTCTTTGGCAGGTCGTAAAAGGATCCTGTCGGCAGCCATAGATCCACCCCATATCGGCCAAAGTCCCAGCCACCCAGTGCCAATCTCGGCACAAAGTCTTCGGGGTTGACGATATTGAAGATGTTTTGATACCCTGTCCCCAGCTCCGCGATCGGAACACCGCGCGGTGTCGCAAAGGTGTAGGCATAAACATTGGTGCGGTTGGGCGTTTCGACGACATCGGGATGGTCGCTGTTTGCAAGATCGGTCAAGTAGGCGCCGATCATGTTGGCGACAGCCGCCCCGCGGCTATGCCCTGTGACCAAAAATTTGGTGCCGTCGTTAGCCTCAATCCCATGGTCGCTCAAATACTGTGCCAGGTCGGCTTGTAAACGTGCTGCTGCTGTCGCAAAGCCGACATGTTCTGCTTCGGCGCCGAGGTTGAAGTTGCTGTACCACTCTTCCCCTTTGGTGCCACGCACCACAATCGCCACCAGCGTTTCCTCTCCGATTTGCTTCTTGGCAAAGCTGTATGCCACCACATCATCATCGCCGTACAGCGTTTTGTTGTCATAGTAGGTGTCAATCTCTGCAAACTGTAAGGCGGTAAGGGTGTCGACCATCGTTTCTGCATCGACATAAGCGGAGGCACTGAGCGTCATTGCAGCAGTTGCCAACTGTTGATTGTAGGTTGTCGATGCTACTTCAAACCAGTCGTCCTGCCAGTAAAGGTCGGTGGTTGCGAGCATTGGTACCCCTGCCTCCACTTCCAAACCGGTGTCGATGACAACGGTTGTTTCAATCACTTCCTCCTGTGGCGGTAGTGCACCACTGAAAAAGAAAATGGCATCTCTTGCTTTTAAAATGTTCACCACCATCTCATCCAAATAATGATCCAACGTTTGGTGTCCTGTTGCCAACAGGTAGTCGTCAACCGTTTCATAGCGGTCTGCTGTTTGGACTTGCAGTATTTCTAAAAATTCCGCTTGATAGTCGGTGACAAACTTGTTGTACGCCTCTTCCCCGAACAGGCGCAGTTCCACCAGATACCGCAGATTGCGCAAGGTGGAAAATTGATCGGAGGGGGTTTGTGCTGTACGTTGCTCGGTGCTGACTGCATAGGAGAAAATACGGGATAGATCCGCTGAGATTTCCAACACATCATCCGATTGGAAACGGTCACCCAACCCAAAGATCCAATCAACTCCGCTGTAGGTCAGTCCCAACAACTTATAGACGAGTGCCACCGAGGAACCAACTTTGGCGATCAATTGGGTGACTGCGGTTTTTGCACCAAATGTCGCACCACTTTCCAACAACTCTTGTGACCATTCCCCGATCAACACGCGCTGATTTTGTTGCATGTCTGCTTTCAAATCCTCTGCCACCGACCGGATATCATTGTCATAGGTGGTGTCCACCGCATCCCCATACTGTAAAATCACATCCAGCACACGGTATTGTTCCTGTAAGGTCACTTCTGTCTCCAACAGATGATAGAGATAGTTGTTGAGTGCGATCGTGTCATCCGCGACGGTTTGAACAGTGTGTAGCAGTTCTTCTGTCAAGGTCAGTCGATCGTCAAAAGCATTCAAAAACAGTTGATCGACATACCCTGTTTGCTGTAGCTTTTCTATCACCGTTTCCACTGTTTCGACAGGTATGTTTTCTTGTAATAAATCGGTCAGCACGGCGGTAAACCCGATCGCACCTGCACCATGATACCCTTCTTCCAACTGTTGTAAGAAGCGTTCCTCCCCTTTGAGGGCGGTCATCACGTCGGTCAATGCCTCCTGCTCGTCCAGCGATAGGGCATCCGCCAACCGGAGATCCGAAACCAGTTGATCCAACACCGTGCCCATCAGCACCTGTTTTTCAAAGGTAACGGCCTGTGCTGTACCCACTTCCATTTCCTCACTGACCATCAAATGGTACAGCTGTTGTTGAATCAACTCACGCCGTTCATCGGCAGTCAGTGGTTCTAGATCCAACTGAAATACAATCCCTGTCAGATCATACAACCACCGTCCAAAATCATAATCGGTGGTGAGCGCCTGTTGCATGTAATGATAATTGCTGTCTGCCATCAAGTAGGTGTAGGCTTGGTGGTTGGTAGACTGTAGGCTATCGAACTTGTCAGCATAACCTAGGGTGCTGTACAGCTCTTTTTGGATGGCGGTGACCGTCACCGTTTCCCCCTGTCCCGCCAACACCTCTACTGCTGCCGATTCAAAGGCAGCAGTGCCCGGATAGTTGACGACATTGTAAGCCACATACTCATAAAAGAGGGTTTCCCCCGGTAGTAGTGTGTTGTTTGGCAGGTCGTAAAGAATTGCTCCCTCACTTACGGTGAATGGTAGATCGACGATACTGCCATCTGCTTTTTCATGACGCAGTTGCAATAAAACCGGTGCGATGGCACGGGCTTCTTCCTCTGTTTGCCCCAATCCACCAACGAGATTGCCGACCAATTCATCGATGGCAAGGTTCGGTTGATAGAGTGGCACCTGTCCGTTGTTGACCAACCCCACATCAAAATACAGCGTGTTGTGGTTGATCGTCTCATTGACCAGCACTTGGATGTCCAGTCCCGTCAATCCATACACGGTGATGGGGTCTTCGGTGTGAAAGGTCGCCGATATGGGTTGCTCAAACAGATCGAGAACCCCTTCATAGTCGGCGATCAGATGATATTCCCCTACTTCATCCCCACGCAGTACCCAGTGGACTGTTTTGGTTTGACCTCCCTGTAAGGTGTCAAAGGCCACTGTCGTATCGGTCGACCATTGGGGGTTGACCTGCTCCATCAACGTCATCCCCTGTGGTACCTGTAAGGTCACATGGTTGTCTACCAACGAAAACGCTGCATCGGAATTGTTGATGATATGGAGTTTGACATCAAAAAACTCTTTGAGTGCCGACGCTTCCAACGGCAGATCCAAAATGGCGATGATTTCTGCACCCTCGGCGTTTGGCACATAGGTGATGCCACCGATTTGTCGTTCTTCTCCGTCATCATCGGTATAGGTGGGTCGTGGATTCGAAGTCGTCCCACCACTATCACTCACCGTTACTTGATGAATTTCTTCCTCATCACGAATATAGGATAAAGGCAGTTCGACTTCCCCATATTTGAGTGTCACATCGACCTGATAAAAATTTTGGTTGGCGCTGTCGGCAACATCAATACCGGCAGCAACAATATCTGCAAAATCCATGCGTTCCACTTCAAAGCTACCGCTCACCAACTCCTCTTCCACCACGACAATGGTGATAGCGGTGTCGTTTGCCGATACCACCGACACCGATTGTACAGCCGGTAAAAAACCTGTTTGATAGACCCCAATCGAGTGGGTGCCTACCGGCAGGGTGTAGGTTGCCTGTCCGTTTTGATCGGTTGGTAGAACATATTGCGACTCGGTGCCCAGTCCAAAATACACCGGTGCACCCGACAAGCGGTTGCCGCTGTCGTCCTCCACCGTCACGCTGACGGTGCCAATCGACTGGCGCTCCTTGACCTCTACGGTAAACCTTTTGGTGGTCGTTTCCCCTTGGTTGTCGGTGACGACAAGCGTCACGGTGTACGTGCCCACTGCTTGGTACGCTTTGACAGGTTTTGCCGTATCGGCGGTACTACCGTCACCAAACGTCCACATGTAGCTTTGAATGCTACCGTCATCGATGCTTTTCCCTGCATCAAAGTACTGCTCCACACCAACCTCTAAGTAGGTGGGCACCGAGAGGGTGACGGTCGGCGGCCTGTTGACAATCTCTTTTCGGTAGACGATCGTTTCGGTACTCACCGAAGCGGTGTTGCCCACTTTGTCGATTCCCTCAATGCGATAGCTATATGCCCCATCAGCCAATCGAGAAAGGTCATCGATAAAGCTATATTGTCCGTCGACTACCCATCCACGGGTGCCAATTTGTACGGTGTTGCCTTCACTGACACGATAGATTTTATACCCACTCACATCGGTTTGGGTCAGATCCCCTTTCCATGTGACGGTGGCATTACCGCCCGACAGGGTCGCCTCTGGATGAAGGACAGTCGGCGGGGTATTGTCGATGGTGTATGGATACACCTCGCTGGTCATTTGGTTTCCTGCTTGGTCGGTTACGCTAATGGTCAGCATCAATTGCTCCTTGCCCTCGGAAAACAGCGATTGTGGCAAGGAAATGGTGGTGCTTGCCTGTGTGCCGCTCACCATCACCGTTTCTTTCACATCCCCCTCTTGCACGGTGATGGTGCGCAATCCGACATTGTCGGTTACAGTCACCGCAAGAGTTGAAAAGTGTTTGCCTAAGGTACTGCCGACTGTCGGGCTGACCTTGACCAGAACAGGGGCGGTGGTGTCGGTCGCAAGCACGGCCGAAATCGGTGTCGACCGCATACTTTCATTGCCACAACGGTCGGTCGCACTGATTTGATAATAATAGGTGGTATTGGCACTGACGGTACGGTCATGCCAATTCACTGTTTTGAGGTTGCTTGCAATCTTTTGATAGCTACCGTCTACGGTGGTGGCACGGTAGAGGTTGTACCCTGCCAAATCCGCCTCCTGTCCCTGTGTCCATGTCAAGGTGAGGTGAGACTGCTCGGCAGTCACTGCAAGGTCTGTCGGGGGTTCGGGTGGGGTGCGGTCGACGATATATTCCACAAAGGGGGCTTCACTGCCCACGACACTGGTATTGCCGGCAAAGTCGGTCGCAACGGCACGCAGATAAAGCACTCCCTCGGGGTATGCGGATAGATCCACGGTATAGCTGTAGCTTTGTGTGGTGTATGGGGTGTCAAAGGTCTTGGTGTCCAGATCGGTAAAGGTCGTAAGGTCTGTCCCATATTGCACCGTGATGGACGCAATCCCTCCAAGGTCGGTCGCCGTCGCACGAAACGGAATGCTCGTGCTGTATCTACTGGCGGTCGGGGTAAGCGCCTTGATGACAGGGGAAGTCGTGTCCGCCACTGTCGTGACGGTAAACACCTCACTGTACGCCCCGATGTTACCCACATGATCCACCGCCGCCACACGGAAGGTGTAGGCGGTCGCTGGGGTGAGATTTTCAAGGGTGTATCCAAGCGTTTGAATCCCCTGTGCACGCGTGTAAAAGCCATCTTCATGCTGCTGTTGTAGGATAAAGGAAGTGACATCTTCCTCCGCCACATCCGCCCACGCCAACGTCAGTTGGGTGGCGTGCAGCTCTTTTTCTTCCACTCCCACAACCTGTGCAGGTGCGGTGTTGTCGATATAATAATAACGATCGGTGCCGGTACTGCGGTTGCCACTGGTGTCTATACTGTAGGCAGTAATGGTCACTTCACCATCGGGGTAATTTGTCGTGTCAAAAGAGTAGCTAAAGGGTGCTGTGCTGTCGGTGAACAGTAGGGTTTCATCCTCCCCTTCTGCCAAATACCACGCCACCTGATCCACCGTCACATTGTCAGAAGCTGTGACCGTAAATGTTTGGTGGTCGTTGATAAAAGTGTGGTTGTCCGGCACCATCTGTAGGATGCGGGGTGATTCGGTGTCGGGGACAGTGCTTTGACTGACGATGGCAGAGGGGTTACTCTCCAACCCATTGTCGGCAACGGTGGTCAGGTAGTATTCATAGGTTTCTCCCTGTACCACGGTGCGGTCGATGTAGGAGAGGAGGTCTCTTCCCTGCACGGTATGTAGTAGCGAAAAGTCAAACGTCCCCGCTACTCTGCGGTAGATGCGATAGCGGTCGGAGGTCACTTCGTTTGAAATCCCCCATCCCAATTGAATGTTATCGTACCCACCTTGTGCCACAACGTTGACAATCTGTTCGGGGTAGTCGTTTGCGGTGCGGTAGGGGGTGACGGTTGCGGTACTGCGGTTGCCACTGGTGTCCACGCTGTAGGTGGCGATGGTAAGGTCGCCGTCCTCGTAAATGGTGCTATCAAAGTTCGTTTCATAAGGAGCGGTCGCATCTTCTGCTAAAAAGGTTTCTTCGCCCTTCTCATCGACCAGATACCACGCAACCTTTGCAAGCGACTCGTCGTCGGAAGCGGTTGCCGATAACAAGACACTTCCCGTCAAGGTGCTATTTGCAGGCGGTTGTACACCGTCCACAGTCGGCAGTGTGGTATCGGGCGTGGCGGTAGCCGTCACTTCTACCGAAGGCGCACTTTCAAAACCACCTGTATTGACGGCGGTAATATAATAGGTGTAGCTCTGCCCACGCACAGCAGTCTGGTCAAGGTAATCATCCATTGCCTTGTTGGTAAGGGTGTGCAAAAGCGTAAAGCTACCCTCCCCTGCCATCTTGCGATAAATGCGATAATCGGTAACGCTCGCTTCCTCGGTCTTTGTCCAAGAAAGCTGCACCCCTGCTTTGGTGCCCACTGCCGACACCCCAAGGATGCTGTCGGGTTCTGGCGATTCCACTGTCCAAGTCTCTGTGACAGAATCGGTACCACCATCTACATCAGTGTAAATCAACTCTACCTCATAGTCCCCGATGGCAAGATTGGTAACATCCCATTCTAAAATATAAAAAATCTCGCCCGTGCTAGGTGTGATTTCCGCTTCTCCGATGAATTTTTTCTCCCCATTTTGATCGGCATAATATCCCAAAAGGGAATTTTCTCCAGTAAGTTCACCTTGCCCTAAATCTTCAACAATAAAGAGCTCACTTGCCATTCCTGATACGACACGATTAGCACTACTATTTTCTAAAATCTGTGGCGTTTGTGGGGTTGCGGTAATTTTTTCAGGTGCACTCAACCTCCCGTCCACGTCGACCGTGTGTATCGCATAACGGTAGGTTTCTCCTGTTTTCACATCGGTATCAAAGTAGTCCACCTGTCCGACAGACATTTCTGTCGAAACGGTTGCTGGCAAACGCTCTATAAATGCATCATCACGATACACGTCATAATAAAGAATACGCGGATCAGTTGCTTCATCCCAAGTCAGATAAACCGTTTGACTTGCCACTGCGGCAACATCCAACCTGTTGACCTCAACATCGTTTCTGGGGTAAATCACCTCTACCTCTTCGTGTAAAATCAAACCCATTGCAGTAAATTCTTCTTCTGTACCCTCGTAATAAATTGTTTGCACACTGCTATGTTCAAAAATATTAGGATCAGGTGGGTTTTCTGAAAGTACCGGTAAATGAACCGTCTCCAAAAATGGCATCCCACTAAATGCACCTGATCCGATTTTGGTTACCGAGGAAGGGATGATCACTTCTTTCACTTCCAAGAGACCGGCAAATGCTTCTACCGCAATTTCAGTGACTGTCGTTGGAATTTCCACAACCATTTGATCGTAATGTGATGCTCCAAGCTCCTGCGGCATATAACGTTCAATCGTTTCCCCTTCATTGCTGTAAATGAAGGTTCCATCTGTAGAAAAAGGTGCCCCTTCATTGAAAGAAAAAGGGACATCAATCAATGCGTTGATGCCAATGCTGTGTACGCTATTGGGGATCCGAATATCGCTAAAACCTTCCCCACCGGCAATCTCAAAAAAAGCATAGTTGCCAATTTCTTCAAGGCCTTCTGGCAATGAAATGAAGGTTACATTTTGCAGGTATGCAAATGCAAAATCGCCAATGGTTCTAACCGATCCCGGAAGGCTGATGCTAAACATATAGCGACATTCAGCAAAAGCATATTCTGCAATCGCAGTTACTTCATAGTTGTGAGCAATGTCTACATTTGTTACTGTATGTTCAGCAGAAAGAATTACCCCGCTTCCGGCAGAATACAAAACCTGTCCACCTTCTATGCCCACCATGTCGACCCATTGAGCATCATAATAGAATGTCCGTTGCGCTTGTGATTGTGTCGCAGCATGGGCAATCACCGACCACGGCAGTAGTTGGAATAGCAGGGTAAAAATCAGCAAGAAGGCAATGGGTTGTTTTCGCATGAGAAAATCTCCTTTGAGTGTCTATTATTTTAAAAAGTAACATCATCCATAATTTATTCATTATACCACAATTTACTGATCAATTGCAACGAAGACCAGTCACTTGCAGTCAAAAATATTGCACAAAAATAGAGGCAACCCTTTAGGTTGCCTCTATTTGCCTCAATTCATTTTATTCCGACTGATCGTCTTGGGTTTCAGCTGTTTCGGTTGAGGGGTTTTCCTCTTCTGCAGTCGCTTTCACCGGTTGGTTTTCTGTCGGTTGTGGCTCTTCTGCCTTTGTTTTGGCTTCTTCGATGCGTGCCACTGTTTTTTCTTTTTCTTCCAATGCCTCTTGCTCTGCTTTTTCTTCCAGTGCCAGACGCTCTTTTTTGAGTTCTTCCAGTTCACGATCCAACTGCTCTTCCGAGAACTCCCCAGCCATCAAGGCTTTGAAGGTTTTGGCATCCACTTTTTCGTATACCAGCAAATATTTTGCCACAATATGGAGTTGATCCATATGCTCGTTCAACAGTGTTTCGGCTTGGTCGTAACCGCCGTCGATCAAACGACGAACCTCTTCGTCGATGACTGCTGCAACCGTTTCGGAGTAGTTGCGTTGGTGACCCATGTCACGGCCGAGGAATACTTCACCCTCTGCTTCACCGTACACAACGGTACCCAAACGCTTGCTAAAGCCAAATTTTGTGACCATCGAGCGTGCCAGTTTCGACGCACGTTCCATGTCATTGGAAGCACCGGTACAAATGTCGTCCAACACCAACGCTTCGGCAACACGACCGCCCAGTAAGACGGCAAGATTTTCTTTCATCATCTTTTTGGAGCGGTGGGTGCGGTCATTTTCCGGCAGATTCATGGTATAACCAGCTGCCATCCCACGCGGAATGATGGAAATTTCATGCACAGGGTCTTGGGTTGGGCTGTAGAAGCTGACAATTGCGTGCCCCGCTTCATGATATGCCGTGATTTTCTTGTCATCATCGGTGATTTTATGGGAGCGTTTTTCCGGCCCTGCCACAACCTTGATGGTCGCTTCGGCAATTTCAGCACCGGTGATCGCTTTTTTGTTTCTTCTTGCAGCCAAGAGTGCTGCTTCATTCAACAGGTTTTCGAGATCCGCACCGGTAAAGCCGGCGGTGGATTTCGCAATGACCGACAGATCCACGTCAAAGCCCAGCGGCTTGTTGCGTGCATGTACTTTCAAGATCTGCTCTCTACCCTTCACATCAGGGTAATTGACAACCACTTGGCGGTCAAAACGACCCGGACGGAGCAAAGCAGGGTCTAGGATGTCACGGCGGTTGGTTGCCGCAATGATGATGATGCCTTCATTGGCACCAAACCCATCCATCTCTACCAGTAATTGGTTGAGGGTTTGCTCTCTTTCATCGTGTCCACCACCGAGGCCTGCACCACGGTGGCGACCGACGGCATCAATCTCATCGATGAAGATGATCGCCGGTGCGTTTTTCTTCGCACTGTCAAACAATTCACGCACACGAGACGCCCCGACACCGACAAACATTTCCACAAAGTCGGAACCCGAAATGGAGAAGAAAGGCACCCCAGCCTCCCCTGCAACCGCACGGGCAATGAGGGTTTTCCCTGTCCCCGGAGGTCCCATAAGCAGTACCCCTTTGGGGATTCGTGCACCAAGGTCGCTAAATTTTTGAGAATTTTTCAAAAACTCAACAATTTCCACCAATTCTTCTTTTTCTTCGTCCGCCCCTGCCACATCGGCAAAGGTGGTTTTCACCCCTTGTTTGATGGGGTTTTTCATATTGGCTTTGCCGAATTGGTTCATTTTACCACCGGCACCTGCCTGACGCATCATAAAGACAAAGAAGAAGATCAAGCCCCCCATCATCAACAGCGATGGGATGGTGGTCAGAAGCCACGAATTGTCTGCCGACGCACTGTAGTCAATCTCCATCCGTTCTTCGGGATGGTCGATGTTGTATTCCTCTACAAAAGGGTCGATGTCGTCAAAAAATTTGGTTGCCGAGTAGATGCGTTGGGTGTACATCATCTCCCCGTCCTGATTTTCCACCGCACCCTCTAACTCTTCCCCTTCGGCTAGGGTCACGGTCAATTCCCCATTGCCCAAATCAAGGGTATATCCGCTGACCTTTTGGTCTTGGAAGAGGTAGATCAATTCCGAGTAGGAATGGGTGACTGCCGTATCTTGAATCATACGGGACATCACCAATGCAAAGCCAATGAGCACCACGAAAATCGCGGCATAGATCAATAAACTCTTTTTTCTGTTCTGCAACGCACTTAGCCCTCACCTTCAATGATTTCAGGAAACCGTCCTGAGCGGTTTTAGCTGCGATAAACTTCTTCTTTGAGCAAGGCAATATAAGGGAGATTGCGGTATGTTTCGCCGTAATCCAACCCGTAACCTACCACAAATTCATCCGGAATGACAAACCCTTTGTATTCGGGGTTGACGTCATCCACCACACGACGATCCGGCTTGTCGAGTAAGGTACAGATGCGAATGGAGCGTGGACTACGCTCTTGCAAAATGCGCTTGAGGTAGCTGAGCGTTCTGCCACTGTCCAAAATATCTTCAATGATCAAGACATCGTATTCTTTGATCGGCATATCCAAGTCTTTTAAGATCTTGACAACCCCTGAACTGTTGGTACCATCGCCATAACTCGATACGCTCATAAAGTCGATGCGACACGGCAGATCAATCTGACGCATGATGTCCGACATAAAGACGATCGACCCTTTCAGTACACCCAGTAGCAACAGCCGTTTGCCTTGATAATCGGCGGTGATCTGCGCCCCAATTTCCTTGACACGTTGTTGCAGTTCTTCTTCTGTGACCAACGGTCGCAAAATATCCTGTTCCATTCCCATTGTCGTCTTCCCTCTTTTCTCATCTCTTTGGGGGTTGCTGTTCGCCCTCGGCTGTCAGCTGTACACCCTTTGTTGTCCTGCTGTCCGGTTTGACACGGTATGCCACGCCAATCCCTTCCACAGCAATCACCCCTTGGTCATCCACCAAAACAAAACGTTTGTCACGCTCGGCAAGTGGCAGTTGTAGGGTGCAGAATAATTTTTTCAGCGATACGGTCGGGCGGTTCTCCCAAAGTTTGATGCGGTCGCCCGAACAACGTGTGCGTATTTGAATCCTACCACATATTTTACCACAATCCAGCAAAATATCAAAGTGATTTTTTGAAACTTTATGAAAAGTTTCGGAAGATGTGATTTCTAAGATGTTAATTTTATAGCAAGTTCCTGTTTTTGACTGTATCACACCCGAGGTCGGCAACATATTGGGCGTATTTTCCCCTTGTTCCTGCACCGCCCAGTCTTCTTCCCTGCGTGCCACCAACCGGTTGCGTGCAATCACGAAAAACCTGCCATGATTGGCGCCACAACGTCCTTGCCCCTGTTCCACCACCTGTAACAGGCGTTGGATGAGGGTCGCTGAAGGTTCCACCCCCTGTGTGCTACAAAACCGCAACAGCACCCGACGCTTGATCGCTTCGGGGAGTTGTTGTAAAGAGGGCAACAAAAGAGCGGTTCCCTCTGCTGTGAGAAGGCTGTCAAACGCTTCCGCTGTCTGTGCCTTGAGGTATTGTTCATCCGCCTGCAATCCACCAGCCATCGATTGTACCGTCGCCACCAAAGAGGGATTTAATGCGGCCAATTTGGGCAACACCTCATGGCGAAGATAATTTCTGGTGTAGGTGGTGTCGCTGTTGCTGGCATCGGTGACATAGCAAAGTCCCTGTTCTGTACAGTACCGCTCGACGTCGGCACGACTGACCTGCAACAGCGGTCGAATGATGTTGTCTCGCCTTGGCGGAATGCCACAAAGTCCTTGTAGCCCTGTACCACGCACCAACCGCATGAGAATCGTCTCCACCTGATCGGAGGCGGTATGGGCGGTGGCGATGGTGACGGGTTGTTTACAGCGTTCTGCCAAGGTGGTCGCCACTTTTGAAAATGCCTCATACCGCACGGTACGTGCCGCTTCCTCTACACCCATCTTTTGGGCTTCGGCAACCACTTGCACCGCCACGGTTTTCACCGTCAGCGGAATGTCCCACGTCGCACAAAACTGCTCGACAAACGCTTGATCAGCGTCACTTTGGGCACCACGCAAACAGTGGTTGACATGCACTGCATGAACGGTAAACCCCATCGCTTTTGCGAGATGCACGAGGGCAACGGAATCCGCCCCACCCGACAGACCACAGAGTAAGACTTCAGGTGGGGTCAGTCCTTGAAAATCAGCCTGCACATCCACCCCTCCTGTCTGTTAAAACGGCGCTTCATGTTCGGTATCGAGGTTGGAGAATCGGGTAAACTGTCCATCCCAACGAAGTTCTACATCCCCCGTTGACCCGTGACGATTTTTTGCAATGCTACAAATCGAGAGGTAGGGGCGTTCGCATTCGGGGTTGTAGTACCCTTCTCGTGACAAAAACAAAACACTGTCGGCATCCTGCTCGATGGAGCCGGACTCACGCAGGTCGGAAAGCATCGGCTTATGGTCGGCACGGCTTTCCACCGAACGGTTGAGCTGAGACAGCACCACCACCGGCACCATCAATTCCTTTGCCATGATTTTCAGCGCACGGGTGATTTTAGAAATCTCCTGCACACGGTTTTCATTGCTGCTACCACTTTCCATCAACTGCAAGTAGTCGATGACAATCAGCCCCAAATTGCGCAACCGACGACTTTTGGCTTTGATTTCAGCCACGGTGATCCCCGGTGTATCATCGATGTAAATTTGTGTACGGGACAACAGGTCGGCACAGGCCGCCAATTGCACCCAGTGTTCTGTCTCCAGTTTGCCGGTACGCAACAGATGACTGGGTACCTGTGCTTCACTGGAAAGAATTCTGCCGGCAAGCTGTCCCGCCGACATCTCGAGGTTGAAGATCGCCACTTCACGATCCTTGTATTTTTTGGCAACGTTGACGGCAATGTTCATCGCAAAAGAGGTTTTCCCCATCCCCGGACGTGCCGCCACCAGAATCATATCCGACTTATTGAGACCGGTCAACATATGATCCAGTTGGAAAAACCCACTGGACAGGCCTAAGAACTGATCCTTGTCATCCCCTGTCAACTGCTGTAGATGATCATAGGTGGAGATGATCAGATCACTGATCGGCAACATCGCCGAACTGTCTCTACCCTGTCGGATGTCGAACAGGCGCTGTTCTGCAAACTCCAACAGTTCTTCCGATTCGCCGTCCCCACCACGGGCATGACTGTCAATCTCTTTCGAGGTGGCAATCAACCGTCTGCGGTAATAGCGATCCTTGACAATGCGACAGTAGTCTGCGATGTTGGCGGTAGAGGGCACCGTTTCCATCAACTGCACAAGGTAGGTTTTTGCCTCCTGTTCGCTGTCGAAAATATCGGCACGCAACACTTCGTCCAAGGTGGTGATAAAGTCAATGCGTTTTGCCCCATTGAACATCCCCAAAAAGGTTTGAAATAATTCCACATGCTGTTTTCGATAAAACATCTGCGGTAGGTTGATCTGCTCGAGCACTTCCGGAATACAATCGGGGTTGATGAGCATGCCCCCAAGCACCGACTGTTCCGCCTCCATACTGTGTGGCAGATGATCAAAGTCTACCGCATATCCTAGTTCTGACACACGACCCCTCCGTTACTGTGCTTTGACCTCCAAGGTCATTTTAGCGACGACACCGGTGTGAAGTTTGACTTGCACTTCAAAGGTACCACACGCCTTGATTTCACTTTTCAAGCTGACTTTCTTTTTGTTGATGTCCACGCCATAACTTTTTTTGATTTCGTCGGCCACTTCTTTACCGGTCACTTTACCAAACAATTTTCCACCTTCACCGGCTTTGGCGATCACGGTGACGGATTTGCCTTCCAATTTCGCCGCTTGTTCCTTTGCCTGATCCAGAGCAACCTGTGCATGGTGAGCATTTGCCGCATCCTTGGTTTTCTTTTCGTTCATGGCAGCGGTGTTGGCAAGGGAAGCCAAGCCCCTTTTGAGCAAAAAGTTTTGTGCGTAGCCGTCTGCTACTTCCACGAGTTCTCCTGCTTTACCGGTTCCTTTGACGTCTTGTTTCAAAATTACTTTCATTGTCTTGTCCTCCAATTGTGTTTTCTATTTCAAGATTAAATAATCTGAAAGGCTATCCTTCCACTTCCTCGGGATTGGTCGGCAAGAGCAGTACTTCACTCTCCTTGACACAGCGGTCAATCGTTTCCATCAGGTGGCGCTTGACCACCGACAGTTGCGTTTCATCGACCTGAGCTGCTGCCATCGTTTGATGGCCGCCGCCCCCCATCGCTTCCATGATGACCTGTACATTGATGCGTCCCATGGAACGGGCATTGATGTTGACCTTTTTGCGGTCGTTGTAGAGCACAAACGACGCGTCTACCCCACTGATTTTCAACAGCTCATCCGCCGCCTGTGGGGCGACTAAGCGAATGTCTTTTGTTTGTTTATCCACCGTGACAATGGCACAATTTTTGTAAACAATGGCACGGGACACCAACTCACTGCGGTTGACAAAATCCTCCATTGTGCCGGCAAACAACCGCTTGACGGTGATGGTGTTGGCCCCGAGTTTTTTAAGATGTGCCGCCGCTTCAAAGGTGCGCACCCCTGTTTTCATGACAAAGTCTTTGGTGTCGAGCATGATGCCCGCCAACAACGCCTCGGCATGGTACGGCTCTAAGCGCACCTTATCGCCCAGATACTGCGACAGTTCTGTCACCATTTCAGACGTCGAAGAGGTGTAGGACTCATGGTACAAAATCAGCGCACCTTCAATACGATCCACCATGCGGCGATGATGGTCGATGACCACCACCTGCCTTGCGGCCTGTAATACCTCACGGCTTTCCACCAAATGAGGACTGTGGGTGTCCACCACAAACAGCACCGTTTCACGGCGCATCAGTTCCATGGCATGTTCCGGCGTGATGAACAACTCCTTGTCGGCGGTATCCTGTGCCAAATAATGATCCACCAGACAGTTGGCAAGGCAGGTGTTGCGGTTCAGTACAATATGCACATCCCCGTTGTACGGCTCACAAGCCCTTGCAAGACCGATGGCAGATCCCACCGCATCGAGATCCGCATAGCCATGCCCCATGATGAGCACGTTGCTGCTCGCCTCGATCAGTTCCAGCATCGCCGATGCCAGAATACGACTCTTGACCTTGGTGCGCTTTTCAAGTCCCTGGGATACCCCACCGAAAAATTCAAATCCATCGGCAGTTTTAACGGCAATCTGGTCGCCCCCACGCCCCAACGCCATTTCTAAGCCTTGGCGTGCAAACTCTTCATTCTTTTCCAGTGACTCTGCAAAGTGAGAAATCCCAATCGAAAGGGTGGCCGGCACCCGCTCACTGGTAATGATGTTTTTTGCCTGATCCAAAATGGGGAATTTTTCCGCCACCATCTGGTCAAAATAACGCTTTTCAATGACCGCCAAATACGATTCACGGCTCAATCGTTTGATTACCCCGTGGGTGCCGCTAAAGTGCCGCTCAAACAGGGAATTGATCTCACTGCTGACTCTGGAACGTTCACTCTCCTTGATGTTTTTGACCAGTTCCTCATAACTGTCAATCATAATCGAAAAAATGACCGGTCTGGAATCGTGGTATTCGTAATACACCTGTTGCAGCTCTGTCACTTCCGAGAAAAAGAAAATGGAAAACCCAGGGGCAGCTTTTCTGGCATTGATGGTATATACCCGAAAATACCCGCCTTTGTAGCGAATGATATGCCCCGGATAATCCCGTATTTTTTCAATTGGTACGGTGGTCACCTGTGTCCACTCTGCCCCAAACAGATCCTCTTTGCTGACCTGCTCACGAAAGAGGTCATTGTACCAGACAATTTCGCCGGTGTCCGAGGTGATGATGGCTGGGATAGGCAGATCAAACAGATTTTGAATGTCCGACACATTGAGTTTTCCACCAATGCTGTGCAGATACTGCGAGATATCTTGCTGTAGGTGCATCATACGATAAATGGTAAACGCAATGCCTGCCACCGTTAGCGGCAAACAGATGAAAAACATCGTTTGATTTTCAAAAAAGATGACGGTCAACAGCGCCATCGCCGTGGCAATGCCTATGATATAGATCGAACGAAAATGCCAAAATTTCCGATTTTTCATCTACAAACCACCTTTATCGTAACGTTGAATTTTCTGTCAAAATCAAACAAAGATACAAGCAACAAAACCAGTCTGGCCACTGTTTTGGTGGTCAGACCAGTTTTTTAGATTATCAAGCTATACTTCCATAATGATCGGTAGGATCATCGGGGAGCGTTTGGTTTTGCGATAGATATGGCTGGACAGCGCGTCTTTGATGTTGAGTTTGATGGTCGCCCAGTCGTGGACTTTCCCATCAATACAGCGATCCAATGCCTGTTGTACCACACGTTTGGCATCGTCCATCAGCTGTTCCGATTCGCGCACGTAGACAAAGCCACGAGATACAATGTCAGGCCCTGCCACACAGGTTTTTGTTTTGCCGTTGATGGTCGCCACAACAATGATGAGCCCATCTTGACCCAAATGTTTGCGGTCACGCAGGACAATCGAGCCGACATCGCCGATGCCCAAGCCGTCCACAAAGACCGCTCCGGCTTCCACTGTTTCGACACATTTCAAGCCCTTTTGGCTCAGTTCAATGACCTGACCCACTTCACCGATGTGAATGTTTTCCGCCGATACCCCAACGGTTTGTGCCGTTTTTGCATGGGCGCAGAGGTGTTTGTATTCCCCATGCACCGGAATGAAATATTTTGGTCGGGTGAGAGACAAAAGCATTTTTTGTTCCTCTTGGCAAGCATGCCCCGACACGTGTACTTCGTACATTTTATCGTAAATGACTTCGGCACCTAAGCGCAACAGTTCATTGATGATACGGGTGACGTGTTTTTCGTTGCCGGGAATCGGGGTAGCGGAAATGATGATGACATCTTCCGATGTGACCGTCACTTTGCGGTGATCACAACTTGCCATTCTGGCAAGTGCTGAGAGTGGCTCCCCTTGGCTACCGGTGGTGACCAACACCACTTCCTCCGGCGGATATTTGTTGACCGCATCCAAATCGATCAACACATTGTCCGGAATGGAAAGATAGCCCAATTCCACCGCTTTACCGACAACGTTGATCATGCTACGTCCCGAAACGGCAACTCGTCTGCCATAGCGCACCGCATTGTCCACAATTTGCTGCACGCGGTGGATGTTGGAAGCAAAGGTTGCCACGATGATGCGTTTGCCCTCTGCGTTGTTGAAGAGCGTGTTGAGCGTTTCCCCAACCTTGCTCTCACTGACTGTCGATCCTGATTTTTCAGCGTTGGTCGAGTCGGAGAGCAAGCAAAGCACCCCTTTGCGCCCCAGTTCTGCAAAGCGTGCCAAATCGATTGGCTCCCCTTCGATCGGGGAATAGTCTACTTTAAAGTCACCGGTTTGCACCAAAATGCCTGCCGGTGTGTGAATCGCCATTGAAACGGCATCCGGAATGGAATGGTTGACACGGATGAATTCCACGTCCATACAGCCGGCTTTGACCGTTTGACCGGGGGTGACGACATGCAATTTTGCCTGTCGGAGCAACCCATGTTCTTTGAGTTTCCCTTCAATGAGTCCCAAAGACAATCTGGTGCCGTAAATGGGGAAGTTGAATCGTTTCAATAGGTACGGAATCGCCCCGATATGGTCTTCATGCCCATGGGTAATGAACACCCCTTTGATGCGATCCGCCACCTTTTCCAGATAGCTAAAATCGGGGATGACCAAGTCAACGCCCAGCATATCCGCATCGGGAAACGCAATGCCACAGTCGACGATCAACGCATCGTTGCCACATTCATATAGGGTGATGTTTTTACCGATTTCGTTCAAGCCACCCAATGGAATGATTTTGACTGAAGGTTGTTTGCCACCTTTGCCACCACGATTGCCGTTGTTTTTCCGGCGTTGTTGTCCCCCATTTTTGGGTGGATGTTTTTTTCCATCCTTTGGTGTTTGACTACCCTTTGGGGTAGGGTTTTCTGTTTTTTGTTTGACTTGACCCTTTGCAGTCTTATCTTTTGGCTGCATAACAGCCTTATCTTTTGGCTGCGTCGGTCGACGACGGCGTCTTTGTCCCCCGTCTGTTTTTGGTTTTTGTCCTTGTGGATTCCCTTGTTGTTTTTGTTCTTGGTTGTTCGCCATAATATTCCTTTCTTGCCCCCATTCGTCGGAGGGCGGTTTGATGTAAATCCGCTCCAATTGGTGGTACAGGCCATGCCTCCCCGCCATTTTCGATGTTAGTAGTATGGGAAACCTCAAACAAGATTATCCATACATTTGTTGTTGTAACCTTTGTGCTGTTACCACAACGTCCGCTCTTCTCTTTTCGCAGTGTGCCGAAAAGGCATCACGCTTTTTGGAAAACAAAGATGTCGTCACATCTTTGTCTGCGAAATAAATTCGCAACCGACAATTACTCAGTATTTATTGTACAGCGAATCGGGCAAAGTGTCAAGCAAACATTTGACAAACCGCCAAAACAACCGACTGAAACTTGACTTTACTACCGTAATCCGTTAAAATAAATAAAAAGCAATCATATTATCGGAGGGACAATCAAAATGAAAAATACCGAAAAAACCATGGAAAAAATCGTCGCACTTTGCAAAGGCCGCGGCTTTGTTTATGCTGGTAGTGAAATCTACGGCGGACTTTCTAATACTTGGGACTACGGCCCTTTGGGTGTAGAATTCAAAAACAACGTCAAAAAGGCGTGGTGGAAAAAGTTTGTACAGGAATCCCGTTACAACGTCGGGTTGGATGCTGCATTGCTCATGAACCCACAAGTTTGGGTCGCTTCCGGCCACGTGGGTGGATTTTCCGATCCGCTCATGGACTGTAAAGAATGTAAAACCAGACACCGTGCCGACCAATTGATTGAAAACCAAACCGGAGAAAATCCTGCCGGTTGGTCGGATCAAGAGATGATGACCTTCATCATCGACAAAGGCATCACCTGCCCTGATTGTGGCAAGACAAACTTCACCGACATCCGCAAATTCAACCTGATGTTCAAAACCTTCCAAGGGGTGACCGAGGACAGCAAAAACGAAATCTATCTGCGCCCAGAAACCGCACAGGGGATTTTTGTCAACTTTGCCAATGTCCAACGTACCACTCGTAAAAAACTCCCCTTCGGAATCGCACAGGTTGGTAAATCCTTTAGAAATGAAATCACCCCCGGCAACTTCACTTTCCGTACCCGTGAATTTGAGCAGATGGAATTGGAATTTTTCTGCAAACCGGGCACCGATTTGGAATGGTTCGCTTACTGGAAAGAGACCTGCAAACAATTCTTGCTTTCCCTCGGTATGAAAGAGGAGAACATGAAACTGCGTGACCATGAAGAGGATGAACTTTCCCACTATTCCAATGCGACCACCGACATCGAATACCTCTTCCCCTTTGGTTGGGGTGAGCTGTGGGGCATTGCCGATCGTACCGACTTTGACCTGACCCAACACATCAACCACAGCGGCAAGCCTTTGGATTACTTTGATCAAGAATCGGGTGAGCGCTATGTGCCTTACGTCATCGAACCATCTTTGGGGGCGGACCGTGTGGCATTGGCTTTCCTCTGTGAAGCATACGATGAAGAACAATTGGATGAAAAGGATACCCGTGTTGTCATGCGTCTGCATCCGGCTTTGGCGCCTTACAAAGCCTGCATTCTTCCGCTGTCCAAAAAACTGTCAGAAGAAGCCAGAGAGGTACAGGACACCTTGGCAAAATACTTCATGGTGGATTACGATGAAGCAGGGTCTATCGGCAAACGCTACCGCCGTCAAGATGAAATCGGTACCCCATTCTGCATCACCTATGACTTTGACTCCAAAGAAGACGGCTGTGTCACCGTGCGTGACCGTGACACCATGCAACAAGAACGTGTCGCCATCGCTGATTTGGTCGCTTATATTCAAGCAAAACTTGAATTTTAGTCGTTCATTTATTTCATATTTATCGAAGGAGGGTCTATTTATGACACAACATATCGTCATGTGGAAATTCAAAGAGGAACTATCAGCAGAGGAAAAAGTGACACAGGCAGGGTTGATCAAAGAGGGGCTAGAATCGCTGCAAGGGGTCATTCCGGGGCTGTTGTCCATCCGTGTGCAAGCCGCTCCCTTGGCATCATCCAATGCCGATCTCATGCTGTTCAGCACTTTTGAGTCGGAAACTGCGCTAAACGGTTATTCCAAACATCCGGCACATGTTGCGGTTGCCAATGAGCGTGTGCGTCCGTTCATGCAAAATCGCCTTTGCCTTGATTTTGAAGATCAATAAACATCGACTTGTAATTTTGGAGAGAGGGTGAGTTTCGATGAAACGTACCGCAGTGACATTGGCAACACTCCTGACCTTTACCCTATCCGCCTGTGCCCCCTTTGGCGATACCGAAACGGCAACACCGCAGGAACTGCCCGAACCACCAAGGGCAGAAACGGCACAAGCCGATGGTGACAACGCACTGTTACAGGCCATTTTAAACAAAGAAATACCCCCAACCCGGCAAGAGATGATCGAGGCCGAGGCCCAAGCTGAGGCAGAAGCTGCCGCACAAGCACAAGCCGAGGCAGAAGCTGCCGCGCAAGCACAGGCTGAGGCAGAAGCTGCCGCACAAGCACAAGCCGAGGCAGAAGCTGCCGCACA
>CAYJIM010000006.1:52790-71810 GCA_964370215.1 uncultured Oscillospiraceae bacterium
AGGCTGAGGCAGAAGCTGCCGCACAAGCACAAGCCGAGGCAGAAGCTGCCGCACAGGCCGAGGCGGAAGCTGCCGCACAAGCACAGGCCGAGGCCAATGCTGCTGCACAGGCCGCTGAATCTACTCTTGCAGGCGATTGGGTGCACACCATTCCGGATCCGGATGGCATCAGTGTGTTGATGTATCAATTGCAATTTGATCCTTACACCAAAGAGATGCTCTTTATGGCAGGCTGGGTGTCCAGTGAAATGGCATTTATGTCGGTCGGTCACTATGAAGTGCTTGAAAAAATTTCCTCCTCGGAATTTTTGGTACATTTTGACATCGACGAGTCGATTCTCGGAGATGGCGGTGAAATCTGGGTGGATGGTGTCTATGAAATCTCCTTTGACGGCATCATGCAGCTGCGCTATGTGAGTGGCGATCTCCTCTTTGGGGAGGGACGTATGCAGGCTGGCAATTGGTATCGCTTTGATCCGGCGCCCAATCATTACGAGCCTTAAATTTTAAAAGTCTAGGATATGTGAAATTTTCACATATCCTAGACTTTTTCTTGTCTCTATACCGATTTTGTGGTATAATGGCACTATTCTAAATCAAAAAGGGGCGTATACACTTGGCAAATACCAAACAGAACAACAACGGGTTTACCCTCGTAGAACTGATGGTCGTCGTTGCGGTCATTGCTGTACTGGCAGCAGTGTTGGTGCCACGCTATGTGCAATACGTGGAAAGCTCCAATCAGTCCAACGACCTGTCGATTGCCACCCACATTGTGCATGCCGCTTCCGCCGCTATGGTGGATCCCGAAACACAGATCCCTGCCGGACACTATGTAGAAATCCTCTGGATTACAGGAGATGAATCCGGCCCTGAAGTCACCCGTGGATCGCTGCTCATTCGTCACAACGACGGGTATCGGGTCTCCATCTTCAACGATAAAAAGGGTACCGATGATCTGGATCGCACAAGCGATGCAGTCGTGTCGCTACAACCCTTTGCCGATCATGTCTTTGCCGCCTTAGGTGGCGAGGGTACTGAAATTTCCAATTACCCCGGTTGGCTACAAATCACCTTTCAAGATGCACAATCCGCCCTCGGCAATCAATCAAACTTTGCCATTCACATCAGCAGTTCCACCGGCGAGGTTGCCATGGCGGCCCCTCCTGTCAGCACCGGCGCCAATCCCAATCGCTGGGTTGCATTGGGACTGGCGGCTACCCCCCACCCCGATTATCCCATCACTGCCGATTAACCAATACGAAACCCCCTAAGAGAAGCGGTTCTCTTAGGGGGTTGTTTTTATTCGCTGTCTTTTTCGGTACCGTCAGTGCCGTCGCCTGCACCACAGCACTTTTTATACTTTTTACCACTGCCACAAGGACAAGGGTCGTTTCTACCGATTTTCTCTACGCGGATCGGCATTTTTTTCTTTTTAGCCAGGGCCGCATCCCCTTCCAGTCCTTCCGAGGTCGGTTTTGCTACCTGTTCCCGTTGGATCTCTTGATTGTTTTGCAGTTTCATCGTCAGCAACAGTCGAACGGTGTCATTTTGAATGTCCCCGATCATCTCATCAAACATCTGGAACCCTTCAATTTGATATTCCACCACAGGATTTTTCTGTCCGTAAGAACGCAGATGAATCCCACGTTTGAATTCTGCCATGTTGTCAATGTGTTGCATCCAGTAACGGTCTACTGTTTTGAGCAGTACCACACGCTCCAACTCACGCATTTGTTTTTCACCGGCCTGTGCTTCACGCTCTTCGTACATCTTCATCGCACGATCTTTTAAGAGTGCAATGATGTCTTTGACTTCGACTTCGGCAAGTTCATTTGCATCTTTATAACGGAAGTCCTCTTCAGTGGTGAGGTAGCCTAGTAGGTTATCACGCAGGCCTTCAATGTTCCAGTGGTCGTGAATTTCACTTTCCGGACAGTAAGCGGCAACCGTTTCAGCCAGCATATCATCCATCATTTTCTCGATGTTTCCTTTCACTTCGCTGCCATTGAGTACCATGTCGCGCTGTTTGTAGATGGTGTCACGCTGTTTGTTCAACACGTCATCATACTGCAAGACACTTTTACGAACGTTGAAGTTGCGGGTTTCGACTTTTCGCTGTGCACTCTCAATGGTGCCGGTCAGCATTTTGGTTTCAATCGGTTGATCCTCTTCAATTTTCAACATGTTCATGACACTTTGTACGCGGTCGCCCCCGAACAAACGCATGAGGTCATCCTCCACCGAGATGAAGAATCTCGAACAACCGGGGTCCCCTTGACGGCCGGCACGACCACGCAGCTGGTTGTCGATACGACGGGATTCGTGGCGCTCGGTACCGATGATGTAAAGTCCACCGGCTTCGATGACTTTTTTCTCCTCTTCGGCAATTTCCTTTTGAAAATGCGCGAGTTTTTCTTTATAGAGAGCACGAACTGCAAGGATTTGTTCGTCTTCTGTTTCGCTAAAACCATCCGCTTCGACGATCATCGCTTCGGAGTAGCCTTGTTTTGCAAGGAAATCTTTTGCCAAAAATTCAGCATTCCCCCCCAATTTGATGTCGGTCCCACGACCTGCCATGTTGGTGGCGATGGTAACCGCACCGTATTTCCCTGCTTGGGCAACGATATGTGCTTCTTTGTCATGGAATTTTGCATTCAAGACGTTGTGCTTGACCCCACGACGTTTGAGCATGGAGCTCAACACTTCTGATTTGTCAATGGTGATGGTACCGACCAGTACCGGTTGCCCTTTTTCATGGCACTCGACAATCTGTTCGATGACCGCACGGTATTTACCGTTTTCGGTTTTGTAGATGGAGTCGTCAAGGTCGGCACGTTTGACCGGCTTGTTGGTGGGAATTTCAATGACATCGAGGTTGTAAATTTCACGGAACTCACTTTCTTCGGTGAGCGCTGTCCCTGTCATACCCGACAGCTTTTGATACAGTCTAAAGTAGTTTTGGAAGGTGATGGTCGCCAATGTTTTGGACTCTCTGGCAACGGTGACGCCCTCTTTTGCTTCAATGGCTTGATGCAACCCCTCATTGTAACGACGACCAAACATCAAACGCCCGGTGAATTCGTCTACGATGAGCACTTCCCCATCTTTGACGACATAGTCGACATCGCGGTGCATGATCCCATGTGCCTTGATGGCTTGGTTGACATGGTGCAGTACCGTCATGTTTTCCGCACTCATCAAGTTTTGAATTTTGAAAAACTCTTCAGCGCGTTTGACCCCTTGCGGTGTCAAGGTCGCAGTTTTGCCTTTTTCATCAACAATGTAATCGGCATCGATGTCATCTTGCTCCTCTTTGGTGTCCACTTCGACCACTTTATAAGGGCGCAGGTAACGAGCAAAACGATCGACCACGCTGTAAAGCTCGGTCGATTTGTCCCCTTGGCCGGAAATGATGAGCGGTGTTCTCGCTTCATCGACCAGAATGGAGTCGACCTCATCGACAATGGCAAAATGGAAGGGGCGCTGTACCTTTTGGTGGCTGTAAATGACCATGTTGTCTCTCAAATAGTCAAAGCCGTACTCATTGTTGGTGCCGTAAGTGATGTCCGCTTGGTACGCCGCTTGTTTTTGTGCGTTGTTCATGCCGTGCACGACAAGACCAACCGACAGCCCTAAGAAACGGTACACTTTCCCCATCCACTCCGAGTCACGTTTGGCAAGATAATCATTGACGGTGACCACATGCACCCCTTTTTCAGGCAGTGCATTGAGGTAAGCGGCAAGGGTTGCCATCAAGGTTTTCCCTTCCCCTGTACGCATCTCTGCAATGCGCCCTTGGTGCAGGACAATCCCCCCGATGATTTGTACCCGAAAATGTTTGAGCCCCAGTACACGCCAAGCCGCTTCACGGCAAACGGCAAATGCATCGGGTAGAATGTCAT
The DNA here is from genome assembly GCA_964370215.1 of uncultured Oscillospiraceae bacterium. Classification (GTDB taxonomy): domain Bacteria; phylum Bacillota; class Clostridia; order Oscillospirales; family Ruminococcaceae; genus Massiliimalia. Next base: position 56,696 of record CAYJIM010000006.1, read on the forward strand.
CCACCGTTTCTGCATTTTGCAAACGCTTTCTCAAAATGGCTGTTTGGTTTCTCAATTTTTCATCCGACATCCTGCTGTATTTTTCTTCCAACGCCAAGACGCTATCCGCCAACGGATAGATGCGTTTGAGTTCTCGTTCGGAGTAAGTACCAAAAATTTTTTCAAATAATCCCATGTAGTTTCGTCCCCGTCCAATTGGATAGGAACTACCTCTCTTTCTGTATTTTCACATTTGCTGTTACGAATTTTATTTATACTCTATCTAGTATAGTACATGTTGTGGTCAGTTTCAAGAGTTTTATCATGTTGTTGACCAATATTCCTATAGTTTTTACAAAACGTTTGCATTTGAGGGGAATTTGACTGGACATTTTCAAAGGGAGGTGCTATAATGAAGCGATGCCAAAATGGCATGGTCAGTCGCAATCACCTGACCTTAATCAAAACAAGAAAGAGGAATATTACCATGAAACAAACACATCCATTCAAAAACACACGCACCCTTGTGACGATCGCCATGATCGCGGCGATCTACACCGTACTCACCTTGGTCATTGCTCCCATTTCTTATGGCTCGGTACAGTTCCGTGTCAGCGAAATGATGACGGTATTGCCGGCATTTACCCCGATTGCCATTCCGGGGTTGACCCTCGGCTGTGCCCTTGCCAATCTCTTGGGTGCTCTTTTGGGGCTCAATCCGACCGGCTATATCGATGCCGTGGTCGGCAGTCTCGCCTCCTTGATGGCGGCGGCTTGCTCTTATGGGGTGTCCAAATACACAAAGAAACTCTGGGTCAAATTGCTCCTCGTCCCACTCTTCCCCGTGGTTTTTAACGCCTTTATTGTCGGTGCGGAACTGACCTTTTTGTTTGCCGCCGATCAAGCATTTTTCACCGCATTTTGGCCATTTGTCATCAGCGTAGGTGTTGGACAATTGGTGGTCTGCTACGGCCTTGGCGTTCCGCTCATGCTCGCCCTCAACCGCGGTGACCTGCATAAGAAAATTTTCGCACATTAGTCGCTCTCCTGTTGGGACTGATTGCACCCATGCTACACAAAAAACAAAAAGGGAGATCTTTCAAAGATCTCCCTTTTCTGATCGAAAGGATTGCACTATGAAGCCTACAAAAACACAACTACAAAAACGTCTCCCCCTACTCTTTTTTGTGCTGTTGCTCGCCCTGCTCCTCGGCGTGTCCTTTTTGTTTCAGCGACCGACAACCGACAAGATCGATCCGCCCGCCTACGTCTTTTTGTTCATTGGCGACGGCATGGGCACCACACAGGTAAATCTTGCAGACCAGTATCAGCAGGCATTGGATGGTACTACGCTCACCATGACGACCTTTCCAACGACAGGACTGCTCACCACCGCCGATTTGACTGCCGCCATCCCCGATTCCGCTTCAGCGGGTACTGCCATTGCCACAGGAGAGCGCACCTATACCGATGTCATCGGCATCGCCGCAGACGGTGTCACCCCACTGCCCACCATTGCAGAGGAATTGAAGGAAATCGGTTACGACATCGGCGTGGTCAGTACCATGAATGTAAATCACGCCACCCCTGCCGCCTTTTATGCCCATGTGCCCAGTCGTGAACAATACTACGACATCGGTCTTGCTTTGATCGACACCGGCTTTGATTATGTTGCAGGCGGAGCACTCCTCCACCCTACCGGTGCGGACGGCACCTTCCCTGATTTATACACCCTTGCCACTCAAGCAGGGATTGCTATCGCCGCCACCGAAGAGGAACGGTTGGCGCTACCGCAAGGACAGATGGCCTTGGTGACCGTACCGGCTGACACCGCTGACGGCTCGATGACCTATGCCATGGAGCGTCCTACTGACACCCCTTCCCTTGCGACATTGGTGGCAGATGGCATCGACCATTTGGGCACCGACAGTCCATTTTTTATACTGGTCGAAGGGGGAAAAATTGACAAGGCAGGACACGCTAATGATGCTGCCGCCATCGCCACCGACACCATTGCACTGGACGAAGCGGTGGCTGTCGCCTACGACTTTTATGAAAAACATCCCGATGATACCTTAATTTTGGTGACCGCCGACCATGAAACCGGAGGATTGAGCATGGGGCAGACGACAACAGTGCATAGCATCAACTTTGATCCGTTGCTTGCGCGCACCGTTACCAAAACCACCCTGATCGAACAGATCCTGCCGACCTACCAACAGGAGGGACGCACCTTTCTCGAAGTGGCAGACAGCCTACTTTTCATGACCGGGCTGTCCTCACCGACAACCGGCACTTCCCTGCTGACCGAGGAAGAACTGACCGCATTGGAAGCCTCTTACAAAGCCTTTCTCTCATCGGGCGATGTGGTCTCTGCCACGGCGTTTGCCGACCTACTGTTTGCCCTTTCTGATCAACAGGTGGGTGTTGCATTTTCTTCCAACGTGCACACCGCCGCACCGGTACCACTCTTCGCAGTCGGGGTCGGGGCGGAAGCCTTTTCGGGATACGGACATCTGACCACCCTGCATGACCGATTGACAGCGCTGCTTCGTCTTGACGATCCGACGGTATAACCGCAGGCATTTTGATTCATACTAGCACTTGAAGGAGTGTGACTGTCATGAATTTAAAAATTGCAACTGTAGATGCCCGAGAAATCATTGATTCTCGGGGCAATCCCACCATTCAAGCGACGGTGCTGTTGGAGGACGGCAATTTCGCCTCTGCCGCTGTGCCGAGTGGCGCTTCCACCGGCCAATTTGAGGCGTTGGAACTGCGCGACAACGACCCCAAGCGCTATGGGGGCAAAGGGGTGCTTACCGCCACCAACCACATCAAAACAACGCTACGCAAGGGTCTTGTTGGGATGGATGCGTCAGATCTCTATGCCATTGACAAAAAGATGCTAGAGCTCGATGGTACCGCAGATAAGTCCAACCTCGGTGCCAATGCCATTTTGGCGGTGTCACTTGCCACAGCGCAGGTTGCTGCCAAAGCAATGAACGATCCGCTCTACCGCTTTTTGGGTGGTATTTCCGCCAACACCCTACCGGTGCCGATGATGAATGTCTTAAATGGGGGTGCCCATGCTGACAACAACATTGACATTCAGGAATTTATGATCATGCCGGTGGGTGCCCCCTCCTTTTCAGAAGGACTGCGCTACTGTACCGAGGTGTTCCATACCCTCGCAGGCCTATTGAAAAAAGATGGGCTTTCCACCGCTGTCGGTGATGAGGGCGGATATGCCCCCAATCTACCGAGCGACGAGGCCGCCATTCAGTACCTGTTGCGCGCCATTGAAACCGCCGGCTTTCGTCCCTATGAGGATTTTAGACTGGCCATTGATGCCGCCGCATCGGAATGGAAAAGCCCTACTGGGTATCTGCTCCCCAAACGCCAACAACAGATGAGCACCACGCAGTTGGTGGAGTACTGGAAATCACTCTGTGACCAATATCCGATCGCCTCCATTGAGGATGGTTTGGACGAAGAGGATTGGTCGGGGTGGAAAACCTTGACTGACACGCTCGGTGGGCGAGTACAACTTGTCGGGGATGATTTTTTTGTCACCAACACCACCCGTCTCAAAAAGGGCATCACAACCGGCTGTGCCAATTCCATTTTGATCAAGCCAAACCAGATTGGCAGTTTGACCGAAACCCTTTCCGCCATTCGCATGGCAAAGGAAGCGGGGTACACAGCGGTCATCTCTCACCGTTCGGGGGAAACGATGGACACGACCATTGCCGACCTTGCCGTGGCACTCAATACAGGACAGATCAAAACCGGTGCCCCCAGTCGTGGGGAACGGGTGGCAAAATACAACCGCCTGCTCGCCATCGAAGGGCAACTTTCGACACATGCACGCTACCCCAAAAACCGCTGTTTCAATCTGCATTTCAGCCGGTAGCACCGGCAGGCGTTTCCGACCGAGCACTCATCGCACGAAAACCCCGTCCACGACGTGGCACGGTGGGTGAAAATTACGGACGACCACAGGTCGCTCCTACAGCACAATGAAAATCGGGTGGTTCGTAAAAATTTTGTCCACTTTTTTAAAAGTGGCAGGGTGTGGGACAGCGTCCCATGGTCTTAACTGCCGCAAGGGAGTATTAAGAGGGTGAATTTTCAAACAATCCTGTGAATTGTTTGAAAAGAGGGAGATTTTACGATAAAAAATCTCCCTGTGCGTAACACCGGCAGGCGTTTCGGTCGGGTCAAGACCCGACCCTACAGCACAATGGAAACAGGGTGCCAAACCTCGGGGACCACACAGGGTCGCCCCTACCTTTTCACTCTTCCCCTTTTGCCTTGCTTTTTTCCCCGTTCTCTGTTATAATGAAAAAAATGAAACCGCTGAATCGGCGGGTTTTGGAATGGGGTTGCGGACAATGAAACTGGCCTTAAAAATCATCGCACTGCTACTACTTTGCTTTGCACTTTTCAAGTTGGTGCAATGGGTACTTTCCAAACTGGAATTGCCCTGTCGATCCGATTATTTTCGTTCTGTTTTGACAAACGACTAGAAAAGTTTGACCACAACACAATAAAGGCGACAAAAATGTGAGAAATTCATCGGAGTTTCTCACATTTTTTTGGTTTTCGTCAAATTCATCACAATAAATACTTGATAAATTGTTTTAAAACCAGTATAATAAGAGAGGTGTCTGATATGAGGTTTTTCCCTGATACAGACAATGTAAATCAAAAACTGAAAGGAGTTTTCAAATGATTTATTCACATGAAGTAGAAACAATGTGTCCGATCGCACAAGGCGTCAATCATGGTGCTGCGCCGATTCCGGAAGAAGCAAAATGGGTGAAAGCCACTCAAATCACCGATATTTCCGGTCTTACTCACGGGGTGGGCTGGTGTGCGCCACAACAAGGTGCATGTAAGCTGACCTTGAACGTTAAAGAGGGGATCATCCAAGAAGCTTTGGTTGAAACCGTTGGTTGTTCGGGGATGACACACTCCGCTGCAATGGCAACTGAAATCCTGCCGGGCAGAACCGTTTTGGAAGCACTCAATACCGACTTGGTTTGTGATGCGATCAACACCGCGATGCGTGAATTGTTCCTGCAAATCGTGTACGGTCGTACCCAATCCGCATTCTCCGAAGATGGTTTGCCAATCGGCGCCGGTTTGGAAGATTTGGGTAAAGGCTTGCGTTCGCAAGTTGGTACCATGTATGGTACCCTCAAAAAAGGTCCTCGTTACTTAGAAATGGCAGAAGGTTACGTTACCGGTATCGCAATCGACGATGAAGATCACATCATCGGTTACCAATTCGTAAGCTTTGGCAAAATGATGGACTTTATCAAAGCGGGCGACGATGCAAACACCGCATTTGAAAAATCCAAAGGTCAATACGGCCGTGTCGAAGATGCTGTTAAAATCATCGACCCGAGACACGAATAATTTAGAGGAGGTAGTGTAATATGGCTTTGTTCGAATCTTACGAAAGAAGAATTGACAAAATCAATTCTGTTTTAAACAGCTATGGCATCTCTTCTATTGAAGAAGCGGAAAAAATCACCAAAGATGCCGGTCTGAATATTTATGACCAAGTCAAAGCAATCCAACCGATCTGCTTTGAAAATGCGTGCTGGGCTTACGTTGTAGGTACCGCAATCGCAATCAAAAAAGGTGCTACCCGTGCGGCTGACGCTGCTGCTGCAATTGGGGAAGGCTTGCAAGCATTCTGTATTCCTGGTTCTGTTGCTGACCAACGTAACGTTGGGATCGGTCACGGGAATCTTGGTAAAATGCTGTTGGAAGAAGAAACCGAGTGTTTCGCATTCTTGGCAGGTCACGAATCCTTCGCTGCTGCGGAAGGTGCAATCGGGATTGCTGAAAAAGCAAACAAAGTACGTCAAAAACCTTTGCGCGTTATCCTGAATGGTCTTGGTAAAGATGCGGCACAAATCATCTCGAGAATCAACGGCTTTACCTTCGTTGAAACCGACATGGACTATGCAACCGGCCAAGTCAAAGAAGTATACCGCAAAGCATACTCCACCGGCCTTCGTGCAAAAGTAAACTGCTACGGTGCAAACGATGTTACCGAAGGCGTTGCAATCATGCACAAAGAATTGGTTGACGTTTCCATCACCGGGAACTCCACCAACCCTACCCGTTTCCAACATCCTGTTGCAGGTACCTACAAAAAAGAGTGCTTGGAACAAGGTAAAAAATACTTCTCTGTCGCTTCGGGCGGTGGTACCGGTCGTACCCTGCATCCGGACAACATGGCAGCAGGTCCTGCTTCTTACGGCATGACCGACACCATGGGTCGTATGCACTCCGACGCACAATTTGCCGGTTCCTCTTCGGTACCTGCACACGTTGAAATGATGGGCCTGATCGGTATGGGTAACAACCCAATGGTCGGCGCTACCGTTGCATGTGCTGTATTGGTAGAAGAAGCTGCAAAAGCAGGTAAAATCAAATAATTCAGGTCCTCAAAAAGCCTGTAAAAAGAAACTGTCACGAAAGAATTCTTTCGTGACAGTTTCTTTTTTTGTTATTCGCAGGCACCTGCCATTTCAATATAAGGGTCACCACAGTAAGGGTCTACCGGACTCATTCCTTTGAAGTCACTTCTGCCCATCAATTTATCCATCAACGCTTTTCTTGAAAATTCATTGTTGTCATAAGCGTTGATATAAGTTTTCATCATCGGTGCATCAAACAGATGATAGGGATTTTGGGTACTGATGAACAGCACGGGAAGTTCCTCTGTGAACCACGGCGCATCGTCCCCACTGCCAAACAGCACATTCCAATCCAGTCGAATGACGGTGTTGTTCGATGCAGTCTCCACATTTGCAACATAGACGTAAATATCGTACTTTGCCTTAAAGTCCGCTACATTGCTTTGCATTTCTTGTAAGAATTTCTGTTGGTCAAGCGACAGGTTGCCTTCACCCAAATCCTTTGGTGTTAATTTTGTAGAGCGATTTCTCATGGTGACTGTAAAGCCTTCCTGTTCAAACAGTGTTTTCATCGCTACTGCTTTTGGTTCATTGGGATCATCGCTGTGTTGGATTACATTCAAGTACATTTTTGGTGTTTTGGTTGGCGATAAAGGCAGTAATTTCTGTGTATCTCGCACGAGTGTGATAGACTCATCGGCGTTTTTTTCCTGCCATTTGATAAATTCATCGCATCCAATACAGTCCATTGCAGATCTGTCAGGAAGAAGGGTGCCTGCCTCTTTTTTGAGGTGCAACTTCAAAGAAGCTTTGGTCGCCAAAATTCTGGTTACCGCTTCGTCCACACGTTGCAAAGTCAATAACCCATCCGCAATCCCCTGCATCATAAATTGATAATCTTCATCCAGATTTTTGTTGAACAAAAACATATCGCAACCTGCTGCAATGGCAGTTGGTACCGCAATATTTCTTGGCATGGCGCTTGCAAAGCCAATCATGAGTGTTGCATCGGTCACAATCAAGCCGTTGAATTGCAATTCTTTTCGCAAAACATTATTTAACAGTGCCGGTGACAGGGTTGCAGGCATGACCTTTTCTTTACTTGTTGCATTGGGGCAAATCTCTTCTACCAATTTGGGCTGTGCAATGTGTCCCACCATTACGGTTTTTGCCCCTTGATCGATCAGCGTTTGATAAATTTTTCCAAATGTTTTTCTCCATTCATCAGCCGATTGTCTGTTGATGGAGGTCACCAAATGTTGATCCCTTTCATCGGTGCCATCGCCCGGAAAGTGCTTGATGGAAACAGCAACATCTTCCTCATCTGCCGCACGCAAATATGCTTGTGCACAGCTGATGATGGTGTCCATGTCACTGCCAAAGGTACGCACATTGGTAATGGGACTTTTGTATTCATAATCTATATCGACAATGGGCGCAAACGCCCAGTTGAGCCCTACCGCAGCACCTTCTTGACAGGCAGCTTTTGCCATGTGGTAGGCATTTTCAACATCGCCGGTTGCTGCTACCGCCATCGGTTTGCCAAAAGTGGATCCTTCCTTTATGATGCCGTTGCCACCGGACTCCAAATTTGCCGCTAACAGCAGTGGAGTATTGCTCAATTCTTGAATGCGGGTATGCACTTGTCTGATTTCGTCCTTGCCACCCGGTCGGTACATCATACCACCGATTTTCAAATCACAGATCAGATGGCTCAAATAAGCATCGTCTGCACGCATCCCGATCGGACAAAATAGTTGTCCTACTTTTTCCTCAAGGCTCATGCCTGCCAAGGTTGTTTCCACCCAGTTGATCGCCTTGTCGTCCAGAAAAAATGGATTTTGTTTTAATTGGATCATTGGTTTTTCCTACCTTTCTTTTTTACATTGATATGATTGACATTGAACTGTATTGTTTTTGGTGAAAACAGGGGTTGTCTTCACCGTTCGATCATGCTATGATAGAATTATTATTTCAAACAGTTTACAGCACACCGCTTTGTCTTGTCAACACAGCCGTTTTGCTGTTACAAATGATGAGAACACGGAGGGTAATGATGCAAACGCACACAGGTTCATCATACAGCAAGTTGTATGATAGCGCAGAAGAACCACAGGCTGACAATGCTTCAAAAAATGTATTGCTGCGCTTCCATGAAGGGATCCCTCACCACAGTGCTCATTTTGAAGAGCAAATGTCGCTTGCAATTTCTGAGGGAGATTATGATAAATTTTTAAAACGCAAGCAACAATCTTTGAATGGAACGGTCGGCTTGATGAGCACCAATGCCATCATGCAGGCACGGTATAGTTTTGTCTGTGCCATTTTCACCATTAGCAGAGCTGCGATCAAGGGCGGTGTATCTACAGAACAGAGCTTCCAGCTCAGTGATACCTATTGCCAAAAGATGGACAAATTGACCACAGTCGAGTCGATTTACAGCTTGCTGGATCATGCCGTTCGTGATTACTGCGATCGGGTAAAAAAAGTACGCGCACAAACCAATTACACCACCTACACAAAAATTGTCCTCGAATACATCCGCACACATCTATGCGAGCCGATCAGGATGGAGGATTTGGTGCGTGAAGCAAGCCTCAACAAACGTAGCTTATCCATCTACTTTAAGCAGGATATGGGGTGTGGTATTCCAGCCTACATCACTGCCATGCGTATGGAAGAAGCAAGGGTTCTGCTCGCCAATACCACATTGTCCCTTGTTGAAATCAGCGAAATGCTCTGCTTTTCTAACCAGAGTCATTTTGGAAAAATTTACAAATCTTATTGGCACACGACACCTCATGAATATCGAAAATCCTTAGATCAACATTAGTGTCAAAGGATCGTCACGACACCCTATGCGGTAGAATCTTTAGTAACTCTGCAAAACGATGAATGCTGTAGTCATTTTTAGAATAACCCGCAGCATCCCCTATACCAATTGCAACCATATTGGCTGCCACTGCCGCTTCAATACCGGCAACTGCATCTTCGATCACGACACACTCGTCATTGCTACATCCTAAAAATTGTGCCGCTTTATCGAACACTTCCGGATGGGGTTTGGAATGTGTGATGTTGGTGCCGTCGGATACTGCATCAAACAATGTGGCGGTATTCGTCAACGATAAAATGTACTTTGCATTTTTGCTGGAAGACCCGATGGCAAGTTGAAATCCTCTCGTTTTGAGCTGTTTTAGGGTGTCGATCACCTCGTCAGACACATCCTCGGGGGTTAAGGTTTTCAACAATTCTTTGTAGATGGTGTTTTTCTCTTCGGCGATGGTTTCCTTTTCTGCTGTCGAAAAAGGGGTGCCTTGATGGGATTCTAAGATGATTTCCAGACTTTCCATCCGACTGACGCCACGAAGTCTGTGGTTGATTTTTTCATCAAAATAGACACCGTATTGATCGGCAACCCTTTTCCACGCTTGATAATGAAAGGTATCGGTGGACAAAATCACGCCATCCAGATCAAAAATAATTCCTTTTTGTTTCATAACCGCTCCTTTGTTGTGTTCATCGATGTTCCCAATCGTTCATCGCTGTCACAGTTTTTTCTTTCACCTCTTATTATAAAGATTTTTACAGCAATGGCTATTATTATGATGATTTCTTTGTTACTTTTTGGAGTTTTAACAAACATCGCTTATCAATTGCCCGTAGAAAAATCACCTTACCGATTCAGTATCTCGGTAAGGTGGTTTTGTTTTAATGTCCAGCATCATGAATCATCCTTTTACTGCACCGGCGGTCAAGCCGTCCAAAAAGTATCGTTGGAAGGCCAAGAACAGAATAAACACAGGGATGACCGAGAAAAATGCACCGACAATGAGTAGATCGTAGTTGTTGCCATAAGGGGTCATCAGGGTGCCCAGACCGATGGGTAGGGTGAATTTATTGGCAGAGCGCAGCACGAGCATCGGCCACAAAAAGTTGTTCCAACTGCCCATCCCATTCAAAATGGCCATCGCTGCAAAGGCAGGCTTCATGATTGGTAGAATCAATCGAAAGAAAATGCCGTATTCTGTCGCACCGTCCACCCGTCCTGCGTCGATGATTTCCAATGGCACCGACGTGAGGTATTGTCTGAAAAAGAAGATGGTCGAGGCATGTGCGATGCCCGGCAGGATAATCCCACCCCATGAATCGATCAAGCGCAAGGCGATAATCTCCTGATAAAGGGGCAACATCAAAATTTCAAACGGTACCATCATCGTCAACAATACACAGAGGAATAGGGCGTTTTTCCCTTTAAAGGAGTAGCAACCGAAGCCATAGGCGACAAAGGCGCTCACCATTAACACCAAAACGACCTGTACAATCGTCAAACCAAAACTATTCCAAAACCAAGTGAAGTAGGAGTGACTACCGGTAAACAGATAGAGATAGCCGTTGAGGGACATAATATCGGGTTGAATCATCAAATTCAATCCGCTGTGGATGATCTCCACGCCCGGTTTGAAACTGGCAATAAAATTTGCATAAAGAGGAATGACGACCAGAATGCCGAGTATGGTAAAATACAAAGTGGAACAAATCATTGCAAAAGAAATCTTTTGTCGCTTTATTGTTTTTGCCATACTAGTCCTCCTTCTTCAGCACGCCGTTCCAACGAAGCTGAATTAAATTGATGGTCATCGCTAAAATCAACAGGATAATACCAACCGTCGAAGCATAGCCTAAGTCATTGCGTTCAATCCCCTGCTTATACAGGTATCCAACGATGGTCAAACTCATATTTTTCGGAGAGCTTGATCCCCAGATCATGTAACTTTCGGTAAACATCGCAAGGCCTGCATAAACCGAAATGGTCAGCACATAAATCGAAGTGGGCTTCAACATCGGCATGGTGATTCTGATGAATTTTTGCCATACTGTAGCGCCGTCAATGTCTGCCGACTCATACAATTCTTCGGGAATGCCTTTTAATCCAGAGAGATAATACATCATGTTCACACCGGTCCAGCGCCAACAACACAGCAGCAACAATATCGGCATTGCCCATTCCTGCTGTCTTTTCCAACTGATCGCCTCACCGCCAAAAAATTGTACAATTTGATTCATCAGCGCATCGGGACTGTCACTAAACGCTAGGCTGAACAGCGTCCCTGCAACCACCACCGAGGTCAGCGCCGGTAAGTACATCAGCGCTTTATAGACGCCACCAAACCGCACCACTTTGCTGTTGATGATACAGGCATAGAGCATTGGGAATGGAATGAGCAGCAGCAACGATCCGATCATGTAAACAAAACTGTTTTTTACTGCGGTAAAAAACACACTATCCCCCAGTAGCTTTTCATAGTTGTCCAATCCAATAAATGTCGCTTGTCCTGGCAATATTTCTTGAAAACTCATCTGCACGGTGGTGATCATCGGATAGATAAAGAACCCACAAAACACCAACAGAAACGGTAAAATGAATAGATACGGAGCGATCTTTTGACTGTATAAAAATTTTTTTATCATAACGATTCCTCCATGAAGAATGACAACTCTCCACCCAAATACGATAGAGAGTTGTTGTCACCCCTTAGCTTAATTCATTTTCAATCTGTTCTTGTGCTGCATTCAACGCTTCGGTTGGATCGACACCGTTTTCAATGACGTCCACCAATGTGGTGGTGGTCAACACATTGCTGATGACAGGGCTTGCTGTCACAGATCTTACCGCTTCAATTTCATCCTGCACTTCAAGCAAGGTGTCAAATGGATTGGTTAAGAAGTACTCTACAAACATATTTTCAGGGTTATGGGTCAACGCTTCATCTGTCCACAAAGAAGTGTTGCAAGGATCGAACCCAAGTACATTCCAGATTTGCTCATTGCCCAGTTCAGACAGTTTTGCCCATGCCAACCATTCTGCGGCGAGTTCTGCATTTTCACTGCTGTTCATGACCACGGTACCGGTACCACCACCGCCGTACGAGCGTGGTTGCCCTTCTTCAAATACAGGGATTGGTGCAATTGCAATTTTGCCTTTCAAATCTTCCATGTAGTTTGTGTATCTGGACATGTACCACAACGGTCTGATGACGGAGGCATATTGCCCATCATTGATGACCCCATATGCTTCTTCTACATCCGCATGTCCGCCCGGAATGGTTTGATCCACACCTGCGTTATAAAGATCTTGAATCATGGTCATTGCCTTGACCATTTCAGGGGTGTTGACTTGTGGGTTCCCCTCATCATCAACAAAATCAGTGCCCTGTTGTGTCAACATGCCGGTCAACGCCCATGCGTTTGTGGTTTCAGCAGCACCCATGATGTACCCTGCTTCCGCCACTTTCAAGCCCGCTTCCATATAATCGTCCCAAGTGACGATTTGGGTGTAGTCCACTCCAGCTGCCTCTAAAATTTCAGTGTTGTAGAAAATCACCGCTGCACCAACGTGGGTCGGGATACCGTAATCTTTGCCATCCTGTCCGTAAATGGATAAACGAGAGGCGACAATGTCCTCACGATAAGGATCCACATAAGAAGTCATATCAAAGAATGGTACTTCCCCTTGCAAATAGTTTGGGAATCTGCCGATTTCCACATCGACCATATCGGGAGCACCTGTCCCAGACTGTACTGCAATGGTCAATTTATCGTGCATATCATTATAAGGATAGGTTGTCATGTTGATGCCGATTTGTTTGTCCGGATTGTCTTCATTCCAACGAGTCAGCATATCGCTGTAAAACTGACCGTGTAGTTCGACAAACACCCACATTTCCATGGCTGTCGCAGTTTCATCTACCGTTTCGTCCAATGCGGTATTGGTATCTTCAACCGGTGCTGTACCACATGCGGTCAAACCACCCATTGTCCCTGTTGCAAGTGCGAGTGTCAATAGCAGTGTCAACGCTTTTTTCATAGAACCTTTCATTTTCATGCCCTCCTCATAATCATTGATTTACGACGATTGTTTTTTGAGTCTGATGACATTCCAAGATGCTTTTTGAAGTAGTAGTTGTGCCACACCACCGTCCACTGTCGCTACTGCTTTGGTGGTTGGTTTCACACGATCCGGATGTTGTACTGTATTGACCGCTTTCAGGTCATCGCAAGTCATGGTGATGTGTTCGACCATTTGGTACCCTTCAAACGCACGCAAGTTACAATCCATCACAAGGTCTTCTTCTAGGTCTCGATTGACTGCAAATACGGTGAGTTCACTTTCATCATCACTGAGTACTGCAACCGCATCCAGATAAGGGACATCGGTAAAGTTTTTGGAATCGTATTTTGGCGAGTTGATCACCGGCATGATTGCCGTCCCTCTGCCGTATGTCGACGCATGTAGCAGTGGATAGTAGATGGTCTGTCTACAAATTCCGCCACCCTTTGCGGTGAAGATCGGTGCAATGACATTCACAAGCTGTGCAATACACGCCATTTTGAGTCTGTCGGCATGTTTTAAGAAGGTGATTAAGCTACATCCCACCATCAAAGCATCTTCAAAGGTATAAATATCTTCCAACAGTGCCGGTGCTACCTGCCATGGTCTTTGTGCCATCTCGTCGTTGTCACTATCGTTGGAGTGATACCAAACATTCCATTCATCAAAACTGAGCATGATGTCTTTTTTGCCACGTTTGACCGCTTTGACATAGTCACAGGAAGCGATCACGGTTTTGATGAAGCGGTCGATTTCCAAGGAAAACGCAAGGTAATCAGCGGTATCGTTGGCTTTGTTGCTGTAGTATTGATGGAGCGAAACATAGTCGACTGCATCATAAGTATGGGTGAGGGTTTCAGCCTCCCAAGTTGGGAAGGTTGGCATGTTGGTGTTGGAGCTGCCACAGGATACCAATTCCAAAGTCGGATCAAACACCTTCATGGCTCTGGCAGTTTCCACTGCAAGTCGACCGTATTCTTCCGGTGTTTTGTGTCCTGTTTGCCAAGGTCCGTCCATTTCATTGCCAAGGCACCACACTTTGATGTCATGTGGGTCGGTATATCCGTGTGCAATTCTCAAGTCACTCCAATAAGACCCTTTGGTGTGATTGCAGTATTCCAGCAAATTGAGGGCATCTTCCACACCTCGTGTACCCAGATTGACCGCCATCATCACATCGGTGTTGGCTTTTTTTGCCCATGTGCAAAATTCATTGGTTCCGATTTGATTGGGTTCGGTCGTGCGCCATGCCAAGTCCAATCGTTGCGGACGATTTTCTTTTGGCCCGACGCCATCTTCCCACTTGTATCCCGAGACAAAATTCCCACCGGGGTAACGCACAATGGGGATGTTGAGTTCTTTTACAAGCTCCAGCACATCGGTACGAAATCCATCTTTGTCAGCACACGGATGATCCGGCTCATAAATGCCCTCGTACACACAACGCCCCAAATGTTCCACAAAAGAACCGTAAAGTCGTTTGTCAATTTTCCCTACTTGAATTTCCTTTTCCAACAAAACTTTCGCTTTTTTCAAAATTTCACTCCCTTTTCAATTTGGTTTTACATTTACCTCGAGCGTTCTTTTTTATTTTAGATAAATGTATACTAATGCTTTTGTATCTAAACTATATCGTTATATTATCACTAATTTAATATATTGTCAATACTTTTTTGTCTATTTTTTAATTTAAAATTTATGTGTTGCTTTTAAAATAAAATATTGTTATAATATTAAAAACGACATTAAACTATTTTAGAACAGGACGTGTAACGATATGCTGCATATAAAATCATTACAA
>CAYJIM010000006.1:71910-77491 GCA_964370215.1 uncultured Oscillospiraceae bacterium
TAAACTATTTTAGAACAGGACGTGTAACGATATGCTGCATATAAAATCATTACAAAAGAGTAAGGCTCTCTTTGACGCTTTAAACTCCGATGTACGCATCAATATACTGGAGATCCTCACCGAAAAGGGGGAGGCCAATTTCAACAGCCTTGCCAAAGAGTTGGGGTTGACCAACGGCGCCATCACCACACATATCCGAAAATTGGAACTTGCTGATTTGATTGACGTACGTGCGGCTGCGGCAAGTCGTGGATCGCAAAAGGTTTGCACCTTAAAGTATCACAAGGTGTTGATCGACTTTTTCGAGGAGCGAGATACCAGTGACCAAGTCTACACCTACGATATTGACATTGGCCATTACACCGACTACAAGGCACGTCCCACCTGTGGCATCGTGACGCCCAGCGGTATTTTGGGCGAATTTGATGATCCCCGTTATTTTGCTTTCCCCGAACGCTTTCAAGCTGGCCTTCTTTGGATGGGTTCCGGATATTTGGAATATGTCATCCCCAACAACTTAAAACTCTCCCAACGGATGAGTGAACTTCAAATTTCTGTGGAAATTTCCTCCGAAGCACCGGGGTTTTCCGAGCACTACCCTTCGGATATTTATTTTGAAGTCAACAACTGTAGCCTTGGGATCATCACCACACCGGGGGAGTACAACGACCGCAAAGGCATGTTGAATCCCGATTGGTGGTACAGTTATTTGGGGCAGTACGGCAGGCTCAAAATGATCACCGTCAATGAAAAAGGAACCTTTGTAGACGGCCTTAAAATCTCTGCTACAACGGTGCAGGATCTGAATATTACCAGTGAATCTAAAATCAAGTTTCGCATGGGTGTACACGAAAACGCCTATCATGTCGGTGGATTCAATCTTTTCGGCAAAGAGTTCGGCGACCATGCAAACGGTATTTTGACAAAGATGTTCTTTGAAGAAATCCCCAACCAACAGGGGGTGTTATTTGAATAAAATGTCCTCTGTTGCCAAACAAAAGTGACTTTCCTATTCACAACGACCGAGATGAAACGGCAGAATGGAGTATGACGATGTATCAAGAACTGTTTACAAACAAGTTATCCATCCGCAACGTTCTGGTAAATGACCCTTTTTGGCACACCTTAATGGAGAAAACACGTACCCATGTCATCCCTTATCAATGGGAAGCCTTAAACGACCGCATTTTAGGTGCAGAACCCAGTCACTGCATTGCAAACTTTAAGATCGCTGCCCAATTGACCGCACATAGAAAAAACCCCACACAGGTGGCATTGCCTGAAAATGCCACCTTTCAAGGGTTTGTATTTCAAGATAGTGACCTTGCAAAATGGTTGGAGTCGGTCGGGTACTCCTTGGCGTGGCATCCCGATGACGAACTTGAAAAAATTGCAGATTCCTTGATAGACTTAATCTGTTCGGCACAACAAGAAGACGGCTACTTAAATACCTATTACATCATCAACGGTTTGGAGCAGCGGTTTACAAACCTAACTGACAACCATGAGTTATATTGTTTGGGGCATATGTTGGAGGCTGCACTTGCTTACTTCGATGCAACCGGCAAAGACAAACTTCTGAAAGCGATGCTTCGTTTCATTGAGTGTGTCGATCAACACATCGGCAAAGAAGAGGGTAAAATGCAGGGGTATCCCGGTCATGAAGTGCTTGAAATGGCGTTGATGCGCCTGTATGAAGTGACAAAAGATGCCCGTCATCTACAGTTGGCAAAATATTTTATTGACCAAAGAGGTCAATCCCCTCTGTACTTCCAATCCGAGGCGGATAAATACCATACCGCACACTGGGAAGACAGTTATTTTCGTTACCAGTATTACCAAGCAGGGAAGCCGGTGCGCCAACAACATGTTGCCGAAGGTCATGCAGTGCGTGCGGTATATCTTTATGCAGGTATGGCGGCGGTTGCAAAGGAAACGGGTGACGATGAACTCTATCAAGTTTGTTGTGATCTTTTTGACAACATCGCCACCAAGCAAAGCTATATTACCGGTGCCATCGGACAATCGAGTTACGGAGAAGCCTTCACCTATGACTACGACTTGCCAAATGACACGGTTTATGCTGAAAGTTGTGCGCAAATCGGCTTGATGTTTTTTGCCATGCGTATGCTCGAACTTGCACCAAAACGCATCTATGCCGACTTGATGGAACGCGCACTGTTCAACGGCGTCATCAGTGGCATGTCCTTAGACGGACAAAGTTTCTTTTACGTCAACCCACTTGAAGTCGTTCCTGAAGCCTCGGAAAAGGATCACTTACGAAAACATGTGAAGGTCGAGCGTCAAAAATGGTTTGGTTGTGCTTGCTGTCCACCGAACATTGCAAGACTGCTTTCTTCCATCGGCACCTACGCTCATACTGTCAATGAGCATAGGTTGTACACCCACCTGTTCATCGGCTCGCAAACAACCTTTCAAATGAATGACACGCCTATCTCGTTGGCTTTGACTACCCGCTACCCATGGGAAGAAACCGTCGAAATGTGCTTTACGATGGAGCAGAGTGTTTGCTTTGATTATGCCATTCGCCTGCCAAGTTGGTGCACAAAACACGAGTTGTTGTTAAACGGCAACGCCGTTTCCTACAACATCGTTGATGGATACGCTGTCATTTCACGCATGTGGCAGTCAGGCGACAGGTTGACCCTCACACTTTCCATGCCGGTGGTCATGATGAAATCCAATCCCAAAGTACGTGAAAACATCGGAAAGGTTGCCGTTATGCGAGGCCCTTTGGTGTATTGTTTAGAGGAGGCTGACAACGGCAATCAGTTGCACCGTGTGTCGGTCGGCGACTGCCCCAATTTCAAGGTGCAGTTTGAAAAAGACTTATTGGGTGGTGTGGTGACCCTTTCGTCTGACGGTAAATTCCTCTGCGAAAATCAAGGGGAGGAGCACTTGTTGTACACACAAGTTTCCACCGCTACCTACGCCGAAAAGCCTTTAAAATGGATTCCTTATTATGCGTGGGCCAATCGTGGTGCCGGTGAAATGCTTGTTTGGGTGCATCAATAAGCGTAACCACCTACAAGTGACAAAAAGAAAAACTGGGGGAGCAACATGGCTCCCCCAGTTTTTCTTTGATCGATTGATTTTCACGAACGTGTCTTGCCATGTCCCTACAGATGGATCATTCAATTGTACGGTAGGGCGACCGTTGGTCGTCTGCAACAAAAGTTTGGTTCACTTTTTCAAAAGTGACAGGGGGGTGGGACAGTGTCCCACGGTCTTGATTGCCGAAGGCAACGTCCAAGCGTCAGCGTTCAAGGGATTTGGTTCGATGGATAGCGGACGTGTCTTGCCATGTCCCTACAGATTCCCACTGCCCGCCGGTGCTACCGGCTCGTGGACGGGTTTTCGTGCGATGGGTGCTCGGTCGGCAACAACAGCGGGTTTTACCCGCACAAAAAGAATCTGCCCTCATCGGCAGATTCTTTTTGTGGTTGCTATTTCGTCCTTCTCACACGGATGGTGAGGAGGATGCCGGCAAGGGCTAGGGTGGAGACTAATACCAACATTCCTGTCATGCCACTGTCGCCGGTATCGGGGCCTACCAACGGGGTGGAGGAGGTACTGCCCGAAACGGTGCCCGATGGGGTGGATGTGGTTGCCACTATTGTAAAGGTCGTACTTGCCGTACCATTTTCCGATACAATATCAAGGCTATGTTGTCCCGTTTGAAGTGTCTGTAAATATGTCGCTGACAAGGTCACAACCGTGCTCCCCTCTCCAACGCCATAGTGGCTTTTTGCCACTTCCTTGCCATCTACCAACAAGGTTACAAATTCTACAAAAGGTGCTGTTGATTTAAAAGTTGCCGATTGTCCCATTTGGATTTTCTGATTCATCCCCTCAATGATTATCGGTGCCGGAATTGGAATGTGTTGCAAAGCCGCAATCGCATCTTTAATAGCTTTGGCATATCCATCTACAATCGCCTGTTCGGTGATGTTTTTATCGCGAACTACTGCTTGAATTGCGGTAGTTACTTCTGTGAAATTCGTATAATCAGATGGATTTAGTGTATTTGCAGTCGCAATCGCATTGTCTACTTCTGTATAATCCGCCGGTTTATATTGAAGTGCCGCAATCGCATCGTTGATCGCCTTGGCGTAACCATTCACCTCCGCTTGCTCCGCAACAGTTTTCCTATACACTACTGCATCTACAGCATTCGTCACCGCTTCGACGCTAACATAATATGCCGTATGCAATGCCTGTGCCTTAGCAACTGCTTGATTGACCGCCGTGTAGTCTGCCGGCGCAGTTTTTAACAGCGGGAAAGCAGTTCCTTGTGCAAATGCTTCTCCCAATAAACCATTGACCGTGCCATCTTGAAATTCAGTTTCTGTTTTCTCTTCTGCTGTTCCCATCTCTTCAGTCACTGACAACCCGCCATAATAGCAGTTGGTTGTTTTTATTGTACTCTTCCCGTGAAGGTAGCCGGAAAATCCACCTGTTCTTTCAAAAGCCGCTAAATTATCTGCACCAATGACAACAGCAGTATGATAAAGATAACTGTTTGTGACGTCCAACACACCAACGGTCGTAGCACCACAAAAGCCACCGGAAACGGCACTACCGTTGACCTTGAGTGTCGATGCTGTTACCGTTGATTCTGCCACATAGCAGTTCGTAAAGGTAGATGGACCTGCATAATCTGCATCTAATTCTCCCACAAATCCACCGGCATAGGCTTGCGATGTAACGCGGGTGTTGACCACACCGCAATTGGTCACTGTTGTGCCCGTGCCATAGCCGATCAAACCACCGGCACTATTGTTGTTTGATTCACGACGACTTTCCACCACGGAATCCCCCACAAAACAATTGTCAATGGTACTTCCGTAAGTAACTGCCGCCAATCCACCGGCATACGCATAATTTTTTTGACCGGTTGCGACAACATTCGCATTCACAACTTGTAGGTTGCGAATAGATCCAAACGCCGACCAACCAAATATGCCGGCCGTTGCATAGCCATCGGCGTCTATTTTACCGGTGGACGTGATATTTTTTATAGCAAAGTTGTCTCCATCATAATGGCCGGCGAAGTAAAACGACCCCGAATAGCCAATCGGATCCCACGAAGAAAAAGCCGAAAGATCGAGATCGGCGGTTTGTTTAAAGTAATGATCTTGATAATTCGCAGTCCCGCTGTTGACTGTGTCGGCAAGTACTTTCAAGTCTTCTGCTGTCGAGATGAAATAAGGATCTGTTTGTGTTCCACTTCCTCCACTAAATGTAGGTAGCTCTGCCGCATAGGTTGTGACACCGCTCATCGGCAGTATCCCCACCATCATCATAAGAGCAAGTAATCCTGATAGAATTTTACTTTTCAGTTTCATCTTTTTCATAAGTCCTCCTAATTTTTTATTTTCTATATCAAGACGGTTGATCCGTCAAAAGTAAAAAACGCAAAAAAAGACTATCGCTAAACCCCGTAAGGGTATAACGATAGCCTTTGATATGTAACTGTTTTCTAACTAAAGATTGACAGGACAATTGCTTGCTTGCTTGCTTGCTTGCTTGCTTGCTTGCTTGCTTGCTTGCTTGCTTG